>NZ_JBFAHO010000003.1:0-564518 GCF_040654215.1 Nonomuraea sp. NPDC050733 | reverse complement strand
GCCTGGCCGTACCGGCCGAACAGGTCGCCCTGCGCCCGGAGACCGCCGACATCTACGGGGTCAAGAGCCTCCCGGTCACCTGGGACGTGTGACCGCGAGACAGCCACACCGGGACGCGTACGGCCGCCCGGCCACCGCTGTGGTCGCTCGTCCCTCCCGCGCCGCACCACCCTGCCGATGGCGGCGATCGCCTCCCGCCGGCGGATCTGCTCGGCGATCCGTTGCGGCGCGCCACTGGCCGGCACCTCGATTTCGCTGCCGCTGGTCAACGGCGCGCCCATCAAGTAAGAGCAAGATCGACATTCACGTGTCGTCCCGAGCTCGGCACCGTTCCCCAGGCCCTCGCCGGCGCCGGTCGCCCCACCCTGTTCACTCAGAGGGCCGCTGAGCGAGACTTTTCGTTCGCAGGCTGGTCCCCCCGGCTCAGTGATGGTCGTCGGCCTGCTGGTCTGCCCCGTGCTGAGGTGGCTCCTCCGTCGGGAACAGGATGATGCTCAAAAGGTGGGGGCTGCGGCCGGGCGCGGGTTTGTTGCCTGCCCTGGAGGCCAGGACGTCGCGTAGCTCGTCGACCATCTCGGCGAGCTCGCCTGAGGTGAGCCAGATGGTGCCCTGCCGGTAGCCGACGGAGTCGGCGGTCGGGTCGGCTCCGTCCCGGTCGAGGTAGGCGTTGAACTCGGCGTGCAGGGCGGCCATGGCTGCGGCGAACCCATGACGGTGCTCGTCCAGGGACATCGAAGCGGCCATGCCGGCGTCGATCCCCGCGCGCTCGCGACGCAGCCGGTAGTGGCGTTCGACGGCACCGTGCACACGCTGCTCGTCGACGACGTCCAGAACTCCCGCCTCGGCCAGCAGGCCGACATGCCGGTACACCGTGGTCTTGGGGACGTCGGGCAGGCCGGCGCACAGGTCGGATGTGGTGTGGGTACGACCGCCGGACATGGCGTGCACGATGCGAAGCCGGACCGGGTGCAGGAGCAGATCAAGGGTGTCCACGGTTCCTACGATCCCATATCTGGTACCTTTCCTAAAATTGGAAATGCAGGCGCCAGCGGCCTGGCGATGGGCGCGACCCCGAAAGGCGCACTCTTGCCTCCGCCAAGTCGGCGCCGACAGCGAAGGAGCCAGCGATGCAACGTCAGGCAGCCGAGGCGACGCCGTCGGTAGGACGGCACTACCAGGTCAGGGATCGGAAACTGTTCCTCCACCGTTCGGGCAGCGGGGACCCGGCGGTGGTGTTCCTGCCCGGGGCCGGCTCATCCGGAATGGACGGCTTCATCGTTCAACAGCGGGCCGCTGAACTCACCACGAGCGTGCTCTACGACCGGGCCGGAACGGGGTGGAGCGACCGGGCCGAGCTGCCACGCACCTCCACCCAGGTCACCGACGAGCTGCGCGAACTGCTGCGGATCGCCGGCGTGCCCGCTCCCTACCTGCTGGTCGGTCATTCTCTCGGCGGCCTCTACGCACGCCACTATGCGCAGCGTTTCCCCGACGAGGTGGCGGGGTTGGTCCTTGTGGAGCCCGAGCACGAGGACTACGACTCCTACATGCCCAAGGAACTGAACGAGCTGTATCAGACATGGGACCCCGACGAGGCGGTGCCTGACGAGTTGCCCGACGAAATCATCGAGTTCTATCGCGGCCTGTTCGCGCGGGAGCTGGCCGACTGGCCGCAAGAGATCCGCGAGCCGCTGATCGAACGTCACGTCAGCCCGGAATGGCTGAAGATCGGCGGCCAGGAGGCGGCCAACCGGTACCAACTCCATGACGAGGTACGCAACGCGGGAGCGATGCCCGACGTCCCGCTGATCGTGCTCACCGCCACGGCGATCGACCCCTTCAAAGAAGCGGTCACCCAGGGCATACCCACATCGCTCCTCCACGAGGAGGCCGAAGCGAAAACGCGGCTCTACACCGCGCTGGCCAAATCGGTTACTCACGGCGAGAACCGCGTTATCGACAACGCCGGCCACCTCACCGTCATATTCCGGCGTCCCGACGCCGTTCTCCAAGCGATCCAAGACCTACTCGGCAGCTGATCAGGACAGCGCCTCCACGGCGGTCACGAGATCTCGATGGTGAGGATCTTGTGGCCGTACCGCCCCTCGCCCTTGACGTGCAGCTCGGTCTCGAACTCCGAGGCGTCCGGCACCGACACCTCCACGAACATGATGGGCTCGGCGCTCCGTAGTCGGTGGTATATCCACTGTTCGCACAGCTTCTCGTTGTACTCCGCCTGGTCGCGCCTGTCGGGTTCGTTGGCGATCAGGTGGATCTCCCCGGACGCCGAGGCTTTTCCACGCGTCCATCCCCGCGCTCTCGCCCTCGCCGCCGGCCACGACCTGCACCTCGACCACGCCACGACCAGTCACGTGGACCAGACGCTACGCCCAGACGACCTGGTCGTGGCCGTCTGCGACACCGCCCACGAGCAGCTCGCCGACCTCGACCGGCTGCACCGGTCCATCCCCCACCCGGTTCCCACCGCACGCGCGCCGGGGGTCAGCGTGACCGGCTACACACCCGCGCCAGTCCTGTACGGCGGGCGCGTTGAGCTGCGATTACAGCAGCCCACGGCCCCCTTCTGGCGTATGCCGGCCGCTCCGCTCGTAGGACGTGCCGCATGCCTCGGCCGTTCGGCTCAGTCCCAGGTTGCGGAAGATCTTCGGGCAACCCATGGAGCGGGCCAAGCGTATGGATGGTCGTGACTTCGAATCCATGGACCAATCGAATGATGTTCGAGACCGCGCCGGCCCGGCGGCCGCTCCCCATGGGGGCCAACTGGCACGCCAGGGCGCTGTCGACTTCCACCCGTCTCTGGCGGTTCGGGCAGGGTGTCCGTGACCGAGCCGGCGATGGGGCTCTCCCGGTCGCGTGCCCGACCGGCTCTCGGCCGCCGGCCTGGTCGAACTCGACTGGAAAGAGGCGCAGCGTGGACGGCTGCCGCGCTGCTGCCGGCTGACCGATGACGGCGCGCCACGGCGCTCGGGGGAGAGGCCGTATCGCCAGCGTGCTGTCTCATCCTCGCGGGTCGTGCGGGACCTGCCCGGCGGGTCCGGGACCGCGCCCCTGATTTCCAAGGCCCCTGATTTCCAAGGCCGGGGAAACGCCGGGATAGGCGGCAAGGCGATCGGGTTTCCGGGTCATCTTCGCCGACCCCGGAAAACGAGATCCACGCGCCCTCCCCGCATGTCGACCGAGAAACTCAGCAACGACCAACTATGGGCTCAGACCACTTGAGAATTAAAAAAGGCTCAGTAGAGGTTCTCAAAATTTCTGACTTCGACAACTTCGACGGACGTGTGCAACGCGTATCCCGGTCATCGGGGCGCGCGGTCGCCCCCGACCTCGACGCCAGGCCCACCGCTGACGCCGCGGTCGTCGTCGCGTCGACCGGTCCGCTGCGCGGTACCGGAAGGGCGTTCGTCCACAGGGACGGCGCCCGGGTTCCAGGACCCGGGGGAGTGGTGAAGTCCGCGGCGAAGCGATGCGCCGCAGTTGTGACGGCGGACGACTTGGTGGCCATGTGCGGGGCCGGAGGATGACGTTTTCCGTTCCGATCGTTCTCGTGAGCGCGATTCCCTCATTACGAGTAACGCCCTTCCGCATCGTCGAGATCGTCACGACGGCGCAGGTGATCCAGCGGAAAGGCGAGCTGGCCGATGGCGTTCACCTCGCCCTTGTGGATCCCGGTCTGACACCCGGCGACGACGACATCATTTCCGCTCTCCATCTGCGCAATGCCGGGAAAACGGCGGTGGTGGGCAATCCCGAACTCGTTTCCGGCGACCTCGTCGAGCCGATCCATGCGTACATGGCGTCCTGTCGGTCCGCCGCGACGCCTGTTCGGACAGAGGTCCTGCTCATGGAGGACGCGCTGCCGCTGTACGGCGACATAGGCCGAATCGTGGAAGCTTTCGAAAGGCAGACAAGATGATGGACCTGTTTCCCAAGCCCCTGCGCGTCGCGCTGCTCCTCGGCGGCGCGAGCGCCGAACGTGACGTGTCGATGGCCTCCGCGGCGGAGGTCATTCCAGCCCTGCGCGGGCGCGGCCACAGCGTTGACGTCTTCGACACCGTCAAGGGCAGGCTCGGTCCTGCCGACGAGGCGCGTGTGTTGACGGCGAGGGTGGGAAGCGCGCCGCCCGACCTGGCTCTGCGACCCGTCGCGGGTATGGTGCCCCGACTGGTGGAAGAACTGCTGGGCGCGGACGTGGTCTTCCTCGCCCTGCACGGCGGAGCGGGGGAGAACGGGGTCGTCCAGGCGATCCTGGACTCGGTGGGGCTGCGCTACACCGGCAGCGGCCACCTCGCCAGCGCCATGGCCATGGACAAGCACCTCAGCAAGCGACTGTTCCGCGCAGCGGCCGTACCCACTCCGGACTGGGTGCTGCTGGAACCGGACGACGATCCTGACAGCATCCCCTTCGAGATCACCCCCAGCAGCCCGGTGATCGTCAAACCGAACGCACAGGGCTCCACCATCGGCCTGACCCTGGTGGAGAAGCCGCAGACCCTGCACGACGCCGTGAGAACCGCACGGATGCACGACACCGACGTGCTCGTCGAGCGCTTCGTAGCCGGACGGGAGTTCGTCGTCGGCATCCTCGACGGAAGACCGCTTGCCGTGGGGGAGATCAAGCTGCGCGACAAGGCGATCTTCGACTACGAGGCCAAGTACCAGGTGGGTGGCGCCCTGGAGATCTTCCCGGCCGACATCTCCGCGGCATTGACGGCCGAACTGCAGGAACTGGCGGTGCGGGCTCACGAGAGCCTCAAAGTGGGCTCCTACAGCCGCGTGGACTTCCGGCAGGACGAGGAGGGGCGCCTCTGGTGCCTGGAGGTGAACACGTTGCCCGGCCTGACCGCCACCAGCCTCTTCCCCCAGTCGGCGCAGGCAGCGGGGATCACGTTTCCCGAACTGTGCGAGCGTATCTGCCGATCGGCGTCGGGCGGGTGACGGCCGTCGAGTTCGAGCACGTCGCCATCAGGGAGAACGGGGATCCCCTGGTGGATCTGCGTTCCTACCCCTTCGATCTGTGCCCCTCCTATTTTCGCCGGGGCCTGTCACCGACCAGCGCGATGCGCCTGCGTCGCACGGTCGCCGACATGCTGGTCGGCATTCAGCGCGACCTGGCTCCGCTGACCTTCAGGATCTGGGACGGTCACCGGCCGCGGTCAGTGCAGAGCGCCATCTATCAGCACTACCTCGCGGATCTTCGAGTCGCGTACCCGGAGAAGGAAGAGGCCGAACTGAGGAAGGAGGCGGAGATCTTCGTCACCGAGCCGGCAGACCCGCGACGCGTCCCTCCGCACGCCACCGGCGGCGCGGTGGATCTGACGCTCCTGGACAGGGCCGGCCACGAGCTCGACATGGGGACGGCCTTCGATCACTTCGGCCCCGAGTCGGCGGCCCTCTATTTCGAGGAGCGCGCTGGAAGTCCCGGGATCAGGGACAACCGGCGGAGGTTACGGGACGCCATGATCGGGGCGGGCTTCCGCTGTGATGCCGACGAGTGGTGGCATTTCGACTTCGGCAACCAGATCTGGGCGGCGCACTACAAGGAGCCCGAAGCCTTCTACGGCGAGATCGACCACTGAGCTCTTTCCACCCTGACGCCGCTGGTCACGGCTGGTTTGCGCAGAGCGGTGACGGATGAGAGGAGCCTCCCATGCGAACAGCAGTCGGCCAAGATCCGATGCTCCGACCGGGAGTCTCGTCGAGGGTGGAACCGGCGTTGCCGATGGCCCACACGGCGCCGGGGAATATCCGATCGTGCACGGCCCGGTCGAGCAGCCGAGTGTCGGCCGGGTGGTCGGTCACCCAGCATTGAGGGCTGGAGGACGATCGTGGCGTCCGTCGCTCAGCCGGGATCGGCGCAGAGTTGGGAGGTCAAGGTGGTGCGGGCCCACTCTTCCCACGTGTCCGGTGACCAGCCGCGGTCGCGGACGAAGATCAGGTAGAGCTGCGGGCTGAGCAGGCCGAACAGCAGGTCTGCCGTCATCTCGATGGAGAGGCCGGGACGGGCGTCGGGCTTGCCGATCAGGGCTTCGGCCGCTGCGTGCTGCACGGTGTAACGCGGGTCGGGGCCGTCCGGCCATTGCGCGGCGATCTCGGGGTCGGTGGCCGCGGCAGCCGCGATCAGCGGGACGATCGGGGCGACCCGGCCTAGGATCTCGCGGGTGCCGTGGACGTGCGCGCGCAGCTGCCCGGCTGCGGTGGGTTCGGCGCAGGCGGCGCGAAACCATTCACGATCCATGGTGGCGACCGGCTGGGTATCCCCGGCGATGGACGTGTCGACGACGTCCTTGAACAGCGTGCGCTTGTTGTGGAAGACGAAGTAGACCGTCTGGACGGCCACGCCCGCCCGGTCCGCTACTTCCTGCAGGCTCGTCGCCCCGTAGCCCTGCGCGACGAACAGCTCGCGAGCCGCCTCGACGATCTTCTTGTGCGTGAGGCGTGAGCGCTCGGCTCGCTTGTCCGGCCGCTTGACTCTGTCCATATTGTAAGTGTATCTCTAAAGCACGTCACTAGAGTGTAACTCTATATTTGGAGGGGACGATGGACCAGTCCAGCACCACCCAGAGACCCGACCTGGACCAGACCACAACGCAGGGAGCCGAGGAAGAGGAGCTCGTCCACCGCGCGCTGGAGGGTTACTACCGCGCCGGCAAGGCGCCGTGGGACACCGGCGTGACGCCGCCCGAACTGGTCGCCTTGGTAGAGGGGCACGGCGCGCTGCCGCCCGGCCGCGCCCTCGAACTCGGCTGCGGCACGGGGACCAACGCCACCTTCCTCGCACGGCACGGCTGGGAGGTGACAGGCGTCGACCTGATCGACATCGCCGTCGGTCAGGCCAGAGAGAAGGCCGAGGCGGCGAGAGTGGCGGTACGCCTGCTGCACGGAGACGCCACCCGCCTCGACGAGCTGGACGTGCCCGGCCCCTTCGACCTGTTCTTCGACCTGAGCTGCTACTGCGGGATCCCGCTGCATCGCCGTGATGCCTACGCCGCCGGGCTCACCCTCCGTGCCGCGCCGGGAGCGCGGTTGCTGATGTTCGGGTACGGCCCCGAGCCGCTCGGCAATCCGATCTCCGAGGTCACGTCGTGGGCGGCGGGCGTCACAGCCGATGAACTCCGCGCCAGGTTCTCCGGCTGGGAACTGCTCGACGTCACACCGGGCACCAACTCGGTGCCGACCTTCTGGTTCACGCTGCGCCGCGACGCCTAGCAATCTTCGGTCGCGAGTTTCTGCAGGTGGTCTGTGGCAAGTTTCACGCCGCCCGAGCAAGCTGCTGTGTGCACCTGTGTGCGGCTGCGTTGCCACGGTCCACCACAGGGGCGAGTGCCGCCCCAGGCCTTTGCAGCACTGTTATCGCCCAGGTCGGCCATGTGGCGGGGTCCGACGTCTGAACGCGTCTCTGTCGGCCACTCCTCCAACGTGGAGATCAAGGTGCCGGAAACCCAAGGATGGCGTTCATGCGGACGGTCAAATGATCAAGGGCCTAGCTCTCAATCCTGAGAACTAGGCCCTTCACCTGCGGCAACTATGTCGGGGTGGCGGGATTTGAACCCACGACCTCTTCGTCCCGAACGAAGCGCGCTGCCAAGCTGCGCTACACCCCGGTGCACGCCGTCTTGCGCGTGCTTGGAAAGTCTAGCGGACTTCGCGGGTACTTGTGACGCCGTCGCCGCCGGAGCCCCGAGGGCGGTGGGTCAGCGGCGCGGGACGAGGGTGAGCAGGGAAGCCTCCGGGAAGCAGGCGAAGCGGGCCGGGGCGTACGGCGAGGTGCCCAGACCGGCCGAGACGTGCAGCCAGGCCGAGTCGTGCCGGCTCAGACCCTTGACGCGGGCCCGGTCGATGCCGCAGTTGGTGACCAGCGCGCCGTAGAAGGGGACGCAGAGCTGGCCGCCGTGCGTGTGGCCGGCCAGCAGGAGCTGGTAGCCGTCGGCGGCGAAGCGGGTCATGTTGCGCGGCTCCGGCGAGTGCATGACGCCGAGCCGCAGGTCGGCGTCGGCCGGGGCCGGGCCCGCCACCCGGTCGTAGCGGTCGAGGTCGATGTGGGAGTCGTGGATGCCCGCCACCGCCACGTCGAGGTCGCCGACCTTGATCCGGGCCGTGGTGTTGTTCATGTCGAGCCAGCCCTCGGCGGCCATGCCGGCGCCCAGCTCCTCCCACGGCAGCGACGGGATGTGCTGCCTGCGGTCGTTCTTGGAGGTGCGCCACAGGTAGCGGACCGGGTTCTTCGGCTTCGGCGCGTACAGGTCGTTGGAGCCGTAGACGAACAGGCCCGGGCGCGACAGCAGCGGCTCCAGGGCGTGCAGCAGGGCGGGGACCGCGTCGGGGTGGGCGATCGAGTCGCCGGTGTTGACGACGAGGTCCGGCTCCAGCGACCCGAGCGAGCGCACCCAGTTGATGAGCATGTCGCGGCGCGGCGTCAGGTGGAGGTCCGACAGGTGGAGAATGCGCACCGGTCGCCGGCCGCGCTCCAGGACCGGCACGTCGAAGCGGCGCAGCCGGAACCAGTTGCGCTCGACGACGGAGGCGTAGCCCAGCCCGGCAAGGCCGAGACCGAGCATGGACAGGGGCACAGCGACGGCTTTCCTCACGTACTCATGATGCCCGACAACGGGCACGTGCTGTCCGGCCAGACGGCAAGATGGACGTCATGAGCGCATTGAAGGACAAGCTGAAGGCCGATCTGACGGCCTCGTTGAAGAGCCGGGACGAGGTACGTCTCCGGACGGTTCGGATGGCCCTGGCCGCGGTGAACGTCGAGGAGGTCGCCGGCAAGGAGGCCAGGGAGCTCTCCGACGACGAGGTCGTCAAGGTGCTGACCAAGGAGGCCAAGAAGCGGCGCGAGGCGGCGGAGGCATTCCGCGGCGCGGGGCGGACCGAGCAGGCCGACGCCGAGCTGGCCGAGATGGCGGTGCTGGAGGAGTACCTGCCCGCGCAGCTCAGCGACGAGGAGCTCCAGGCGCTCGTCGCGGAGGCCGTCGCGGAGACCGGCGCGGCCGGTCCGCAGGCGATGGGGCAGGTCATGAAGGCGGTCAACCCGAAGGTGGCCGGGCGGGCCGAGGGCGGCCGCGTGGCCGCCGCGGTCCGCGCCCGCCTGGCTTCCCAGTAGCGCAGGGGCCCCCAGCCTCGGGCCCGCTGAAGCAGAGGCCCGCTGAAGCAAAGGCCCGCCGGCAGTGGCTCGGTGAAGCAGTGGCTCGGTGAACGCGAGAGGCCTCCGCGCGGGTGCGGAGGCCTCTGGTGAGATCAGTGTGGCGCCGGGGTCAGTGTCTGCGCCGCAGCTGGTCCTCGGTGATGGTGATCGGGCCCGTCGTGGTGTCGGTCGCCGGGCCGGTCTCGCCGCCGCGGCCCCGCCGCCGGCCGTTGCCCTGGTCGCCATGGTCGTCGGGGTTGTCGAGCTGGGTGCGCAGCTGGTCGAAGGGGTCCGTCGGCCCCTCGTCCTCCTGCTTCTTCTTGGGCTTGGGCGCGCAGTTCTCGCCGCAGCCGCCGAACCGCTCCTGGTTGACCGGGGTGAACTCGGGCGCCTCGACGCCCTTGAGCGCCCCCAGCATGGCCTGCTTCCAGATGCGGCCGGAGATCGTGGCGCCGTACACGTACGAGTAGGGCCGCCCGCCGATGGTGACGCCGATCAGCTTGTGCTTGAACGCGCCGCGCAGGTCGCCGAGGCTGACCGCGCTGGCCAGGTTCGGCGTGTAGCCGGCGAACCAGGCGGCGGTGTAGTCGTCCGTGGTGCCGGTCTTGCCGGCGGCGTCACGGCCGATGCCGCCGACCTCCTGCATCGTGCCCTTGGTGAACACGCCCGACAGGATGCCGCTGACGGCGTCGGCGACCTCCGGGTCCATGACCTTGGAGCACTTCGACTTGAACTGCTTGGCCTTGCCGTACCGGTCGGTGATCTCGGTGATGGCGAGCGGCTTGCAGTACTGGCCGCGCGAGGCGAAGACGGCGTAGCTGTTGGCCACCGTGACCGGGTCGACCTCGTTGATGCCGAGGGTGAACGTCTCGTACTCGCCGAGCTTGCCGCCGTCGGCGCGCTTGAGGCCGAGCCGCTTGGCCAGCTCGACCACCTTGCACAGGCCGACCCGCTCCTCCAGCTTGAGGAAGAACGTGTTGACCGAGCCCCAGGTCCCGGTCTGCAGGGTCTTGAAGCCGCCGCCGCCTTCGCTGGAGTTGTGCACCTCGTGGCTGGGGTCGCCGACCCGGTTGCCCTTGCAGTCGCGGAACGCGCCGTAGCTCGGAGCGCTGTAGCCGGCCGGCGACGGGAAGCCGTCGCCGTACTTGTAGCCCTCCTCCAGCGCCGCGGCCAGCGTGTACGCCTTGGCGGTCGAGCCCTGCTGGAAGCCGACGCCGCCGCCGTGCTTGGCGTCGGCGACGATGTTGTAGCTGACCTCGTTCTTCTTCTTGTTCCCGCCGAACTTGCGTGAGGCGGCCATGGCCTTGATCTCGCCCGTGCCCGGCACGATCATCGCCTGCGAGGCGGCCGGCTTGTCCTTGGTGCTGACGTACTGCTTGATCGCCTTCTCGGCGGCCGCCTGCATCTTCGGGTCGATCGTGGTCTTGATCTTGAGGCCGCCGCGCTGGAGCAGCTTCAGGCGCTCCTGCGGGGTCTTGCCGAAGCTCTCGTTGTTCAGGATCTCGTTCTGGACGTAGAGGCAGAAGTACGGGTACTTGCTCTCCTCGCAGCCGCCCGGGGCCGCGATGCCCTTGTAGCCGAGCTTCTTGGTCTTGGCCTCGGCGGCCTCCTGCGGCGTGATCTTGCCGAGCTGGGCCATCCGGTCGAGCACCGTGTTGCGCCGGTCGATGAGCGCCTTCTGGGCCTTCTTGCCGACGCTCGGGTCGGTGCGCGCCGGGTTCTGCACGGCGCCGGCCAGGGTGGCGGCCTGGACGAGGTTGAGCTCGGAGGCGGGCTTGTCGAAGAACCTCCTGGCCGCGGCCTGGACGCCGTGGGCGCCGGCGCCGAAGTACGCGATGTTGAGGTACTTCTCCAGGATCTGGTTCTTGGAGTACTTCTTCTCCATCGCCATCGCGTAGCGCAGCTCGTTGAGCTTGCGCGACACGGTCGGGGCGATGGCCGCCTGCTGCTCCTCGGGCGTCTCGGCCGCGTTGACCAGCACCTGCTTGACGTACTGCTGGGTGATCGACGAGCCGCCCTGGGTGACGCCGCCGGTCGTCATGTTCTTGACCAGCGCGCGTGCGGTGCCCTCGACGTCGATGGGGCCGTGCTGGTAGAAGCGGAAGTCCTCGATCGAGATCAGCGCCGTCTGCATGATCGGCGCGACCTTGTCCAGCGACACCGACTGGCGGTTCTCGAAGTAGAACTGGGCGATCTGCTTGCCGTTGGTGTCGTGCAGGGTGGTGCGCTCGGGCAGCGGAGGCTCCTCGAGGTTCTCCGGCTTGAGGTTGATCTCCTTCATCGCCGTGTTCGCGGTGACGCCCGCGCCACCCACCGCCGGCAGCGCGATGGCTGCCGCCAGCACGCCCGCGGCCGCACCGGCGGCTATCAGGCGCACGATGTTCACGAACGGCGAGGAATGATCTTTACCCTGAGCTTGCACAGCATCCAGGGTACGTCGAAAGGGTGACCTTATCGGTAACTCGACCCCATTTCGCCTTGACTGACGGGGGTGACTAGTCATTCCCGGTCAACGGAGCGGCGAGAAATTGGTCCTCTGGGGTCTGTCGGCCCGAACGTCTAGTTGCGTACGTTCTCCTCTGCGGCAACTGAATACGGAGGCTCGGCGCCCGCGCCCGTCGGCCCCAAATGACGACTGACCACCTAAGGGGAGTGGGGTCGAAAATGTGGATCACGGATTGGACCTCCCGTGCCGCCTGTCGTGGTGCGGACCCGGACGCGCTGTTCGTCCAGGGTGCCGCCCAGAACAGGGCCAAG
Organism: Nonomuraea sp. NPDC050733; assembly: GCF_040654215.1. Lineage (NCBI taxonomy): Bacteria > Bacillati > Actinomycetota > Actinomycetes > Streptosporangiales > Streptosporangiaceae > Nonomuraea > Nonomuraea sp. NPDC050733. The sequence continues at coordinate 552,613 of NZ_JBFAHO010000003.1, read as the reverse complement.
CTGATCTGCCGAGGATGCCCGGTCCGTACCGAATGCCTCGCCGATGCGCTGGACAACCGCATCGAGTTCGGGGTGTGGGGCGGTATGACCGAGCGGGAACGCCGGGCACTGCTACGGCGACGGCCTGATGTGGACTCGTGGCGAGAGCTGCTCGAGTCCGCCAAGGAAGAGTACGAACGCACCAATGAGCTGATCGCGGGCTGAGCTGCCCAGAGTACGGCCGGCGTACCACGCCGGCCGTACTCATGCGCTCGCCAGGAGCTCTCCGATCTGGCGCAGACCCGTGAGATCGTGGACGTCCTCGGACATGGCGCGGACCTGGACGACCGGCACCGTGGGATGCGCGGAGACGAAGTGCTCCTGCTCCCGGTGCTCGCGGGCCACGAGTTGCATCCTGCCGGTGTGCAGCCGCAGTACGGCGGCGGTCAGCTCGTGCTCGCCACGCGACTCCAGGTCCTCGGCCGCGGCGGCGCTGCGGGCCGCGGACAGGCCGTTCGCGGGCGCGTCGTGGACCCGGTTCACCACCAGGCCGGCGAGGGGCATGCGCTCCTCGGCGAGCCGCTCCACGAAGTACGACGCCTCGCGCATCGCGTCGCGCTCGGGCGCCGCCACCACCAGGAACGCGGTGCCGGGCGCCTGCAGCAGCTTGTACGTCAGCTCGGCGCGCTGCCGGAAGCCGCCGAAGACGGCGTCGAGCGCCGAGACGAACGTCTGCAGGTCCTTGAGCACCTGCGCGCCGAGCAGCTTGGTCATGGCCCCGGCCACCAGCCCGAACCCGGCGTTGAGCAGCTTGAACGCGCTGCGCCCGCCGGCCTTGGCCGGGGCGGTCAGCAGCCGGATGAACCTGCCGTCGAGGAACCTGCCGAGCCGTTCGGGCGCGTCCAGGAAGTCGAGCGCGGAGCGGGACGGCGGCGTGTCCACGATGATCAGGTCCCACTCGTCGGAGCGGCGGAGCTGACCGAGCTTCTCCATCGCCATGTACTCCTGCGTGCCGGAGAAGCTGGACGACAGCGACTGGTAGAAGGGGTTGGACAGGATCTGCCGGGCGCGCTCCGGGTCGGCGTGCGCCTCGATGATCTCGTCGAACGTCCGCTTCATGTCGAGCATCATGGCGTAGAGCTGGCCGCCGCCCTCGGGCGAGCTGACCAGCCGGGGCGTGTTGTCCAGCTCGGTGAGCCCCATCGACTGGGCCAGCCGCCTGGCCGGGTCGACCGTGAGCACGACCGCGCACCGGCCCCGCTCGGCGGCGCGCAGCCCCAGGGCGGCGGCCGTGGTGGTCTTGCCCACGCCGCCGGCGCCGCAGCAGACGATGATCCGGGTGCCGGGGTCGTCGATGATCGCGTCGATGTCGAGGGGGGCGGGCTTGGCGGGGCCCCTCTTCACGTCCTTCACGCTGCTCCCTGGGTGCGGATGCTCTCGGCCAGCTCGTACAGGCCGGCCAGGTCGACGCCGTCGGCGAGCAGCGGCAGGTCGTAGCTCGGCAGCGCCACCTCGGCCAGTGACGCGCGCTCGTCGTGTTCGAGCGCGGCGCGATGGGCGTACTCGACGACCTCGTCGGCCAGGGCCTCGGCCACGGACGCGGCGTCGGCTCCGTCGGCCAGCCCGGCCGCCTTGAGGCCCAGCGTCAGCTCGGCGACGTCGAATCTGCCCTTGACAGCCTTGTCAAGGGCGGTCCGGGGGAGCTGGGACTCGCGCACCATGTTGATGAAGACGCCCCCGGCGGGCAGGCCGGCCTCCCGCAGCTCGGCGACGCCGTCGAGCGTCTCCTGCACGGGCATCTCCTCCAGCAGGGTGACGAAGTGGACCGCCGTCTCCGGGGACTTCACGACACCGCTGACCAGGTCGGAGTGGTTCTTGATCGGCCCGACCTTGGCCAGGCCCGCCACCTCCTGGGTGACGTTCAGGAACCGGGTGATGCGGCCCGTCGGCGGGGCGTCCAGCACGACCGCGTCGTACACCCGCTTGCCGTTCTTCCCGCGCCTGCGCACGGCCTCGCTGGTCTTGCCCGTGACGAGCACGTCGCGGAAGCCTGGGGCGACGGTGGTGGCGAAGTCGACGACGCCCATCTTGGTCAGCGCCCGGCCGGCCCGGCGCATCCCGTAGAACATCTCCATGTACTCGAGCATGGCCTCCTCGGGGTCGACGGACAGCGCGTAGACATCGCCCCCCGAGGGGGCGACGGCGATCTTGCGCTCCTCGTACGGCAGGGGCGGCAGATCGAAGATCTGCGCGATGCCCTGACGGCCCTCGACCTCGACCAGCAGCACCTTACGGCCACCGGAGGCGAGGGCGAGAGCGAGGGCCGCGGCGACCGTGGTCTTGCCGGTGCCGCCCTTGCCGGTGACGACGTGCAGCCGCACGCCGTCCCAATCGGTGTCCCGAGACTCCACGATTCGAGGCTACCGAACGGTCATTTGCGGCCGGCCCACGACCACCGTTTGAGATTGCTCACACTGTGGTGCGCCGCGTTCAGCGGTGCACCACAGGCAGCCCCTAGGGTGACCCCCATGAAGAAATGGGAGTACCTCACCGCGCCGGTGCTGATCCACAACACCAAGATGATCCTGGACAACTTCGGAGCCGACGGCTGGGAGCTGGTCCAGATCGTGCAGGGCGCCTCGCCGGAGCAGCTCGTCGCCTACTTCAAGAGGGAGAAGCAGTGACCCCGGAGCAGAAGATCGTCGATCTCGGGCTGACGTTGCCCGAGGTGGTGCCGCCGCTGGCCGCGTACGTGCCGGCGGTGCGCACCGGTGACCTCGTCTACACCTCGGGTCAGGTGCCCATGGTCGAGGGCAAGCTGGCGCGCACCGGCAAGCTGGGCGCGGAGCTGACCGTGGACGAGGGCCGGGAGCTGGCCCGGATCTGCGCGCTCAACGCGCTGGCCGCGCTGAAGTCCGAGGTGGGTGAGCTGTCGTCGGTCGTCCGCGTCGTGAAGGTGGTCGTGTTCGTGGCCGGCGACCCGGGGTTCACCGAGCAGCCGCAGGTGGCCAACGGCGCGAGCGAGCTGCTGGCCGAGGTGCTCGGCGAGGCGGGCAGGCACGCGCGCAGCGCCGTCGGTGTGGCGTCGCTGCCGCTGGACGCGCCGGTCGAGGTGGAGCTGATCGCCGAGGTCTCCTGACACCCGAGGATCGCCACAGACCTCCCGAATACGGATATGTCACGATGACCGAGTGATGTTGTGAAGGAGGTCATGTGACTGGTCTGCCGCTTCCGAGCGACCTCGCCGCGCGCGCCAGGGACGTCCTGTCGGGTCGCGTCGCCCCCGCGCCGGCACGCGACTCCGCCACCGTGGTCGTCCTGCGTGAGGGACGGGACGGCGCCGAGGTCTACCTGCTGCGGCGGAAGTCCACGATGGCCTTCGCGGCGGGCGCGCACGTCTTCCCCGGCGGCACCGTCGACCCGCGCGACACCGACCAGGCCGTCGCCTGGGCCGGGCCGTCCACCGCGGAGTGGGGGCGGCTGCTCGGCGCGGACGAGGCGGTCGCGCGGGGGCTGGTGTGCGCGGCCGTACGGGAGACGTTCGAGGAGTGCGGGGTGCTGCTGGCCGGGCCCGACGAGGGCTCCGTGGTGGCCGACACCACCGGCGACGACTGGGAGGCCGACCGGCTCGCGCTCGTGGACCGGAGCCTGGCCTTCGCCGACTTCCTGGCCCGGCGCGGCCTCGTGCTCCGGTCCGACCTGCTCAAGCCGTGGGCGCACTGGATCACCCCGGAGATCGAGCCGCGGCGCTTCGACACCCGGTTCTTCGTCGCCGTGCTCCCCGAGGGGCAGCGCGCCCGCGACGTGGGCGGCGAGGCGGACCACGCCACGTGGCGGCGCCCGGACGAGGCCCTCGACCTGGCCCGCAGCGGGACGATCTTCCTCATGCCGCCCACGTACCGCACGCTGAGCGAGCTGGCCGCCCACCACGGCGTGGACGCCGTGCTGGCCGCCCCGCGCGAGATCGTCACGATCATGCCGCGGGTCGTGGAGGTCGGCGGCGAGCTGCGGCTGGTGGTCGCGTGAGCGGCCTGCGCATCCCGATCGGCACGCCTGACGGCTCCCGCACCGAGCACGCCGAGAACCTCCTCGCCCCCAACCCGTCGGCCATGACCCTCGACGGCACCAACACGTGGGTCGTCGGCGGCCCCGACGAGGTGATCGTCGTGGACCCGGGCCCGGACGACGAAGGGCACCTGAGCCGGGTCCGGGAAAGCCTGGGGGAGCGCCGGGTCAGCGAGATCCTGCTGACCCACGGCCACGTCGACCACAGCGGCGGCGCCAGGAGCTTCGCCGGCATGGTGAACGCCCCCGTACGGGCCCTGGACCCGCGTCACCGGCTGGGCGGTGAGGGACTGGCCGACGGAGACGTGGTGAGCGCGGGCGGCGTGGAGCTCCACGTGTACGGCACGCCGGGGCACTCGTTCGACTCGCTCTGCTTCTGGTTGCCGGCCGACCGGGCGATGCTCACCGGCGACACCGTGCTCGGAAGGGGCACCACCGTCATCGCCCAGGACGGCGGCCTGACCGACTACCTGCGCAGCCTCGACCGCCTCAGGGCGGCAGCCGAGAGCCTGGAGGCACAGGCGCTGCTGCCCGGCCACGGCCCGGTGCTGCCCGACCCGATCGCGGCGCTCGACGGCTACATCGCGCACCGGCGGCAGCGCCTCGACCAGATCAGGGCGGCCATGGCGCAGGGCGCGCGCACACCGCGCGACATCGTCGCGCTCGTGTACGCGGACGTGGACCGGTCGCTCTGGCCCGCCGCCGAGATGTCGGTACGGGCCCAGCTCGACTACCTGGAGCGGTTGTAGAGCCGGTCCATGTCGAGGATGACCACGGCCTTGGCCTCGATGCGCAGCCAGCCGCGCTGCGCGAAGTCGGCCAGGGCCTTGTTGACGGTCTCGCGGGAGGCGCCGACGAGCTGGGCCAGCTCCTCCTGGGTGAGGTCGTGGTGGACGCGCAGGCCGTCCTCGGCCTTGGTGCCGAACCGCTCGGCGAGGTCGAGCAGCTGCTTGGCCACCCGTCCGGGCACGTCGGTGAACACCAGGTCGGCCAGCACGTCGTTGGTGCGGCGCAGCCGCTGGGCCAGGGCGCGCAGCAGATGGAGCGCCACCTCCGGCCGGCCGGTCAGCCAGGGCCGCAGGTCGTCGTGGCCGAGCCCGGCCAGCCGCACGTCGGTCAGGGCGGTGGCGCTGGCCGTACGCGGGCGGGGGTCGAACAGCGACAGCTCCCCGAACATCTCACTGGGGCCGAGCACGCTCAGCAGGTTCTCGCGGCCGTCCGGGGACTGGCGCGAAAGCTTGATCTTGCCTTCGAGCACGACGTAGAGCCGGTCACCCGTCTCGCCCTCGTGGAAGAGCGTCTGTCCCTTCGACAGCTGGACCTCGGTGATGCTCGTCCGCAGCGCCGCGGCGCTCTCGCGGTCGAGCGCGGCGAACAGGGGGGCCTTGCCCAGCACATCTTCGGTGTTCACTCTGCCTCCTCTGCTGCCATTGTGACGCACCCCACTGAAGGTGCCGCACATAGGCTAGGGGAATGCCCCAAGAGTCAAGGCTCGCCCTTGTCCGTCGCGCCCGCAGGATGAATCGCGTCCTTGCGGAAACCTATCCCGACGCACACTGCGAGCTCGACTTCGGTACCCCGCTCGAACTGCTGGTAGCGACGATCCTGTCCGCTCAGTGCACGGACAAACGGGTCAACATGGTGACTCCTATCCTCTTTGCGAAGTATCCCACTGTGGAGGACTACGCCGCAGCGGACCCGTCCGAGATGGAGGAGATCATCCGCTCGACCGGGTTCTTCCGGGCCAAGACCAACAGCATCATCGGCATGGCCCGCACCGTGTCCGAGCGCTACGGCGGCGAGGTGCCCGGCAAGCTCAAGGACCTCGTCACGCTGCCCGGCGTCGGCCGCAAGACCGCCAACGTGGTGCTCGGCAACGCGTTCGGCGTCCCCGGCCTGACCGTGGACACCCACTTCCAGCGGCTCGTGCGCCGCTTCGGGTGGACCGACGAGACCGACCCGGTCAAGATCGAGCACTTCGTGGGGGAGCTGATCCCCAAACGGGAGTGGACGGTGTTCTCCCACCGGCTGATCTGGCACGGTCGCCGCATCTGCCACGCCCGCCGGCCCGCCTGCGGCGTGTGCCCGCTCGCCGCGCTCTGCCCGTCGTACGGCACCGGCCCGACCGACGCCGGGCAGGCCGCCAAGCTCGTCCGCCCCGGCCCCTTCTCGTGACCGGCTCCTCCTCCGCCGCCGGGCAGCCCGGCGGCGCGAAGCCCCGCGCCGGGAAGCCCGGCGGCGGCCGGCGTGTTGGAGAAGGCGTGATCGTGGTCCCCGACTGGCTCGACAGACTGGCCGCGCAGGCCGTACGGATTCCTGTGCCCGAAGGGCTGCGCCCGCCTGAACGAGGTGGTCGGCGTGCCGCGGTGCTGCTGCTCTTCGGCGAGGGCCCGCTCGGCCCCGACGTGCTGCTCATCCAGCGCAGCACGCGTGGCCGCAGGCACGCGGGCCAGCCCGCCTTCCCCGGCGGTGGCGTCGACCCCGACGACGGCGGGCCGGTCCAGGCGGCCCTGCGCGAGGCCGCCGAGGAGACCGGCCTCGAACCCGCCGGCGTCACCGTGCTGTGCTCCATGCCCGACCTGTACGTATGGCGCAGCGACAACCGCGTCACCCCCGTCGTCGGCTGGTGGCACGAGCCCTCGGCCGTCCACGCCGCCTCGCCCGACGAGGTGGACTCCGTGGAGCGGGTGCCGATCGCCGAGCTGGTCGACGCGGACAACCGGTTCACGCTGCGGCATCCGAGCGGCTTCGCCGGGCCGGCGTTCCGGGTGCGGGGGATGCTGGTGTGGGGGTTCACCGCGATGGTGCTGGACGTGGTGCTGCGCGAGGCCGGGCTGGAGCGGCCGTGGGACCGCGACCGGGTGGAGCCCATGCCCCCGGACGTCCTCGCGCGCGGCTGACCCGTCTGGGTTCGTCCGGTGGTTACGGCTCGTCGCCGCTCGCCAGGGCCAGGCCCATCGCGGCCCAGGCCGCCACGTCGGCGTCGCCGTCCGCCGCGAGCATCCGCAGCGCGTCCAGCCCCGCCTGGTCCGGCGGGTCGCCCAGGACGTGCTGGAGCGCGTACGCGGCGCCGTACCGCACCCTGGCGTCGGGGTGAGCGGTGAGGCCGATCACCGACGACAGCGAGCGCGGGTCGGCGAGGTGGCCGAAGGCGATGAGCACCGAGTAGAGCAGCATCGGGTCGTCCTCGACGGCCGCCAGACGGCGCAGCACCGGCAGGGCCCGGTCCACGAACGGCCGCAGCATGCCCATGACGTCGACGCCCAGCAGGCGCTCCTTCAGCGAGCCGGACTCGCACAGCCGCCTGGCCTCGACGAACGACTCCAGGTCGCTCCGCTGCCACAGCTCGGAGATCACGTGCCAGCGCAGCGGCCCGTCGGGATCGGCGTCGCGCAGAGCCGTCTCGACCAGGCTGCGGACGGTCCCGTCCAGCGGCGGCATAGCGCTCAAGGTAGTCAGGAGACGACGCTGCGCTCCGGCAAGACGTGCACACTTGACCCTATCGCTGGTTACCTTTGAAGCGTGCGCGGTGATCTGCTCGACCTCATCCTGATCGGCCTTGTGATCGCCTTTGGCGTGTCGGGTTACCGGCAGGGGTTCATCATCGGCGTCATGAGCTTCGTGGGGTTCATCGGCGGGGCCGTGCTCGGGGTGTTCATCGCGCCCCCGATCTCCAAGGCCGTGGTCGACGGCGACACCCCGCAGGCGCTGCTCGCGATCGTGATCGTGTTCCTGTCGGCGACGATCGGCCAGTTCGCCTCCTCCACGATCGGCGCCGTCGTGCGCAGCCACGTCACCTGGGAGCCCGCCAAGGTGGCCGACGCGGTCGGCGGCACGTTCGCCAGCGCCCTGTCGGTGCTGGTGATCGCCTGGCTGATCGGGTCGCTGGTCGTCTCCACGTCGTTCTCGCTGCTGGTCGAGCAGGTCAAGCAGTCCATGCTGCTGAGCACCGTGGACGAGGCCATCCCGCAGGCCGCGCGCAACTGGCAGCAGCCGTTCAAGAAGTTCATCGACCGCTCGGAGTTCCCGCCCGTCTTCGACGCGATCGGCGCCGGCCAGATCATCGACGTGCCGCCCGCGCCGCGCAGCATCCTCAAGGGCGCCGCGCTCGGCCGGGCGCAGCGGGCCATCGTCAAGGTGCAGGGCAACGCCGAGAGCTGCAACAAGCACATCGAGGGCACCGGCTTCGTCTACGCCAGGGACCGGATCATGACCAACGCGCACGTCGTCGCCGGCGTGACGCGGGACCTGACCGTCATCGACTCCGCCAACCAGCGCCACGACGCGACCGTGGTGCGCTACAACCCGAAGCGCGACATCGCCATCCTGTACGTGCCCGGCCTCGGCCTGCCGCAGCTCACCTTCGAGGGCGAGGCCGACAAGGGCGACAACGCCATCATCGCCGGGTTCCCCAAGGGGCAGGGCTTCACCGCCGAGCCGGCCCGCATCCGCAGCCGCCTCGAAGCCGAGGGGCCCGACATCTACCGCGCCAGCAACGTCACCCGGCAGGTCTACGCGATCCGCGGCAAGGTGCTGCCGGGCAACTCGGGCGGGCCGCTGCTCACGGTCGACGGCAAGGTGTACGGCGTGATCTTCGCCGCCGCGGTCAGCCAGGAGGACACCGGCTACGTGCTGACCGCCGGCGAGGTCCGGCCCGACGCCGACCAGGGCCGCAACGACACCTCGCCCGCCGGCACCCAGGAGTGCGACTGAGGCGTCAGCCCGCTGCGGGCAGCTCGCCCAGGATGAGCTTGATCGCCTGATCGGGGTCGCTGTCAGGGCTCAGGGAGCAGGCACCCCGGCCCACCGCGTCGTACGGCTCGCCGTACGACTGCACCCGGGCCGCGCCCCGCTCGAACAGGGTCAGGGCGCCGCGGCCGTTGCCGCGCTGGAGGTGCGTCAGGCCCACGCAGATCTGCGCCAGCCCCTGCCACAGCTCCCGCTCCTCCTCGGGGGCGCACTTCCAGCGGCCCTCGAACACCTCGTGGGCGTTGAACGGCAGGCCCTCGCGCAGGAAGCGGCGGCCGTCGGCCAGCGCCTGCTCGGTCGTGGGGGCGTAGTCGTCGGGCACGCGCGGCATGCCGCCGGACGAGCCGTGCGGCAGCGGCCTGCCGTAGGCGTCGCGCGGCCGGGCGTTGCGCGGCCTGCCCTCGGGATCGCGATCTCTCATCGGTCGGGCTCCGGATCCGACAGCCAGCCGGTCAGCTCGGCGTCGAACAGGTCGGGGGTTTCCTCGTGGGGGAAGTGGCCGGCGCCTTCGAGCAGCCTCCACCGGTAGGGGGCGGCCACGTAGCGGCTCGATCCCTGGGCGGTGCGCGGCAGGAGGCACGTGTCGAGCGCGCCGTGGATCTGCAGGGTGGGCGCCTCGATCTCGGTGCGCATCACCCGGGCGTAGCGCCGCCCGTCGGGGCGTAGCTGCGAGCGGCCGAACCACCGGTGGTACTCCAGCGCGCAGTGGGCGACGGTCGGGATGCCGAACGCCTCGCGGTAGACGCGGGCGGTCTCGGCGTCGGGCCAGCCCGGCCGGGACCACTCGTCGAGCAGCCGCCCGACCATGGCCGCGCTGTTGCGGGTCAGCCGGTGCTCCGGCAGGAAGGGCAGTTGGAAGCCGAGGCGGTGGCTGCTCGCCCGGAGCTGGCCGAGCGGGTCGGTGAGCAGGGCGCCGCGCAGCCGTACGGGATGGGGGGCGGAGACGGTCACCAGGCGGCGCACGCACTTGGCGTCGAGCACGGCCATCGTCCACGCGAGCAGCCCGCCCCAGTCGTGGCCGACCACGACCGCGCCCGTCTCACCCAGCGCCCGGATCAGGCCCGTCGCGTCGGCCGCCAGCGTCGGCAGGTCGTAGCCGCGCGGCGGCTTGTCGCTGCCCCCGTAGCCGCGCAGGTCCACCGCGACCGCCCGGTAGCCGGCCGCCGGCAGCGACCGGAGCTGGTGCCGCCACGTCCACCAGAACTGCGGGAACCCGTGCAGCAACAGCACCAGAGGCCCCTCGCCCGCCTCCACGACGTGGAAGCGCGTGCCGCCCGCGTGGACCTGCCGGTGCTTCCAGGGACCGTCGATGTGGACGGCCGACTCGTCAGGTGCCATCGCGGCTCACCGGCTCCCGGTGCAGCCCCACCTGGCCCGCCGACGGCCCCGTCGCGACCGCCGGTACGGCCGCCTCCTCCTCCGGCGAGGCGATCTCCTTGAGGTCCTTGATCGAGCGGGCGGTCCGCTTCATCCCGGCCAGCCCTTTGAGCCGGCGGACGCCGATGAAGACCAGCAGTGCCGCGACCAGCAGGTAGAAGACGGTCACAATGAGGAAGGACAGCCAGTCGGGCAGCCAGTGGGACAGCGCGTACGCGATCGTGAACGAGGCGAGGATCAGGCACAGGTGCGCCATGAACGCGGCGGCGGCGAACAGCCCGCCGGCCGTGCCCACCCGCTTGGCGTCGAACCTGAACTCGGCCTTGGCCAGCTCGATCTCGGATCGGACCAGGGTCGAGATGTGATTGCTCGCCTGGGCGACCAGCGAGCCCAGGGATTCTTCCTCGGGAGTCTGCGGCATGAACGTCTCCTATCGAGGCCTGGTGGCCGTGTCAAACATCATCCAGCGGTTTGCGCCGGTTGTGGACCCATACGTGCCGCGTGCGGGTCCGTATGGGAAGCGCCGCTCGCGTACCACTATGTGCCCGGCGGTGGCGTCACTCGGCCGGTGCAGCCGGCCGGGTGAACCCGCTGGTGACGGTTCTTACCCAATCGGAGAAGATAACGCCGAGGGCGGGGCGGGGCTTGGGCGGGGCTCTTCCCGGGACGGGCGAAGCCTCTTCCAGGGCCGGGCTCCTCCCGGGGGCGGGCCGGGACGCGGCAAGGGCCGCCGATCGCACGAAATTTCGGGATCAGCGGCCCTTTGGGAGGTTTGCGGCCTTTTGGGCTAGTCCTCAGTCTTGGCGCTGGGCAGCTTCTCGGAGATGAGGTTCATCACCGTGCTGTCGGCCAGGGTGGTGACGTCGCCGATGCTGCGGTTCTCGGCCACGTCACGCAGCAGCCGCCGCATGATCTTGCCGGAGCGGGTCTTCGGCAGCTCCGGCACGACCAGGATCTGACGCGGCTTGGCGATCGGGCCGAGCGTCTTCGACACGTGGGCGCGCAGGTCGGCGGCGATGTCGTCGCCCTCCTCGGCGCCGCCCCGCAGGATCACGAACGACACGATGGCCTGCCCCGTCACCGGGTCGGTCGCGCCCACCACCGCGGCCTCGGCCACCTTCGGGTGACTGACCAGCGCGCTCTCCACCTCGGTGGTGGAGATGTTGTGGCCGGAGACGAGCATGACGTCGTCGACGCGGCCGAGCAGCCACAGGTCGCCGTCCTCGTCCTTCTTCGCGCCGTCGCCGGGGAAGTACATGCCCTCGAACCGGCTCCAGTACGTGTCGATGTAGCGCTGGTCGTCGCCCCAGATCGTGCGCAGCATCGCCGGCCACGGCTCACGGACGACGAGGAACCCGCCGCCGCCGTTCGGGACGCTGTTGCCCTGGTCGTCGACCACGTCCGCGACGATGCCCGGCAGCGGGCGCATCGCGGCCCCCGGCTTGCCGTGGGTCACGCCGGGCAGCGGGCTGATCATGATGGCGCCGGTCTCGGTCTGCCACCAGGTGTCGACCACGGGGCAACGCTCGTGGCCGATGTGCTCGCGGTACCAGACGTACGCCTCGGGGTTGATCGGCTCACCGACGGAGCCGAGGATGCGCAGGCTGGACATGTCGAACTTGGCGGGGATGTCGTCCCCCCACTTCATGAACGTCCGGATGGCCGTCGGCGCGGTGTAGAGCAGCGTGACCTTGTACTTCTGGACGATCTCCCAGAACCGGCCGCGGTGCGGGGTGTCGGGAGTGCCCTCGTAGATCACGCTCGTGGCGCCGTTGGCCAGCGGGCCGTACACGATGTAGGAGTGGCCGGTCACCCAGCCGATGTCGGCGGTGCACCAGTAGATGTCGCTCTCGGGCTTGAGGTCGAACACCGCGTGGTGCGTCCAGGCCGTCTGCGTCAGGTATCCGCCCGTGGTGTGCAGGATGCCCTTCGGCCGTCCGGTCGTGCCGCTGGTGTAGAGGATGTAGAGCGGGTGCTCGGAGTCGTGCGCCTCCGGCGTGTGCTGCTCGCTCTGCCGCTCCACCACGTCGTGCCACCACACGTCGCGCTCGTTGACGGCGACGTCCTGCCCGGTACGGCGTACCACCAGAACATGCTCGACCTGCGGGCACTCGGCGACGGCCTCGTCCACGGTCGGCTTCAGCGCGCTCGGCGCGCCACGGCGGTAGCCGCCGTCGGAGGTGATGACCAGCTTGGCGTCGGCGTCGTCGATGCGGCTCTTCAGCGCGGTGGCGGAGAAGCCGCCGAACACCACCGAGTGGATCGCGCCGATCCGCGCGCACGCGAGCATCGCGATCGGCAGCTCGGGGATCATCGGCATGTAGATGGCCACCCGGTCACCCTTGCCGACGCCCAGCTCCAGCAGCGCGTTGGCCGCCTTGGAGACCTCCCGCTGGAGGTCGGCGTAGGTCAGGACACGGGTGTCGCCCTCGGGCTCGCCCTCCCAGTAGTAGGCGACCTTGTCACCGCGGCCCTCCTCCACGTGACGGTCCACGCAGTTGTAGGCGACGTTCAGCTCACCGCCGATGAACCACTTGGCGAAAGGCGGGTTCCACTCCAGCGTCGTGTCCCAGCGCTTGCCCCAGGCCAGCCTGCCGGCGGCGCCCTCCCAGAAGGCAAGACGGTCGGCGGCGGCCTCGCCGTAGGCCGCCTCGGTCACGTTCGCGGCGGCCGCGAGCTCGGCTGGGGGCGCGAACCGGCGATTCTCCTGGAGGAGGTTCGACAGCGCCTGCGGCTCGGTGCCAGGGGTCTCCGGGGCCACCTCGTGCTCCTTCTATGGCCAGGTTGTTGGGTCGTATCCCACTTCACCAGCTCATAGGGGGCGCACACAAGAGGTCTAGACAGGTCTGTACCTGGCGGCTGGACCGGTCGGCCTTTTATCCAGATTGGCCGGACAAAAGCTATTGAAATGTTGCCGCATCGAAATGGAACAAAGCTGGAACGGGCCAAATGGCGGTGTCGGTGAGGGCTTTATGGGGCCCCGGGGGCGGGGTCGTACGGTCCGGCGCCATGCCGCGCGCCGACCGGGGGCCGCACCGGTCCGACGGTCACTCCGCGCTGCCGCCTCCTTCCGGCGGTCACTCCGCGCTGCCGTTCCCCTTGACTCCGCGACAGCTTCCCTGGCTCCTCGAAACAGGGCAGATGGCCGGTCGGGCCAGTAGTACTCACGGGTAAGGTCTGGTTCCGTGAGTGACCCACTGGCCGTCATCGCGCGGCTCCCCGGCGTCCCTGAGGCGGTGGAGGAGGCTCGGCGGGCCGTCGACCTGCTGTACCGGCACCGTGTCCTGCGACGCGCCAGCCCGGCGGTCTCCGCGGAGTCTTCGCTGCGCGGCGCGCGGGCGTCGGCGGCCATCGAGGGCGTGGACGTACCGCTCGACGCGCTGCGGCGGGACGAGGTGCACGACCCGGTCGTCCAGGGGGCGCTGCGCGCGTCGGCCGAGATGGGCCGCCTCGGCCCCACCTGGCGCAAGGCTCCCCGGCAGGTCCTGGCCCGGCTCCACACGGCGGCCGCCGCCGGCCTGGCCGACCCCGCGCACCTCGGCCGCCCGCGCACGGACTCCCCGGACCAGGAGTCGGAGACCCCCGACCCGCTCGGCCTGGGCCCCGCGCCGGGCGCCAAGGAGACCGGTGCGCGGATGGAGGCCCTGTTCGAGCTGCTGGGGACGCCGACGAAGGCGCCCGCGCTCGTGCTGGCCGCCGTGGTGCACGCCGAGCTCGGGGTCGTGCGGCCGTTCGGTGTCGCGGACGGCGTGGTGGCCCGCGCGGCCGAACGGCTCACGCTGGTGGAGTACGGGCTGGACCCGAAGTCGCTGGCGGCCGTCGAGGTGGGGCACCTGGAGCTGCCGTACGCGGACGGGCTGCGCGCCTACCTGACGGGCACGGGCGAGGGTGTGGCGCAGTGGGTACGACAGTGTGCCTCCGCGGTGACCCTTGGGGTGCGGGAAGCGACCGCCATCTGCGAGGCGCTCCAGCGCGGCTGAGCACGACCGGCGTAATTCCGGACATAGCGGACGGCGTCCCGATATGAGACGCCGTCTGCCGATACGTCACACAGGGTTACCAAGCGTGCACCTCTGTTCGTCGGACGGGTCAAGCCCGCCTCGACGCGCCTCCCGCGGCTGGTCGCGCGTGGGTGCCCTGCTGACGCACCCGGACAAGTGGTCCGTGTCACCTTTGTACGTCGGATTCGCCCTGATGGGAACCCCTTGGAACAAGACCTTTGCCGAGTCGGGGAAGACCTCTCCATGGACGGGCGCACACTGTTCGGTTGCCGCCCCGTGACCATCACTTAGAGTGACGTCCTTTATGTGATCGTTATGCTTGCGGGAAAAAACTTGGCGAAAATGCGAGTTTGCTCCTCGACGTAACTCGAGTTGATCGGGCAGCATACGGTGGTATCGCAGAAACTGGAGTGACTGTGCACGGGATTGCTTTGCGACTCCCTTGCCATGCTCCGGTCATGTGATGAAAGCTTTCTTCTGAAACGGGACCGGCTCTACCCCCCCGGAGCCGGACCGATCAGGCGACCCCCGCTCTCCCCCCCGGCGGGGGTCGCCCCTTTTCCCTCGTCTTCCTCGTCGCCCTCCACCGGCAGCCCGCCTCAACCGTCCGGCTGCCCACTCACGGAGCGCCCGAGACGCCCGCTCACGGAACGCCGGGTCATCGGCTGACGGAGCGCCCGAGACGCCCGCTGCGGAATGCCGGGACAGCCGCTCGCCCCGCTCCGCCCCGGCAGGCCCGCCAGGCTGTCCCGTCCCGGCCGTCCCGCCCTGCCGCACCGCGCCTACCGCGCAGACCCACAGCCGCGCGCCCCTGCCGATCGGCGGCTGCGGCGAAAGTTGTCCACAGCCGCCCCAGTAACCCACCGCCATCCACAGAATCCCGTTCGGTCCAACTAGACACCCACCCACGACAGCAAGGTGGACCTCCCGAGCCCAGGGAGGCCCAGATGCACCGCCCGCTGGTCATCACCGAGGATCACGACCTCCTCGACGACCTCGTCCGCATAGCAGCCGCAGCCGGCGCACAACTGGACGTCGCCCACACCCCCACCCATGCCAGGCCGTTGTGGAACCTCGCCTCGCTGGTGGCTGTCGGAGACGACCTGGCCGACTCGGTGGCCGCGGCCGCGCCCCCCGCCAGAGATCGCGTCCTGCTGGTCGTCCGAGAGCCTGACGACCCGGACAACTGGCGCAAGTGCGTCGCGGTGGGGGCTCAGGCTGTAGTGGCGCTGCCGTCGGGGGAGCGCCGTCTGGTGGAGGAGTTCGCCGACGCCATGGAGCCGGAGCCGCGCGCCGGCATCGTGCTGTGCGTGATCGGCGGCCGGGGAGGGGCCGGTGCGAGTGTCCTGTCCTCCTGCCTGGCGCTCAAAGCCTCCCAGGAGCAGTTGCGCACGCTCCTGATCGACGCCGATCCGCTGGGCGGCGGCATAGACGCCCTGCTCGGCCACGAGGAGTCGGGAGGCGCCCGTTGGGGGGACCTGGTCGCCCGTGAGGGCCGGGTCAGCTCAACGGCCCTCCAGACGGCCCTACCGGCGTTCGGAGAGCTCAGTGTGCTCTCGTTCCCGCGTCACGAGGTGCAGCCCATCCCCGCGCAGGCGATGCGCTCGGTCCTCGAAGCCGGCCACCGAGGCTTCGACCTCGTCGTCGTGGACCTGCCCCGCCACGTCGACCCGGCCGCCGCCGAGGCCCTGGCCAGGGCGAGCACCACGTTCCTGGTGGTCACCGCGGACGTGCGCGGCGTCCTGGCCGCCGCCCAGGTGCTCGCGGAAACCACCCATCACACCGCGGACGTCCGCGCCGTCGTCCGCCCCGGCGTCCTGGACGAGGAGGCCATCACCACCTCACTCCACATCCCCTTGGCCGGGCGACTCCCCGACCAGCCCCGCCTGACCACCACCCTCAACCAAGGCGAGCTCCCGAAGCTCGGTCACCGCACCCCCCTGGGCGCCGCGTGCGCCTCCCTCCTCCGCGACCTCCTCCCCACCTGAGCCGCCCCACCAGAAGCCACCCACCAGGAACGACGAACGGCATAGCCGGCGAGTCCCTCAAGCCCGACCAGAACAGGCACGTCCCACGGCACGCACGTACGACGGCGCGAACATCCGACGGCACACACACGCACACACGCGCGACGGCAAGGCACGTCCGACGGCGCGACGGCACGCACATACGACGGCACGCACATACGACGGCACGGACGTCCGATGGCGCGCACGCATACACGACGGCAACCCCAGGGAGAGAAGATGACCGCCACCAACCCCACCGTGTCCCCCGAACTGGTCGAAGCCGTGCGGGTGCGCCTGGCACGCACAGGCGTCGAGCCCAGCGCCGCGCAGGTCGCCGTGGCTCTCCGGGCGGAGAAGTCCGTGTACGGCGACGCCGAGATCCTGGCGGTGGCCCGCGCCCTCTGCGCGGACCTCATCGGCGCTGGCCCGCTGGAGCCGCTGCTGGCCGAGCCCGACGTCACCGACGTCCTGGTCAACGGCCCGCGAGAGGTGTGGGTCGACGCGGGCCAAGGGCTGCGCCGCACCTCGGTCGCCTTCACCGACGACAGCGCGGTGCGACGGCTGGCCCAGCGGCTGGCCGCCGCGGCGGGCAGGCGACTGGACGACGCCTCGCCGTACGTGGACGCCCGACTCGCCGGAGGCGTCCGCCTGCACGCCGTCCTGCCTCCGGTGGCTCCGGGCGGCACCTGCCTCTCGCTGCGCCTCCCACCCAAACGCACGTTCACGCTGGTGGACCTCGTGGACGCGCGGACCATACCACCCGCGGCGGTCCCGGTGCTGACGTCGATGGTGTCGGGCAGGCTGGCGTTCCTGGTGACGGGCGGGACGGGTACGGGCAAGACCACCCTGCTCTCGGCCCTGCTGTCGCTGGCCGACCCCCGTGAGCGTCTCCTCCTCGTGGAGGACTCGGCCGAGCTGCGCCCCCTGCACCCTCATGTCGTCCGTCTCGAGTCGCGCCCCGCCAACCTGGAGGGAGCAGGAGGCGTCGGACTGCGCGATCTCGTACGGCAAGCGCTGCGCATGCGCCCGGACAGGGTCGTCGTGGGAGAGGTGCGAGGCGCGGAGATGGTCGACCTGCTGGCAGCGCTCAACACGGGTCACGAGGGCGGCTGCGGCACGTTGCACGCCAACACCGCGGCGGACGTGCCGCCACGCCTGGAGGCGCTCGGCTGCGCCGCCGGACTCACCCGGGAGGCCGTGCACAGCCAGCTCGCCGCCGCGCTCGACGTGGTGGTGCACCTGACGCGCGGACGCACGGACGGCCGCCGCCGCGTGGCGGAGATCTGCCTCCTGTCCCGCACTCCGGCGGGCTTCGTGGAAGCGGTCCCGGCTCTGAGCTTCGACGCACACGGCCGCTCCCACTTCGGTCCCGGCTACGACGCCCTCGCAGCAAGAACACCGTCATGAGGCATGCGAGGCATGCGCCCCGGGCACCAGGGCCGGGCGCCGAGCTGCGTCCAGCTCGGCGCCACCAGCAGAAACAGCGATCAACCCCACACGGGACGACAGAACAACGGAGTGACACCGCGGCATGCGACGAGCAGCAGGCAGGAGAAGGCGATGACGGCGTTCACTGCCGCGATGTTCACGACCCTCGCCATCTGGCTGTGGACAGGCCCCGACATCGCGGTGGCACGACTGCGCCGCATGACCTCGCCTGAACGGTCGTTCCCGTGGCAGTCCCTACGACGGCTGGCGGCGCGCCCCAGCCCGGCCCGCCGAGCCGACGCCTGGCGCCGGGTCACGATCGAGCTGTGCCAGTCCCTGACGGCTGAACTCACGGCCGGCCGCACCCCGGGCGAGGCGCTGACGAGAGCCCTCGAAGCCGTGGACTTCCCCGACGCTGACGCCATACGGCCAGTCGCGGCGGCGGCCCGAGACGGCGGGGACGTGTCGAGCGCCCTTGTGGCGGCTGCGCCGACTCAAGGAGGGGAGGGCCTGCGCCGCCTGGCCGCGTGCTGGGAGGTCAGCATGACGGCGGGAGCCGGCCTCGCCGCGCTGGTGGAGCGGGTCGGAGGCACGTTACGCACAGCCCAGGTCCACCGGCAGGACGTCGCCGCCCAGCTCGCCGGCCCGCGTACGACGGCCAGGATGCTCGCCGCCCTCCCGGCCCTCGGCCTCCTCATGGCCGCCGCGCTGGACATGCATCCGCTGGACTTCCTGTTCGGCAGCCTTCCCGGGCTCGCCTGCCTCATGGCGGGCATCGCCCTTGACGCCTGCGGTCTGTGGTGGACCCACCGCATGGCCCTACGAGCCCAGGCTTCATGAAGACCGGTCCGTACCAGTGCGACGCCCGGGCCCCTACATAAATCAGCTCACAGACTGCACGCCATCATCAGAACCATGTAGACACGGCCCGCGCGAGGACGACGGACAGCGCGTCAGCAAGATCGATCACGTACGGAGCATGCACGTGACGCCACGCCAGGACCACCCGACCACGTGACCCGCCTCCGATCTGCGCATGTCTCCCGGAGCGCCCCGACGCCGACGGCCATCCACTCAACCGGACCGCAGAACACGCCACCCCACCCACTCAAGGCAGCCATCCCCCGAACCGACAGCGGACCAACGAATCGGACCAACAAATGCTCGCCCTCCTATCGGCACTCTGTGCCGGCCTCTCCACGTGGCTGTGCATGTCACCGACCACCCCCGCTGCGCGGCTGGCCAAGCTACGCCCCAGGCCCGGCACCTCCACAGCAGCAGCACCGACACCGCCAGATGCAGCCGGAGCACCAAGGCCCCTGAATGCGGACGATCCAGGGACGGACAGAACGCCGACGCCCTCGCCCTCGCAAACGGACGCGCACCACAAACCAGGCCACCATGAAGAGCCCTTCCCAGCCTGGCTGGCCCCGGCCCGAGCAACAGCTCGCCCTCTCGACCGGCGCACCGTGATCACCTCGGCGGCAGCGGGCGGCATCGCCACCCTCATGATCGGTGGCGTCCCAGGAGTCGTGGCAGGCCTGCTCACCATGCCCACGGTGGCCTTCGCGCTGCGAAGAAGGCAGGCCCCGGCCACCCGGCGCATTCGTGAACGGATCATCGCCGACCTGCCGTTCGCCGCCGACCTGATGGCCGCCTGCCTCAGCGCCGGCCGCCCCGTCGGCGCAGCGACCGAGATCGCCGCGAACGCGGTCGCAGGCCCCCTCGGCCAACGCCTCTCCTGGGTCAGCAGCCAGCTCCGCCTCGGCGCCGACCCGGAGCCGACATGGGCTCACCTCGCCAGGGACCCGTCCACGGGCCAACTGGCGCGCGCCATGAGCCGTGCCGCGCAGAGCGGCGCACCGGTCGCGGACGTCCTCATGCGCGTAGCCGACGATGCCCGCGAGGCCGCCCGGGCGACGTCGGTCGCGGCGGCCCGAAGCGTCGGTGTCAAGGCGGTGGCACCACTCGGCCTGTGCTTCCTGCCGGCCTTCGTCCTGCTCGGCATCATCCCCGTGATAGCCGGCCTGGCATCGACCATCGTGCTTCCCTGAACCACCTCACCGCTCCGGCCTTCCCGCTTTCCACGACTTTCCGCACCAGCGGTTTCTTCGTCCCACGGTTCGTCATGCCGGCAGCGCGCCGTTGGAGGCGACTCTCAACGCCGGGTGTGTGGAACGTCCCCACCGTTACGGCGCGGCGTTGCCCAAGAGGGTAGCCAGGCTGTCTCGGGCAGAGTTGCCAGGCTTCCGAAGTAGTCGAGGATCGCCCGAAGTCCAGGGTGTGGATTCGTTCTGGGGAAGATGAGCGATTGCGGATAGGCGATCGTAGGGTTCACGACCGGGATGCGGCGTAGGTCGTAGCTCGTCGGCCAGACGAGGCGGTCTCGGGACCCGACGAGGGTGGCCACGTCCGCGGATTCCGCGAGGGTGTCGAGAAGCGCCTCGACGCCGAAGTTCGGGCCCGCCCCGTCGATGCGGAGGTCGAAGGCAGTGGCGAGCTGGTCGTAGAACTCTGCCCATTCGCTCCGTGGTGCGATACCCGGCACCCAGATCCGATGCTGGCGCAGCTGGGCTGGTGTCAGCGTCCGCGCGGAGGCAAGCGGATGTCTCGGGCCCACGAGGAGCTCCAGAGGGAAGTCGAGTACATGGATCATCTCGACGTCGCTGGGCAGCGTGGCCGGGTCGGTGACGGTGCGGAACGAGGCGTCGATATCGCCCGCTCGGATGGCGGCAACCGCCACGCGTGGGTCGCTGGCCTTCAAGGTCACCACGTCGAGGTCGGTGTCGGGATGCGACCGCCAATAGTCGTGGAGGACGATGGCCTGTCCGCTCCGAAAGCCGAGGACGTCGATCCGCAGAGCCCGTGAGTTCGGCCTGATCGCGGCGATGGCGCGCTCGACATCCGCGACGATGCTCCGTGCGTGCGGGAGGAGCGCCTGGCCGTCCAGCGTCAGTTCGACCCCTCGGGCGGTACGGGTGAACAGGCGGACCTCCAGCTCGCGCTCCAGAGCCGCGATCCGCTTCGAGACGGCCTGCTGTGTCACGCCCAGCTCGTCGGCCACATGTTGAAACTGGCCGAGCTCGGCCGCCCGGACGAACGTTCGCACCGCTTCCGTGTCCATCGCTTCAGCATATTCATGCCCAACCAATAGTTGTGGCTCGCCGAGAGTCGGTTGTTTGATGGCACGCCAAAAGGGCTGGTGTGATTCGGGCAGCCAAACATTCGGTTGTCGCAAAGGAGTCACGTGCGCGTGAAATTGGGGCCCGGCTTCGGGTGGCTGTGGTCGGCCTACGCCGTCAGCACATACGGCACGTGGATCGCTTTCGGGGCCTTCTCGCTCATCGCGGTTCGGGTCCTGCATTCGTCGGCCTTCGCCGTCTCGCTCCTCGACGCCGCCGGACTTGCGGTCGCGGCGATCGTCGCCGTCCCGCTCGGGCCGTGGGTCGAGCATCGGGCCAAGCGCCCGGTGATGATCGGGATGGACCTGGTCCGCTTCCTCGCCATGGCGAGCGTCCCGATCACGTACCTCCTGGGCTTACTGACCTACGGCCAGCTGCTTGTCGTGTCGGTCCTCGCCGGAACCGCGAGCATCGCCGTCACCGCCGCCTCCGGCGCCTACATGAAACACCTCGTCCGCAGCGACCACCTCCTCGTCGCGAACGGCAGATTCGAGGGCACGGCGTGGGTGGCGACCGCGGCGGGACCGCCTCTGGGCGGGGCACTCATCGGGCTTCTCGGCCCGATGATCACGGTCGCGGCGGACGCCTTCAGCTACCTGCTGTCCGCGCTCGGAGTGCTCCGCATCCGTGGAGGCGACGTCGCGGCACCTCGCGACCCGGCCACCAGGTTGCGTGGAGCCGACCTTCTCAACGGCTGGCGGTTCATCCTCCACGACCGCGTACTGCGAGGTCTGTTCTTCAACTCCGCGACCGTCGGCGGTCTGATCATGGCCACCGTCCCGCTCCTGTCCATCCTCCTGCTGGGCCAGTACCACTTCCCGGCCTGGCAATACGGCCTCGCCTTCGGGGTCCCCGCCATCGGCGGCTTCGTCGGCGCCCGCCTCTCCGCGCGCCTCGTCGCCCGCCACGGCCGGCACCGGGTCATGATCGTCTCCGGCTGGCTGCGATCTCTCTTCCCGCTCGGCCTCGCCCTCACCCAACCGGGCATCCCCGGACTTCTCACGGTCATCGTCGTCGAGGGCCTGCTGATCACCTGCATGGGCGTCTTCAACCCCATCTACGCGACAGAACGTCTACAACGCACTCCTGTTGATCACACCGCGCAAGTGCTCACCGCATGGAGCATCAGCAGCAAACTCGCTCAGGCCGCCCTCATGGCGATCTGGGGCGTCCTCGCGACACTCACCAGCCCGCTCACCGCGATCACCATCTCCGGCGTTCTCCTGCTTGCCACCCCGCTCTTGCTGCCCAAGGGAACACACATGCCTGAACCCGCGGTTGCCGCGCCGGCCGAGGACGTCCGGTCGGCATGACGCATCACAACGCCCCGCCCAGCCCCGGAGGACGACGTCGGCCGGTCGAGAGACGTCGCACCCGCCCGCAGCAGGAGATGGGCACCTCGCATCACCGCTTCCAAGTGACTGAATCGCTACCGCCGCCATGGCGAGCTCGGGCTGCTCGATCGCTCTTGGTCAGACCCAGGCCCGGGTGCCACCGGCCGGGTCGTCCCGAGGCCGTGATCACTTCCACTATGGTTCGCACGGTTCTGAACCTGCCCTCCTGACACGATCCGCGGCAGACACGCCCCTCGTCTTCGCCGATCTGCCGCACGTGCACTTGCCCGGCTATGCCGAACGGCCTGCCGCGAACGCGCCGGCCGGGAACGGATCACGACCGGCGCGGTCGAGGACTACAGCGGACTACAGAGGACTTGGCGGGTATCAGCCGAGATGCCGAGCGAAGAAGCGCAGCGAGCTGTCCGTCTCGAACCATGGCAGATCTCCGTGATTGCCCGGGTTGGCGTGCAGCGTCTTCTCGGCTGAACCGAAAGCGTCGAACAACGCCAGGCTCTGGGCCCGCAGTACAAGCGCATCGTCCCACTGGACGAGAAACTGCATCGGCACGGTGACCCGCGAGGCGGTCCCGGCCAGCTCGGGCGACCCGAGCAGGCCCAGTACCGCGGCGCGGACCCGGGGTTCTGCGGCGACGAGCGGGACACCGAGCCCGCAGCCCATCGACATGCCCCAATAGCCCACCGGGCCCTCGCCGACATGGTCGAGTGCTTGGAGCGCGGTCAGGACCGCCTGCCATTCCGCGACGGTCTGCCCGGCCAGGAGAGTGTGCATGGCGACCACCAGCGCGGCCGTGTCCTCTCCGGCGGCCATACGGGCCCGGTTCTCGGTTGCGATCCGGGTGAATTCCTCGTCCTTCGGCCGCTCACCGTGATGGGGTACGTCGATCGCGGCGACCGCGAAACCGCCCTCAGCGACGAAGTGGTGCGCGCGGGCAAGGACGCCGGGGGCCTTCTTGTGTTGCCCGCCGCCGTGTCCCATCAGGATCAGGGGCCGAGGGCCGAGGGCGTCTTCCGGCGTCCACAGCACACCGGGGATCTCGCCGAGGGTGAAGAGCTGTTCTGTGACGCCGTCCGACGACGTCTGGGAAGTGAAGCGCAAAGCGTTGCAAGCCTTTCGGGATGCCTCCTGCGGGCGCTCCCTAGACCCTGCAAGGGAGGGAGCCCCGACCTGTCACAGCGTTGATCGGTCTCACCTCCTCAGGTTCGCAGCGGTGCACGTCGCCGCAGAACGTATCACGAAGGGCATCACTCGCGTCACGTCAGGGACGCGCCACCAAGTGCGCATGTCGCAGCGACCTTCAGAGTTCTGAGCGGCCCCAGGCCGGTGCCATCACCCGTCTCCTCCCAAAGGAGTCACGGGCCCACTCCACAACCCTGCATCCCCGGCCCCACCACAGCGTCCTCACTCCGGCCTCAACTGCGCAGATCGTTCAGATCTCCCCGCCCGCAATCGGCACGCATCCACAGGGAACCCCGCCCACTCCGCCCTATCCACAGAACGCCATTCGGCGCAACGGCCACCCGTCCCTCCCCGCGACGCTTGGTCCGCAACGCCGGATCGCCCCGGCACCGAGCCACCTGGAGGCATGATGCGCGACCCCATTACCTTCCGAGAGACCACCGTCACGGCGACCGCGGAATCCCCCACCACTCCTCCGGCGGGCGCGGAAGAGCGCCGCCGTGCCGGGCGGTGGATCGCCACGTGGGCGCGCTACGCGGTGGCCAACCGCGACCGAGGCATGTCCACAGCCGAATACGCCGTTGGCACCATCGCGGCCTGCGCTTTCGCGGCGTTGCTGTTCAAGGTGGTGAGCAGCCCGGAGGTCCAGGAGATGCTCAAGGCACTCATCGACCGCGCCCTCAAGACCACCACATGACCTTGACCCGGAGGTCCACCGCGTGGCGTGCCGGGCCATCAGGGTCCAGAGGTTCGGTGACCGCCGAGACGGCCGCCGTCCTCCCCGCTCTGATGGTCGTGCTGGCCGCCGCTCTGTGGACTGTCCAGGCCGTCGGAGCCCAGCTCGAATGCGTGGACGCGGCCCGCGTGGGAGCGCGGGCCGCCGCCCGCGGGGAGCCCTTGGACCAGGTACGCGAAGTGGTCAGGTCGGCGACTCGGTCGGACGCCCAGGTGGAGGTGAGCCGAGGCCCGGAACGTACACACGTGAAGGTCGCGGTGGATGTGCGGCCGGCGTGGGGTGCGGCCTTCCCCGCGATACGTGTGTCGGCCTCCGCCTCGGCTGCCACCGAGAGCTGAAACCAGCGAGCCGGCACAAGCCGGCATTCCAGAAGCCGGGCAAAGCAACCGCACACCTCCCTGCCCCGACACATAACCGAGACCGGCACATTGCCACCACCGCGAAAAAGCGAGTCCGCGAGGAGGGCGAAGCACCTGAACAACGCGAAGCGCGCGGAGATGGCGGAGCACGCGAAGAACGCGAAGCACGGGAACAACGCGAAGAACACGGAGATGGCACATGAGGTGAATGAGGTGGATGGCGTGAACGACCCCGATGACACGAAGGGCGCGAAGCACGCGAAGAACAGGCGAGAAGCAGGAGACGACCGGCGAACACGCATCGGCCCTACAGAGGCTGGAGACCGGAGATCCACGAGCGCAAGCCATCGACACCAGCACCTCACCGAGAGACCAGTGTCCGACGTAGCCGACATGACCGGCGTAACAGACGCAACTGAGAGACGTAATCGAGAAGGGTCTGACGTGTCGTCCACCGTTCTTCCAGACCGACGCCCTCAAGGACGCGACCGGGGCTCGGCGACCTTGTGGGGCATCGCGCTCATGGGGATCTTGATGGTGGTCGCCGTGGCGCTGGCCACCGTGGCGTCCGCGCGAGTGGCCCGTCACCGCGTCAACGCCGCGGCGGACCTGAGTGCTCTGGCGGCGGCACGGCTGGCGATCACGGACCCGGACGAGGCGTGCCGAGTAGCGGCCGCCGTGGCAGCAGAGAACGGCACGAAGCTAGTCAGATGCCAAGTGAGCGACGAGATCGCCGACGTCTGGACATCCCTTGCGGCCCGGTACCCGTTCGCGGGAAGCCGATCACTGACGGGTCGCTCCCGTGCGGGCCCGCGACCTGCCGGCCAGCCCGTTGACCAGGCCTCAGGCGATGACTGGGACGGTTCATCCCCAGCCAGGTGAGCGCGACGAACCCTGATCGGATCTCCGGCCGACCTCCACGCCCCGGACCCTCGCGATCAAGAGGAACATCGGCACGATCAGTGACTTCACGAAGACCCACCACCAGTGACTTCACGAAGACTCATCACCGGTATCACGCATCAGAACCCCCCGCGCGGACCGCTTCCGGCCGCCCGTGTCGAACAACCCCGTGGTCAGTTCGGCGACGTGCCCAGGAGGGTGTCGAGGAGGCGGATGGCGCCGCGCTTGTCCAGGGGTTCGTTGCCGTTGCCGCACTTGGGGGACTGGATGCACGAGGGACAGCCGCGTTCGCATTCGCAGGAGGCGATCGCCTCACGCGTCGCCGTCAGCCAGTCGGCTGCCCGGGAGTACCCGCGCTCGGCAAAGCCCGCGCCTCCTTCGTGGCCGTCGTACACGAACACGGTCAGCAGGCCCGTGTCGGGGTGCAGCTCGGTGGAGACGCCGCCGATGTCCCAGCGGTCGCAGGTGGCGAACAGGGGCAGCAGTCCGATGGAGGCGTGCTCAGCGGCGTGGGCGGCGCCGCCGAGGTCGATGCCGTCCTCGGCCAGCCGTACCAGCTCCGAGCCGGGGAGCGTCCACCACACCGCCCTGGTGCGGAGGGTGCGCGGCGGGAGGTCGAGGGGCTCGTCGCCGAGCATCTCGCCGGACTGGAGACGTCGTTTGAGGTACGAGACGACCTGCCGGGTCACCTCGACCTCGCCGAAGTGGAGTTCGCCCCGTCCCAGGGCGTGCGAGCGAAGGGAGGACAGTACGGAGATCTCGGTGACATCCCGGGCGAACGTTGTGTAGTCCGGCTCGCTGCTGCTGACCAGAGCCACCCCGGCTTCGAGGTCGAGCAGTTCGACCAGGAACGTCTCGCCCTGGTGCAGATACACCGCGCCCGTGTGAACGGTGGTGTGCGCCGACGGCTCGTCCACGCTGCCGAGGAGGCGGCCGGTGGACGACTCGACCACCTGGATCGGGGCGCCGCCCGAGCCTCTGATGTCGGCCAGGTCGGTTGCCCTCTCGCGCCGGGTCCAGAACCACCCGGTGGGGCGCCGCCGCAGGAGGCCCTGGGTCACCAGGTCGTCGAGGAGTTCCGGCGCTGTGGGACCGAAGATCGGCAGGTCGTCCTCGCTCAGCGGGATCTCCGCGGCCGCGGCGCAGAGATGCGGGCCGAGGACGTACGGGTTGTCGGGGTCGAGCACGATCGCCTCGACGGGCCGGCCGAAGAGCGCGTCCGGATGGTGCACCAGGTACGTGTCGAGCGGGTCGTCCCGGGCGATGAGGACGGCCAGCGCGTCCTGGCCGTCGCGTCCGGCTCGGCCCGCCTGCTGCCAGAGGGAGGCGCGGGTACCGGGCCAGCCGGCGATCAGTACGGCATCCAGCCCGGAGACGTCGACGCCGAGTTCGAGGGCGTTCGTGGTGGCCAGACCCATGAGGGAGCCCGAGCGGAGCGCCTTCTCCAGCTGGCGACGGTCCTCGGCGAGGTAGCCGGCCCGGTAGGCGGCCACCTTGTCCGGGAGACCGGCCGAGTCGGACGCGTCGTCGGGGAGCGGCCAGGAACCCGGCGGGAGGGAGGTGGGGGCATCCGCGGGGTCTTGCTGGTCGGGGAGCTCGTTGTGCAGGTGGCGAGGGCTCACGGGGTGGTGGCTGGCTGGGAGGTCACCCTGCGCGGTCATGGGATGCGGGGTGTCGGGGTGGACGTGCTGCCAGGTGGTGGTGGGTTGCCGGGTATCGGGGCGGAGGTGCCACTGAGCGGGCGTGGGATGCGGTCTGTCGGACTGGATGTGGTGCGGGGCGGGCGTGGGTTGCTGACTGTCGGGCTGGATGTGCTGCTGGGTGGTGTTGGGTTGATGGGTGTCGGGATGAATGTTCTGTTGCGTGGAGGTGGACTGCTGGCCATCGGGGTGCAGGTGCCGCTGAGTGTCGGTTCGCTGCTGGGAGTTGGGGTGCTGGTGTGGCTCAACGGGAGCCGGGAGTTGGGCGTCGGTGTGGTCGGTGTGGTCGGTGGGGTACACGGTTGAGGGGCGGGGGCGGTGGGCGTGGGCGGAGAGGGAGAAGGCGACGTCGGCGAGCTTGGCGCGGGCCGTCAGCGCGACCGTCTCAGCGCCGCGCCGCGAGCGGACGAAGGCCAGTGTCCGGACGTCGGCCAGGACCAGGTCGGCCAGCAGGTCGGCAGTCTCGGCCGTCGCCGTGCGCCGCACCGGAGCGCCGCCCTCGCCGCGCAGCTCCGTCAGCGGCGGCTCCCACAGGGCGAACGTGGTCGCGCCCTTGGGGGAGGCGTCCTCGGTCACCTCGTCCATCTCCAGCCCCGTCAGCCGTCTGGCGAACGTCCCCGGCTCGCTGGCCGTCGCCGAGGCCAGCAGGAACACCGGGTGCGACCCGTACCGGGCGCAGACGCGCCGCAGGCGGCGCAGGATCTGGGCCACGTGCGAGCCGAACACCCCCCGATAGCCGTGGCACTCGTCCACCACCACGAGGCGGAGCCGGCGGAAGAACGAGGACCACTGGGCGTGCCGAGGAAGGATGCTGCGATGCAGCATGTCCGGGTTCGTCAGGACATAGTTCGCGTGCTGGCGCACCCATGTCCGTTCCTCGAACGGAGTGTCACCGTCGAACGTCGCCGCGCGCACCTGCGCGATGTGCAGCTCCCGCAGCCCGCGGAGCTGGTCGGCGGCCAGGGCCTTGGTCGGCGTCAGATACAGGACCGTGCCTCCGTCGAGACAGGAGGCGACCGCCGGGGCCAGGTACGCCAGCGACTTGCCCGAGGCCGTACCCGTGGAAATGATCACGTTTCGGCCACGATAGGCCAGGTCGGCGGCTTCGTACTGATGGGGCCACATGCCGGTGATGCCGCGGTTCGCCAAGCGCGTAACCAGGAGTTCCGGCGCCCATTTCGGCCATCTGGCTTGACCGGCCTGACGTGCTGGAACATGCTCCACATGGGTGACGCGCTCGTGACGTGCGGGAACGCCGAGCAGGTGCCGCAGGAGTGGACCTGGCCGGTGTGGGGAGGAAGCGGTGGAAGTCACTGTTTCCAGTCTGCATCCGTGGGCAAAGTCGTCGGGAATCGTGATTTCGTGTAGACACAAGCGAGACGCATGGTTGAATGCCGCGCGTCAGGGTCGGTCGGCCGGGCGGCTAAGCTCCGGACGACCAGGCTCATAAGGGTACTTTCGCAGGCGAGGCGCTGGAGGATCTGTGGATCTGAAGTTGGATCACCGCACCGAAGACGGACTCACCATCGTTGAGGTCGAGGGTGAGATCGATGTCTACACCGCGCCGAGATTGCGTGAGCTCCTCATCGATCTGGTGAACAAGGGTAACTTCCACCTTCTCGTGAACATGGAGAAGGTTGACTTCCTGGACTCGACCGGCCTTGGTGTGCTGGTCGGGGGGCTCAAGCGGGTTCGGGCGCACGACGGCTCGTTGGAGCTGGTCTGCACGCAGGAGCGCATTCTCAAGATCTTCCGGATCACCGGTCTGACCAAGGTCTTCGGGATCTACGCTTCTGTCGACGAAGCCAAGGAAGCTCACGGCAAAGACAAGTAGATGGCCACTGTCGAGCTGACGTTCAGTGCCCTCCCCGCACACGTGCGGACCGCCCGGCTGGTGGCCACGGCGATCGCCCGGCGCACCGGCGTGGAGGAGTCGCTCCTGGACGAGGTCAGGCTCGCCGTGGGTGAAGCGTGCTCTCGGGCGGTGGAGGCCCATCGTGCCCACTGCCCGGGCGAGCCCATCCGCATCGAGCTACGTGACGACTCCGGACGTTTCGAGGTAACAGTAAGCGACCAGGCCCCCAGCGACGAGATCAAGCCGGAGCAACCCCTGGATCTGGGGATGCTCTCCGACCCGTTCACGACGGGTTTCGGCATCGCGGTCATCGCGGGCCTGGCCGACGATGTCGAGGTCTTTCCCAGTCCCAAGGGCATGCGCATCCGCATGAGCTGGCCCGCCGCCCCCAACGGCCGCCTTCCCGTGTAGATCCCCTTTCTGTTCTGGCGCTTGCGCGGCTCCCGGCGCGTGCGCGGCGACCCGTTGACGACGGCCGCCAAGCACGTCCGGGGCGCGTGGTGAGTGTCGCGCCGCTGGGTGTTTGGTGCCGTCCGTGGCTGTGCGTGCGTTTCCGCGTGACATCCATCCTTTACGGCAAGGCACGGTGGGCCCCACCCGCCGACCGGGGCCGGCCTCTGTCCAGGGGCACGCTCCTCCAGCGGCGCAGGCCGACCGCCGCGACGCGCGCACCGAACCCGAGGCTTCGATGTGCCGTGGCCCCGAGGCTTCCGCGCACCGAACCCGAGGCTTCCATGTGCCGTGGTCCGATGGCTTCCATGCGCCGTAGTCCCGAGACCTCCATGTGCCGTGGCCCGTTGACTTCCACATGCCGCGGTCCGGTGGCATCCACGTGCCGCGGCCCTGAGGGGTGCCGGCAGATCATCGTCCCCTGGGCTTCGTCCGCCCTGCTCTCCGAGCATGCCGACAATTCATGGCCCCGGGACCCTCTGTACGCCTGTCCCACCTGTGCCGTGACGACCGGCCGGCGCAGGCATCCACGGTGTGGCCACAGGGAGAGCCGGTGGTCAGGAGGCCTACGGGGCTGGTGGGTCTTTCGGGCGTGTCGTTATCTCGTGTTGTCAGGGCCGTAAACCGCCGGAAATTTGCCTTGTCAGATCCCAAATCGCCCCGCTGTCAGCGGTTTACTGGACGCGCGCACAATTAACCGGCTGCAGAGCCTTCATATCCTGGCAGACGCTGCGTAGACTCCCGGCACCGGCCAAGGTGATCCGGCGAAACTGCGGACTCAACCGGAAGCGGCACCCACAACCCGGATGGTGCCGCACCGCCAGCCGACGTTCGCAGCACCGCCCGGGCAGGACGACCGGTCTTGCCGAGGAGAACCCGATGTTTAGGCACGTGCTGGCCGCCGAGCCAGCGTCCAATCTGGCCCTGAACGGTAACAATCTCACCATCGTGATCGTGGTCGCCGCGGTCGCACTGATCGCTCTGGCCGTCGCCGGCGGCCTGGTGCGCGAGGTGTTGCGCGCTGACCAGGGTACCGAGCGCATGCAGGACATCGCCCGGGCCGTGCAGGAAGGCGCTGCCGCCTATCTGGCACGGCAGTTCCGCACGCTGGCGATCTTCGTCGTCGTGATTCCGTTCCTGCTGCTTCTGCTGCCGGGCGAGACCGATGTCCGCATCGGTCGCTCCATCTTCTTCGTGGTCGGCGCGGTGTTCTCCGCGTTGACCGGGTTCATGGGCATGTGGCTGGCCGTGCGCGGAAACGTGCGCGTGGCCGCCGCGGCCCGCGACACGGGCGAGAAGCGCGCCATGCGCATCGCCTTCCGCACCGGCGGCGTGGCGGGCATGTTCACCGTCGGGCTCGGCCTGCTGGGCGCGGCCGTCGTCGTCTTCCTCTACCAGGGGGACGCGCCGGGCGTGCTCGAAGGGTTCGGCTTCGGCGCGGCGCTGCTCGCCATGTTCATGCGTGTCGGCGGCGGCATCTTCACCAAGGCCGCCGACGTCGGCGCCGACCTGGTCGGCAAGGTCGAGCAGGGCATCCCGGAGGACGACCCGCGCAACGCCGCGACCATCGCCGACAACGTGGGAGACAACGTCGGTGACTGCGCCGGCATGGCCGCCGACCTGTTCGAGTCGTACGCGGTCATGCTGGTCGCCAGCCTGATCCTCGGCAAGGTGGCCTTCGGCGAGCAGGGACTGATCTTCCCGCTCATCGTCCCGATGATCGGGGTGGTCACCGCCATCATCGGCATCTTCGTGACCGGCATGCGCGACCGCGACCGCAACGGCATGTCCGCCATCAACCGCAGCTTCTTCATCTCCGCCGCCATCTCCGCGGTGCTGGTCGCGGCAGCCGCGTTCTGGTACCTGCCGGACAGCTTCAGCGGCCTGAGCGGCTCGGCCGTGAAGTCCGACGCGGACCCGAGGCTGATCGCCATCGGCGCGGTGCTCATCGGCCTGGTCCTGGCCAGCGCCATCCAGCTCCTGACCGGCTACTTCACCGAGACGAACCGCCGCCCGGTCCGGGAGATCGGTGAGAGCTCGGCCACCGGCCCCGCCACCGTCATCCTGGCCGGCATCAGCGTCGGCCTGGAGTCGGCGGTCTACTCGGCGCTGATCATCGCGGGCGCGGTATACGGCGCGTTCCTGCTGGGCTTCGGGAACGTGACGATCGCGCTGTTCGCGGTGGCGCTGGCCGGCACCGGCCTGCTCACCACGGTCGGCGTCATCGTGTCCATGGACACCTTCGGCCCGGTCTCCGACAACGCGCAGGGCATCGCCGAGATGTCCGGGGACGTCGAGGGCGAGGGCGCGCGGGTCCTGACCAGCCTCGACGCCGTCGGCAACACCACCAAGGCCATCACCAAGGGCATCGCGATCGCCACGGCCGTGCTCGCGGCGACCGCGCTGTTCGGCGCGTTCCGCACGGCGGTGGAGTCGCAGCTCGCGCAGGCCACCTCGTTCAGCCTCAGCATCGACCAGCCGAACGTACTGGTCGGTCTCATCATCGGCGCGGCTGTGGTGTTCCTCTTCGCCGGCCTGGCGATCATGGCGGTCGGGCGGGCCGCGATGCGCGTGGTGTTCGAGGTGCGCGACCAGTTCCGCAACAACCCGGGCATCATGGACGGCTCCGTGAAGCCCGAGTACGGGCGCGTGGTCGACATCTGCACCCGTGACTCGCTGCGCGAGCTGGCCACTCCGGGGCTGCTGGCGGTCATGACGCCGATCGCGGTTGGCTTCGCGCTCGGGTACGCGCCGCTGGGCGCGTTCCTGGCCGGAGCGATCGCCTGCGGCACGCTGATGGCGGTGTTCCTGGCCAACTCCGGTGGCGCCTGGGACAACGCGAAGAAGCTGGTCGAGGACGGCCACTACGGCGGCAAGGGCTCCGAGGCCCACGCCGCGACCGTCATCGGTGACACGGTGGGCGACCCGTTCAAGGACACCGCCGGTCCGGCCATCAACCCGCTGATCAAGGTGATGAACCTCGTCGCCCTGCTGGTGGCGCCCGCCGTGGTGCTGTACGCGGGCAACACCGTGCTGCGGGTCGGGGTCACGGTGTTCGCAGTGGGAGTGGTGGTCGTGGCCATCGTCGTCTCCAAGCGGCGCTCGGTCACCAGCGAGCCGGCCAACAACAACAACCGGGAGCACACCCCGGTCGCGTCGTAGGCCGACGCCCTCGCAGTCCGCACGTGCCCGTCCTTCCCGATGTGGGGAGGGCGGGCGCTCGCGTTTCGGGACGAAGGCTTCGCGTCTTCGACGGCGTCGGGGGGAAAGAGACGGTTGCGGCGGTCTCGGGTGAGGGGCGGCTGCGGCGGCCCCGGATGGGGGGCGGCTATGGGGGCTCGGGCGGGGCGGGTGTGATGGTCGCACGGTGGCGAGCGGGTGTGGTGGTCGCACCGGGGGGCCCGGGTGTGTGGGTCACATGGTGGCGGCGGTGTGGGGGCGCATGGAGGAGCGGGTGGCGCATGGCGGAGAGGCGGGGGTGTGGTGGGGGGCCGAGTGATCGGACCCCTTCGGGACACCTGACTGCCCCGGTGGGAAACTGTGCGGATGGACGACAAGCGGCCCACCGGTGGAAAGACGCTGGCCCTCATCCTGCTCGCGATGCTCGTCATTCTGGCCGTCATCGTGGCCATGGGCATGTGGGCGTCGAGGGGGGTGTGATCGGATGCCCACGCTGATCGTGCTCCGCCACGCCAAGGCCGCGCAGGTGCCCGGCCTGAGTGACCGCGAGCGGCCGCTGACCGAACGGGGCGAGCGGGACGCCGGCCGCGCCGGTGACGAGGTGCGGGACATGGGGCTCGTCCCCGACCTGGTCCTGTGCTCGCCGGCCGAGCGCACCAGGCGCACCGCCGAGCTGGCGTTCCCCGACGTCGAGGTGAGCTACGAGCGCGATATCTACGAGGCTTACCCGGACGAGCTGCTGGAGTTGGTCAGGAGGACCGGCCCGGAGGTGGGCACGCTCGTCCTGTGCGGGCACAACCCCGGGGTGCACGAGCTGGCGCTCGGGCTGGCGGGCGGAGACTACGGGTTCCGGCCAGGGTCGTTCGCGGTGATCCGGACGGGTTCCTCCTGGGTAGACCTGTGCCCAGGGGAGGGACACCTGGTCTCGCGCTGGGATCCCAAGGAACACTGACCGGATCCCGGGGAACACCGACCAGATCTGAAGGAAACACCGACCAGGGGCGACACGCATGCGGGGGGCCGCCGGAGCGTTGCGTGACGGGTTCGCGCTGCCGGCGCGCCCGCCGTGGAAGTACGGGTTGCTGTGCGGGGTGGCCGTGGCGTGGCCGTTGTTCGCCGGCGTGGCCGCGGGACTGCCGCACAGCGGTGCGTTCGTGGCGCTCGGCGCCTACCTGACCGCGTTCGGCGACACATACGGCAAGCCGTACGCGCAGCGGGCCTGGAACCTGGTGGTCAAGCTGGTCCTGGTGGCGGCCGGAGCGTGGCTGGGGCTGTTCCTGGCGCCGTACCCCTGGTGGGGGGCCGTGGCGATCGGCCTGGTGGCGGCGGCCGGGCGGTGGAAGCTCGTCGGGACGCCGCCCGCGATCGCGGCGATCGTCGCCTTCTACCTGCACGGGCCGGTCGGGCCGGCGGGGCCGCTGGAGATGGCGCTGGGCGGCGCGGTGTTCCTGCTGCTGGCGATGGCGCCGTGGCCGGTGCGGCGGCTGGACCCGCTGCGCGACGCGCTCGGCGGGGCACGGGAGGCGCTGGCGTCGCTGCTCGACGGCGTCGACCTGGACGAGGAGGCGTGGAGCCGGCTCCGGGAGCGCGCCTCGAAGGCGCTGGAGGGGGCGGCCACGGCGTCGGCCTCGTTCCACGCGGGTGAGGACACCACGCGCTCCGCCGACGCGTACGTGCGGATGCTGCTGCGCGTCTTCGCCGAGACGGTCGCGCTGCGCCGGCTGCGCGTGGAGGCCGCGGCGGACCGGCGGGAGATCGACGAGGTCGTACGGGCCATGACCGTGGCGCTGCGGACGAGGGCGCCGCAGGACGTGCAGGCGGCACTGGACGCGGCGGCGCGCTTCGGCGAGCACGCGGGCGAGGTGCGGTCCGGCTCCGGCGCCGACCCGGCGTCGTTGCGGCGGGTCGCGGTGCTGGGACAGGTGCGGCGCTGCCTCGACCGGCTCGTGGTGGCGGTGCGCGGGATCGGGGTGTTCGCCGCGCGGGGGATCCGGGCGCCGGCCATGCCGCCGAGGGTCTTGTGGCGGCCCGTGGTGTGGAAGCCCGTGGTGTGGCGGCCCGTCTGGCGGGGCGGTGCGGGCCGCTGGCGGCCGGCGAGCCTGGAGAGGGCGTGGCGGCGGGGATGGCGTGGGGCGCGGCGGCGGGTGTCCCGCGTGATCCGGACGGCGTGGCGGGCGCTGAGGGCCGGTGGGGTGGCCGAGCACTCGGGGCGGCTGGGCATCGCGGTGACCGTGGCGATGGCGCTCGTGATCGGCACGCACGAGGTGTACGGCAAGTGGTTCGTGATCACGGTGTTGCTGGCCCTGCGGTCCACGTACGGCGACACGGTGGAGCGGGTGGTCCTGCGGGTGGCGGGCACCGTGCTGGGGGCGGCCGTCGCCGCGCTGATCCTGGCGGCGGTCCCGGGGCCGTACACGATCGCGGTCACCGTGCTGGTGTTCGCCACGGCCGGGTACGCGCTGCGCGAGGTGAGCTACGGGTACTGGATGGTGTTCGCGACGCCGCTGGCCATGATGCTGGCCGACTTCTCGACCCGGCTCGACTGGCGGGCGGCCGGGGCCCGGCTGCTGCTGACCGTGGCGGGCGGTCTGCTGGCGCTGGCGGCGGCGCGGCTGCTGTGGCCGCGCGGTGAGGGCGGACGGCTGCGCGGCCGGACCGCCGGGCTGCTGGAGGAGCACGCGTCGCTGGTGGACACGCTGGCCGAGCGGGACCTCGACGCCGTGCTGGCGCGGGTGGACGCGGCGGGTCAGGCGGCCGACGAGCTGACCGCGTCACTGGACAAGCTGGGCAAGGAGCCGGGCGGGCGGGTCCCGCCGGAGCTGCGCGAGGCGGTGACGGCGGCCCGGAGGCTGCGGGACGACGCGCTGGTGGTGGCGTCCGTGCTGCGCGGCTCGCAGGTGGGCTCCGACGCCACCGTCGCGGTGCTGGACGCGGTGGCGGACCGGCTGGCGGCCGTGGCGGAGACCGTGCGCACCCGGGAGCCCGCCCCGGAGGCCGACGAGCTGGAGGCGCGGCTGGCCGAGCTGGCCGGGGAGGTCAGCTCCCTCATGGAGGAGGCCGTGGCGAAGGAGGCGGCCGAGGGCGTGGCGGCGGAGGAGGCGTCCGCGGTGCGCCGCCAGCTCCGGCTGACCGTGACGGCCCACCCGGCGCTGCGCTCCCTCTGCTCCGACGCCCTCGAACTCGCCCGTAAGACCACAGAAGCCCTCGAACCGGCCCGCGAGAACCCGGTCACCGCCTGAGAGCAGCCGCCACCACCCGGAAGAAGCCCGAAGAAGCCCCGAAGAAGCCTGGAAGAGCCGCTGCCCCTGAACGGAGAGGTCAGCGGCTGAGTGCGGTGTCCTCGGCGTCGGCCGCCTCGACCTCGTCCCGGGAGATGCCGAGCAGGTACAGGATCGAGTCCAGGTACGGCGTGTTGACCGTCGTGTCGGCCGCCTGCCGCAGCACCGGCTTGGCGTTGAAGGCGATGCCCAGTCCGGCCGCCGCGATCATGTCCAGGTCGTTGGCGCCGTCGCCGATGGCCACGGTCTGGCTGATCGGCAGCCCGGCCTCCCGCGCGAACCGTTCGAGCGCCCTGGCCTTGCCCGGCCGGTCGACGATCTCGCCCGCGACCCGGCCGGTGAGCCGGCCGTCCACGATCTCCAGGAGGTTGGCGGCGGAGTAGTCGATGCCGAGGTCCTCGACGAGCGCGTCGGTGATCTGGGTGAAGCCGCCGCTGACGATGGCGAAGCGGTAGTCGAGCCGCTTGAGCGTGCGGACGAGCGTGCGCGCGCCGGGCGTGAGCACGACCTCCTTGCGCACCAGCTCCAGCACGTCGGCCGGCAGCCCTTCGAGCAGGGCGACCCGGCGGCGCAGCGACTCGGCGAAGTCCAGCTCGCCGCGCATGGCCTCCTCGGTGACCCGGGCCACCTCGTCCAGGCAGCCGGCGTGGGCCGCGAGCAGCTCGATGACCTCGCCCTGGATGAGGGTGGAGTCGACGTCCATGACGATCAGCCGCTTGGCCCGCCGGGACAGTCCCGTGCGCTGCACGGCCACGTCGACCTGCTGGGCGGCGGCCTCGGCGGCCAGCTCGACCCGCAGCGCGTCGGGGTCGGCGCCGGAGACGGACAGCTCGATGCAGGTGACGGGCCACTGGGCGAGGCGCTCGATGCGGTCGATGTTGGCGCCCGCGGCGGCGATGCGGCCCGCGATGCCGGCGATCGCGGCCGGCTGGAGGGTGGCGCCGAGCACGCTGACCGACAGCCGGCCGCGGCGGCGCTTCTCCTTGGCCTGGGAGCCGGTGGAGAGCTCCACCTCCATGCCGAGGTCCTCGCCGATGCGCTCCACGGAGGTCCACAGGGCGCCCAGGGTGCTGCCCGTGCCGGTGGACGGCCCGCCCGCGTAGGCGACGAGCACGCCGAGGGTGAGCCGCCCCCGGATGACGACCTGCTCGATGTCGGAGACGGTGACCGGGAAGTTCGACAGCACGGAGAAGAGCCGGGAGGTGACGCCGGGCCGGTCCGGGCCGTTCAGGGTGATCAGGAGGGTCCGCTGGTCCACATCGAGTCACGCTACTGTGCCCGGCGGGATGGTCGCGGACCAGGGTGGGTGTTCATGACCCGGATCACGCCGCGGGCGGGCCCGTCGTTCATTCTGCGAGCAGCAGGTGGGTGTCGCCGAACTCGTGCCACAGGTATCCCTCCCACAGCGCCGCCTCGTACGCCCGGGTCAGCGGGCCGGTGCCCGCGATGGCGGTCAGCATCATGAGGTGGCTGGACCGGGGCTCGTGCAGGCCCGTGAGGAGGCCGGTGACGGCGCGCACCCCGGTCTCGGGCGTGACGACGTGGCTGGTCCAGCCCGCGGCGGCGGCCACCTGCCCGTCCGCGTCCACGGCCGTCTCCAGGGCGCGTACCACGGTGGTGCCGGCCGCCACGACCCGGCCGCCGTTCCGCCGGGTGAGGTTGACCAGCCGCGCGGTGGGCGCCGGCACCTCGTACCTCTCGGCGTAGGGCGGCTCGTCCTTCTCGGGTGAGGCGACGCCGGTGTGCAGCGTGACGGGCGCGATGTGCACGCCGCGCGACACCAGCGCCGTCACCAGGGCGGCGCTGAACGGCCGGCCCGCGCTGGGCATCTCGGCGCTGCCCGGCACGGTGGCGAACACGGTCTGGTAGGCGTCGATCGGCCAGTCCCTGGCCACGTAGGAGTAGCGGATCGGCGTCCCGTGCTCGCGCAGGTACGCCTCCACGTCCCGGTCGAGTCGGGCCCGCCACAGCCGTGGCGTCTCCCGGCCGAGCAGCCGCAGCGTGGCCCCGCCGGGCAGCGGCAGCCACTCGCCGGCCTCCCCTCCGGCGTACGGCTCGGAGGCGGCGCTCGTACGGCGGCGCAGCTCGACCAGCCACGTGCCGTCCTCGCGGGCGGTGGAGAAGTGGACGGCGAGCCGGTCGAGCCGGACGGCGGCGGGCAGCGTCGCCGAGTTGTTGACCACGACGAGGTCGCCGGGCGCGAGAAGCGCGGGCAGGTCCGTGAACCGGTGGTGCGCGGGC
This sequence comes from Nonomuraea sp. NPDC050733, assembly GCF_040654215.1. NCBI lineage: Bacteria > Bacillati > Actinomycetota > Actinomycetes > Streptosporangiales > Streptosporangiaceae > Nonomuraea > Nonomuraea sp. NPDC050733. The sequence continues at coordinate 514,587 of NZ_JBFAHO010000003.1, read as the reverse complement.
TGCTCGTCGCCGCGGGAGACGAGCAGGCGGACCCCGTCGCGGGGCAGCCCCCTGGCCTCGGGCGGCTCGTGCGCGGACAGGGCGTCGGGGAGGGCGAAGTCCAGCGCGGCGGTCATTGCAGGCTCACCCGCCCGGCGGCGGGCCGGGCCTTGACGAGGTCGTGGAGGGCGGCGGCGACCTTCGCGGGGTCGGCGGCGCCGGCGGCCTCCTGCTCGCCCACGGCGTCGGCGAGCATCCGGGTGTTCATCTCGCCGGGGTCCACCCACCAGACCGCGACCTCGTCCTCCTCCGCGGCCAGCACGTTCGAGAGCTGCTCCAGCGCGGCCTTGGTGGCGCCGTAGCCGCCCCAGCCGGGGTAGGCGCCCGTGGCGGCGTCGGAGGTGACGTTGACGATCGCGCCGCGCCGCCGGCGCAGCGCGGGCAGCGTGGCCTGGACGAGCGCGAGCGGCGCGGTCACGTTGGTCTCCAGCAGCGCCTTGAACGCCTCCAGCGGGTACGACGCCAGCGGCGGCAACGGCGTGACGCCGAGGTCACTGGCGTTGTTGACCAGCAGGTCCAGCTCCGGTACGGCCAGCGACAGCCGCTCGACGTGGGCCGGGTCGGTCACGTCGCCGGGGATGGCCGTGGCGCCCAGCTCGGCGGCGACCCGGTCGAGGTCGTCCCTGCCGCGGGCGGTGAGGACGAGGTCCCAGCCCGACTCCGCCAGCGACCGGGCGAGGGCGAGGCCGAGGCCGCGGGAGGCGCCGGTGATCAGTGCGGTGTTCGTCATGTCTCGACGGTAGGAAAACGGCGGCTCCGGGACATCGGACCTCGGACCCGTCCGCGTCTGGGCACTTCGTCCTAGGACCATTTCCGGCTCGGGAGCACGGGGCGGGGACCATAGAGTGTGTCCGTGACGTCGGACCGGGAGGAGATCCTGCAAGCGGTGAGCTCCGCCGTGCTCGCGGTCACCCGGCACCTGTCGGTGCGCGAGGTGCTCCAGGTCATCGTCCGCTCGGCGCAGCGGCTGCTCGACGCCCGCTACGCCGCGCTCGGGGTGCCCGACGAGGACGGCTCGTTCGCCGAGTTCGTCGCCGAGGGGCTGACCGACAAGCAGTGGGACGCGATCGGCCCGCTCCCGCGCCAGCACGGCATGCTCGGCGCGATGCTCCGCGAAGGCGACCCGGTGCGGCTGCCCGACCTGCGGGACGACCCGAGGTTCGAGTGGTGGCCGAAGGCGCATCCGGTGATGAAGGACTTCCTCGGCATGCCGATCCGCGACGGCGACGAGGTGCTCGGCATCGTCTTCCTGGCCAACAAGCGCACGCCCGGCGGCTTCACGGAGGCCGACGAGGAGCTGCTGACGATGTTCGCGGCGCACGCGGCGATCGCGCTGACCAACGCCCGGCTGTACGAGCGCGGACGCGAGCTGGCCATGCTGGAGGAGCGCAACCGGGTGGCCCGGGAGCTGCACGACGCGGTCACGCAGAAGCTGTTCTCGCTGCGGCTGACGGCGCAGGCCGCGGTGACTCTGCTGGAGAAGGCGCCCGACAAGGCGGCGGCCGAGCTGGACCGGGTGCAGCGGCTGGCCGGCGAGGCGCTGGCCGAGCTGCGCGCGGTGATCGTGGAGCTGCGCCCGGCCGAGCTGGACCGCCACGGCCTGGCCGAGACGCTGCGCAAGCATGTGCGCCTGCTGGACCGGCTGCATCCGGCGCGGGTGGCGTTCGACTGCGACGAGCCGCCGCCGCTCGGCTCCGCCGTGGAGGTCGCGCTGCTCAGGGTGGCCCAGGAGGCGCTGCACAACGCGCTGCGCCACTCGGGCGCGTCCGAGGTGTCGGTACGGCTCGGCCATGCGGGCGGCCGGCTGACCCTGTCGGTGACGGACGACGGCGACGGCTTCGAGCAGGGCGGCTCGCGCGGGCTCGGGCTGGTGTCGATGCGGGAGCGGGCGGAGTCCGTGGGCGGGGTGATGACCGTGGATTCGGCGCCGGGCCGGGGCACGACGGTCCGCGTGGAGGTGGGCGTGTGATCCGGGTGCTGATCGTCGACGATCATCCGGTGGTGCGGCAGGGGCTGCGCACCTTCCTCGACCTGCAGGACGACATCACGGTCGTGGGGGAGGCGGGTGACGGGGCGCGGGGGGTCGAGCTGGCCGCGGAGCTGGCCCCGCACGTGATGCTGCTCGACCTGCGGATGCCGGTCCTGGACGGGCTGGGGGCGCTGGAGCGGCTGGCCGGGTCGCCCGTCCGGGTGCTGGTGCTCACGTCGGTGAGCGACCGGTCGGACGTGGCGCCGGCGATGCGGGCCGGCGCGGCCGGGTTCCTCTACAAGGACGTGGACCCGTCGGCGCTGGCGCAGGCCGTGCGGGCGGTGCACGGAGGGCAGGTGCTGCTGGCACCCGAGGCGGCCGAGGCCGTCCTGAGCGCCGGCAGCTCGGGCCCGGACGGGAGCTCGGGCGGCGTGCCGGGGCCGGCGCCGCTGACCGAGCGGGAGCGTGAGGTGCTCGCGCTGATCGCGGCGGGCCGGTCCAACCGGGAGATCGCCCGGAGCCTGGCCGTGGCGGAGAAGACGGTCAAGACCCATGTGTCGAACGTGCTGATGAAGCTGGGCGTCCAGGACCGCACCCAGGCCGCCCTGTACGCCGTCCGCCACGGCCTGGCCTGATCCCCGGCGCGCCCGGCTCGATCCCGGCGCGTCAGTGGCGGTCGGGGGAGGGCTCCAGGATGGCGTGGCAGGAGGCCACGAGCGCCCGCCGTACGGCACGGTCCAGCTCGCGCAGCGCGGCGTCGCGGACGGCGACCTGCCCGGAGGTGAGCCCCCGCTCCCCGGCCAGCCGCAGCACGGTCGCGAGCCGGGCGGCCAGCGCGGAGACGCGGTGCGCCCGCGCAGGGTAGCCGGGGGCCAGGTCGCCGCCCGCGGCGCCCAGCCGCTCCGGACGGCCGGCCAGGGGCCCGTCGACGGAGTCCAGCGACTCGGTGGCCGCGCGGATCGCGGCCGACAGCTCCTGCTCGGCCTCCGCCAGCGACGGCAGGTCGTGGCGCACGGGCCCCGCCTCGTACACCGACAGCCGCACGCCTGCGTACGACGACCCGCGCCGGTCGGGTGAGGGCACCAGGCCGAGGCGCCGGTCGGACAGCACGGCGATGGCCGCCTGCCCCGCCTCGACGGCGGCCGCGTTGAACTCCGGCGGCCCGGACAGCCCGAGCGGGTCGCCGGGCGCGGGCAGGGCGAGCCGCAGCTCACTCAGGCCGTCGCGGCGCAGGACGGCGAGGTGCTCGCGCAGCGGAACCTCTCCCACGACGGTGGGTCCGCCGGCGCTCTCCACCCGGTCGGCGGCCTCGTCCAGGCCGACGTGGCCGGCGAGCCAGGCGTTGCCCCACACGACAAGAACCCGGCAGACAGGTGATTCAGGGTGCACCGGTCCACGATATGCGCTCGCCCTGCAATAGGTTTGTCCCGAGCGTTCTCCTAAGGAGGGATCCGAGGATGGGTGGTCAGGTGCTGCGGCTCCAGGACGTCGCCGTCAGGCGCGACGGAGCGGCCCTGCTGCGCGGCATCGACTGGACGGTCAACGAGGACGAGCGTTGGGTCGTCATCGGGCCGAACGGCGCGGGCAAGACCACGTTGCTGCAGGTGGCGGCCACGCTGTTGTTCCCGACCGAGGGCGTGGTCGAGGTGCTGGGCGAGCGGCTGGGTCAGACGGACGTGTTCGACCTCCGGCCGCGCATCGGGCTGGCGAGCTCCGCGCTGGCCGAGCGCATCCCGCCGGAGGAGAAGGTCATCGACCTCGTGCTCACGGCCTCGTACGGGATCATGGGCCGCTGGACGGAGGAGTACGACTCCAACGACGTGACCCGGGCGGTGGAGCTCATCGACATGCTGGGGGCGGCGCACCTGATCCGCCGCCGGTTCGGCACCCTGTCCGAGGGGGAGCGCAAGCGGGTGCAGATCGCCCGCGCGCTGATGCCCGACCCGGAGATGCTGCTGCTCGACGAGCCCGCCGCCGGCCTCGACCTGGGCGGCCGGGAGGACCTGGTGCGCCGGCTCTCGGTGCTGGCCCACGACTACCGCTCGCCCACGCTGGCGCTGGTCACGCACCACGTGGAGGAGGTGCCGCCGGGGTTCACGCACGGGCTGCTGCTGCGCAACGGCTCGGTGGTGGCGCAGGGCTCGCTCGACGACGTGATGACGGCCGACAACCTGTCGCGGACCTTCGGCGTGCCGCTGACGCTCGACCGCAGCGCCGACGGCCGCTGGTACGCGCGGGCGCTCTGACCTGGCACCCCCGCAGGCCCATGCCGGATCGGGCCCTCTAGGCTCGGGCGGGTGATGTTCTGGGAGGGGGTCGCGGTGTGCGCGGCCGGTGTCGCGGCCGGAGCGATCAACGCGGTCGTCGGGTCCGGGTCGCTCATCACCTTCCCGACCCTCGTGGCCGTGGGCGTCGATCCCGTGGTCGCGAACGTGTCCAACAACATCGGCCTCGTCCCCGGCTCCTTCACCGGCGCCTACGGCTACCGCCAGGAGCTCAAGGGCCAGCGCGAGCGGCTGCTGCGGCTGGCCCCGGCCTCCTGCCTGGGCTCGCTCATCGGCGGAATTCTGCTGCTGTTCCTCGACCCGGCCGTGTTCCACGTCGTGGTGCCGGTGCTGATCGGCCTGGCCTGCGTGCTGGTCGTGGTGCAGCCCAAGCTCAACGGCTGGCTGGCGGCGCGGCGCGAGGACGCCCATCCGCACGGCGGGGTGGCGCTCTGGCTGGGCGTGTTCGGCGCGGGCCTGTACGGCGGCTACTTCGGCGCGGCGCAGGGCGTGCTGCTGATCGGCCTGCTCGGCAGCTTCCTCGACGACGGCATCCAGCGGGTCAACGCCGCCAAGAACGTGCTCTCGCTGATCGTCAACGCGACCGCGGCCGTCCTGTTCTTCTTCATCGCCGACATCGACTGGTGGGCGGTGCTGGCCGTCGCGCTGGGCGCCACGGCCGGCGGGTTCCTGGGGGCCCGGATCGGGCGGCGCATCCCGGCTCCGGTGCTGCGCGGCATCATCGTGGTGGTGGGGATCGCGGCGATTATCAAACTAGTGTACGGATAAATTCCAGACTTTCTGGGTATAAATCCGTACATGAAGGGTGATCGGGTGGAGATCGTCATCGACGCGGGCGGCACCCCGCGAACCTACGAAGTGATCGCCACCCGCGCGGGCCGCCGCGTCGAGGTGGCCACGCGCCGGGGCCTGGTCGAGGTCAGCGAGGTGACGCGCGGCGGCACGGCCGTACGGACCGCGCGGTTCATGTCCAGCCGCATCCTCGCCCTGGTGGAGCACCCCGCCGACGAGAACTCCCACGGCGGCGGCGCGCGGGACGACGACTGAGGACGGGGCGCGGCCCGGCCCGCGCCCCGGCCGTACGGGCCTCAACGGAAGTCGGCGGCGTGGTCCTCCGCCCACTGGCGGAACGTCAGCGCGGGCCGTCCCAGCAGCCGCTCCACCGTGTCCGTGACCGTCTCGGGCGACGTCACGAACGACTCCCAGCCCCGCAGCGCCCCCTCCACGAAGCCCGGGTCACCCCACGAGGCCAGCAGCAGCTCGCGCGCCTCCTGCGGCGGCATGTCCTCCCAGCGCACCTCGCGCCCGACCGCCTCGCCGATGACGCGCACCTGCTCGGCCTGCGTCAGCCGCTCCGGCCCGGTGATCACGTAGGCCGCCCCGGCGTGGCCCCCGGAGGTGAGCACATGCGTGCCGACCGCCGCGATGTCCTTCTCGTGGATGAGCGACCTGGAGGCCGCCCCGAACGGCCAGCGCACCACGCCCTGCCGGATCTGCTCGGCCCACCCGAGGGTGTTGACGGCGAACCCGCTCGGCCGCAGGAACGTCCACGTCATCCCGGTCCGCCGGATGAGCCGCTCGACCCGCTGGTGGAAGATCGTCGGCTCGTCGTCGTCGCCGGCCCCCGGCACGTCGGCCGACAGGTAGACCACGCGGCGGGCGTGCTTGGCGACGGCCTCCACCACCGGCTCGGCCGTCTCGGCGGCGAAGCCGGGCCAGATCAGGAAGACGGCGTCCACGCCGCGCAGCGCCGGCTCCAGCGTCTCGGGGGCGGTCAGGTCGCCGCGTGCGGCCTGGACGCCCTCGGGCAGCGTGGCACGGGAGGGATCACGGACCAGTGCCCGCACCGGGATTCCGGCCTCCGCGAGCTGGGAGACGACGTGTCTGCCGACGTTGCCGGTCGCACCGGTCACGAGGATGTCGTTCATGCCTCCGACCGTAGAACCTCAACCAAGGTTCATATCAATCCCGGCCGTACCTGGAGGATGCCGTCCTTGCGGACCCGTGTCTCGAACGCGGGGGCCGGCGCAGTGGCGGGGCCGTGCCGCACCGAGCCGTCCTCCAGCCGGAACGTGCTGCCGTGCCAGGGGCAGACCACGCACGCCTCGCCGTCCTCCGTGACCAGCCGGCCCTGGTGGAGCGGGCCCGCCAGGTGGGGGCAGCGGTCGGCGAGCACGGTGACGCCCTCGCCCTGCCGCAGCACGAAGAGCTGGATGTAGCCGAGCCGCCGGGCCACCGGCCTGCCGTCGGGCAGGTCGCTGAGCCGGCACAGGTCGTGCCAGCCGAGCGGCACCAGGTGGGCCACCTGCGGCGCGTGGTTCGCGCCGGCCGCCTGCCGGTAGGCCATGTGGCCGCCCAGGTAGGCGCCGATGCTGCCCACGCCGAGCCCGGCCCAGGACAGCATGCGGCCGGCCCGTTCGCGGCCGGACAGGCGGGTCGCCAGCGAGGCGGTGAACAGGCCGAGCGCCGTCACGTTCGACAGCATGTGCACGAAGCCGACGCGCTGCTGCTCCCGGTGGAGTGAGGACCAGTCGGTGAGTCCGGCGGCGGCCGTGGGAAGGGCGTTGCCGATGCCGACGGCCAGCAGCAGCCGTGCGGCGCGGGGATCGATGGTGGTGAGGTCGAGCACACCGGCCGACGCCCAGCAGCCCAGGCTCACCGTCGCCATCGGCGGGTGCAGGGGCTTGCCGGTGGGGACGCCGTGGAGCACGTCCCGCAACAGGCCCGGCCGGATCCGGTCACGTACGGCCTTGGCGAGTCGCTGGATCGGCTTGTCCATGGCCTTGGACTTCTCCAGCCGGTCGGCCAGGTCCAGCGGTCCCCCCAAAACGCGCATCTGCCTACGTCTCGGTCGTACTATCTCTTTCACGACAAGTCCCCTACCCCACGCGTGAGGGCATCACTCGGACAGGTGGCCTCTCGCGACGGACAGCTCGACCAGCTCCATGGCGTACGCGCCCAGCGACGGCGAGCCGTCCTCGATCAGCCGCACCTTCTCCTTGACCTGCGACGCGGTGACGCGGAACAGCGGCCAGGTGCCGCCCTCGGTGTTGTGGTTGGCCAAAATCGGCGCGAAGCGGTCCAGCGCCTTGGCGAATCTCGCCTCCGGCGTCTCCCGCGCCTCGAACTCCTCCCACAGCGCGCGCATCGACGCCGCCTGGTCCGCGGGCAGCAGCGCGAAGATCCGCTCGGCCGCGGCCCGCTCGGCCTCGACCTGCGCGGCCACCGCCACCGGGTCGTAGATGAACGTGTCCCCGGCGTCGATCTCCACGAGGTCGTGCACGAGGAGCATGGCCACGACCCGCTGGATGTCGGTCCCCGGTGGGGCGTGCTCGGCGAAGACGAGGGCCAGCATGCCTACGTACCAGGAGTGCTCGGCGTCGTTCTCCCGCCGCGAGCCGTCCATCAACAGGTTGCGGCGGATGACCCGCTTCAACTTGTCGATCTCGACGGCGAAGGCGATCTGGGCGGTCAGGCGGTCCTCATCTGGTGCGATAGTCACGCGCGACACCTTAATGTGCGGTGATCACCCCGGTTGGCAAAATCGTGACCGGCACCCCGTTGAACACGGCATTTCCGGACGGAACATCGATCGCCGTTTCGTCCGTCAGGGAGTTCACGCTCACCCCGGCGTGCTCGGCGGCCACCGCCTGGGTGCTGCCCGCGTGACCCCAGCCGTGGGGCAGCGACACCACGCCCGGCATGATCGCCTCGGTCGGCTCCAGCGGCACCGTGACCTCGCCCTTCGCCGAGCGCACCACGGCGACGCCGTCCAGGCCGAGCCGGGCCACGTCGGCCGGGTTGATCTGCAGCGTGCAGGTGTTGCTGCCGCCGACGAGCGGCGCGACGTTGTGCATCCAGCTGTTGTTGGAGCGCAGGTGCCGGCGGCCGATCAGCACGATCTCCGGCGGCTCCTCCTCCAGCCGGCCGCGCAGCCGCTCGACGTCCGCCATGAGCTGCGGCGGGGCCAGCTCCACCACCCCGGACGCCGTCCTGAGCACCTCGCCGAGACGGGGCTCCAGCGGCCCGAGGTCCAGCCCGTGCGGGTGGTCGAGCAGCTTGCGCAGCGACAGGTCGCCCTTGCCCGCCCACTCGCCGTACGGGCCGAGCCGCAGCATCACGTCGAGCCTGCGCTCGGCGCCCGTCCCGCCGTCCAGCTCCGCCCGCAGCTCGGCCGGGTCGCGGCCCTGCACCGCCGACCCCGGCGTCTCCACCGCCTTGGCCAGCATCCCGCCGATGACGAACTCGTCGAGGTCGCCCTCCAGGCCCGAGGCGATCTGGGCGAGCCGGGAGAGGATCAGCGCCTCCGACGGCCGGTCGTCCAGCGGCAGCGCCGGCGGGGAGTACCGCGCGTAGTTGCGCACGGCCAGGCCGAGCAGCATGAAGTCGTAGTGGCCCGACTGCAGCACGCGGGGCGGCGGCAGGATCACGTGCGCATGCCTGGTGGTCTCGTTGAGGTACGGGTCGACGCTCACCATGAAGTCGAGCCCGGCGAGGGCCGCGTCGAGCCGGTCCCCGTGGGGCGCCGACAGCACCGGGTTGCCGGCCACGGTCACCAGCAGCCGGACCTGTCCCTCGCCGGGCGTCTCGATCTCGTCGGCGAGCGTCGCCACCGGCAGCTCGCCGTTCGCCTCGGGCAGGCCGCGGACGCGGCTCCTCCAGCGTCCGACCGTGTACGCCCGGCGCCGCCCCGGCGACTCAGTGGCAGCCTTGGGGAACATGGCGCCGCCCGGCCGGTCGAGGTTGCCGGTCAACACGTTGAGCACGTCCACCAGCCACTGGGCCAGCGTGCCGAACTCGGCCGTGCAGGTGCCGAGCCTGGCGTACACCGCGGCGGTCGGGGCCGCGGCCAGCTCCCTGGCCAGCCGTACGACGACGTCCGCGGGCACGCCCGTGCGGCGGGACACCACCTCGGGCGGGAAGTGCTTGGCCGCCTCCCGCACCTCGTCCAGGCCGTCGACCGGCGCCGCGACCCGCGTCAGGTCCTCCGCGAACAGCGTGTGGACCAGGCCGAACAGCAGGTAGGCGTCGGTGCCGGGCCGGACGGGCACGTGCTCGTCGGCCAGCGCGGCCGTACGGGTGCGGCGCGGGTCGACCACCACGAGCCTGCCGCCCCGGGCGCGCAGCGCCTTGAGCCGGCCCGGGAAGTCCGGCGCGGTGCACAGGGAGCCGTTGGACTCCAGCGGGTTCGCGCCCAGCATCAGCAGGAAGTCGGTGCGGTCCAGGTCGGGCACCGGGATGGCCATCGGGTGGCCGAACATCAGGCCGCTGGCCACGTGCTTCGGCATCTGGTCGGCGGTGCTGGCGCTGAAGACGTTGCGGGTGCCGAGCGCCTTGACCAGCGGCCCGCCGTACAGGGAGCCGGCCATGCTGTGGACGACCGGGTTGCCCAGATAGACGCCGAGGGCCTGCCGCCCGTACGTCTCGACGACCCGGTCGATGTTCGCCTTGACCAGGGCGAACGCCTCGTCCCAGCCGGCCTCGCGCCACAGGTCGCCCTCGCGGATCAGCGGCTTGCGCAGCCGGTCGAGGTCCTCGTCCAGGCGGCCCAGGCTGGCGCCCTTGGGACAGATGAAGCCCCGGCTGAACGGGTCGTCCTTGTCGCCTCGGACCCCGGTGACGTGCCCTCCGTCGTCGAGGGTCAGGGTCAGGCCGCACACGGCCTCGCACAGGGGACAGGTCCGGTGGACGGTCGCCGTCATCGCCACTCCTGGGTTCGTGGATTGAACTCATCTTGGCTCGTGCCGCCCGGCGGGGGAAGCCCCGGAGCCCCCGCACTGTCTCCGGGGCTTCGGCCAGGGAACGCCCGGCGCGGTGGGCGCTCCCTGGGGTCACCCGGTCAGGCCGCCGTCAGGGCCCGCTCGCGGTGGCGGAGATCAGGCGGCTCCTCGAGGTCCGGGCGCAGCGAGATCCAGGCGCGCCTGCCGTACAGGCGGTCCAGCCCCGGCGACAGGGCGCCCGGCAGCTCCTCGCGCCGCACCACCTCCACCACCACGAGCTGCGCCCGCCTGCGGTGCCGGTAGACGTTGGCGCTGCGCGCCCAGCACGCCGCGGCGATCTCCTCCGCGTACGCCTCGAACTCCGCGGCGCTGATGCCGGCCCTCGTCAGGATCAGTGCCTTCTCGCCCGTGCGCGTCGGCGTGATCCACAGCACCAGCGGGATCCTGCCGGAGCGGGTGTGCATGGTCGTCTCCAGGCAGGTGCGCTGGAGACGGTGCCGGGAGACGACGCACCAGAAGTGCGCCACCACCCAGTTGCGACCCGTCCGGGTGACCGCCGGCGCGGAGATCGCGCCGGCCGTCAGGGCGAACGGCGTCCAGTGGCCAACCCGCGCCGCCCCCAGCAGCATGAACGTGACCAGACCGGCCAGCGCGAGCAGCAGCAGCTCAGCGCGCCAGCGCCACAGCCGGGCCAGGGGGGCGCTCCGGCCCGCGCCGGGCAGGTCCTCGTTGGCCGGGTAGATCTGGTTCCGGGGGTTGCGCGGCATGCTCACGACACCTCCTCGGCCACCTTGGCGGGAAGCTTGAGCTGGTCGAACCGGGGATCGCGGTAGACGCGGCAGCCGAACCCGGCACGCTTCACGGCCCAGCCTCGCCGGTAGGCGAACTCGTCCGGCTCCATGCAGATCTCGCGGTCGGCCCAGGCGATGAGTTCCCGGATCCGGGACTTGATTCGCTTGAGTCCCTTGGTACCTTGTGAGTACATAGAAGACCCCTTTCGCGGCATTACTTGAGGTGGCTTCTTACGCCGGACTGCAGGCTGGTGACCACGTCGTCGCAGGGTGGCAGCCCATATGCGGCGATTCGGTGACCGGCCTCGGTCCGGCTTTTCGGTGCTCCCCTGACCTGTGCTCGTGTGAGCGGCGCTCGTGGCGGATGATCGGGCGGAGCTGCTGCGGTCGCGGCTTGCGTTCAGCTGAATGCGTGGTCCTTCCGGCAAACGGCCTCCCTGGCGTAGATCTGCGTATCCGGGACGGCGCCGTTGCCGGTGGTGCGGCCCGCGTGACCGCGCGTGATCGCGAGGGAAGATCCCTGAGCGCCGGGCCGTGTGACGTTCATCCCGGCCTCCCTGTGCGCTCGGTGTCCCTCCAGGCCTTGATGGTCTCTCCGGCCTTCTTTGCCTGCAAGAGCTTGCGCAAGAGAAGATTTCAATTTCTTCGCACCTTGCCGGATGAATTGCCGTGCAAGTTGCACTGCAACGTGCTGTCATGGTGTTGACGAGGGGAGTTCCATGCTCATCGGTGTGTCTTCCGATGGCTTTCCCGCCGTGACGCGTGCAACTTGCAGTGTAAGATTGGGCAGACGGTTCACCGTCCTGGCTTCCAAACGACCCCTCCCGGCTACACCTTCCTTCCGATGAGGAGAGTGGACGGTGTCATCGCAACAGGGCAGCCCGACTGTCCGCAGGCTCAGGCTCGGCCAGGAGCTCCGCCTCCTCCGTGAGCGTCACAAGCTCACCGGTGCCGCGGCCGCCAGGGAGCTCGGCTGGTCACCCAGCAAGGTCAGCCGCATCGAGGCCGCCAAGACCATGCCCAGTGCCGAGGACATCGAGTCCATGGCCAAGCTCTACCGCGTGGCCGAGGCCAAGCTTGACGAACTCTTCGGCCTGTTGCGAGATGCGGATCAACGGGGGTGGTGGGAAGATTACGAAGACTCCCTGCCCGGGGAGTACACAAGATTCCTCGGGCTGGAGGCGGAGGCCGTGTGCCAGCGCAACTGGGAACCCCAGATCGTGCCGGGCCTTCTGCAAACCGAGGACTATGCGCGCGAAGTCATCTCGGCGCCTCGTAGCATCGTCCGCATCACTCATAGTGGTGTGCGGAGCCGGGTGGAGGCGCGCATGGATCGGCAGCAGCGCGTCCTGCACCGGCCCGAGCCGCCGGATGCGCGTTTCGTGTTGGACGAATCAGTCCTGATGCGCAAGTTCGGCGATCCCTCGGTCATGCAGGCGCAGATGGAGCATCTTCTGGAGGCTTCACTGCTACCGCACGTCAGCATTCGCGTTCTCACCATGGAATCGCTGCACCCGGTCAACACGGGAGGATTCGTACATCTCAAGTTCGCGGGCTTCGATGACGTCGTCTACCTGGAGCAACTTTACGCGGGTAGCTTCGTCGAAGACCTCGGACGGGTCGCCGGATACGAGGCGGCTTTCGAGTACTTGGGCGCGGAAGCGCTCGATGAGGATGAATCCCGTGTGCTCATCCAGCGAAAAGCCATGCTGTGGCGAAATTAGCACAAGAAGGGCAATGGCGCCCTTTTGCCCATATGGGGAGATAATGCAGATCAACATAAGCTCGGCGGCCTGGCAGAAGAGCACCTTCTGCAACGGCTCGAGCGCCTGTGTGGAAGTCGCCCCCCTGGCCGACGGCAACGTCGCGCTGCGGGACAGCAAGACCGACGACGGTCCGGTGCTGGTCTTCACACCGGAAGAGTGGGACGCCTTCACCGCGGGCGTCCGCGACGGTCAGTTCGACCTGACGGCGCTCGGCGCCGGCACGTGAACGGCGACTCCGGCGAGTAGAGCCGGGGCCTCCCGCTGTCGAGGCTCCCGGACACGCGAACGGCCCATGCCCCGTCGACCGGGGCGTGGGCCGTTTCGCGTGCGGGTCAGGACAGGACGGCCGCCACGCGCCGCCGTACGAGGAAGAGGGAGCTGATCCCGGCCAGGACGGCCAGTGCCGCGAGGGCGATCGCCGTGGACATGGAGGCCGAGGCCTGGCCCTGGAGCGAGACGAACAGCGTGCCGACCGTCGAGACGCCGATCACCTGGCCGAGCTGCATGACGGTCAGCAGCGCGCCGCTGGCGTCCGCCGCGTACTCGTCGGCCACCTGCTCGGTCGCCAGGTTCGTGACGGCGACCTGCACGCCGAGGCCGGCGCCGATGAGGGCGCTCATGGCCGCGTACGGCAGTCCGCCCGCCGCCGCGAGCCCCAGGCCGACGTACGCGGGCGCGGCCACCACGTACCCGAACGGCACCAACCGGCGCTGCAACCGCGCGGGCAGGCGCGGCCAGCCGAGCCCGACCAGCGCGAACGCGAGCGCGCACGGCACCATCATCATGCCGGAGGCCAGCGGCGTCAGGTGCAGCTCGCCCTGGAGGTGCAGGGCCGAGGTGAACAGGAACGCGCCCCAGGTCGCCGGTCCGAGCAGCAGCACGCCCAGCCCGGGCCGCATGCCCGGCGCCCGCAGCACCGCCGCGTCCACCAACGGCCGGCCGCCCCGCCCGGTCACCCATCGCTCGACCTGGACGAACACCACGAACATCACCACGCTGAGCGCCATGGAGACCCAGCCCCACACCGGCCAGCCCAGGTCCCTGCCCAGCACCAGCGGCACGATCAACAGCAGCACGGCGGCCGACAACGTGGCCAGGCCCAGCGGGTCGAGCCCGGCCCGCCCGCCGCCGCCGTCGTCGGCGGGCAGCACCTTCACACCCGCGGCCAGCAGCAACGCCGCGATCGGCACCATCACCAGGAACACGATCCGCCAGCCCGCGCCGAGCCCCAGCAGGATGCCGCCCAGCGCCTGGCCGACGACGATGCCGCCGCTGATCACCGCCGACCACAGGCCGAGCGCCCGTCCCCGGGCCGCACCCTGGTAATTGCGCTGGATGAGCGTCATCACCTGAGGCATCATCATCGCCGCGCCGGCGCCCTGGACCAGACGGAAGGCGACCAGCCAGCCCGTCGAGGGGGCCAGCCCCGCGCCCAGCGTGGTGACCCCGAACACGGCCAGGCCGCCGAGGAAGGCGTTGCGGTAGCCGAACAGGTCGCCCAGCCTGGCACCGGTGATCAACAGGACGGCATAGACAATGGTGTAACCGGCCACGATCATCTGCAGGCCCGCGCCGGAGGAGTGCAGGTCGGCCCGGATGGTGGGGGTGGCCACGTTGACGATGTTGACGTTGAGGATGGCCAGGAACTGCCCCACCAGGATGACCGTGAGGAGCAGCCCGCCGGCCCGGGTCCTTTCCGGCTGTGCGGCCAGAGAGGGGGAAACGGCTGTTTGGGTCATGATCCCATGATGGGGGCAATCCGATACCAGTAACGAGAGCCTCTTTATACTGGTACTGGCAGCACCTGGATCATCGTTGCCCGGCGGCCCATAGTGGAGACATGACGATGGCGGAGACCAAGCGGAGCGATCTGGCGGCGTTCCTGCGCACGAGGCGCGAGCGGATCACCCCGGAGATGGTGCGCCTCGCCCCGGGCCCGCGCAGGCGCACGCCCGGCCTGCGGCGCGAGGAGGTCGCGCAGCTCGCCGGCGTGGGCGTCACCTGGTACACGTGGCTGGAGCAGGGCCGCCCCATCAACGCCAGCACCCAGGTGCTCGACGCCATCGCCCGCACGCTCCGGCTCGACAACGCCGAGTGGCAGCACCTCTACCGGCTGGCCGGACACACCACCGGCGTGCCGAACGACGACACCACGCGCGTCACCCCGCAGCTCCAGGCCATCCTCGACCAGCTCAGTCCGATGCCCGCCTGCCTGGCCAACAGCCGCAGCGACGTGCTCGCCTGGAACCCCGCCTACGCCGCGCTGTTCCCCGAGGTCGTCAGCGCGCCCGACGGCGAGCGCAACACCCTCTGGCAGAGCTGCGTGCGGCCGCTGGCCTGCGTGCTGGTCAACCGCGACAAGGAGCTGGCCCGCGCGGTGGCCGTCTTCCGCGGCGCCTACAGCCGTCACGCCGACGACCCGTGCTGGCAGGACTTCGTACGCCGGCTCAGCCGGGAGAGCCCGGAGTTCGCCCGCCTGTGGGCGCGCCAGGACGTGGCCGAGCCGGGGCCGCGCGAGAAGATCTTCAAGCACGCCGAGATGGGCCGGCTGCGCTTCAGCACGGCGAGCTTCAACTCCTCGGCGGAGCCCGAGACCCGGATGATCATCTACACCCCGGTGGACGACGTCAGCCGCGAGGCCGTCACCCGGCTCATGTCCCGCTGACCCGGTCTTCTCCACCTGACCGGCGCACGCCGGTCCGCCACCCATGGCATGCTCGTTGGCTGAATGTCAGGAACGAGCAGAAGTGGCGACAAATGAGACTCCCCCGTCGTGCCGCCGCGGCCGTGGCCGTCGCCGCCGCCCTCACCGCCTCCACCGCGTGCGCCGCGGACGAGCCCGACCCCCAGCCCAGCGCCCAGAGCAAGAAGGCCCTCGACAAGCCCGCCGCGGCGGACTCCACGCCGTCGCCGGAGCGCCGGCCGTTCACGATCTCCTTCGGCGGCGACGTGCACTTCGAGGGCGTGCTGCGCCCCCGCCTGAACAACCCGCGTACCACCCTCGGGCCGATCGGGTCCGTCCTGCGCCGCGCCGACCTGGCCATGGTCAACCTGGAGACGGCCATCACCACCGGCGGCACCCCCGCGCCGGGCAAGCAGTTCACCTTCCGGGCGCCCGCCAGCGCCTTCGCCGCGCTCAAGGCCGCCGGGGTGGACGTGGTGTCCATGGCCAACAACCACGGCATGGACTACATGGAGACCGGTCTGTCCGACTCGCTCGCGGCCATCAAGAAGTCCAGGTTCCCCGTGGTGGGGATCGGCGCGAACGACACCGAGGCGTACCGGCCGTTCCGCAAGGTCGTCAACGGCAACCGCGTGTCGGTCATCGGGGCCACGCAGGTGCTCGACGCCGAGTTCGTCAACGCCTGGACGGCGACGCCCGGCAAGGGCGGGCTCGCCTCGGCCAAGAACGAGGACCGCCTGCTCCGGGCCGTACGGCAGGCCCGCAAGAGCTCCGACACCGTGATCGTCCACCTGCACTGGGGCACCGAGATGCAGAAGTGCCCGAACCCGGCGCAGCTCTCCCTGGCCCCCAAGCTGGTCAAGGCCGGCGCGGACGTGGTGGTCGGCGGCCACGCGCACATCCTGCTCGGTGCCGGCTACCTGGGCAGCTCCTACATCAGCTACGGCCTGGGCAACTTCGTCTTCTACAACTCCACTCCGGGCACGACCGGCCGGACCGGGGTGCTGACGCTCACGATCAACGGGCGCAAGGTGCTCAAGGACCAGTGGACCCCGGCCACCATCCAGGGCGGCATCCCGGTGCCGATGACCGGCGCCGCCAGGACGCAGGCGGTGGCCGACTGGAGGGCGCTGCGCTCCTGCACGGGCCTGTCCACCCGCCCCTGACGGGCGTTTGCGGGCGGCGTGGCCGGTCATGTCATCTGGCGGGACCGGCGACGTGGAGGAGGCCGCGATGCGGTGGGTGGAGTCCGGTGACGTACGGCTGTGGACGGTCGAGGAGGGCGACCCGGCCCACCCGACGATCCTGCTCGTCCACGGCTATCCCGACACCCACCGCGTCTGGGACGAGGTCGCCGGGCTGCTGCGCGACCGCTTCCACGTGGTGCGCTACGACGTGCGCGGCGCGGGCCGCTCCACCGCGCCGGCCGACGACGCGGACTACACCTTCGACCACCTCGCGGGCGACCTCGCGGCGGTGCTCGACGCGATCAGCAAGCCCGCCGTCCACCTCGTCGGCCACGACTGGGGCTCGCTCCAGGGCTGGGACGCGGTGAGCAGGCCCGGCATCCGGGAGCGGGTGGCGTCGTTCACCAGCTTCGGCGGGCCGGGGCTGGCCCAGGCCGGCCGGTTCATGCGGGAGGGCAGCCCCGCGGAGGTCGCCTCGCAGCTCGCACGGTCCTGGTACATCGCCGCGTTCCAGACCCCGGCGCTGCCGGAGACGGCGTGGCGGACGTTCATGCCGGCGGTGCTGGAGCGGAGCATGCGGGTCCGCGACGGCATCGAGCCGCGCGCCGGGCACCCCGCGGACACGCTGTCGAAGGACGCGGCCAACGGGCTGTGGATGTACCGCCGCAACATCGGCCCCGGACTGCGGCCCCGCCACACCGCGCCGCACGGCGATCCGGTGGTGAACGTGCCGGTGCAGCTCATCGAGGCCACCCGTGACCCGTTCGTCTCGCCGGCGCTGCTGGCCTCGCTCGGGCGGTGGGCGCCGAGGCTCTGGCATCGCAGGATCGTGGCGGGGCACTGGGCGCAGCGCGGCCGGCCGGACGTGGTGGCCAGGATGATCGCCGAGTTCGCCGCGCACGTGGACGGCGCCGAGGCCCCGCCGGGCCTGCGCCGCGCCCGGGGCACGCGCCGCCCGCGGAGAGGGGAGGCCTTCGCGGGGCGGCTGGCGGTCGTCACCGGCGCGGGCAGCGGGATCGGCCGCGCCACCGCCCGCGCCTTCGCCGCCCACGGGGCCGAGGTGGTCTGCGCCGACGTGGACGAGGCGGCGGCGGCCCGCACGGCCGCCGGCATCGCCAAGGACCTCGGCGGCACAGCCCACGCTCAGCAGGTCGACGTCGCCGACGCCGCCCGGATGGAGAGCTTCGCCCAGCAGGTCCGGGCCGAGTACGGCGTCCCGGACATCGTGGTCAACAACGCCGGCATCCTCGTCGCCGGGGCCTTCCTCGACCACTCCGTGGAGGACTGGCGGCGCATGATCGACGTCAACCTGTGGGGCGTGGTCCACGGCTGCCGGCTGTTCGCGGCGCAGATGGTCGAACGCGGCGAAGGCGGCCACATCGTCAACGTCGCCTCGCTGGCCGCGTTCGCGCCCACGATGCTGCTGCCCGCGTACTCGACGGTCAAGGCGGCGGTGAAGACGCTCAGCGACTGCCTGCGGGCCGAGCTGGCCGGGCAGGGCATCGGGGTCAGCGCGATCTGCCCCGGTTTCGTCTCCACGAACATCGCCCGTCACGCCACGTACGTCGGCACCGACCTCCGCGACATCTCGGTGACGGCGCTGGAGCGGCGCGGCTACCCGCCGGAGCGCGTCGCCGCGCACATCCTGCGGGCCGTCCACCGCAACCAGGCCGTCGTCCCGGTCAACGCCGAGGGCAAGCTCGGGTACGCCCTGTCACGCCTCTCGCCCGGCGCCACCCGGGCGCTGGCCCGGCTCTCCGGCACGGCCCGCCGCCTCGGCCACCGGCCGAACTCTCACGAGACCCACCTGGAGCCGTGAGAAATCCACTGATTGCCAGATAACGATCGTGTCCTTGGGGGAAAGATGGAACTCGTGCTGTCACCCCAGATGGACGAATGCGTGCAACCCCAGCCGTTACGGCGACGGCCGGCGCAGCGCCGCAGCGCGCGCCGGGTCGAGCGGATGCTCGACGCCTGCGCCGAGCTGCTCGACGAGATCGGCTACGAGTCGCTCTCCACCACCCGCATCGCCGACCGGGCCGGGGTCGCGATCGGGTCGGTCTACCAGTTCTTCCCCGACAAGCGGGCCATCACCCAGGAGCTGACCCGGCGCAACGTCGAGCAGTTCGTCTCCAGGGTCGGCCGCAGATTCCTGGAGGAGGACTACGTCGGCTGGTGGGAGGCCGTCGACGCGATCATCGACGAGTACGTCGACATGCACCGGACCGTTCGGGGCTTCAGAAGCCTGCACTTCGGCGACGTGGTCGACCTCAACCTCCTCGACTCCGACTCCGACAACAACACGGTGATCGCCGGACGGCTGCGCGGGCTGCTGCTCCAGGAGTTCGGCCTGGCCGACAGCCATGAGCTGGACGTGGCGGTCCTGGTGGCGGTCGAGGCGGGGGACGCGGTGCTCAAGCTCGCCTTCCGCCGCGACCCGAACGGCGAGCCGGAGATCATCGCGGCGGCCAAGCAGCTCATCCGCGGCTTCCTGTCCCGCCAGCTCCGCTCCTGGACTCCGCAGACGGCCTGACTCCGCGGACGGCCTGACTCCGCGGACTCGTCCGGAGGGTCAGTCGTTCAGGCGCAGGCGCTGGAGGAGCCAGCCGAGCGCCGGGTGCGACTGCTCGGCCTTGGGCGCCGGCGGGCGCGTGTCGGGGGCCGGCGGGCGCACCTCGCCGGCCTGGGGCGCCTGAGGAGGCGCCACGCGTTGCCGGGGCGCGGGGACGCGCCCCTCGCGCTCCCTGGCCGTCCGAGTGCCGTCACAGGGCGCCGGGAGCGCCACCGGCCACGCCTCGCGGTCCTCGCGCGCCTCCCGGGCGTTCAGCCGGGTCTCGATCGCGTGGAGTTCGCGCTCGGCCGATTCGACGGCGGCGAGCCGGCCGGAAAGGTATCCGGCCGCACCCGGAACCAGGGCCGAAAGCGCCACGGCACAGGAGAGTGTGAAGGTCGTCTGCTTGGAGATGCCCATCGCAGCCCTCCTCCTCGCCGGTGCGCGCGACGGCTATATGCCCTACGGCCTGCGAAGACACGCCGGAAGCGGGCATCCTTTGACATGACCTTGCCGAAGTCGTGCCGGATCGGCGATGTGCATTGCCGGGGCAAACCGGCAAGTGGCTCGGTAGTCTCGCGGTGTGGCGCATGTGACCCGTGAGCACCTTGATCGCCTGCTCGAGCAGGCTCTGCTGGCCGACGACCACAGCTCCCTTGCCAGGCGGCTGTACGACGTCGCGCTCGGTTATTCCTCGGGCGACGTCTCCAGGGCGTCCATCCTGGTCCTCGCGGCCGAGGAATGGCGCTCGGCCGGGCAGCCCGCCCGGGCCCTGGAGTGCTTCCAGCGCGCGGTGGAGGACGGCGGTGAGTCGCTCATCGACCCACGCGCCGGCATCGCCGACACGCTCTTCGAGCTCGACCGTCCCGCTGAGGCGAGGGAGGTCATCGAGGCGATCCGCGCGGAGGGCGGGATCACCACGGCGACCTCCCACACGATCGCCGAGACGCTCGTCGCCTACGGCGACCTGCCGGCCGGGCTCGAATGGGTGACCCAGGCCGTGCTGGCCAGTGACGAGGACGACCCGGAGCACGTGGCGCTGCTGCGCACGCGCTACCGCATCCGGGTCGACCTGGGCCTCCCCGAGGACGAGCTCGACGCCCTGGTGTCCTGAGCCGGGCTCTCCCGGGCCGGGCGTCCTGTCCGGCCCGGGGTGCGCCCCGAGGGGCGCTCGCTGCCGTCGGCATGCCCGGAATCAGGCCGTACGGCTGATCCGGGGTCAGCGGGCGGCCGTGGCCTCCGCGCCGGTCGCCAGCCACTGGCCGGTGGGCCACGTCTCCAGCCGCCACGCGCTGTCCCAGAACATCCACTCGTACTCCGTCGCCCGGCAGAACGCCTCGGCCATGGCCCGGCGGGTGGCGGGGTCGGCGGTCCCGGCCAGCCGGTCGGCGATGGCACGCACCTGCGTCACCGAGGCGGCGAACGACGGGTCGGAGTAGGTGGAGATCCACGCCTGGTACGGGTGGCCGGACCGGCCGGCCGTGCGCTCCAGCAAGGCCGTTCCGACGTCCTGGTAGACCCAGAAGCACGGCAGCACCGCGGCGACCAGCACGGGAAGGGGCGCGCTGAGAGCCGTCGCCTGGAGGTACGACGCGTAGGCCAGGCACGTCGGCGAGGTGCCGATGCCGGCCACGTCCGCTGGGCTCAGTCCGAACCCGTCGAGGTAGCCGGTGTGCAGGGCGCGCTCGACGGCCAGCGCCGTGTGCGCGCTCTGGGCGAAGAACATGGCGTCCGCGGGCTCGTCGGCGCGCGCCGACGCCGTCGCCAGCACCTTCGCGTACGCCGCCAGGTAGCGGGCGTCCTGCACCAGGTAGAAGGTGAACCGGTCGCGGCTCAGCGTGCCGTCGCCGAGGGCGGTGTTGAACGGGTGCCGGTGGATGGCGTCGAGCAGCGTGGCGGTGTGCGCCCGGACCTCTTCGCAGAACGACAACGTCGACGTCCCTTCGCTAGTGCGAACTAGATCAGGTTCGACGGGTGTGATCTCAGCCCGGCTCTCCGGGCACCCCGCGTCACGGTCCACCGTAACAGGGATCATCCCAGCGGCAGGCTCGGGAGGAGGGTGCCGACGTCGCCGAGCGAGGTGACGCCGGGCTCCGCGACGCGGGAGGCCCCGTTGCGCGGGCCCTCCGCGTGCGTGGCGGCGGCCGGGCGGCTCGGTGCGCGGTCCGGCGCCTCGTGCGCGTGCTGACGGCGGACGGACGGCTCCGGGGCCCCTGAGACGGGCACCCCGCCGAACGTCCGGACGGGCCGGGCCGGAGCCGCCGGCAGGCCGGGCAGGTCGGGCGCGGCGGCCATCGTGGACACGTCGGACAGGCCCGAGGGGTTGCGCACGCCCGGAGGCAGGACGGGCACGCCCGCGGCCGTGGCCGTCATGTCGGGGGCGACCATCGGGGAGCCGGCACCCCGGGGGCCGGTGAGGCCGAGGCGCTCCGCCGTCCGCGCCGCGACCGCGGAGGCGCTCTCCTCGCCGGCCGCCCCGCCCTCGTCCCCGGCCGGGACGGGGGCGGCAGTGAAGGCGAGGGCGGGAGGCGGCGCCGCGATGATCCAGATGACGCCGGCGCTCAGCGTGGCCGCCGCGACGGCCCGAAAGCCGGGATAGGACCGGGATGACACTGACACTGGACGTCCCCCTCGTCGGTACGGATGCCCGGGCGGACGCCGGGCGGGTCTCGGACGAAGGCCGAAGCTAGCCAGGGAAGCGGTGCGCCGGGGCGGGCTTGGCCGAACGGTGGACCAGCCCTTACCGGGGAGCGGGCCGCGACACGCACCCGGGTACGCGAAAGCCCCGGGAAGCCGGCCGGAAAGGCCGGGCCCCGGGGCTTGTCGCCGGTACGTCGCCGCGTCAGGCGCGCTTGACGGTCAGCTCGTCGTCGCCGAGGTCGACCAGCACCTTGTCGCCGTCCACGATCTCGCCCGACAGCACCGCCTTGGCGAGCTTGTCGCCGATCGCCGACTGCACCAGCCGGCGCAGCGGACGCGCGCCGTACAGCGGGTCGTAGCCGGTGAGCGACAGCCACTCGCGGGCCGCCGGAGTGACGTCCAGGGTCAGCCTGCGGTCCGCCAGCCGCCTCGCCAGCCGGTCGACCTGGAGGTCGACGATCTGGGCCAGCTCCTCCGAGCCGAGCGCGTCGAACAGGATCACGTCGTCGAGCCGGTTCAGGAACTCCGGCTTGAAGGCGCCGCGGACGGCGCTCATCACGGCCTCGCGCTTGGCGTCGCCCTCCAGCGTCGGGTCCACCAGGAACTGGGAGCCCAGGTTGGAGGTGAGGATCAGGATCGTGTTGCGGAAGTCGACCGTGCGGCCCTGCCCGTCGGTGAGCCGCCCGTCGTCCAGCACCTGGAGCAGGATGTCGAAGACCTCGGGGTGGGCCTTCTCCACCTCGTCCAGCAGCACCACGGTGTACGGCCTGCGCCGCACGGCCTCGGTGAGCTGGCCGCCCTCCTCGTAGCCGACGTAGCCGGGAGGGGCGCCGACGAGCCGGGCGACGCTGTGCTTCTCGGAGTACTCGCTCATGTCGATGCGGGTCATCGCCCGCTCGTCGTCGAACAGGAACTCCGCCAGCGCCTTGGCCAGCTCGGTCTTGCCCACGCCCGTCGGGCCGAGGAACAGGAACGAGCCGGTCGGCCGGTCGGGGTCGGCGATGCCGGCCCGGCTGCGCCGGACGGCGTCGGACACGGCGCGTACGGCCTGCTGCTGGCCGACCAGGCGCCTGCCCAGCTCGTCCTCCATGCGCAGCAGCTTGGTCGTCTCGGCCTCCATCAGGCGGCCGGCCGGGATGCCCGTCCAGGACGAGATGACCTCGGCGATGTCGTCGGGGCCGACCTCCTCCTTGACCATGGCGTCGTCGGGCTGGGCGGCCTCGGACGCCTCCCGCAGCGCCTGCTCCAGCCTCGGCACCTCGGCGTACATGAGCCGGGACGCCGCCTCGAAGTCGCCGTCGCGCTGTGCCCGCTCCGCCGCGCCGCGCGCCTCGTCGAGCTGCTTCTTCAGCTCGCCGACCTTGTTGAGGCCGGCCTTCTCGCGCTCCCAGCGCCCGACGAGGGAGTTGAGCTCCTCCTGGCGGTCGGCCAGCTCCTTGCGCAGCCGCTCCAGCCGGTGGAGGGAGGCGTCGTCGGTCTCCTTGGAGAGGGCCAGCTCCTCCATCTTCATGCGGTCGACGTTGCGCTGGAGCTGGTCGATCTCCACGGGACGGGAGTCGATCTCCATGCGCAGCCGCGAGGCGGCCTCGTCGACCAGGTCGATGGCCTTGTCCGGCAGGAACCGGCTGGTGATGTAGCGGTCGGACAGGGCGGCGGCGGCCACCAGCGCGCTGTCGGCGATCTGCACCTGGTGGTGGGCCTCGTAGCGGCCCTTCAGCCCGCGCAGGATCGCGATGGTGTCCTCGACCGTCGGCTCGCCGACGTACACCTGCTGGAAGCGGCGCTCCAGCGCCGGGTCCTTCTCGATGCGCTCGCGGTACTCGTCGAGCGTCGTCGCGCCGATCATGCGCAGCTCGCCGCGGGCCAGCATGGGCTTGAGCATGTTGCCCGCGTCCATCGCGCCCTCGGCGGCGCCCGCGCCGACGACCGTGTGCAGCTCGTCGATGAAGGTGACGATCTGGCCGTTGCTCTCCTTGATCTCGGACAGCACGGCCTTCAGCCGCTCCTCGAACTCGCCGCGGTACTTGGCTCCGGCCACCATCGCGCCCAGGTCGAGCGAGATGAGCCGCTTGTTGCGCAGCGACTCGGGCACGTCGCCCGCCACGATCCGCTGGGCCAGGCCCTCGACGACGGCGGTCTTGCCGACGCCGGGCTCGCCGATCAGCACCGGGTTGTTCTTGGTGCGCCGGGACAGCACCTGCACCACGCGGCGGATCTCGGAGTCACGGCCGATGACCGGGTCGAGCCGGCCCGCGCGGGCGCGCTCGGTCAGGTCGACGCCGTACTTCTCCAGCGCCTGGTAGGTGTCCTCGGGCGTCTCGCTGGTGACGCGGGCGTGGCCGCGCACCTTCTCGAACGCGTCCAGCAGCGCCTGCGGCGTGGCCCCCTGCCCCTTGAGCAGCTCGGCCACCTGGCCGCCGTCGGTGGCCAGGCCCACGAGCAGGTGCTCGGTGGAGACGTACTCGTCCTCCAGCCGCTTGGCGCGCTGCGCCGCGGTGTTGATGACGGTGAGAAGCTGGCGCGAGCTCGTCGGCGCGCTCACGGTGGAGCCCTGCGCCGTGGGCAGCGCCGCGAGCTGCTCCTCCGCCTTGGCGCGCACGGACTTCCAGTCGGCGCCCACGGCCTCCAGCAGCGGGACCGCGGTGCCGCCCGTCTGGCCGAGCAGCGTGGTCAGCAGGTGGGCCGGTGAGATCTCCGGGTGACCCTCGGCGGCGGCGCGCCGCATGGCCCCCGAAAGAGCCTCCTGGCTCTTCTGAGTGAGCTTGTAGTCCATCTTGTTCTAGGCCCCCGGTGGCAGCTCGTAGCGGATCAGCGCCTTGACCATCTGCATCTCGGCGCGCAGGCGGTGAACCTCCTCGCGCAGCCGCAACGCCTCGTTCTCCAGCTCCAGGATCCGTTTGATGCCGGCGAGGTTGATGCCCTCCTCCTGGGAGAGCCGCTGCACCTCGCGGAGCTGGAGGATGTCGCGCGTCGAGTAGAGGCGGCCGCGCCCCGCCGTACGTCCGGGGCTGACCAGCCCCAGCCGGTCGTACTGCCGCAGCGTCTGCGGGTGCAGCCCCGAGAGCTGCGCGGCCACCGAGATCACGTAGACGGGCGTGTCGTCTGAGAGATCGAAATAGTTGGCGTCCATCGGCTACTCGCTTCTGGCTCTCTGAATGAGATCAGCTCGCGGGTCGTCACCCGCCGTCGCGGTGCCGAACTCCGTCAGGAGCTCGCGCGACTTGTCGTCGAGGCTCTGCGGGACGACCACCTCCACCGTGGCGAGCAGATCGCCCTTCGTGCCGTCCTTGCGGGCGGCGCCCCTGCCGCGGACGCGGAAGGTGCGGCCGTTCGGGGTGCCCGGCGGGATGCGGAGCGTGACCGGCATCCCCTTGAGGATGGGCACCTTGATCTCGGCGCCCAGCGCGGCCTCCGTGAACGTCACCGGCACGGTGATCGTCAGGTTGTCGCCCGAGCGGCCGAAGACCGCGTGCGGCTTGACGTGGGTGAGGATGTACAGGTCGCCCGCGGGTCCCGCGTTCTCGCCCGGCGCGCCCTTGCCCTTGAGCCGGACCCGCTGGCCGTCGGCCACCCCCGCGGGAATGCGCGCCTGGATGGTGCGCGTGCTCTTGGCCCGGCCGCTGCCGTCGCACACGGGGCACGGGTCGTCCACGAGCAGGCCGCGGCCCTTGCAGTCGCGGCACGGCTCGGAGAAGGCGAAGTTGCCCAGGTTGCGGCTGGCCGCGCCGGTGCCCTCGCAGGTGGGACAGACCCGCGGGGTCGTGCCCGCCTTGGCTCCCGTGCCGCTGCACGCGGCGCAGGCGGCCGAGCTGGTGAGCCGGAGGGACACCGTGGTGCCCTCGACCGCCTCCGTGAACGTGAGCGTGACCTCGGACTCGATGTCCTGACCGCGGCGGGGCCGGGTGGTGCTGGTGGTGCGGGTCGCACCACCACCGCCCGTGCGGTTGAACAGCCCGCCGAACAGGTCACCGAGCCGCTCTCCGGCGCCGTGGCCGCCTTGGGGGCCGGCCGTGCCGCCGAAGAGGTCGCCGAAGTCGAACGGGAACCCGCCACCGCCGCCGGGCCGCTGGGCGCCGACACCGGAGCCGAACAGCGTCCGCGCCTCGTCGTACTCCTTGCGGCGCTTGCCGTCGGACAGGACGTCGTACGCCTCGGAGACCTCCTTGAACTTGGTCTCCTTGGCGGTGTCGCCCTGGTTGGTGTCGGGGTGGTACTGCCTGGCCAGCTTCCGGTACGCCTTCTTGATCTCATCGGCGGTGGCGGACTTGGGCACACCAAGGACGGCGTAGTAGTCCTTCTCCAGGTAGTCCTTGGTGCTCATCTACAGCCCTTCGTCCTTGTTCGTGGAGTTGTCGTCGCCGGAGTCAGTCGCCGGAGTCGGCGGGGTCGCCGGACGCCGGGGGGGCGTCCTCGGGCTCGGCCACGGCCACCCGGGCCGGGCGCAGCACCCGCTCGCCCATCCGGTAGCCGGACTGCAGGACCTCGACCGCGGTCGGCTCGGTCACGTCCGGCGAGTAGCTGTGCATGAGCGCCTCGTGGACCATCGGGTCGAACGGCTCGCCCTTCTGGCCGAACGCGCTCAGCCCGAGCTTGGTGACCGCCGCCTCCAGGGACTCCGCCACCTTCGCGAAGCCACCCGTCAGCTCGCCGTGGTCGCGGGCCCGGCCGATGTCGTCGAGCACGGGCAGCAACTCCATGAGCGCTCCCGCGACGGCCTGCTCGCGCACCGCGACGCGGTCACGCTCGACGCGCCTGCGGTAGTTGGTGTACTCGGCCTGGAGCCGCTGGAGGTCGGCGGTCCGCTCGGCGAGCTGGGCCTCCAGCTCGCCGCCGGTCGTCGCCCCGGCCTGGTCGGGGGCCGGCGCCTGCTCGGAACGGGCCTCGGCCCCGCCCTCCGAGCTGACGCGTGGCAGCCCCGTCTCCGGGTCGATCTTGCGGTTGTCACGGATCACCGGCTCACCGTGCTCGTGCCCGTTGTCACGCGGCGGCATCACTGGTCCTTCTTCGGCTGGTCGTCGTCAACGATCTCGGCCTCGACCACGTCGTCGTCGGCCTTCTGCTGCTGCTGGCCGTCGCCGGGCGCGGCCCCCTGCGGGGCGCCCTCGCCGCCGGCCTGCTGCTGGCTCTGAGCGTAGATCGCCGAGCCCATCTTCTGGCTGACGGTGGCGAGCTTCTCGGCGGAGGTGCGGATCGTGTCGGTGTCCGTGCCCTCCAGGGCCTTCTTCAGCTCGCCGAGCGCGTCGTTGACCTCGGTCTTGATGTCGCCCGGGACCTTGTCGTCGTTCTCGCGGAGGAACTTCTCCGTCTGGTAGGCGAGCCCGTCCGCGTTGTTGCGGACCTCGGCCTCCTCGCGGCGCTTCTTGTCCTCCTCGGCGTACGACTCGGCCTCGCGCATCATCCGCTCGATGTCGTCCTTCGGCAGCGCGGAGCCGCCGGTGATCGTCATCGACTGCTCCTTGCCCGTGCCCAGGTCCTTGGCGGAGACGTTGACGATGCCGTTGGCGTCGATGTCGAAGGTGACCTCGATCTGCGGGATGCCGCGCGGCGCCGGGGCGATGCCGGTCAGCTCGAACGTGGCGAGCTTCTTGTTGTACGAGGCGATCTCGCGCTCACCCTGGAACACCTGGATCTGCACCGACGGCTGGTTGTCCTCGGCCGTGGTGAAGACCTCGGAGCGCTTGGTGGGGATCGTGGTGTTGCGCTCGATGATCTTGGTGAAGATGCCGCCCTTGGTCTCGATGCCCAGCGACAGCGGGGTCACGTCGAGCAGCAGGACGTCCTTGACCTCGCCCTTGAGCACGCCGGCCTGCAGGGCGGCGCCGATGGCGACGACCTCGTCCGGGTTGACCCCCTTGTTGGGCTCCTTGCCGCCGGTCAGCTCCCTGACCAGGTCGGTGACCGCGGGCATGCGGGTCGAGCCGCCGACGAGCACCACGTGGGCGATGTCGGAGACCTTGATGCCGGCGTCCTTGATGACCTGGTGGAACGGGCCCTTGGTCCGCTCGAGCAGGTCGGCGGTCAGCCGCTGGAACTCGGCGCGGGTCAGCTTCTCGTCGAGGTGCAGCGGGCCCTCGGAGGAGGCCGTGATGTAGGGCAGGTTGATGCTGGTCTCGGACTGGCTGGACAGCTCGATCTTCGCCTTCTCCGCGGCCTCGCGCAGGCGCTGCAGAGCCATCTTGTCCTTGGACAGATCGACGCCGTGGGCGTTCTGGAAGCGCTTGACGAGCTCGTCGACGACGCGCTGGTCCCAGTCGTCGCCACCGAGGTGGTTGTCACCGGAGGTGGCCTTCACCTCGACGAAGCCGTGGCCGTCCTCCTGGCCGACGTCGAGCAGGGACACGTCGAAGGTGCCGCCGCCGAGGTCGAAGACCAGGATCGTCTGGTCCTGCTCCTTGTCGAGCCCGTACGCGAGGGCCGCGGCGGTGGGCTCGTTGATGATGCGCAGCACGTTGAGGCCCGCGACCGTGCCGGCCTCCTTGGTGGCCTGCCGCTGGGCGTCGTTGAAGTACGCGGGGACGGTGACCACCGCGTCGGTGATCTTCTCGCCCAGGTACGCCTCGGCGTCCTGCTTGAGCTTCTGCAGGACGAAGGCGCTGATCTGCTGCGGGGAGAACTTCTTGCCGTCGATCTCCTGGGACCAGTTGGTGCCCATCTCGCGCTTGACGGAGCGGATGGTGCGGTCCACGTTGGTGACGGCCTGGCGCTTGGCGACCTCGCCGACCAGGACTTCGCCGTTCTTCGCGAAGGCGACCACGGACGGCGTGGTCCGCGAGCCCTGCGCGTTGGCGATGACGGTGGGCTCACCGCCCTCGAGGATCGAGACGACGGAGTTGGTCGTCCCAAGGTCGATACCTACCGCACGTGCCATGAGTACGTCCTTGTGGTCAAAGTTGAGTCGGTCAGACTCAAGCTACGAATGCCGGGAGGCTTTGTCAAACGACTTGAGCCTACTGGACTCAACCTAGATGACTCGCCCGGCATTCCGACAGAACGCACATTCCTCCAAGAAAGTGCCCCGGCACGGATGTCCGTACCGGGGCGGGGGCGGCCTGGCCGCCGGGGTCAGTGCTTGGCGCCGTCCACGATCTTGCGCTTGCCGAGCGGGGCCTTGAGCTTGACCGTCGTGGTCTTCTCGATGGCGATCAGGATGCACGCCACGTTCTTCGCCTTGGGGGAGGCGCCCTCGTACAGGGTGACGGTCACGGTCTTCGCGGTCTCCTTGACCTTGACCCGGTCCAGCACCGTGCAGGGCTCCACGCCCGACGACCACACGAGCCGGACCTTGCGGCCCTTGGAGAGGGCCTGGGCCTTCAGCCAGGGGACCTTGCGCACGTTCACCGCGTCGCCCGTGGGCTTGACCGGCCGGGGGCCCTTGGGCGGGGTCGTCGCCGCGGGGACGGAGACGGAGCTGTGCGGAGCGGGAGAGGCTGTCTGCCCTCCGGAGGGCGGGCCGGCCTGCCCGGCGGGCGTCGCCGTGCCGCATCCCATCGCGAGCACGACACATCCAGCCAGCAGAGTCGCTTTCATCGAATCCCCCTGCGCGTAGAGACCCCCGGATCCAGCCGTGGGGAAAGTCGCGGCACGGTGCCGCGCACTTCGGTGATGCGTTCGCCGTCCGGCGGTGAGAACCGAGCCGCCGGACCTGCCGCCGGGCCGGCGGTATGTGACGCCTGTGGAGGCCGTGCGGGACCCCGACGTGGGTTCGTCCCGGGGGCGGCCGCCTGTGAAGACGGAAGGTCCGGCGCGCGAGGGTCGGCAGCCCCTGGCCTCAGCCGTGGGGAGGAAGTCAACGTCCGCATACCCGTACGACGGACGGCGCGCCCGCGCGGTTCAGGACGCGCCGGGCGACCCCTGGGGGCGCATTCCGGTGGACGGCGTCCGCCGCGGGGCGGGGGCGTCCGGCTAGGGTTGGGGACGTGCTTCGTCAGGTGCTGCTCGCAGCCTCCAGGAGCGACCGCGTCGAGCGGGTCGTGTCCACCTCGCCGCTGACCAGGGACGTGGTCAGCCGCTACGTCGCCGGCGACGTGCGGGACGTCGTCTCCGAGCTCACCCGCGAGGGTCTGCTCGTCAGCGCCGACCACCTGGGCGAGGAGGTCGGCGACCCGGCCCAGGCCGAGCGCGAGGTGCGGGCCTACCTGGCCCTGCTCACCCAGCTGCCCGAGGGCGCCGACGTGTCCGTCAAGCTCACCGCGCTGGGCCTGCGCCTGTCGGAGCAGCTCGCACTCGACAACGCCGCCACGATCTGCGAGCACGCCGCCGCCCGCGGCATCACGGTCACCCTCGACGCCGAGGAGCACGACACGATCGGCAAGCTCCACTCGGTGCACGCCACCCTGCTCAAGGAGCACCCCACGGTCGGCGTGGTCGTCCAGTCGTACCTTCCCGGCGCCCAGGAGCGCTGCGCCAGGCTGACCGAGTCCGAGGGCGTCCGGGTGCGGCTGTGCAAGGGCGCCTACAGCGCGCCGGGAGCCCTCACCGCGCCGGCCGACATCGACCGCGCGTACGTGCGGTGCCTCAAGGTCCTCATGGCCGGCGCCGGCTATCCCATGGTCGCCACGCACGACCCCCGGCTGGTGGAGATCGCCTCGGCGCTCGCCGTGCTGCACGGCCGTGACCACTCCGGGTTCGAGTTCCAGATGCTGTACGGCGTGCGGCCTCGCGAGCAGGACCGGCTGGCCCGGCTCGGCGCCCAGATGCGCGTCTACGTGCCGTACGGCTCCGACTGGTACCCCTACCTGATGCGCCGACTGGCCGAGCGCCCCCGCAACCTCGCCTTCTTCCTGCGCTCCCTGCTCGGCCGCCGCTGAGCGGTCCTCTCCGGTCGCCGCTGAGGCGGTGACCTGGCGTGAGGGCGGCCGGCGGGGCGTGGGGCGCCCGGTAGGCTGCTGGCGGGAGGTGCGACGTGATCGCGATTCTGGGCACCGGCAAGATGGGCGAGGCCCTGCTGTCCGGGCTGTTGCGGGCGGGGCGCCAGCCGGACGACATCGTGGCCACCACGCGCAGGCCCGAGCGGGCGCGCGTGCTGCGCGAGACGTACGGCGTGCGGACGCTGTCCAACTCCGAGGCGGCCAAGGTCGCCGAGACGCTCGTCTTGGCCGTCAAGCCGCAGGACATGGCCACACTGCTGGCCGAGATCGCCCCCTACGTCCCGGCCGACCGGCTGGTGATCACCGCGGCGGCCGGCATCACCACCGCGTTCGTCGAGCAGCGGCTCGGCGTCGAGGTGCCGGTGGTGCGCGTCATGTCCAACACGCCGATCCGCTTCGATGAGGCGATGAGCGTCATCTCGGCCGGTGCCCACGCGGGCGAGGAGCACCTGCGGCACACCGAGGACCTGCTCAAGCCGGTCGGCAAGGTGCTGCGCATCCCCGAGGCGCAGCAGGACGCCGCGACCGCCCTGTCGGGCTCCGGGCCCGCCTACTTCTTCTACCTGGTCGAGGCCATGGTCGACGCGGGCATCCTGCTCGGCATGCCGCGGGCCGCCGCGCTCGACATGGTGACCCAGTCCATCGTGGGCGCGGCCGTGATGCTGCGTGACTCCGGCGAGCACCCGGTGATCCTGCGCGAGGCCGTGACCTCGCCGGGCGGCACCACCATCGCCGCGATTGCCGAGCTCGAACGGCACAGCGTGCGGGCCGCGTTCCTGGCCGCCATCGAGGCCGCCCGCGACCGCGGCCGCGAGCTGGCCTCCGGCTGACACCCCCGCGACCCGGGTCCCCGGCTGACACCGCCGCGGGCCCGGCCGCCGCGCACCCAGCGGCCGACCAGGCCTCCGCGCACCGGCCGACCAGGCCTCCGCGCACCGGCCGACCGGGCCCGGTGCCTGCCGTCCAGTCGCGGACCCTTGCGGACCCGGTCCGGCCTGTCGTGGGGCAGGGGTGCAGGTCCGTGCCGGTGGTGGGGTGATGCCGGGAGGGCGGCGGTGACCCGGCAACCCCTGTCCCTACGATGGATCGGTGACGATCCGTCGCGGTATCCCCCCGCTGCTCGTCCTTCTCGCGCTGGCCGGTTGCACCTCGGAGCAGCCCCCGGGCGTCGAGCTCGCCGCCGTGGCCCGCGCCCCGGTCACGGAGGTCGTCGAGGCCCCCGCCACCGTCGGCGCGCGTGCCACTGCCACACTGCGCGCCCCCGCCCAGGGCACGGTCGCCAAGCTGTACGTACGCGAGGGCGACCACGTCCGCAAGGGCGAGCTGCTCGCCCGCATCAGCTCCCCACAGGCGGAGGAGCAGCTCAAGCAGGCCCGCCAGGCCGCCAAGCTCGCCTCTCCCGCCGCCCCCCGCCTGGCGAGCCCCCGGGTGCGCCTCGCCTCGCTCGACACCGGCGCGTTCGACGCCACGATCGGCAAGCACTTCGCCAGGGCCCGCAAGGAGGCGCGCAAGGTACGCGACGCCCAGGCCCGCAAGCAGCTTCTCGGCGCCATCGACCTGGCCGAGGCGCAGCACCGGGCGCAGACCCGGGCCCTGGCCTCGATCACCGCGCAGCTCAACCGCTCGATCAACAGCGTGATGTCGGGCGTCACGAGCGGGTTCAGCGGGCTGGCCGGCTCCATGGCGTCCCTCCAGGCGGCCTCACGCTCCCAGGCCAGGGCCGCGGTCAGGGCCGCCGAGTCCACGGTGGCCTCGCTCACCGTCAGGGCGCCGTTCGCCGGGGTCGTGACGCTGGGCCGGGCCTCTGGCGGCGGCGGCTCCGGCGGGCTGGACGGGCTGCTCAGCCAGATTCCCGGCGGCGGCCGGCAGCTCCCGTCGCTGCCGTCCACGGGCTCGGGCGGCGGCGGGGCGCCCGTGGCGACCGGCGTGCCCGTGTCGGCCGGCGACTCGATCGTCACCGTCACCGACGTGTCGAAGCTGACCCTGTCCGCCGACATCGACGAGACCGACGTCCTGCTCGTCAAGAGGGGCACCAAGGCCACGGTCGAGCTCGACGCCGTCCCGGGCGCCGGCTACACCGGCCGCGTCACCGGCGTCGGCGTCACGCCCAAGGAGGGCACGACGGGCGGCGTCAGCTACCCGGTGCAGCTCGCGCTCGGTCCCGGGACGTTCGACGACGGGGCCGAGGCCCCCACTCCCAAGCCCGGCATGAGCGCCGTGGCGCGGCTGACGGTGCGCGAGTCGCCGTCGGCCGTCTCGGTCCCGGCGTCCGCGATCGTCTCCAGCGGGCGCGAGAGCGTCGTCTGGGCGGTCCGTGGCGGCGTCGCGGAGCGCCGCGTGGTCAAGCTCGGCGCCCAGGGAGAGGCGGCCGTGGAGGTGCTCAGCGGACTGTCGGTGGGCGAGCGGGTCGTCGTGAAGGGCGCCGACTCCGTACGGCCGGGCCGGCGCCTGCCATGATCCCCGTGAAACACATGGCTCCCGCCACTGTGCAGCGCTTGGCTCCCGCCACTGTGCAGCGCATGGCCCCCGGCGAGGGCATGGTTCCCGTGATGTTCGCGGGCGCGACATGACGGCCGCCATCGAGGCCGTGGACCTCACCCGCCGTTACGACCTCGACGGCGTGTCCGTCGAGGCCCTGCGGGGCGTGTCGCTGCGGATCGGGCAGGGGGAGTTCGCGGCCATCGTCGGCCCGTCGGGGTCCGGCAAGTCGACGCTCATGCACCTGCTCGGCTGCCTCGACCGGCCCACTTCCGGCGTGCTCCGCATCAACGGGGTGGAGATGTCCGGCTTGTCGGACACGCAACTGGCGGAGCTGCGCAACCAGACCATCGGCTTCGTCTTCCAGTCCTTCCATCTGCTGGCCAGGACCACGGCGATCGACAACGTCGCGCTGCCCCTGGTCTACCGGGGCGTCGGCCGGGCCGAGCGGCGGGAGCGGGCCAGGTCGGCGCTGGAGTCGGTCGGCCTCGGCCACCGGATGGGCCACCGGCCGTCGCAGATGTCCGGCGGCGAGCAGCAGCGGGTGGCCATCGCCCGGGCGCTGGTCGGCGAGCCCAAGGTGCTGCTGGCCGACGAGCCCACCGGCAACCTCGACACCCGCAACGGCACCGAGGTCATGGCCATCCTGGACCGGCTCAACGCCGAGCGTGGGGTCGCCGTGGTGCTGGTCACCCACGAGCAGGAGGTCGCCGCGCACGCCCGCCGCCAGATCCACGTACGCGACGGGCGCATCGAGCTGGACACCGGCGCCGGCGGCGACCCGGAGAGGGGGAGCCGTGAGGGGGAGTGAGGCGTTCGTCATGGCGCTGGAGGCGCTGCGGGTCAACCGGCTGCGCAGCGCCCTGACCATGCTGGGCGTCATCATCGGCGTGCTCGCCGTCGTCATCCTCGTCTCGGTCGGCACGGGCGCGAAGGACGCGGTGGAGAAGCAGATCTCCGGCCTCGGCACCAACATCATCCTGGTGGTGCCCGGCCAGCTCACCGTGGGCGCCGCCCCGACGCAGAGCAGGCTGAGCCTGGCCGACGTGGCCTACGTGCGGCGGGTGGTCGGTGACCCGGCCAAGGTGACGGTGTCGCTCCAGTCGGGGGAGACCGTGCGGGTGGGCCGTACGGAGGCGTTCGTCACGATCGTCGGCACCGACCAGAACCTCACGAACGTCTTCCAGCGGCCCCTGTCCAGGGGCCGCCACCTCAGTGAGACCGACGTGGACACGCGGCGCAGGGTGGCCGTGCTCGGCTCCGAGGTGGCGGCGCGGATGTTCGGCGACGTGGACCCGGTGGGGCGGCAGGTCTCGATCGCCGGGGCCCGGTTCCGGGTGGTCGGCGTGTACACCGAGATCGGGCAGACGTTCGGGCTCTCCCGCGACCAGGAGGTGCACGTGCCGGTGACGACGGCGCAGCGCATGCTGGGCGTCGACCGGGTCAACGGGCTGGCCGTCGGCGCCTCGGGGCCGGACGAGATCGAGCCGCTGCAGAGCAGGGTGGTGGCCGCGCTGACCGAGCGGTATCCGGGGGAGAAGTTCTCCGCCGTCACCCAGACCCAGCTCCTCGGCACGATCGGCAGCGTGCTCGGCATGCTGACCGGCGTCCTGGCGGCGATCGCCGGGGTCTCGCTGCTGGTGGGCGGGGTCGGCGTGTCCAACATCATGCTGGTCAGCGTGCGGGAGCGGACCAAGGAGATCGGGCTGCGCAAGGCGCTCGGGGCCCGGCACCGCGACGTGCTGGCCCAGTTCCTCATCGAGGCGGTGCTGCTGACCACGATCGGCGGGGTCATCGGCATCGTGCTGGGCGTGGGCGGGGCGGTGGCGATCAGGTCGTTCACGGAGGTGCCGGCCTCGATCACCTGGTGGTCGATCGCGCTGGCGTTCGGGGTGTCGGCCGTGGTGGGGGTGTTCTTCGGCGTGGCGCCGGCGCGGAGGGCGGGGCGGCTGGACCCCGTGGTCGCCCTCCGCGCCGAGTAGGCGCCTGAGGCCGAGCGCGCCGAGTAGGCGCCTGAGGCCGAGCGCGCCGAGTAGGCGCCTGAGGCCGAGCGGGCCGTCCGGCGGTCAGGCGTCGCGGCGGTGCATCAGGACGGCCGCGACGGTCAGCGTGACGCCGATCCAGCCGAGGTAGACGGCGAACCCGCTCCACGCGCTCAGGGAGCCGGTGCCCTTGCCGGACACGACCAGCAAGCCGGCGTTCGTGGTGAAGTATTCGGCCACGGTCCGGCCCCACCCGCCCGGAAGCTGAGTCGCCAACGTGGGCAGCACCATGATCAGCGCGATGGCGGATACGATCGCGCCCGGCGTGTGCCTGATCAGCGTGCCCAGTCCCAGCCCGAACAATCCGCAGGCGGTCAGGTAGAGACCGGACCCGAGCGCCGCCCGCGCCACTTCGCCCATCTCGATCGACGGCGGCCGGCAGATCGCCAGGCCGACCCCGATCGCGCCGGCCGACGCGACCGTGCAGACGACCAGCGAGATCGCGGCGAACGTCGTGATCTTGCCGGTCAGCAGGCTGATGCGCCTGGGCACGGCCATGAGCGAGGTGCGGATGGCCCCGGTGCGGTACTCGCTGGAGATCACCAGCACACCCAGGGCGGCCATGGACAGCGACGCCAGCATGATGCCGGACAGGCTCAGCCCGATCGCCTGCTCGCCCGGGATCGGTCCGCCGGCCGTGTTCCTGGTCGAGGCGCTGATCAGAGCGGACAGGCCCAGCAGCAGTACGGCGGTGACCACCAGGGTCCACACCGTCGAGCGGACCGACCGGATCTTGGTCCATTCGGAGCGGATGATGTCGATCATGACGAGTACTCCAGGCTGTCCTTGGTGAGCTCCATGTACGCCGCCTCCAGCGAGGGCTGCACGTGGGTCAGCTCCTCCAGCGGCAGACCGGCGCGTGCGGTGAGGGCTCCGATCTCCAGCGGCGACATCGCCGTCACGCGCAGGTGGTCGGCGTACAGGCTGCCGACCTTGACCAGCTCGGCCACCTCGGCCAGGCGCGGCGAGCGCACCCGCACGTACGCCTGGGAGCTGCGGCCGATGAACTCCGTCATGCTCGTGTCGGCGATCAGCCGGCCCCTGCCGATCACGACGAGGTGGTCGGCGGTCTGCGCCATCTCGCTCATGAGGTGGCTGGAGACGAACACCGTGCGCCCCTCGGCGGCCAGGTCGCGCATGAGCGTGCGGATCCACAGGATGCCGTCGGGGTCGAGCCCGTTGACCGGCTCGTCGAAGACGAGGATCTCGGGGTCGCCGAGGAGCGCGGCGGCGATGCCGAGCCGCTGCGACATGCCGAGGGAGAAGCCGCCGACGCGCCTCCTGGCGACCTCGCGCAGGCCGACGGTCTCCAGCACCTCACCGACCCTGCTCGCGGGGATGGCGTTGGCCTGTGCGATGGCCAGCAGGTGGTCGCGCGCGCTGCGTCCGCCGTGCACGGCCTTGGCGTCGAGCAGCGCGCCCACCTTGCGCAGCGGGTGCCGCAGCTCCCGGTACGGCGTGCCGTCCACGAGCACCGAGCCGCCGGTGGGGCGGTCGAGGCCGAGGATCATGCGCATGGTCGTGGACTTGCCGGCGCCGTTCGGCCCGAGGAAGCCGGTCACGTGGCCGGGTCTGACGTCGAAGGAGAGGCCGGCCACGGCGGCGGTCCGGCCGTAGCTCTTGGTCAGGTTCGTCGCGCTTATCGCGGTCATGTGTCCAGCGTGGCCGCGCGGCGGCGCGCGGACCTCCTGCCGGAGGACCGTTCGCGGGCGGGGCCTCTGGGAGCGCGGTCCTACTCTCCTGGGGTGATCACCCCTGACTCGTAGGCCGCGATCACCGCCTGGGCCCGGTCCCTGACGCCGAGCTTGCCGAACAGGCTCGTCACGTGGTTCTTCACGGTCGAGGGGGAGACGCCCAGCTCGGCGGCGATCTCGCCGTTGGAGCGGCCCCGGCCGATCAGTACGAGGATCTCGCGCTCCCGCTCGGTCAGCCCGGTCAGGGTGGAGCGCCGGTCCGGGCGGCGGGGGCGCGCGGCCCGGACGAACGTGCCGATGAGGCGGGTCAGCAGTCTCGGCGCCACGGCCGACTCGCCCCGGTGGACCACGCGCACGCCCTCCACCAGCTCCTCCGGTGAGACGTCCTTGGGCAGGAACCCGTTGGCGCCGGCCCGCAGCGCGGCCACCACGTTCTCGTCGAGGTCGAACGTGCTGAGCGCCAGCACCCGCACGCCGGGCAGCTCGGCCGTGATGAGCTCGGTGGCGCGCACCCCGTCGAGGCCCGGCATGTGCAGGTCCATCAGCACCACGTCGGGGCGGAGCCGCCTGCTCCGCTCGACCGCCTCCTCGCCGTGGGCCGCCTCGCCGACGACGGTCATGTCCGGCTGGGCGTCGAGCATGAGCCGGAAGCCCTTGCGCACCAGCGCGTGGTCGTCCGCCAGCAACACCGTGATCATTCCTGCTCCAGGGGGATCTCCAGGGGGATGCGCGCGTGCACCCGGAAGCCGCCCTCCGGCCGGTGGCCCGCGCGCAACTCGCCGCCGCACAGCGCCACGCGCTCGGCCATGCCGCCGAGCCCGAACCCGGGCGGCCTGTCCGTCTGCGCGCCGGCCGCGCCGTCGTCGAGGGCCTCCACCTCTACCGCGTCCGGCTCGTACGCGAGCAGCACCCGGGCCCGCGCGCCCGGCGCGTGCTTGCGGGTGTTGGTCAGCGCCTCCTGGACGATGCGGTAGACGGCGTGGTCCACGGCCGCCGGGAGGGGCACGGCCGTGCCGGTCACGGTGAGCTCGGCGGGCAGCCCGGCGGTGCGGGCCTCATCGACCAGCGCGGGCAGGCGGTCAGCTCCGACGCCCGTGGCGGCGTCGGAGCCGTCGCCGTCGCCGGCCCGCAGGACGTACAGGAGCTGGCGCATCTCGGCGAGCGCCTGCCGGGCGGTGCCCTCGGCGCTCGACAGGGCGTCGCGGGTGACGTCGTGGCCCGGCGGGAGCGTCGCGCGGGCGCCGCCGACCAGGGCGTTGATGACGCTGAGGTGGTGGGCGACGACGTCGTGCAGCTCGCGGGCGATGCGCCGGCGCTCGGCGCGGACCGCGGCCTCCGCCGCCTCCGTCTGGTCGCGCTCCCTCAGCTGGGCGCGGACGCGGACGAACTGCCCCACTCCCATGGGCGCGAAGAACAGGAAAGCGGTGGGCAGCACGGCGCTCGGCCCGTCCACGGCGATCGCGACGGCGACGTTGTAGACGATCGTGGCCGCGGTGGTGACGAGGACGGCCGGCCTGCCCCCGGTGTAGCGGCCGACGCTGTACAGGGCGATCACCGTGGACGCGCTGGCGCCCTCGATGACGCCGGTCGCCAGACCCGTCAGGTCGAGCACGGCGACCAGGGCGGTGGCGGCGACCGGGTGGCGGCGCCGCACGAGGAGGGGGACCGTGGTGACCATGAAGTGGGCGGCGCCCGCGGCCGCGTCGCGATCACCCTGCAGGACCACCGCGACCAGGCCTAGACAGGCCGCGGCGACGAGCGCGAGCACCAGTGCGGCGTCGAGGACGGGCGGCCGCCTGAGGAAGCGCCACACGGCCGCGACGCGCCGGACCGCCGGCCGGGGGAGAGCCATGACCCGACCTTATTGGGGCTTATGCATGGGTATGCGGACTCGTGTCCGGGCGGCTGTGTTGCACCTTGATCAACGGATGCCACCGCGTGGGCGGCACCCGTTGACGCTGCGGTAACGTCGCCCCAAGGCGAGGAAACGGGAGAGCTATGAGTCGGACAGTACGGGTCATCTGGGACGACGCTCTCACCACATACAACTTCGGTCCGAGCCATCCGCTCGCGCCCGTCCGGATCGAGCTGACGATGGCGCTGGCCCGCGAGCTCGGCGTGCTCGACAAGGTGGAGGTGGCCGGGTGCGAGCCCGCCGGTGACGACGAGCTGGCCATGGTCCACGACCGCGGCTACATCCAGGCGGTCAAGCGGGTGTCGGCCACCGGCGCGCCCGACCTGTCGGCAGGGCTGGGCACGGCCGACAACCCCGCCTTCGCGGGCGTCCACGAGGCGTCCGCGCTCATCGCCGGCGCCTCGCTGGCGGCCGCCCGCGCGGTCTGGGAGGGCACGGCGGAGCACGCGGTCAACGTGGCCGGCGGCCTGCACCACGCGATGGCCGCCACGGCCAGCGGCTTCTGCGTCTACAACGACCCGGCGCTGGCCATCGCCTGGCTGCTGAGGCAGGGCGCCACCCGCGTCGCGTACGTGGACGTCGACGTCCACCACGGCGACGGCGTCCAGGCGGCCTTCTACGACGACCCTCGCGTGCTGACGATCAGCCTGCACGAGAGCCCGCACACCCTCTTCCCCGGCACCGGCTTCGCCGAGGAGACCGGCGCCGAGGGCACGGCGGTCAACGTGGCGCTCCCGGCGGGCTGCGGCGACACGGGCTGGCTGCGGGCGTTCGACGCGGTCGTGCCGCCGCTGCTGCGCGAGTTCCGGCCGGAGGTCCTCGTCACCCAGCACGGCTGCGACAGCCACGCCCTCGACCCGCTGGCCAACCTCATGCTCAGCGTCGACGGGCAGCGCACCGCCTACGCCGCGCTGCACCGCCTGGCCCACGAGACGGCGGGCGGCCGGTGGATCGTCACCGGCGGCGGCGGATACGAGCTGGTCCAGGTGGTGCCGCGGGCGTGGACGCACCTGATCGCCGAGGCGGCGGGGCACCCGATCGACCCCGCCACGCCGACCGGCGAGCAGTGGCGGCGCCTGGCCCGGGAGCGCACGGGGGAGACTCCGCCGCTTACCATGACAGACGGTCGCAATCCGGAATTTAGCCCCATATCTGGTGGTTATGACCCAGGAGACCCCATCGACCGTGCGATCATGGCGACCCGCAAAGCGGTCTTCCCCCTGCACGGCCTCGATCCCATGCCCTGAGCCCCTGTCCTGACGAGGAAGAGCAGTGCTGAGCCGCGACGAACTCCGCGAGCATCTGGTGCGCACCCGCATCGCCGGCGATGTCGCGACCCCCCGCGAGAACAACCTCGACCACTACAGCTCGCTGGCCAACGGCGACCCGTACTACCTGCTGGGTCTGACCAGTGACCAGCCCTGGGCGTTCAGGGACGTCCTGGAGCTGATGGCCAAGTCCGCGGGCGTGGTCGCCGACCCGGGCCACCGCTGGGGGCAGGACACGATCGACCCCGACCTCACGATCGACGCGCTCGACGCCATGGCCGAGCGCATCGCGACGGCGCTGTCGCACGGGAGCCCGCGGCTGCTGTTCGCCACCGGCCACCCCACGGGCCTGCTGGCCGTCCACCTGCCGCTGGCCCGCTTCGCCGCCGAGCGTGGCGCGACGCTGCTGACGCCCGCCGAGGGCTGGACGTACTCCGGGTCGGGCTTCGGCCGGCCGCGCCGGCTGCGCTACCTCGACGACGTGGCGATGCTCGACGACAAGGGCGGCTTCGTCCACACCCACGACGCGGCCCCGATGGAGTGGATGCTCGCCGAGCTCGGCGACAACCCGCCGGACCTCGTCATCGCCGACCACGGCTGGGCCGGCGCCGCCGGTCAGGCGGGGGTGCCCACGGTGGCCTTCGCCGACAGCAACGACCCCGGCCTGTTCGTCGGCGAGGCCGAGGGCAAGATCGACGTGGTGGTCCCACTCGATGACAACGTGCTACCGCGCTATTACGCGCCGCTGACCGAGCGGCTCGTCACTCTGGTCTCACGAGCCCTCTGAGTTCGATTCGGCCCTTCCGATACGGTCTTTTCGCGCCTGCATTCCAAGAGGCTCGCTGTCCCTTTGCCAACTTTTGGCACACACTGGGCGACTCTATGAGTGGCAAGTTGGACGGTTCCAAGGTCCAGGCGAGGCGCTCGGCAACGGTGCTGGCCAGCGATTTCGCTGGTCTGGCTGACATGCGGCTCCGTGAACTGAGAAACTAGGGGGTTTGCCGACTCGGAGTCGCGACTTACGCTGACAGCAGTACACGTGCGTGAGCAATGGCACCAGTGGGGATAACCCGGAAACACGTGCGGAAGAGGCGTCCGATGGGTGCAGGCAGCGAAAGACCTCTCAGCGAGGTGAAGTTCCTGACTGTGGCAGAAGTGGCCACGGTCATGCGGGTGTCCAAGATGACCGTGTACCGCCTGGTGCACTCCGGCGAGCTGCCGGCCATCCGAGTAGGCCGGTCCTTCAGAGTGCCCGAGCAGGCGGTCCACGACTATCTGCGGGAGGCCTACATCGAGGCAGGCTGATGCTGGAGTAGCGGTGTGGGGCACGCCGTGATCACACCGCGAATGCCGACGCGGGAGAGGCCTGGCCGGCGCCACGCGGCCGGGCTTCTACCCCCCTTGGGGCGATCTACCGTGGATCGCCGGTAGTGTATGAGCCGGTGTGCGCTCGCACATCGTTCAGACTTGCTACCAGCACTGGGGGTCCCGTGGGCTCTGTGATCAAGAAGCGCCGCAAGCGGATGGCCAAGAAGAAGCACCGCAAGCTGCTCAAGAAGACGCGCATCCAGCGGCGTAACAAGAAGTAAGACACACGCAGCTGCGAGGCGCTGATGACCCACACCGTGCTCGTCACCGGGGTCTCGCGCCATATCGGCGCCCGGGTGGCGAGCGTCCTGGCGGCAGACCCGGACATCAGCCGTGTCATCGGAGTCGACACCGTGCCGCCCCCCTCCCTCACGCGGGACGGCGGCATCTCCCTCGGCCGGACGGAGTTCGTCCGGGTGGATCTGCGCAGCCCCGACATCGCCCAGGTGATCGCGGCCGCTGACATCGACACCGTCGTGCACATGAGCCTGGTGAGCGCTCCCTCGCGCACCACCGGCCGGGCGCTGATGAAGGAGCACAACGTCATCGGCGCCATGCAACTGCTCGGCGCGTGCCAGCGGTCCGCCACCGTGCGGCGTGTCGTGGTGCGCTCCACCACGGCCGTCTACGGGTCGTCGCCCCGGGATCCCGCGGTGTTCACCGAGGACCTGGAACCCCACGACGGCCCGGTCCACGGCTACGCCAAGGACGCCGCCGAGGTCGAGGGCTACGTGCGCGGTTTCGCGCGCCGTCGCCCCGACATCACGGTGTCGCTGCTGCGTTTCGCCAACTTCATGGGTCCGGGCGTCGACTCGCCGCTGACCCGCTACTTCACCCAGCCGGTGCTGCCGACGGTGTTCGGCTTCGACCCGCGGCTGCAGTTCGTCCACGAGGACGACGCGGTCGAGGTGCTGCGCCGGATGGCGACGGAGGACCACCCCGGCACGTTCAACGTGGCCGGGGCGGGCGTGCTGCTGCTGTCGCAGTGCGCGCGCCGCGCGGGCCGGGCGTCGATGCCGCTGCTGGCGCCGGCCTTCCGCATGCTGGGCGACGCGGCCCGCCGGGCCGGGCTGGTCGACTACTCGCCCGAGCAGGTGCGCCTGATGAGCCACGGCCGCGTGGTCGACTGCTCCCGGCTGGAGGCGGAGCTCGGCTGGAAGCCCAAGT
This sequence comes from Nonomuraea sp. NPDC050733, assembly GCF_040654215.1. Taxonomy (NCBI): domain Bacteria; kingdom Bacillati; phylum Actinomycetota; class Actinomycetes; order Streptosporangiales; family Streptosporangiaceae; genus Nonomuraea; species Nonomuraea sp. NPDC050733. The sequence continues at coordinate 472,157 of NZ_JBFAHO010000003.1, read as the reverse complement.
TCACGACCGGCGCGGCGTTCGACGACTACCTGCGGTCGCGAGGGCTTCGCCCGCTCGGAGGTGTCCGCGGGTGAGCGTTTCGGACGACGAGGACGCGCGGGTGATCCCGATCACCTCGGCTCCCTCCTACGACCAGTCAGAACGGGCCGATCCGCTCGCGCAGGCGCTGGCCTTCCTGCGCCGTCGGATCACCGGCGAGTACGAGGTGGACGAGTTCGGCTACGACCCCGAGCTCACCGACAAGGTGATGCTGGAGCTGATCAGGCCCCTGTACCGCCACTGGTTCCGGGTCGAGACCGTCGAGCTGAAGAATGTGCCCGCCGAGGGCGGGGCGCTCGTCGCCGCCAACCACTCCGGCACGCTGCCGCTCGACGCGCTCATGATGCAGGTGGCGCTGCACGACGAGGCGAACCGGCCGCTGCGCCTGCTCGGCGCCGACCTGGTTTACCAGCTGCCCGTGCTCGGGCACCTGTCGCGCAAGACCGGCCACACCCTGGCCTGCCCCGAGGACGCCGACCGGCTGCTGCGCAAGGGCGAGCTCGTCGGGGTGTTCCCCGAGGGGTTCAAGGGCGTGGGCAAGCCCTACTCCGACCGCTACAAGCTGCAGCGGTTCGGCAGGGGCGGCTTCGTGGCCTCCGCGATCCGGGCGGGCGTGCCGATCGTGCCCACCGCCATCGTGGGGGCCGAGGAGATCTACCCGAAGATCGGCGACCTGCCGACGCTGGCGCGGCTGCTCGGGCTGCCCTACCTGCCGATCACGCCGTTCTTCCCGCTGCTGGGGCCGCTCGGGCTGGTGCCGCTGCCGTCGAAGTGGATGATCGAGTTCGGCGAGCCGATCCGCACCGACGAGTACGAGCCGTCGGCCGCCGACGACCCCATGGTGGTCTTCGAGCTGACCGACCACGTGCGCGAGGTCATCCAGCAGATGCTCACCGAGCTGAGGCTGCGCCGCGGCCACGCGTTCCCGCCGTTCCTCTGAGCCGGCGACCGATCGAGCCGGCAACCGATCGAGCCCGCAACCGACGGCGCCGGGCCGGTGTTCTCCAGTCGTAAGTGACACCGACTTCGAGGGAACACCTGTGGACCTCCAGCTTTCCGGCCGCGTGGCCGTCGTCACCGGCGCGTCCAAGGGCATCGGCCTGGCCATCGCCCGCACCCTGCACGAGGAGGGCGCCCACGTCGTGGCCGTCTCCCGGACCCGTACCGGAGACCTGCCCGACAAGGTGGTCCACGTGGCCGCCGACCTGATGGACCCGCAGGCGCCCGCCCGGGTCGTGGCCGCCGCCGTCGAGGAGTTCGGCGGCGTGGACATCCTCGTCAACAACGCCGGCGGCCCGCCGCCCGGCGTCACGCTGCCGCGCGTCGGCTTCCTGGCGCCCGACGACGCCGCCTGGCGGGAGATGTTCGAGTTCAACCTGTTCGCCGTGGTCCGGATGATCCGTGCGGCCGTGCCGGTCATGCTGGAGCGCGGCGGCGGGGCGATCGTCAACGTCTCCTCCACCATGGGCAAGCAGCCGTCGGCGATGAACGTCGACTACGGCGCCGCCAAGTCGGCGCTCGACCACGTGGGCAAGGCCCTGTCCGAGGAGTACGGCCCGCAGGGCATCCGGGTCAACACGGTGCTGCCCGGCGCCGTGCTCACCGACTGGTGGACCAAGGAGGGCGGCGCGGCCGACGTCATCGCCGGGATGGCCGGCGCCGACAAGGAGAGCGTCATCTCCACGGTGGCCCCCCAGATGATGAGGATGGTCACCGGTCGCCTGGTCCACCCGCAGGAGATCGCCGACGCGGTGGCGCTGCTGGTGTCCCCGCGTTCCGGCAGCACGACGGGCGCCGAGCTCGCGGTCGACGGCGGCTTCCTCAAGGAGCTGTGACCCGGCTCCCGGCGTCGTGAACCCGGAAGGCGGGTTGTGGCGAGACATCTGCGACCTACTTCCCCGCAGAAGGGCGGAGATGATCACCCAACCCGCCACCAGGGGGCCTGACGCCGACCTCGTCAGCGCCTCCTGGACCCAGCCGGAGGCGTTCGCCGAGCTGTTCGACCGCTACTCCGCCATGCTCTACCGGTACGTCTCCAAGCGCCTCGGCCCCGAGCCGGCCGAGGACCTCGTCGGCGAGACGTTCCTGGTCGCCTTCTCCCGCAGGAAGAGCTACGACCTGGCCTACGCCGACGCCAGGCCGTGGCTCTTCGGCATTCTGACCAAGCTGATCTCCCGTCACCACCGCAGCGAGGCGGCCCGATACCGGGCCCTGCTGCGGGCGCCCGTCGAGGACCGGGTGGACTCGCCCGCCGACCGGGTCGCGGCCGGCGTCACCGCGCGGGCGTCGCGGCCCGACCTGGTCAGAGCGCTGGCGGCGCTGCCCGCGAAGGACCGCGACGTGCTGCTGCTCATCGCCTGGGGCGATCTCTCGTACGAGGAGACCGCGCAGGCTCTCGGCATCCCGATCGGCACCGTGCGCTCCCGCCTCAACAGGGGGAGGCGGAAGGTACGCGCCGCGCTGGGCGACACGAACCCGCTGCTCGACGAGGAGGCGTGACGATGGACGACATGAAGCTGCTCCGCGACCTCGGCGCGGCGCTGGAGCACGAGCCGCCCGCGACGCTGGCGCGGCAGCGCAACCGCCTGACCCAGGCCCGACCGCGCCGCCGGCGGATCAGCCTGCTCCTGACCGGGCTGGCCGCGGTCGCCACGGCCGCCGCGGTCGCCGTGCCCACGCTGGTGCTCCGCGGCCACCAGACCGTGCCCCCGCCGGCAGGCGCCCGGCCGGCGAAGGTGACCGGCGCGCTGAACGTGCTGCTCGTCGGCACCGACGGCAAGGCCGGCTCCGAGCGGTTCCAGGCGCAGAAGGGGTCGCGCACCGACACGATGATCCTGCTGCATCTGCCCGCCGACCGGAAGAAGATCATCGGGGTCAGCTTCCCGAGGGACTCCATGGTCCGGATCCCGGCGTGCGGGGACCGGCCGGCCCGCCGAGACATGATCAACTCCGCCTTCAGCACCGGCGGGCTGACGTGCGTGGTCGAGACCGTCGAGACGCTGACGAAGGTGCGGATCGACCACATGGCCGAGGTGGACTTCGACGCGTTCAAGGACGTCGTGGACGCCCTCGGCGGCGTCGAGGTCACCCTGCGGGAGCCGGTGGACGACAAGGCGTCCAAGTTGAAGCTGCCCGCCGGGAAGAGCATCGTGAACGGCGAGCAGGCCCTGGCCTACGCCAGGCTGCGCCGCTACGGCGACGGCTCCGACCTCCAGCGGATCAAGCGCCAGCAGGTTCTGGTGACCGCCATGCTGGCCAAGGCCCGCAAGACGCTCGACGATCCCGCGAAGGTCCGCGCCTTCCTGGCCGCCGCCACCAAGTCGGTCAAGACGGACGAGGGGCTGGACCTGGAGACCATGGTGGGCATCGCGAGCAGCGTGGAGAAGAGCCGGCCGACGCTCGTCACCGTGCCCTGGCAGCCCGACCCGAAGGACCCCAACCGGATCGTCTGGAAGCAGCCGGAGGCGAATCAGCTCTTCGAGACGCTCAGGTAGCCGTGTCCTACAGGTGGTGGCGGTAGTGCCTGCGCAGCGCGATGCCCGCGGCGACGCCGCCCGCCACCGCCCCCACGCCTGCGGCGATGGGCAGCGCGGTCAGCGTCGCCTTGCGGCCGGTGCGGAAGTCCTTGACCTGCCAGCCGACCTTCTTGGCGTGCTCGCGCAGCTCCGTGTCGGGGTTGATGGCCACCGCCCGGCCGACCAGCGACAGCATGGGCAGGTCGTTGGCCGAGTCGCTGTAGGCGGTGCACCGGGTGAGGTCGAGACCCTCGCGGCGGGCCAGCGCCCGCACCGCCTCGGCCTTGGCCGGGCCGTGGAGCAGGTCGCCGACCAGCCGCCCGGTGTAGACGCTGTCGGCGGTCTCGGCGACGGTGCCGAGCGCGCCGGTCAGGCCGAGCCGCTGGGCGATCACCCTGGCCAGCTCGACGGGGGTGGCCGTCACCAGCCAGACGCGCTGGCCCGCGTCGAGGTGGCTCTGCGCCAGCGCGCGGGTGCCGCCCCAGATGCGGTCGGCCATCACCTCGTCGTAGATCTCCTCGCCGAGGCGTACGACGTCGTCGACCTTGGCGCCCGCGACGAAGGCGAGGGCGGTCTCGCGGGCCACGGCGATGTGCTCGGGGTTCTCGTTGCCGCGCAGGCGGAACACCGCCTGGCCGACGGCGAACTTGAACAGGTCGGACGTCGTGAACATGCCGCGCGTCGCGAGCCCCCGGGCGAAGTGGTAGATCGAGGCGCCGCGCATCATCGTGTTGTCGACGTCGAAGAAGGCCGCCGCCTCCAGGTCGGGATCGGCCGGGGGAGTCGTCACGGCGGCCGCCGCCGCGGCCTCGCCGGCGAGCTCCGGTTCCACCTCGTGCCGTCGTCGGATAAGCCGCCACATGCCGTTCAGCTTACCCAGGCGGGGCAACGAGTCCTTCGATGTAGTCGAGGTATCCGGTGGCCTTGTCGTGATCGTCGTCGGCCATGTGCTCCAGCATGGGCTCGACCATGTCGCGCTGGTCCTTGGCGAACGTCTTGATCTTCGGAGAGCGGGGGCGGACGCGTTCGAGCCTGCTGATGCCGGAGCGGGTGGACTCCTCCATGTCCCTGAGCGCCCTGGTGACCAGGGCGTCGTCGGCCGAGGAGCCGAGCAGTTCGGACACCTCCTCCGCCCTGGCCTTGGCCGAGTCGAGCTCGCGCTCGGCGCGCTCGACGTCGTCGCCGCTGAGCCGTACGAGGGTGCTCTCGGCCGCGCGCTTGAGCGGGTAGAGAGTGTCCCCGGGCACCGACCGGTACGTCGAGAAGGCGGACAGCATCATGCCCGCCGCCAGGCTCAGCGTGGCGAGTTGCGACAGCCACGGCCGCGCCCGCCGGCGCCGCCGGGCGGAGCCGGAGCCCTGGGCGTGCCGCTGCGCGCCGGCAGGGGCGCCCGTGGCAGGAGCGGAGGCGCGGGCGGCGAGGAGCTCGTCACGCAGCCTGTGGCGGAACTCGTCGCTCGGCCCGCCGCCGAGCGGGAGCTCCCGCAGCTCGGTGAGGTGACCCAGCACGCGCTCGCGCGATCTGCGCGACCTACCCATGACAGCTCCCTGACGTCCCCCGAAGAAGTTCCAGTCGTGACAAATGCCTAACGAAGTGACGCGATGGGAGGTTACGCAAGGTCATGACGGAGGGCCCGCGCCAGAGCCTTGATCGCCCGGAACTGCAGGGCTTTGATCGCTCCACTCTTCTTACCCATGATCAACGCCGTCTCCGCCAGCGACAGACCGTGCAGGAACCGGAGCACCACGCACTCCTGCTGCTCCGGTCCGAGATCGCGCACCGCGCGCAGCACCCGGTCGTTGATGATGGCGGTGACCACGGCGTTCTCCGGGATGTGCGCCCCGTCGAGCGGGACGTCGATCACCTCTCCCGTCGGGATCTCCAGCCGGTAGCGGCCCGACTTGAAGTGGTCGGTCACCAGGTTGCGGGCGATGGTCACGAGCCAGGCGCCGAAATCACGTCCCTGCCAGGTGTAGTCGGCGATGCGGCGTAACGCGCGCAGGAAGGTCTCGCTGGTCAGGTCCTCGGCGAGCGGGTGGGAGCCCACCCGGAAGTAGATGTAACGGTAGACCAGCTCTACGTAACGGTCATAGAGCGTGCCAAAGGCATCCGTGTCACCAGTCTTGGCGCGCAGCACCAGCAGGCGTAGGTCGTCGGGGAGCTCCTCGCGTACGGCGAGCTCGGACGTCCGGGCGGCGCCGGAGACCGCTGGTGAGAGCAGCCCGGCGAACGGCCACGAGTCAGGCATCCGGTATCCCTACGGGTAAGGGGTGCGGCGTGCTCGAACACTCTAGAAATCAACTGCAAAATCCACAATCCAGGTGCAGCAGGCATGACTTGCCGTAATCGGCGGATACCGTGTGGACCGACCCGTTCCCTCTTCGGCTACCGGCTGGGAGGCATAGTCCGGCAGCATTGGAGTCACCATGGAGATCCTTGTTGCTGTCATAGCCTTCGCCGGCGCGCTCCTCGCCGCGATCGCCACGGGCGCCCTCGTCCGCCGGTTGCGTGAGGAGACCGAGGGCTGGCTGATCGCGTGGACCGTCGCGGCGGTCGCGCTCTGCCTCTCACTCGCCGGGATCGGCGTCGGCTACCTGATGGGGTTCGGCACCGTCACCTTCAAGCTCTACCAGCTCACCGGGTCGCTGCTGGCGCCGCTCTGGCTCGCCATCGGCCTGGTCCAGTTGCTGGCCGAGAAGGTGCCCCCGAAGTTCGCCGCCTGGCTGTTCGGCATCGCGTTCACGATCGTGGCGGGCGTCATCCTCCTCGTCGACCCGATCATCGGCGACGAGATGACCAAGGTGCTGCCCGCGGGCGGCGCGCACTGGGGGCTCATCCCCAACGGGCTGCTCATCGGCGCGCACGCGGTCGTGGCGGCGCTCCTCCTGGGCGCGCTGGTGGTGGCCGCGCTGCGCTGGCGCAACGGCGACGAGTACGACACCGACAACCTCCACGCGGTGCTGGTCGTCGTGCCGTCCGCGCTGGCGGTCCTGGGGGCGATGCGCTTCGCCGTGCCGGGATTCTTCACGGCCGCGCTGCTCGTGGTGGCCGCCGCCGGCATCTGGTACTGCGTGCTGCGTCCGCTGGCCCCGTACGAGGACGACGACGAGGACGACTTCGACGACGCCGACGGCGGTCGCGACGGCCGCGGCCGGGGCGCCGGTGGGCGCGACCTGGACTCCGGCCGGGCCGAGGGCGGGCGCGCGGGCGGCCGCCGGGCGGCCTCCCGCCACGGCGGCGAGCCGGCCCTGGACGCCCCGCCCGGCGTGCGGCCCGAGCCCCTGGGCTCGGGGACGGCCGGGGCGGCCACGGGCGCCATGGCGGCCTCCAGAGCCGAGGCGCCGCCCACACAGCCGTCCCGGCGACCGGCGGGCCTGGGCGACCTGGTCGCCGAGTACCGCGCGGGCGACCGCGACCCCGGCTACGCGGCCCGCATGGGCCCCTCACCCGAGCAGGGCCCCTCGACCGGCTACATCATGAACGGCCGGCACGGCCCCCAGGACACAGGCTTCGGCGACCCGCAGGACCGCGGCTTCGGGAGCCGTCCCGACGAGTTCGGGCGTCCCCGTGACGACCTCAGGGACCCCCGCGGTGACCGCAGGGACCCGCTCGCCGACTTCGGCGGTGATTTCGGCGGCGACCTCGGCCTGCCGCCGTCCGGCCCCGAGACCGGCGCGCTCTACTCCGGCGCCGAGCTGTTCGGCGGCTCACACGCCGCCCAGAGCCCCCAGCGCCACGCGCAGTCCCAACCCCAGCCCCAGGCGCAGGCACAGCCGCAGCCCGGCTCAGGCAAGCCCTCGCCGAGCATCTACGGCCTCCTGACTGTCTTCACGCTCATGGACGGCTCGGGCGAGGCGTTCGACCGGCTCGCCGACCAGACCGTCGAGGCCGTGCGCCGCGGCGAGCCCGACACGCTCGTCTACGCCTGCCACGCCGTCAAGTCGGCCCCGCTGCAGCGCATCGTCTACGAGCTGTACCGCGACGAGGTCGCCTACCGCGACCACCAGCGCCAGCCGCACGTGGAGCGGTTCGTCAACGACCGCCAGGCCATGGTGCTGGCCACCAACGTCATCGAGCTCAACGTCAACGCCGCGAAGGTGGTGCCGCTCCCCACGGCCATGTTCTGACGGCTCCGGGCCGGGTCAGGAGAGCGCGGCGCGCAGGCGGTCCTCCGAGACGCGCCAGAAGTCGTGCTGCGTCCCGTCGACGAGTGTGACGGGAATCATCTCGCCGTATTTCTCCCTGAGGTCGGGCGAGGAGTCGATGTCGACCTCCTCCCACGGCACGCCCAGCTCCGCCGCCACTCGCGCGACGACCTCGCGGGCGTCGTCGCAGAGATGACATCCGGGCCTGCCCAGCAACGTGATGCGATGCATGGCTCCCACCGTAGCGTCACAGACCATCTGACTTTGTGCATCGGTTCACAAAGGGATTAACCTGAAAGGCGGTTCGTTCCACTCACGCGGCCCACGCCGCCCGTTCCCTGGAGCTCTGGCACGTGAAGAGCCCGTCCCAACCCCGTGACCGCGGCATCCCCGACGCCACGGTGGCCCGGCTTCCGTTGTACCTGCGGGCGCTGCACGGGATGGCGGAGCGGGCGATCGCGACCGTGAGCTCCGAGGACCTCGCCGTGGCCGCCGGGGTGAACTCGGCCAAGCTCCGCAAGGACCTCTCCCACCTCGGCTCGTACGGCACGCGCGGCGTGGGCTACGACGTCGAGTACCTCGTCTACCAGATCTCCCGGGAGCTCGGCCTGACGCAGGACTGGGCCGTGGCCATCGTCGGAGTCGGTAACCTCGGCCGTGCGCTCGCCAACTACGGCGGCTTCGTGTCCAGGGGTTTCCGCGTCGCGGCCCTGATCGACGCCGACCCCGAAGTGGTGGGCGACGACATCGCGGGGTTGAATGTTGAACACATCGACGAGCTGGAAGCCGTCATCAAGAGACGTGGAGTCTCGATCGTGGTTCTGGCGACACCGGCTGCGGCTGCTCAGGAAGTGTGCGACCGTGTCGTGGCGGTGGGGGTGACCAGCATTCTCAACTTCGCGCCCGTCGTCCTGTCAGTGCCGGATGGCGTCGATGTCCGTAAAGTCGACCTATCAATTGAATTGCAGATCCTTGCGTTCCATGAGCAACGCAAAGCTGGGGGGCCGCTGATGGCCGTGGACAGCCAGTGAGTGTTCTGGCGATCGGACTCAGCCACCGGACAGCGCCGGTGGCCATGCTGGAGCGCGTCTCGCTCACAGGCGACGCGCTCGTCAAGCTCCTGCACGACGTGCAGCAGGACACCTCGGTGGCGGAGGCCATGGTGGTCTCGACCTGCAACAGGGTCGAGGTCTACACCACGGTCGACCGCTTCCACGCCGCCGTCACCTCGGTGTGCGACCTGCTGAGCGTCCACACGGGCGTAGCCCCGGAGGAGCTCACGCCGCACCTGTACGTCCACTACGAGGAGCGTGCCGTCGAGCACCTCTTCTCGGTGGTGTGCGGCCTCGACTCGATGGTGGTGGGCGAGGGCCAGATCCTCGGCCAGGTCCGCCAGGCGCTCAAGCTGGCCCAGAAGCAGGGCACGGTCGGCGCCGTACTCAACGAGCTGACCCAGCACGCGCTGCGGGTCGGCAAGCGCGCGCACACCGACACCGGCATCGACAAGGCCGGCGCCTCCCTGGTGAGCGCGGGCCTGGCGCTGGCCGGCGAGCTGCCCGGCCGGCGGGCCCTGGTGGTGGGCGCGGGCTCGATGAGCTCGCTGGCCGCCACCACGCTGGCCCGCGCCGGCGTCACCGACATCGTCGTCGCCAACCGCACGTTCGAGCGCGGCCGGCGGCTGGCCGAGTCGGTCGGCGGCAGGGCGGTGGAGTTCTCCGCGGTTCCCCGAGAGCTGCCGGAGGCCGACATCGTCATCACCTGCATCGGCGCCGGCCACCACGTGATCACGCCGGGCATGCTGACCCGCGGCGCGTTCCTGCTGGACCTGGCGCTGCCCCACGACATCGACCCCGCCGTGCGCTCCGTGCCCGGCGTCACGCTGGTCGACCTGGAGACCATCCAGGAGTCCGGCATCGGGTCCCGCGAGGGCGACGCGGTGCGGTCGGTACGTGAGCTCGTCTCCCAAGAGCTCACCGCCTACCTCGACGCGGAGCGGGCCGCCAAGGTCACCCCGACCGTGGTGGCGCTGCGGGGCAAGGCCGCCAACGTGGTCGAGGCCGAGCTGGGCCGCCTCATGATGCGCATCCCCGGGCTCGACGACAAGACCCGCGACGAGGTCGCCCTGACCGTGCAGCGCGTCGTCGACAAGCTCCTCCACGAGCCGACCGTGCGTGTCAAGCAGCTCGCCACCTCGCCAGGAGGCGATCATTATGCGGAAGCTCTCCGGGAGCTGTTCGATCTCGATCCCAAGATGCCCGAGGCCGTGAGGGAGGTGGACCTGTGACGTTGCGACTGGGAACCCGGCGCAGCCTGATGGCGACCACGCAGTCGCAGATGGTGGCCGACGCCTACACCGAGCGCACCGGCAGGCCCGTCGAGCTCGTGGGCGTCACCACGTTCGGCGACGTCAGCAAGGCCCACCTCGCGCAGCTCGGCGGCACGGGCGTGTTCGTCAGCGCGCTGCGCGACAAGCTCATGGAAGGCGAGATCGACTTCGCCGTCCACTCGCTGAAGGACCTGCCCACCAAGCAGGACCCGGCGGTGACGCTGGCCGCGATCCCCGCCCGGCACGACCACCGTGACGCGCTGGTCGGCCGGGTCCGCTTCGCCGACCTGGCGCCCGGCGCCAGGGTCGGCACCGGCTCGCCGCGCCGCGTCGCCATGCTGCGCGCCATGCGGCCCGACCTCGACTACGTCCCGATCCGCGGCAACGCCGACACCCGGATCGGCAAGGTCACCTCCGGCGAGCTCGACGCCGTCGTGCTCGCCGCGGCCGGCCTCACCAGGATCCGCAGGACCTCGGAGATCTCCCAGATCTTCGAGGTCGAGGAGCTGATGCCGGCCCCCGGCCAGGGCGCCCTCGCCGTGGAGTGCCTGGCCGACCGGGCCGACCTGATCGACTTCCTCGCCGTCCTCGACGACCCGCGCACCCGCTCCGCCGTGACGGCCGAGCGGGAGGTGCTGGCCGCCCTGGAAGCGGGCTGCTCGGCTCCCGTGGGTGCTTTCGCCCACGATGACGGGCAGACTCTCAACCTGACCGCTTCGGTCGTCGCCATCGACGGCCTCCGGGCGGTCCGCAAGTCCACCGCCGGCTCTCCCTCGGAGGCCGTGTATCTCGCCCGCAATCTCGCGGACGAGATGATCTCCGAGGGGGCCGACAGATTGATGGGGGAGCATTCCCATTGAGCCCCGATAGTCCAGCCTCCGGCTTCGTCGCCTTCGTCGGCGCGGGCCCCGGCGATCCCAACCTGCTCACGCTCCGCGGCGCAGAGCTGCTCGGCAAGGCCGACCTGGTCGTGCTCGACGAAGACCAGTTCGGCCCGTTGCTGCGCCACTGCCGCGAAGGCGTCGAGGTGGTCGAGGTGGCCTCGGGCGACCTCGTCACGCACGCCAAGGCGGGCCGGTTCGTCGTGCGCTTGTGCGAGGGCGATCCGATGCTGTTCTCCTCGGTCGCCGAGGAGGTCGCCGCGTGCTCCGCGGCGGAGGTGGACTTCGAGATCGTCCCCGGAGTTCCGCCCGCGACCGCCGTGCTCACCTACGCGGGCATCCCGCCGGCGGCCTCGGTGCCGGAGTTCCGGATCGTGGACGCCGCCGAGGACCAGGACTGGTCTTCCCACGCGGCCTGCCCCGGCACCCTGGTGATCTACAACGGCATCGGCGAGGCCGTGCCCATCGCCAAGGCGCTGATCGCCGGCGGCAAGCCCGACTCCACGCCCGTGGCGGTCAGCAGTGCCGGCACCACCACGGAGCAGTACACCGTGGTCTCCACGCTGGGTCGGCTCCAACCCGACCTCAAGCACGCCGGCTTCACCGAGCCCGCGCTCATCGTCGTGGGCGAGGCCGTCGGGCTGCGCGACAAGCTGTCGTGGTTCGAGACCAAGCCGCTGTTCGGCTGGCGGGTGCTCGTGCCGCGTACCAAGGAGCAGTCCAGGAGCCTGTCGGAGCAGCTCGTCTCCTACGGCGCGGTGCCCGAGGAGGTGCCGACCATCTCGGTCGAGCCGCCCCGCACGCCGCAGCAGATGGACCGCGCCATCAAGGGCCTGGTCACCGGCCGCTACGAGTGGGTGGCCTTCACCAGCGCCAACGCCGTCAAGGCGGTGCGCGAGAAGTTCGAGGAGTACGGGCTCGACGCGCGTGCCTTCGCCGGGCTCAAGGTGGCCGCCGTGGGCGACGCCACCTCGCGGGCGCTGGTCGAGTTCGGGGTCAAGCCGGATCTGCTGCCCTCGGGCGAGCAGTCGTCGGAGGGCCTGGTGGCCGAGTGGCCGCCGTACGACTCCATGCTCGACCCGATCAACCGGGTGCTGCTGCCGCGCGCCGACATCTCCACCGACACGCTCGTGGCCGGACTGACCGAGCTGGGCTGGGAGTGCGACGACGTGACCGCGTACCGGACCGTGCGGGCCGCGCCGCCGCCCGCGCCGATCCGCGAGGCGATCAAGGGCGGCGGGTTCGACGCCGTGCTGTTCACGTCGTCGTCCACGGTGCGCAACCTCGTCGGCATCGCCGGCAAGCCGCACAACGTCACGGTCATCGCGGTCATCGGGCCGCAGACCGCGAGCACCGCCGAGGAGTTCGGGCTGCGCGTCGACGTGATGGCCGACAAGCCGTCGGCGTCCGCCCTCGCGGCCGCGCTGGCCGAGTACGGAGCCAAGCAGCGTCAGGCCGCCCTGGGCGCCGGTGAGACGCCCCGGCGGCCGTCCCAGAACCGCAGAGGAGCCAGGAGGAGAGCCAAGTGAGTGCCGAGTACCCGACAGCCCGCCCCCGCAGGCTGCGGCGCACCTCCGCCCTGCGGCGGATGGTGGCCGGCACCAGGCTGCACCCGGCCGATCTGATCCTGCCGCTGTTCGTCAAGGAGGGCATCGAGGAGCCGGTGCCGGTGGCGTCGATGCCGGGCGTGTTCCAGCACACCCGCGACTCGCTGCGCAAGGCCGTCCACGAGGCGGCCGAGGCAGGGGTGGGCGGCGTGATCCTGTTCGGCATCCCGGCCGTCAAGGACGCGCGCGGCTCGGCCGCCGACGACCCCGACGGCATCCTGCAGGTGGCGCTGCGCGACGTCACGGCCGACATTGGCGACGCCCTCGTGGTGATGGCCGACACGTGCCTCGACGAGTTCACCGACCACGGCCACTGCGGTGTCCTCACCGACTCCGGCGACGTCGACAACGACGCGACGCTGGAGCGCTACGCCTCCGTCGCCGTCGCCCAGGCGCGCGCCGGGTCCCAGATGGTCGCGCCGAGCGGCATGATGGACGGGCAGGTGGGCGCCATCCGCGCGGCGCTCGACGCCGACGGGTTCACCGGCCTGCCGATCCTGGCCTACTCCGCGAAGTACGCCTCGTCGTTCTTCGGGCCGTTCCGTGACGCCGCCGAGTGCGCTCCGCAGTTCGGTGACCGCAGCACCCACCAGCAGGACCCCGCGGGGCCGCTGGAGGAGGCGCTGCGCGAGGTGCGTCTCGACCTGGCCGAGGGGGCCGACGCCGTCATGGTCAAGCCCGCCCTGGCCTACCTGGACGTCATCAGGCGCTTCCGCGACGAGGTGGACGTGCCCGTGGCCGCCTACCAGGTGAGCGGCGAGTACGCGATGGTCGAGGCGGCCGCGGCCAACGGCTGGATCGACCGCGACCGCATGATCATGGAATCGCTGGTGTCGATCAAGCGCGCCGGCGCCGACCTGATCCTGACCTACTGGGCGACCGAGGTGGCGCGCCGTCTCTAACGTGGGGTTTTCCGTCGTGTCCTGTGGCCGGTGCGATAAACTGTGACAACTAGTGCTGGTGTGTCCCGCGTGAGCCCTTGTCGAGAAGCCGGGCCTGGAGCCGGGATCCCTTCAAGCACGACGCGACGGGAGACACCATGGTGGGGGCACCGCTGACTCGGCGTACCAGAAAACGGTCGATGCCGTCCCGGATCGACTCGGTCCTCGGCTACGCGGCCCTGGGGTGGCCGAGCGTGCCGGGCGCCTACCCCCTGCGGGAGGGCGCCCGGGCGTGTTCGTGCGACCGCGTCGGCTGTCCCGACCCCGGCGCGCATCCGCTCTCGCCCGCCTGGCACCTCCAGGCCACGACGGACACCGCCCGGCTCACCCGCTGGTGGCAGCTTGAGCCCGAGGCCAACGTGATCCTGCCCACCGGACGCGTGTTCGACGTCTTCGACGTACCGCTCGCGACGGGCCTCACGGCCCTGTCCCGCATCGACGACGCGCAAGCGCACTCGGGCCCGGTCGCCGCGAACGGCGACCGGGTCCTGTTCTATGTGGCCACCCGCGGCAACCCGGACGACGAGGACGAGTGGTGGTCCTGCCACCTCGACTGCGACCCGGCCACCATCGACGACACGCCGGGCCTGCGCTGGCACTGCCGCGACAGCTACGTCCTGGCCCCGCCGTCCACGCTGCCGGACGGCCGGGCCGTCTCCTGGCTGCGCCCGCCCGACGGCCGTCCGCTGCCCGACCCGCTGCGCGTGCTGGAGTGGCTGGCCGACTGACCCGGCCGGCCTTTACCTGAGCGCGTCCACCGGCTCCATCCGGGCCGCCCGCAGCGCGGGGTAGAGCCCGGCCAGCAGGCCCACCAGGGCGCCCGCCACCGGCGCCGCGACCGCCAGCCGTACGTCCAGGAGCGGCGTCCACCTCTTGGCCGCCGAGACGGCGACGACGGTGACCACGCCCGCGCTCGCCCCGATGACGCCGCCGGTCAGCCCGGTCAGCGTCGACTCCAGCAGGAACTGGGCCGCGATGTGCCGCCGGGCCGCGCCGAGCGAGCGGCGCAGGCCGATCTCGGCGACCCGCTCCATGACGGTGACGAGCGTGACGTTGGCGATGCCGACCGCGCCGACGAGCAGCGAGACCAGGCCGAGGATGAGGAAGAGCGCGTTCACGTCCTCCTGCGCCTTGTCCCTGGCCCTGGTCGGGCTGGGCGGCGCGACGACCTGGAGCATGTCGCCGTCGCCCGGGCTGAGCGCGGCCGGGGCCTGCCGGGCGATGAGCTCCGCGGCGCCCAGGTCGGTGTTGACCAGCACCCTCGACACGTCGCGCAGCCCGAACCGGCGGCCCGCGGTGGGCGGCACGATCACGGCGGTGCTCAGGTTCCGCTCGCGGCGCAGGTCGCCGAGGACACCGACGACCGTGTAGGCGTGCCCGTCGATGAAGATCGCGGGAGCGCGGTCGAGCCGGGTGACGCCGAGCATCCTGGCCGCCTGGTCGCCGATCACCGCGACCCTGTCGCCGCGTGCGATGTGCCCGGCGTCGTAGAACCTGCCCCGCACCACCCGGCCGCGCACCGCCTCCGGCAGCCCGGGGGACGCCGCCAGCACGGTCAGGCTCTGCGTGGTGACCCTGGCAGGGTCCACGAGGTCGTTGGAGCGTACGGACCGGTTGGCGCCGTCCTTGTCCTCGGCCAGCGCGGCGGCGGAGACCACGCCGCGCAGCCGGGTCAGCCGGTCGATCGCGTCCCACTCCACCAGGGGCACCTGCCCGGAGTCCGGCACCTCGATCGTGATGGCCGTGGCCACCAGCTCGTCGAAGCGGCCGACGATCTGGTTGCCCGCGGTGGCGGCCACGCCGAGCGTCACGACCAGCGTGGTGATGCCCAGCACGGTGCCGAGCGTGGTGAGCGCCGAGCGCACGGGCCTGGCGAGCATGCCGGCGACGGCCTCGCCGATCAGGTCGCGGACGTCCATCACTCCTCCACGAGGATGCCGTCGGTGATCCGGACCCGGCGCCCGGCCCGCTCGCTGACCTCCTGCTCGTGCGTGATCACCACGATCGTCAGGCCCTCCGCCCGCAGCTCGTCGAACAGGTCCAGCACGGCCTCGGTGTTGCGGCTGTCGAGGTTGCCCGTCGGCTCGTCGCACAGCAGCAGCGACGGCTCGGCCATGAGGGCCCTGGCGATGGCCGTGCGCTGGCGCTCGCCCCCGGACAGGCGACCGGGCGGGAAGTCCACCCGGTGCCCGAGCCCGACGCGCTCCAGCGCCGCCAGGGCCCGGTCTCGCCGGCCGTCGCGCGGCCGCCCGGTGTAGATCTCGGCGAGCATGACGTTCTCCAGGACGCTGCGGTGGGCGAGCAGGTGGAACGACTGGAAGACGAAGCCGATGCGCTCGCCACGCAGCCGGGTCCGGTGCTTCTCGCGCAGCGTCGTTGTCTCCGTGCCGTCCAGCCGGTAGTGGCCCGAGGTGGGCCGGTCGAGCAGACCCAGCACGTTGAGCAGCGTGGACTTGCCCGACCCGGACGGGCCGACGATCGCCAGGTAGTCACCCCGGCCCACCCGGAGCCAGACGTGCGACAGGGCGCGGACGGGAGGCTGGGAGGGGAAGTCCCGGCACACGTCCGCGAGCTCGATGACGGGCTCAGGCAACGCCGATCACCACCCGGTCGCCCTCCTTGAGCGTTCCGGTGACCTCGACGTTCCCGTCGGCGGTCAGGCCCGTGCGCACCTCCACGTCCTTCGTCCTGTCGGTGGCGTACTCGACGCGCACCCGGGCCTTGCCGTCGGCGGAGGTGACCACGGCGGCCACCGGCACGACGAGCACCGGGTCCTCGGTCGCGCCCACCGTCACCCTGGCCGTCACCGCGGCGCCCGCCAGGGCCTTGAGACCCTTCGAGGAGCCCGGCGTGACCACGATCGGCTGCGATCCGGCGGGCGGCGCCACCTTGCCCGGCAGCTTGGCCTTCTCGCCGAACGCGGTGAGCGTCGCCGGGTACGTCCTGCCCGTGTCGAGCTCGATGGTCGCCCGCATGCCCTCGCGCAGCAGCTCCGTCTCGGCGGCCTCGACCGAGCCCGTCACCATGAACGACGAGCCGGTCACCGTGGCGACCTCGTTCTCGACCGTCTGCCCGGCCCTGACCGCGGTCTTGCGCACCCGGGCGGGCAGTTTGGGCAGGAACACCACCTCGCCGGGCGGCACGGTGACGCCGTAGGCGCGCGCGTACACGGCCAGCATGGACCGGGCCGCGGCCAGGTCCTTCCCGGCGTTCGCCACCTTGAGCCGGGTCGGCGAGAGCTGCCTGGCCTGGCGCAGCGCCTGCTCAGCCGTGACCACCGCCTCCTGCGCGACGCGCACGGCCTTGCGCAGCTCCCTCACCTTCGCCGTGCGCCCCTCCCTCGCCTCGTCGAGGGCGCGCTCGCGGGTCTCGCGGGCCGCCGCCAGGTCGGCGCGGGCGTTGGCGACCTTCATCTCCAGCAGGCTCGTGCCGGTGCTCTGCTGAGGCGTGGGGGCGGGTGCGGACGTCGTGGACGCCGTGGGGGTGGCCTCGGGTGCGCCGGTGGGCCGCACCCTGGCGGCTTCGAGCGCCTGCTCCGCTTCGAGCAGCCGCTCCTCGGCCGCCCGCTCGGCCGCGTCGGCGGCGGCCAGCTTGGCGTCGTCCTCCGGCGTCAGCTCCCGTGCCTGGGCCTCCTCCAGGGCGGTCCGCGCCGTCTTGAGGTCGGCTCTGGCGTTGGTGAGCCTGACCTTCAGGGGCAGCACGTCCCGCCCCTGGTCGAGCGTCTTCTTCTCGGTCGCGAGGGTCTCCTGGGCCGTCTGTACGGCCTTGCGCAGCGTGTCGTACGTCTGCCGGTCGGCCAGCGTCGGCTGCTGGGCCTCGTAGCCCCTCTTCTCGTACAGTCTGGTGACGGCGGCGATCGTGGCCCGGTCGAAGACGCCCGAGACCGGGACCTTGTGCCCGAGCCTGCGCAGCGCCCGCTGCAACTGCTCGACGTCGTCCCCCTTCGTGCCGGGCGCCATCGTGCGGTGCATGGGCACGGACCCGCGCAGCGCGAACACCGGCCGGCCGTTGACCTCCATCAGCACCCCGCCCTCGGCCAGCCGGCCCTGCCGGGGCGCCCGGGTGACCCGCTGGAGCTCGGCCGTGCCGCCGACCACTCCGGCGAGGCTGACCGGCAGCGGCGAGCCGTACTCCAGGGTGCCGCTGACCACGACGGTGCTGACGAGCTTGCGGCGCTCGACGGCGGCGGTGACGAGCGAGGGGCTGGGGGCGGCGCGCCGGGCCGCCTCGTCGGCGGGGGAGCGCAACCGGGTGCTCACCGCCCAACCGGCGCCGGCGACGACCACGACGCCGGTGAGGACGCCGGCGAGGAGCTTGCGAGGGGACTTCACGGGCGTGTCACGTGCCGTACTGGTGGATGATCTGCTGCATGACCGTCGCCTGCTTCGGCATGTGGGCCCGGTAGAAGTCCTTGCCGGTCTGAGCGTCGTAGACGTCCGTCTCGGACTTCGACGGCGTGGGGCGGGCGCTTTCGGCGGCGCCCCCGCAGCCGCCGAGGACCGCCAGTGCGGCCATGCCGAGCATGGCGAGACCCGGACGGGATCGTGTGAGCATGGCGAGGACCGTACTACGTTGAACGAAGTATGGTCAATCCAGGCAATGCCTCCGCTGCCGGTACGGGGCGAGGGCGGAGACCAGGGTCAGCAGGACCAGCAGGCCCCAGTACGCCGTGTGCTGCCTGGTCAGCCCGTTCAGGTGCAGGATCAGCTCGCCGGAGGCGACCGGCAGGTAGAGGCCCGCGGCCAGCGCCCAGCGCAGGTCGCGGGCCAGGTACGCGCCCGTCGCGGCCAGCCCGAACGCCGCCAGCTCCACGACCACCCGGCTCAGGCTGAGCGGGACCGTGTTGTCCTCCGGCAGCCACTGCGGTCCCGCCCAGGCGACGGCCACGACCGCGGCCCACCACCACCATGACCTCGCCCGCGGCGGTTGCCCGCGCCAGGCGAGCACCACGAGCCCGGACAGCGCGACCGCGTATCCCGCTCCCACCACGAACGGGCTGCTCCACGCGAACAGGCCCCCGTCGGTGAGCCACGACGGGGAGACCGGCAGCAGGGTGAGGTCGAACACCGGCCGGCCGCCCGCGATCGCGACCGCCTTGACGGCGGCGACGCCGGTGAGCGGGATCGCCGCGCGCACCCGTCCCCGCAGGGTCGCCAGCAGCGCCAGCGCCGACAGCAGCGTCCACACCGGCAGAGAGCCCGCGTACGGCAGCAGCGCCGCCAGGTTGGCGGCGGACACGGCCGTGACGCCCAGGTGCAGGCCGTCCGCCCACGCGCTGCCCGTCGCCTGGTGGACGATCCGGCTGCGGAGGCCGCCCAGGATCAGCCCCCACGCCTCCCTGGGCACCGGGAGCGAGCGGCCGGGGGCGGCGGACTCCAGGAGGACGTCGAGCAACTCGTCGCCGTGGGCCGTGCGGTACTGCCTGGGATAGGCGAGCAGCAGCCTGCGGTAGCGCCGTTCGAGCGCCGTCATGCGCCGGACGGCCGCAGCACGAGGGACGCGGCCGCCTGCATGCGCCTCGCCTCGGCCTCCACGAGCGCCTGGCCCTCGTCGGTGATCCTGAAGTAGCGCCGGTTGCGGCCGTTGACCGTCTCCTCGCGGTCCACCGTGATCACGCCGCGCTCGTTGAGGCGTTCCAGGATGCCGTACAGGGTGCCGACCGAGGGCTGGACCCTGCCCCCCGACAGATCCTTGATCGACTTGCTGATGGCGTGTCCGTGCAGCGGGCCGCCGCGCAGGGCGGCGAGCACGAAGTACATCGGCTCGCTGACTTCCGAGGTTCCTCTGGGCATGAGGGGACGTTAATCCGTGGAACGTAGCGTCGGCAACGCCACGAGCGGGTCAGCGGCCGAGCAGCATCGGCACGTACACCAGGTTGACCAGCGTGTGGATCAGGATGACCGCCCAGATGTTGCGGTAGCGCGCCCACAGGTAGCCCTGCATGAGCCCGAACATGCCCTGGTAGGCGACGATGCCCGCCACGCCGAGCGCGGGCGCCGCGGCGGGGATGTGGGTGGTGTGCATGAACGCGAACAGCAGCGACGACGCCATGACGGCCGGCCACCGGCCGTACAACGCCTCCAGCCGGGTCTGCAGCCAGCCCCGGTAGAAGATCTCCTCCAGCACGCTCGCGGTGAGCAGCGTGACGAGTGAGGCCACGGCCAGGGTGACCGGGTCGGGCAGGTCCTGGCTCAGGGGCACGGCGAGCGGACTGACCTGCGCCAGGAGGAACCACGCGACGACCGCGGGCAGTGGGGCGAGCCAGGTGACCGGCGCGGGGATCGCCCTGGCCCTCGGGCCGTCGCCGCGGGTGACCCGGAGGACGAGCAGGGGGAGGACGAGCAGCACCAGTACCTTGACCGGCGGATACAGCAGGCCCGTGCCGCCGCGCGTGATCGGGGCCACGCAGGCGAAGACCACCGCCGCGGCCACGAGCGCCCACGCCTCCTTGAGCAGTCGCTCCCTGGGCAGTCCGGCCAGTGGCGCCGGCGGCTGCCTCCCGGGCGGCACCAGGCGGGCCAGCGCCATCGCGGCGAGCGGCGGCAGCGCGGCGCCCCACAGGGACAGCTCGGAGGCGCCGGGGTCGGCGGAGGCGGTCACGCCGTGACCGGTCACGATCAGCCAGGCGTACGCGGTGGCGAACGCCGCCAGGGCAAGGCCGGTGAACATGCCGGTGAAGAGGCTGGTGGGCGTCTGGCGAGGAGCGGACGTGGTCACACGGGTGATCGTCCCGCACGCGGTGGCGGATGTCCTCCTCTCGCCGACCGATCATGTCTACATATTTCGGGGTACGGTGCCGCGGGCACCACCGCCCCCCGCGGCTAACCTGGAGCGCGTGAGCCGTACACAGAAGTCCGAGGACCTGTTCAACCGCGCCCGCGCCCTCGTGCCGGGAGGCGTCAACTCGCCGGTCCGCGCGTTCGGCGCGGTCGGCGGGACCCCGCGATTCATGGCGTCCGGCGAGGGCCCCTACGTCACCGACGTCGACGGCAACCGCTACGTGGACCTCGTCTGCTCCTGGGGGCCGATGATCCTCGGCCACCGCCATCCGGCCGTCGTCGAGGCGGTCACGGAGGCGGTCTCGCACGGCTTCGGGTACGGCGCCGCCACCGAGGGCGAGGTCGAGCTGGCCGAGGAGATCGTCGGCCGGGTCGGCCCGGTCGAGCGCGTCCGCCTGGTCAGCTCCGGCACCGAGGCGACGATGAGCGCGGTGCGCCTGGCCCGCGGCTTCACCGGCCGCTCCAAGATCATCAAGTTCGCGGGCTGCTACCACGGGCACGTCGACGCGCTGCTCGCCTCGGCCGGCTCGGGCGTCGTGACGTTCGGGCTGCCGGACACACCGGGCGTCACGGGGGCGTCGGCCGCCGACACCATCGTGCTGCCGTACAACGACATCGAGGCGGTGGAGGCGGCGTTCGCGGCGGCCGAGATCGCCTGCGTCATCACCGAGGCGTGCCCCGCCAACATGGGCGTCGTCCCGCCGCGCGACGGCTTCAACGCGCGGCTGCGCGAGCTGTGCACCGCCCACGGGGCGCTGCTCATCGCCGACGAGGTCCTCACCGGCTTCCGCGTCTCTCCCGCCGGCTGGTACGGCCTGGACCCGGTCGAGGCCGACCTGATGACGTTCGGGAAGGTCATGGGCGGCGGGCTGCCGGCGGCGGCCTTCGGCGGCCGGGCCGACGTCATGGCCCACCTCGCGCCCGAGGGGCCCGTCTACCAGGCGGGCACGCTGTCGGGCAACCCGCTGGCCGTCGCCGCCGGCCTGGCCACGCTGCGCCTCCTGGACGAGGCCGTCTACGCCAGGGTCGACGCCGCGGCCCTGGAGGTCGGCCGGGCGGCCTCGGAGGCGCTGGCCGCCGAGGGCGTGCCGCACCGGCTGCAGCGGGCCGGCAACCTGTTCTCGATCTTCTTCACCGACGCCGACGTGACGGACTTCGACCAGGCCCGCACCCAGGACGTCGCCGCCTACCGCGCCTTCTTCCACGCGATGCTGGACCAGGGGGTCTACCTGCCGCCGTCGGCGTACGAGGCGTGGTTCCTGTCGGCGTCGCACGACGAGGAGGCCGTGGGCCGGGTGGCCGAGGCCCTGCCGATCGCCGCCAAGGCCGCCGCCGCGGCCCGCTAGACGGACTGCCGCCCGCCCGCCCGTCGCTTCACGCGCCGGTGGGCGGCGGAGGCCGGCGCCGCCACGAGAGCGGCGCGGGCCGGTCAGGAGACCTTGGAGCTCGGGGACGTCCAGGTGTTGCACGCCTGCGGTGAGGCGGCTCGGAAGCCCTTGTCCAGCCAGGCGGCCATGTTGCGGCCCTTGCCGTGGTCGGCGGCCTTGGTCCACTCGTCGCCGCTCTGCCGCGTCACGTACAGGAGCTCCTTCCAGTCGGCCTCCGTGCGGTCCAGGGACGCCCAGACGCTGCCGACGAACGCGCCGCCCAGGCACTCCGCCTGGAGCTCGTAGCGCCGGATCTGCTCGTTCAGCTCTTTCTTCCCCTTGTACGGGTAGCGGTCGAACGCCGCGTCCATACCGGTGATGTTCTGAATATGGTGGCCGTATTCATGCGCGGCCACCTGGAACAGGAACAGGTCCCAGGGATCGTCGAGGGTGTCGTCATCGAGGAGGACGACGAAGCGCCGCTCGGCGCCGCAGTATGTCGCCGCGGTGTACTTGCCCCAGGCGTGCCCGCAGTATCGCCGCGGCTTGGTGATGAAACCGACCCTGGCTTTCCTGAACGGCAGGCCGGCGCGCTCGAAATGAGCCCCCCAGGAGGTGTTGAGGCAGCTCAGCACCGTCGTGAGGTACCGCTTGGCGGAGGGGACGTCGTTGCGCTTGACGTCCGGCTCGCGGCACTCGCCAGGTTCGAGGTCGCCGGTGGCGTACAGCTTGTTCTTGGTGAGGTCCGGGTCCCTGATGGGGTAAACGGATGCCTGGGCCGTTCCGGAGAGCAGAAGGGAGAAAAGCGCGCATGCCACAACAAGGGGGGTTAAACGCATGAAGGGCATCTTAGGGTCAGATGACCTTGATTGCCGACCATATTTGCGAAGGCGGCTGTCGGCGAATGAATGGCTGCCTAACCCGTAAAGGGCATTTGTTGCCGGCCGCGCCCGCGCGGGGTCTCAGCGGGTGAAACGGCTCAGGAAGAGGGCGATCCGCTGGGGGTGCCGCTCACGGGGCAGCCTGCCGCCCCGCGTGAGCGTCGCCAACCCGTGCAGGCCGCTCGCGCTCTCGGCGCGTCCGAATCGACATGTCTCGCTCCTAGCACCGCTAGAGATTCTGTCCACGCTCTGATAGTGTCGATCTCGTTGCTAGCGCCGCTAGTAAATGTATCGAACGGAGATCGTCGTGCTCACCCCCATCGCCTACGGGCTCGCTGTCGTCCTCGACCTGTTCATCCTTTTCATCGGGGCCCGCTTCCTCCTGCAGCCCCAGGCCGCCGCCGCGGGTTACGGCGTCCCGGCCAAGGACGGCGACTCCGCCTACCTGACGATCAAGGGCATGCGTGACGCCACCTACGGCCTCGTGGGTCTGGCCCTGCTGGTCTTCGTGGGAGTCCGCGCCGAGGCGTGGTTCATGCTCGTCGTCGCGATCATGCCCTTCGCGGACACCGTCATCGTGCTCCGCCACGGCGGCACCAAGGCGGTGGCCTTCGGCATCCACTTCGCCACCGCCGTGGTCGTGCTGATCAGCGCCGTCCTGCTCTTCCTCGTCTGAGTCGCAACCCCCTACGCCACGCAAGGAGTCCCCAGATGTCTCTCGTCGTCCCGAGCTTCAGCGAGTCCGTGATCGTCCGCTCCGCCGAGGCCGAGGTGATCGGTCGGGCCCCGACCACCATCCGCCTGCTGGCCGACAGCGGCTCCACCGGCGGCGCGCTGTCCACCCAGCGCGTCACGCTGACCGACGGCGCCGACGGCGCCAAGCCGCACCACCACGCCGGATCGGCCGAGCTGTTCTACGTGCTGGACGGCACCGCCCAGCTCCTGTCCGGCGAGCAGGTCGTGACGGCCGAGCGCGGTGACCTGGTCGTCGTGCCGCCGAACGTCGCGCACGCCTTCGCCGCCGCGCCGGGTGAGGACGCGGACCTGCTCATCGTCATCACGCCGGGCGTCGAGCGGTTCGAGTACTTCCGCCACCTGGAGCGCATCGCGTACGGCAAGGTGCCGCCGGAGAGCCTGCTGGACGTCCAGGAGCTCTACGACACCTACTTCAGGACCAGCGAGATCTGGGACCGTGCCCGTACGGCATGACCCCGCCGCGGGACCCCGGCCGGCTCGGCCGAGCGGGGGTCAGGGGCGAGGCGCCGGTGTCCGCGACGCGGAGGGCGCCGGCGACAGGGAGACGTGCCCACGGGAACGGGGGCGGCTCCCCGCGTACAGGACGCCCGCCACGATAAGCGCCCCGGCCGTCAGCTTGGGCCACGACAGCGGCTCGCCCGTCAGCAGGGCCGCGGACGACAGCCCGAAGACGGGCACGAGCAGTGTGTACGGCGCGACGGCCGAGGCGTCGTAGCGGCGCAGCAGGTAGCCCCACACGCCGAACCCGCCCAGCGTGGACACGAAGGCGACGTACGCCAGGGACAGCCAGCCCTCCGCCGGGACGGCGAGGCGCGGTGGGCCCTCCACGAGGAGGGACAGCGCGAGCAGCGGGGGCGCCGACAGGGCGCTCACCCACACCATGAACCGCAGCGAGTCGGGCGGCGCGGCCTTGCGCTGGATGACGTTGCCGAGGCCCCAGGCCGCCGCGGCCGCCACGCACAGGGCGAAGGCGCCGGCGGGCCCCGAGAGGCCGAAGTCGAAGGCGACCAGGGCGAGCCCGGCGAAGGCCACGGCCAGGCCGGTCGTGCGCCGCGCGGTGAGCCGCTCGCCCAGCATCAGCACCGCGAAGATCACAGTGAAGACCACCTGGGCCTGCAGGACCAGGGAGGTCAAGCCGGCGGGCATCCCGGCCCGCATGCCCATGAGCAGCAGGCCGAACTGCCCGACCCCGATCGCCGCGGCGACGCCGGCGACCCAGCGCCATGGCACCTGGGGCCGCCCCACGAGGAGCAGGGCGGGGAACCCGGCCAGGGCGAACCTGAGCCCGGCGTACAGCAGCGGCGGGAAGTGATGCAGGCCCACCTGCATCACCACGAAGTTGACACCCCATACGGCCGCGAGGCCGATGGCGAGCGCCAGGTGACGCGGGGTCACGCAGAGCGCGGCTTCTGGTAGCGGACGCGCTGCTCCCTGGCCTGCTCGGCCAGGGTCTGGAGGTAGGAGAACGAGGGGGCGGACTGCTTCTTCTGCTTAAGGATTCGCATGCATATATTTTCCAACGCTACAGAGTGAAGGACAAGCGAGACTTCCTACGCTAAACCCTTTAGGCTGGCTTACATGTTGGACCTGAACCGGCTCAAGGCTCTGCACGCCGTCCACGTCTACGGATCGGTGGGCGCGGCGGCCGAGGCCCTCATGGTCACGCCCTCGGCGGTGTCCCAGCAGATCGCCAAGCTCGAACGCGAGACCGGCGCCCGCCTGGTGGAGCGCAACGGCCGGGGGGTGCGGCTCACCGACGCCGCGGGCCTGCTGGCCGAGCACGCCGAGCGCATCCTCGCCCTCGTGGAGACCGCCGAGGCCGACTTCGAGGCGCTGCGCGGCGCGGTCGTCGGCCGCCTGCACATGGGGGCCTTCCCCACGGCGACCCGCGGCCTCATGCCCGGCGCGCTCACGGGGCTGCGCGCCCGCCACCCCGACCTCCACGTCGTGCTCAACGAGCGCGAGCCCGAGCGCGTGGTGCGCGAGGTGGCGCGGGGCGAGCTGGACCTCGGCGTCATCCAGGACTGGATGAACCGCCCGATGGCCATCCCCGACGGGCTGTCCAAGGCGACGCTGCTCGACGACATCGCCGACGTGGTGCTGCCCAGCGGCCACCCGCTCGCGGGCAGCAAGGAGATCGAGCTGGCCGCGCTGAGCGGAGAGCAGTGGATCAGCTCCTCGCCCGGCACTGTCTGCCACGACTGGCTCGTCTTCACACTGCGCAGCGCCGACCTGGAGCCGGACATCTCATGCATGGCCGACGAGTACCCGACGCAGATGGCCCTCGTCGCGGCCGGCCTCGGGTGCGCGATCATCCCCAGGCTGGGCAGGGACCTCGTGCCCCAGGGGGCCACCGTCGTGCCGCTGCGGCCCCGGCAGTCGCGGCGGATCTACGCGATCTGGCGCACGGACGCGGCCCGCCGCCCCGCCATCAGGGCCGCGGTCGAGGCCCTGAGCCACGCCAGCCGCACCCACGAGAACGCCTGGGCCACCGTCTGAAACGCCGGGAACCACGCTGCCGGCGTCGAGGGTGGAGCGGATAGGCTGTCGCTCATCATGGCTGAAACCACCGTCGTCCACCTGATGCGTCACGGCGAGGTGCACAACCCCAACGGCATCCTCTACGGCCGGCTCCCCGGATACCACCTGTCCGACACCGGCCGGCTGATGGCCGAGACCGTCGCCAAGGCGGTGGCCTCACGTGACATCGTCGCCCTCTACTGCTCCCCGCTGGAGCGCGCCCAGGAGACCGTGGCGCCCCTGGCGGCGACCCTCGGCCTGGAGGTCACGACCGACGACCGGCTGATCGAGGCCGCCAACCTGCTCGAAGGCCGCATGGTCGGGCAGGGGCTGACGATCTTCCGCAACCCGCGCAACTACCGCTACTTCTGGAACCCCATGCGCCCGTCCTGGGGCGAGCCGTACCCCGTGATCATCAAGCGGATGCGCTCGATCGTGGAGGAGGCCAGGGACGCGGCGCGCGGCCATGAGGCGGTCCTGGTGAGCCACCAGCTCCC
This sequence comes from Nonomuraea sp. NPDC050733, assembly GCF_040654215.1. Classification (NCBI taxonomy): domain Bacteria; kingdom Bacillati; phylum Actinomycetota; class Actinomycetes; order Streptosporangiales; family Streptosporangiaceae; genus Nonomuraea; species Nonomuraea sp. NPDC050733. The sequence goes on along the minus strand of NZ_JBFAHO010000003.1, from coordinate 445,903 downwards.
CATCTGGGCGATCCGGATGGCGGCCGAGGGCCGCCGCAGGCTCTGGCACGACCCGCGGCGCAGGCAGTGCGCGCTGGCCAGCCTCACCACGTTCACCTTCGAGGGCAACCGCCTGGTCAGCGTCGGCTACAGCGAGCCGGCCGGCTCGCTCGTCAAGGGGCCGACGATCCCGGGGGCCTGATCCTCCCGCGGCGCCCCCAGCGTCCGGGGCGGCCGGTCCCGCCGGTAGAGTTGCAAGCTCTACCGGTTGTAGTGCAAGGAGATCTTCCCCGTGCGCGCGAAGTCCGTCTCCATCGGTCCCGCCGGCTCGCTCGCCCTCCTGGCCGTCCTGGCCGTCACGGCGACGGGCTGCGCCGGCAGCCAGAACGGGCAGCCCCAGGCGGGCGACACGCGCTTCGTCGCCGGCGACGGCACGATGCAGGTGTTCGCCGCGGCCGAGCGCAAGGCCGCCCCCGCGATCGAGGGGAAGACGCTCGACGGCGGCACCGCCTCCCTCGCCGCGCACAAGGGCAAGGTCGTGGTGCTCAACTTCTGGGCCTCCTGGTGCGGGCCCTGCCGGGCCGAGGCGCCGGTGCTCAAGGACGTCGCCGCCAAGACCAAGGGCTCGGGCGTCGAGTTCGTCGGCATCGACTTCAAGGACCGCCAGGCCGACGCGCTGGCCTTCGAGCGCACCGAGCAGACCGGCTACCCGAGCATCTTCGACCAGCCGGGCAAGGTGGCGCTGGCCTTCCAGGGCACGGTCCCGCCCGCCGCCATCCCGTCCACGCTGGTGATCGACGAGCAGGGCCGCATCGCCGCCCGCGCGCTCGGCGCCGTGCGCTACCAGGATCTGATGGACACCGTGACCAAGGTCCGCGATGAGTGACGTCGTCGCCTCCGGCTCGCTGCTGCTGGCCGTGCCGATCGCGGTCCTCGCGGGGGTCGTGTCGTTCCTGTCGCCGTGCGTGCTGCCGCTGGTGCCGGGTTACCTGTCGTACGTGACCGGCATGAGCGCCGACCCGAAGCGGGGGCGGCTCGTGCTGGGCACGGCCCTGTTCGTGGCCGGGTTCGCGGTGGTGTTCGTCGCCGGGGGAGCGCTGTTCGGCGGGCTCGGCTCGATGATGATGGTCAACGCCGACGTCATCACGCGGGTGCTCGGCGTCGTCACGATCCTGCTCGGGCTGGCCTTCCTGGGCGTGCTGCCCGGGCTCATGCGCGACGTGCGCATCCACCGGATGCCGGCCGCGGGGCTGGCCGGCGCGCCGCTGCTCGGGGTGGTGTTCGGGCTGGGCTGGACGCCGTGCATCGGCCCGACGCTGGCCGTGGTGCTGGCGCTCGGGCTCAACGAGGGCAGCGCGTCCCGGGGCGCCCTGCTCGCCGTGGCGTACGCGCTGGGGCTGGGGCTGCCGTTCGTGGCCGCCGCCCTGGCCTACAGCAAGGCGCTGCGCACGTTCCGCGCCGTCCGCCGGCACAGCCGGCTGATCACCCGGATCGGCGGCGGCATGATGGTCGCCGTCGGACTGCTGCTCGTGACCGGCCTGTGGGGAGAGATGATCGCAAGCATGCAGGGGCTCGTCGGCGGGTTCAGGCCGGTGATCTGATGGCGGTCAAGGAGCTGGAGAAGGAGCAGGCGCCGCGGCCCGCGGGCTTCGGCGCGCTGGGCTGGGCGCGCTGGGCCTGGCGCACGCTCACCTCCATGAAGACGGCCCTCATCCTGCTGTTCCTGTTCGCGCTGGCCTCGGTGCCCGGCTCGCTGGTGCCGCAGCGCGGCGTCGAGCCCGACAAGGTCGCGCGGCTCTTCCAGCAGAGCCCGGCCCTGGCCGAGTGGTACGACCGCTTCCAGCTCTTCGACGTCTTCACCTCGGTGTGGTTCGCCGCGATCTACCTGCTGCTGTTCACCTCGCTGGTGGGCTGCATCATCCCGCGCACCGCCACCTACTTCCGGGAGGTGCGCCGCCGGCCGCCCGCCGCGCCGCGCAACCTGGCGCGGCTGCCGCACCACGCCGCCTTCGCCGGCGACCTGACGGTCGAGGAGGCCGCCCGGCGGCTGCGCGCCCGCCGCTTCCGGGTCGACACCGGCGACGGGTGGGTGGCCGCCGAGAAGGGCTACCTGCGGGAGACGGGCAACCTGCTCTTCCACATCTCGCTGCTCGGTCTGCTCGTGGCGGTCGGCATGGGCTCCCTGTACGGCTACCGGGGCAACGTGCTCGTCGTCGAGGGCGACGGCTTCGCCAACACCGTCGCCAACTACGACCGGTTCATCCCGGGCCGCGAGGTGTCGGCCGAGTCGCTGGAGCCGTTCTCGTTCGAGCTCAAGGATTTCAAGGCCACCTACCAGGTCCAGGGCGACAAGCGCGGCCAGGAGCTCGACTACTCGGCGTACCTGCGGGTCAACGACTCGCCGACGGCGCCGGCGCGCGACTACGAGCTGAAGGTCAACGAGCCGCTGGAGATCAACGGCACGCAGACGTACCTCATCGGGCACGGCTACGCGCCCGTGTTCAAGGTCACCGACGGACAGGGGCAGGTCGCCTTCGACGGGCCGGTGCCCTGCCTCATCGAGCACAAGCCCACTCTCACCTCGGGCTGCGTGGTCAAGGCGCCCGACGCCCGGCCCGGGCAGCTCGGCTTCCTGCTGAGGTTCCTGCCGACGAGCGTGCCGCTGACCGACGGCACCTACGCCTCCGCCTTCCCCGGCGAGCTCCAGCCCGAGGTGCAGGTGCTCGGCGCGTTCACCGGCGACTTCGGGGTGCGCTCCGGCCGCCCCCAGTCGGTGTACCAGCTGGCGCCGCCGGATCTCATGAAGAAGCTGAAGCCGCTGGTCATGGGCACCTCCGTGCCGAAGCCGCTGCCCGTGGGCCAGTCGCTCGACCTGCCGAAGGGCGCCGGCAAGCTGGAGTTCACCGGGGTCAGGGAATGGATCACCCTCCAGGTCGCGTACGACCCCGGCCGGGTGCCCGCGCTGCTGGCCGCCGCCCTCGCGACGGTCTCCATCGCGGCGTCGCTGACGATCCGCCGTCGCAGGGTGTGGGTGCGGATCGGCGGCAAGGACGGCGCCGGCGAGAAGGGCACGGTCGAGGTGGGCGGCTTGACCCGCACCGAGGGCTCCGCCGCGGGCTTCGCCGAGGAGTTCGACGACATCGTGAAGGTTCTATCTGCTGGAGACAAGGATGTCCGCTGACCGACTGGCCGAGGTGAGCGACCTCTTCGTCGTCGCCGCGGTGCTGCTCTACCTCTTCTCCATGGTCGGCTTCGCGCTGGAGCTGGCCTTCGGGCGGGCCCGGGCCGACGCTCCGGCCGCCCGCGCCAAGGTGCCCGTCACCGTGGGCGGCGGGGACACCGGCGACGCTGACGCGGCCGTGCCCGCCGGGGTGGAGTCGCCGAGCTGGGCGCCCAAGGCGGGCGTCGCCGCGCTCGCGCTGGGCTGGCTGGGCTGGGCGGCCAATCTCGCCGCCATCGTCACCCGCGGCCTGTCCGTGGACCGGTGGCCGTGGGGCAACATGTACGAGTTCGTGGTGGCGATCTGCTTCGCCGCGGTGACCACGTTCCTCGCCATCCAGTTCCGGCAGAACGCGCGCTTCCTCGGCGCGTTCGTCATGGTGACGGCGACGCTGGGGCTCGGCTTCGCGGTCAAGGTCCTCTACACGGCCGCGGGCCCGGTGGTGCCGGCGCTCAACTCGTACTGGGTGGCCATCCACGTCACGGCGGCGATCCTGGCGAGCGGCCTGTTCATCCTCGCGGGCGTCGCGGGCATCCTCTACCTGGTGCGCGGCGACGGCCTGTCACGGCTGCCGTCGCGGGCCGACCTGGAGCGGGTGGCGCACCGGGTGATCGTCCTGGCGTTCCCGGTGTGGACGTTCGCCGTCATCGCCGGCGCGCTGTGGGCCGACAAGGCGTGGGGCCGCTACTGGGGCTGGGACCCCAAGGAGGTCTGGGCGTTCATCACCTGGGTCGCCTACGCCGCCTACCTGCACGCGCGGGTCACGGCGGGCTGGCGCGGCCGGGCGGCGACGATCGTGCAGCTCATCGCCTTCGCCTGCCTGCTGTTCAACCTCATCGGCGTGAACATCTTCATCAGCGGGCTGCACAGCTACGCCGACGTGAGCTCATGAGCTCGTGAGCCGGAGGGGCGAGCGGGAGGGGGGTGCCGTCGCTTCGCGGGGGCGCCGGGTCGGCCCGTCAGCCGGCCGGCTGACGAGTCAGCCAGCCGATCGCTGAGCCGGTCAGCCGGTCAGTCGTCGCCGCGCATGCGGCGGTCGAGCTCGCGCAGGAACTCGGGGTCGTCGTCGGGGCCCTTGGGGATGGGGGCGGGGGCCGCGTCGGGCCGCCGCCGGGGCGCCCGCTCCGCCGTACGCGCGCCCTGGGGGCGGCCGAGCAGCATCCAGAACAGCCCGCCCGCGAAGGGCACCAGCACGACGATCAGCAGCCAGAGGGTCTTGGGGACGTTCCTGACCTCCTCCTCGGGGGTGGTGATGAGGTCGAACAGCGAATAGAGCCAGAAGGCCAGCAGCGCCAGGCCGATTACGACACCTGCCATGCCCGAACTGTAAGCCATCTGCGACGTGATCGTGTCAGCCACATGCACCATTTCGGGTGACTCGCGATGATCCGCGTCGTACCGTGGAACAGATTCAGCGGAGCCCCTCGCCGGCCGGCGCCCTACGGCCGTCCGGCGGCTCGCGCGGGCGCCACGGCGTGGAGAGGTGCGCGTGGAGAGGTGCGATGGCCTTTTCTAACGACAAGGGCCGCCATCGGCGGGGTCGTTGGTGGCGGCGTGGCTCGTACCTCTTCTCCCGGCGCAGCGAGGCGCCCCCAAACGCCGACCGCTCCTTCTGGGCCTACGGCGCCCCGTCCCTCCGTCGCCCGGACCGCCCGGTACAGGAGTCGCCACGCGAGCCCGCCCGCGGGACGGAGGGCCGCTCCTTACGTGACCGGCTGGAGCGGGACCGGCTGGAGCGTGACAGGGCGGCCCGCGAGTCGCACCGGGCGCCGCCTGGGCACGGCGAGACGCCCCGCCTGTGGGAGCGGCGGCGCAGGTGGGAGGCGCCCGAGCAGTTACCGGCCGCCGTGGTGGAGCGCCCCCAGTACACCTGGTACGACTTCGAGCTCGACGACCTGCCGCCCCGAGCCCAGCCGAACCGGCCCGACGCCCCGTCCCTGGACGACGGGCTGCGTCACTGCGGCAGGCTGGAGGCGGTCCTGCACCGCCAGTGGGACGCCCGGCTCGGCCCGCCGACGCCGGAGGTGATCCGGGCCGTGGAGAGCCTCGCCAGGCTCCCGGAACGGCTCAAGGACCTGCTGGCCGATGGCCTGGAGGGCATCTACGTGGGCCCCGGCGGGGTCCCGGACCTCGACGACATGGGCTACCTGCGCGGCGCCCCGCTGCCCTCGGGCCGCGCCACCTGGGACATCTGCGCCGGCGCGTACGGCGACCGGAAGATCGTGGTGGGGGACCGGCCGTCGCCGACGCCGGACGTGATGATGCACGAGGTGGGTCACGCCATCGACGACATCGACTCCACGTACGGTGACTGGGTGTCCGACTCGCCGGAGTTCGTGGCCCTGTACGAGAAGGCCACGCCGCTGCTGGCCTCGGCCTTCCACCGGCAGGGGGGCGGCCTCGGCCGCAAGGAGTTCTTCGCCGACGCCTTCGCCGCGATCGCCTCGCGGCAGCGTCCGGCGCTCGTCGACATGCTGAACGGCGACACGCGGATGGCGCTCGACGTCATGCTGTTCTTCAACCGGCGCTACGGAATCTAGGTGATCAGCCATGTACGTCATCCGGCTCGCTGACGGGACCCTGCGCGTGCCGCGGACCCTGACCAGCGAAGACGGGCGCCTCATCGCGAACGCGTACGTGGACCTCGAACCCGGCGACCCCGACTACGACCGATGGCTGCCCGAGTCGCTGACCGAGGAGGAGCTGGCCGAGCGGCGCGGCAGGTGGCAGGCGGGCAACGACGAGTTGGAGCGGGAGTTCCTGGCGTACCGGGGGGAGCAGCTCGGGGCCGAGAACGCGGGGCGGGCCCGGGCGGAGCAACTCGGGGCGGAGAACGCGGGGCGGTCCTGGGTGGAGCAGGAGGAGACCTAGCCGCCCGGCCGATGGCCGGGGAACGTCCTGACAGGCGCCAGCCACGGTCAGCGGTTGGCGCCCGGCGTGCCGTACCTATCCAGAACGGCATCCCGCCGCGGTGATCCTGGCGCGCAGGATCACCGAAGACGGAACGTCAGACGCGCGGGGACTCGCCTGCCGGCCGATCGGCCGTAAGGACGTCCTCGCCTCGGAGAAGGGCGTGCACTTCCGACTCGCGGAAGCGCCGGTGCCCTCCGGGGGTGCGGATACTGCTGATGCGGCCTGCCGCAGCCCAGCGTGTAACCGTCTTTGGGTCTACCCGGAAGAGGGCGGCAACCTCTCCTGGGGTCAGCAGACGCTCGCTGCTACTCTCCACCAATCTCTCCCCCTCGCATCCCGCTTCCTGCCAGCGGGCGGACAGGTAACAAGTGTGTCGAGCGAAGCCTGATTTATCCGTGGTTTTCGACAAAGATCACGGGTTGTTATCAGCTGACTGCCCGATTGTTATATGATAGAGCCTCTTTGGGGCTCTCGTGGGTGTTTCTTTACGAAACTCCCTGACTGGGAACAGTAGCAGCGCTCGCGCTGGATGCGAAGAGCGACCGCACTAGCCGGCGAGTAACCTCGACGTGTGCGTCCCGTTCTCGTTTACACCGCGTCGCGGATCGGTCTCTTTATCGTGACCATGGGTCTGCTTGCCCTGCTCGGCCTGCATAACATCTTCTTGCTGCTGCTGGCGTCTTTCTTTGTCAGCGGCTTCGCGAGCCTGGTGGTGCTGTCCAAGCAGCGAGACGCCATGAGCACGCGCCTGGCCAACAAGATCGACCGGCCGAAGCCGAGCGACGACTAGGGCAGGGGGAACATGCCAATCCGGGCATGGTACTCCCGTCCGAGTCTCGTCGTGTCGCTACCAACCAGTAGTCCGCCGGGGTGGGCCAGAAACGCCTTCACCCCGATGCCGCGCTCCCGCCCGGGATTCCAACTGAGCGCCTTACCTGTCATCGGGTGAATGGCCGCGATCCCCTCACGGGGCACCGCGCCCGGTCCGGCCGTGTCGTGGCCGCCGGGATTGTTCATCCAGCGCTGATGGCCGCCCACGTAGACGGCCGCCCCGGTCACCGACACCGCGTAGAGCGAGTCGCCGCCGGTGCTGTTGACCCAGGTGGGCCGCACCTCGGAGGCCGTCGCGTACGTCTCGAACCGGGCGGCCGAGTCGCACAGCCGGCCGCTGCGCGGTCCTCCCGTGGTGACGACCACGAAGTAGCGGCCGTCCGGTGAGACGTCGAGCCCGCGCACGTACGAGGGGAACGCGCGCATGCACGCGGGCGCGTACGCGGTGGTCCGCCAGGGCGCGACCCGGGCCGTGGGGCCGGTGACGTCGATCAGCCCGAGCTGGGGCCGTGAGCGCCCGCCCAGGGTGGTGAAGCTGCCGTCGACCACCAACCGGTCGGCCGTCGCGGCCAGCGCGGTGACCTTCACCTTGGGCGTCAGCGGAGCCCCGGGTGTGATCGCGAAGCGCGGGTCGGCCGCCCCGGTGACGGCGTCCAGCCGGGCCAGCGCCGTGCGGGGCGCGGTGAAGTCGCCTCCGGCGTACACCTGGGAGCCGCGCCGGGCCAGCGTGGTCACCATGCCGCCCGTGATCCGCGGCGCGAAGCCCGGCACCGCGGCCCCGTCGGCCAGCCTGAGCCGCGTCAGCGGCCCCACGGGCGCCCCGTCGACCTCGGGGAAGTCGCCGCCCACGTAGACCGTGCCGTCGTCGCCGGCGGCCAGGGCGTGGACGGGGCCGTCGACCTCCGGCGCGAAGCCGGGCAGGATCCGCCCGGTGGCCAGGTCGTAGGCGAACAGGTTGTCGCGCGCCACCGTGCCGGACCGGTCGGCGCCGGAGACCTCGGTGAACGAGCCCCCCACCACGACGGTGCCGCCGACCAGCGCGATCGCGTTCACGATGCCGTCGAGGACGTGCGGTGTGGTGTCGACCGGGTCGGCCGACACCACCCGGGCCTGCGGGACGGGGGCGGTCGCGAGGAGCGCTGCGAGTGTGACTCGGGAAAACATTCGCCAAGTATTAGCAGACTCTTCGTGGTCATACGCTTACTTTCCGTTGATTGTCGTGGTGGCCATAGGCTTGGCCCATGACGCGCGCTCAGTTGGACAAGCAGCCGGACGAGGTCGCCGCGATGTTCGATCGCACCGCCCGGCGCTACGACCTCGTGAACGATGTGCTCACGCTCGGCCAGGTGCGCCTGTGGCGCAAGGCCGTCGCCCATGCCGTCGACGCGGGGCCCGGCGAGCTGGTCCTCGACCTCGGGGCCGGCACGGGCACCTCGACCGACACCTTCACCACGCTGGGAGCGCGCGCGATCGCGTGCGACTTCTCGCTGGGCATGCTCAGCACCGGCGTGCGCAGGCGCGGCGGCAACGCGCTGAGCGGGCCGGGCGTGCCGTTCGTCGCGGGCGACGCGATGCGGCTGCCCTTCGCCGACGACTCCTTCGACGCGGTGACCATCTCGGTGGCGCTGCGCAACGTCCACGACACCGCCCAGGCGCTGCGCGAGATGCTGCGGGTCACCAGGCCGGGCGGGCGTCTGGTCGTGCTGGAGTTCTCCCGCGTGACGTTGCCGGCCTTCGATCTCGTCTACCGCCAGTATCTGATGCGGCTTCTTCCCGTGGTGGCCCGCGTCTTCGGGTCCAACGGCGCCTCCTACGACTACCTCGCCGAGTCGATCAGGGACTGGCCCGACCAGGCGACCCTGGCCCGCACGATGCAGGGGGCCGGCTGGGGGCGGGTGGCCTGGCGCAACCTCGACCTGGGCATCGTGGCCATCCATCGGGGGTTCAAACCGGCCTGAGCCGGGTCCACGATGCGGGACGCGCCGGGACGGGGATGAGCGAAATTCGCTTCCGGCGACGGTTTGGTCAAAGCGGCAGGCCCCGACTGCCACTATGTACCGGAAAAGCGTTAGACTGCGGGCCGACAAGTTTGTGAAGGGGTTCACAAAGGAACGAAGGCGCCAGACACCCCGAGGCCTTCGAGCGTGTAGGACAGGAACAGTCCAGTGACCGTGCCCACAGCCAGAAAGCCTGACGACGATGCCGATGTCATCGTCGTCGGCGCCGGTCCCGCCGGTTCCGCCACCGCTTTCCACCTCGCGCGGGCCGGGCTCGACGTGCTGGTCCTGGAGAAGACCACCTTCCCCCGGGAGAAGGTCTGCGGCGACGGGCTGACGCCCCGCGCGGTCAAGCAGCTGATGAACATGGGCATCGACATCGACGCCCCCGGCTGGGTGCGGAACAAGGGCCTGCGGGTCGTCGGCGGCGGCCTGCGCTTCGAGCTCGACTGGCCGCAGCTGGAGCGCTTCCCCGACTTCGGCCTCGTGCGCACCCGCCAGGACTTCGACCAGATCGTCGCCGCCAACGCCGTCAAGGCCGGGGCGCGGCTGATGGAGGGCGTCAACGTCACCGGCCCGGTCCTCGACGACCGCAGTGGCCACGTGGTCGGGGTGACCACCAAGGACGGCGCGACCTACCGGTCCCGGATCGTGGTGGCCGCCGACGGCAACAGCACCCGGCTGGCTCTCGGCATGGGGCTGCACAAGCGCGAGGACCGCCCGATGGGCGTGGCCGTGCGCACCTACTTCACCAGCCCCCGCCACGACGACGACTACCTGGAGACCTGGCTGGAGCTCTGGGACGACCAGACGCTGCTGCCCGGCTACGGCTGGGTGTTCGGCGTCGGCGACGGCACCGCCAACGTCGGCCTCGGGCTGCTCAACACCAGCGCCCAGTTCAAGAACATCGACTACCGCGACCTGCTCAAGCGGTGGTGCAGGGCGATGCCCGCCGAGTGGGGCTTCACCGAGGAGAACATGACGGCCCCCATCCGCGGCGCCGCGCTCCCCATGGCCTTCAACCGGCAGCCCCACTACACGCGCGGCCTCGTCCTGGTCGGCGACTCCGGCGGCGCGATCAACCCGTTCAACGGCGAGGGCATCGCGTACGCCATGGAGACCGGCGAGATCGCGGCCGAGGTCATCGAGCGGGCCCTGCGCAGGGACACGACGCCGGCCCAGCGCGAGCGCACCCTGCGCACCTATCCTGACGTGCTGAAGGACGCCTACGGCGGGTACTTCACCCTTGGCCGGTGGTTCGTCGAGGCCATCGGCAAGCCCGGCGTCATGAGCTTCGGCACCCGCCATGGTCTGCCGCACCCGAGGCTGATGCGCTTCGCGCTCAAACTCCTTGGTAATCTCACCGACCGGCGGGGCAATGCGTCAGACAAGATCATCAACGCACTCTCGAAGGTCGCGCCGCCAGCATGAATCCCGCACACACCCGGCACATCCATAGACCAGGCTGCGCGCCCGCGCGCGCGGCGACTCCAGAGGAGGCGTAGCGATGGACCTTTACGTGCCCATCCTGGTGCTCGCCGTTCTCGCGGGGGGCTTCGCGATCTTCTCGGTCGCCATCGCTCCCTTCACCGGACCCAAGCGCTGGAACCGCGCCAAGCTTGACGCCTACGAATGCGGCATCGAGCCGACGCCCCAGCCGGTCGGTGGCGGACGGTTCCCGCTCAAGTACATGGTGACCGCGATGCTCTTCATCGTGTTCGACATCGAGATCATCTTCCTCTACCCGTGGGCCGTGTCGTTCGCCCCGCTGCACGGCGACGACGGCCGCGTGCTCGCCTCGGGCCTCGGCATCTTCGCGCTGGTCGAGATGCTGCTGTTCATCGTCACCGTGCTCGCGGCCTACGCGTACGTGTGGCGCCGCAAGGGTCTGGACTGGGACTGAAAATGGGACTTGAAGAGAAACTCCCCAGCGGCTTCATCCTCAGCACGGTCGAGCAGGCCGCGGGATGGGCGCGCAAGAACTCCGTGTGGCCGGCCACCTTCGGTCTCGCCTGCTGCGCCATCGAGCTGATGGCCACCGGCGGCCCCCACTACGACCTGGCGCGCTTCGGCATGGAGCGCGCTTCGGCGTCTCCGCGCCAGGCCGACCTGATGATCGTCGCGGGCCGGGTGTCGCAGAAGATGGCCCCGGTGCTGCGGCAGATCTACGACCAGATGGCCGAGCCGAAGTGGGTCATCGCGATGGGCGTGTGCGCCTCCAGCGGCGGCATGTTCAACAACTACGCGATCGTGCAGGGCGTCGACCACGTCGTGCCGGTCGACATCTACCTGCCGGGCTGCCCGCCGCGGCCGGAGATGCTGATCGACGCGATCGTCAAGCTACACGACAAGATCCAGAACATGAAGTTCGGCGCGCACCGCGCCAAGCAGATCGACGAGCTCGAACTGCGGGCCCTGCGCCAGCTTCCGCTGATCGACCAGGGGGCTGCCAAGTGACCTCCCCAGACAACCTCCCTGAGGTCCCCGGGGCCGAGGTCCCGGCGGCTCCGGAGGTGCCCGAGGCGCCGGTCGCCCGGCGCGGCATGTTCGGCACGTCCGACTCGGGTGACACCTCCGGCTACGGCGGCCTGGTGGTGCGGCGGGCGCCGCAGCTTTCCACGCCCCGCCCGTACGGAAGCTACTTTGACGAGATCGTCGACACCCTGGCCCTCGACGATGCCATCGAGCGCGTGGTCGTCGACCGGGGCGAGCTGACCCTGCACGTCAAGCGTGAGCGCCTCGTCGAGGTCTGCCAGAAGCTGCGCGACGACCCGGCCCTGCGCTTCGAGCTGTCGCTCGGCGTGTCCGGCGTCCACTACCCGCACCTGGCGGGCGAGGAGCTGCACGCCGTCCTGCACCTGTGCTCGATCACGCACAACCGGCGCGTCCGGGTCGAGGTGAGCTGCCCCGACTCCGACCCGCACATCCCCTCGACGGTCGGCGTCTACCCGGGCCACGACTGGCACGAGCGTGAGACGTACGACTTCTTCGGCATCGTCTTCGACGGCCACCCCGCGCTGACCCGGATCATGATGCCGGACGACTGGGACGGACACCCGCAGCGCAAGGACTACCCGCTCGGCGGCATCCCGGTCGAGTACCGGGGCGCCACGGTGCCTTCGCCGGACCACAGGAGGGCATACTCGTGACCACTGGCTACGACGAGGCGACCGAGGGCAAGGTCTACTCGGTCTCCGGCGCCGACTGGGACGAGATCGTCACCGCCGGGGTGCGCGACTCCGACACCGAGCGCCTGGTCGTCAACATGGGCCCGCAGCACCCGTCCACGCACGGCGTGCTCCGCCTGGTCCTGACCCTCGACGGTGAGACGGTCACCGAGGCGCGCGGCGTCATCGGCTACCTCCACACCGGCATCGAGAAGAACATGGAATACCGGACGTGGACCCAGGGCACCACGTTCGTCACCCGCATGGACTACCTGTCGCCGATCTTCAACGAGACGGCGTACTGCCTGGGCGTGGAGAAGCTCCTCGGCATCGAGGACCGCATCCCGGACCGGGCCCAGGCCATCCGGGTCATGATGATGGAGCTCAACCGCATCTCCTCGCACCTGGTCGCGATGGGCACGTTCGGCATGGAGCTGGGCGCGACCACGCCGTTCCTCTTCGGCTACCGCGACCGCGAGATGATCATGGATCTCTTCGAGTACATCACCGGTCTGCGGATGAACCACGCCTACATCCGCCCCGGCGGCGTGAGCGTGGACCTGCCCGCGGGCGCGGTCGACAAGGTCGGCGAGTTCCTCAAGGAGATGCCCAAGCGGATCAAGGACATCCGCAAGCTCCTCGACGCCAACCCGGTCTACCTCAGCCGCACCCGCGACGTCGCCTACCTCGACCTGACCGGCTGCATGGCCCTCGGCATCACCGGGCCGATCCTGCGCGCCGCCGGCCTGCCGTGGGACCTGCGCAAGTCGCAGCCCTACTGCGGGTACGAGACCTACGAGTTCGAGGTGGCCACCGAGCGCGGCGCCGACGTGTACTCCCGCTACCTCGTGCGCATGCGCGAGATGGAGGAGTCGCTCAAGATCGTCGAGCAGGCCCTCGACCGCATCGCCGGCCCGCTCAAGGGCGACCCCGTGATGATCGAGGACAAGAAGATCGGCTGGCCCGCGCAGCTCGCGCTCGGCCCCGACGGCTTCGGCAACTCGCCCGATCACATCGCGCACATCATGGGCAGCTCCATGGAGGCCCTCATCCACCACTTCAAGCTGGTGACCGAGGGCTTCCGGGTGCCGGCCGGCCAGGCGTACGCCTCGATCGAGTCGCCGAAGGGCGAACTCGGCGCCCACGTGGTCAGCGACGGGGGCACCCGCCCCTACCGCGTGCACTTCCGCGAGCCGTCCTTCTGCAACCTGCAGGGCTTCCCCGCGATGGCGGAGGGCGGCCAGATCGCCGACGTCATCGCCGCGGTGGCTTCTATCGACCCCGTCATGGGAGGTGTGGACCGGTGACATACGCACCGGAAATCCGTGAGCGTCTCGAACGGGACGCCAAGGAGATCATCGGCCGCTACCCCAAGGCGCGCTCCGCCCTGCTGCCGCTGCTCCACCTGGTGCAGTCGGAGGACGGCTACGTCTCCGACGCCGGCCAGGAGTTCTGCGCGGAGATGCTGGGACTCAGCAAGGCCGAGGTCGTCGGCGTCTCCACCTTCTACACCATGTACAAGCGCAGGCCCGCCGGCGACTACCACGTCGGCGTGTGCATCAACTCGCTGTGCGCGGTCATGGGCGGCGACCAGATCTGGGAGGAGCTGAGCGAGCACGTCGGCGTCGGTCACGAGGAGACCACGTCCGACGGCAAGGTCTCGCTGGAGCGCCTGGAGTGCAACGCCGCCTGCGACTTCGCCCCGGTCATGATGGTCAACTGGGAGTTCTTCGACAACCAGACGCCCGACTCGGCCAAGCAGCTCGTGGACGACCTGCGTGACGGCAAGGACGTGCGGCCGACCCGGGGCCCGAAGAAGCTGTGCACCTTCAAGGAGGCCTCGCGCGTGCTCGCCGGCCTGCCCGACGACCTCGCGGGCGAGGGCCCGTCGGCCGCCGGCGCCTCGCTGGAGGGCCTGAAGGTCGCCAAGGCCAACGGATGGAAGGCCCCAGAGGCATGAGCGTCACCCTGACTCCCGTCCTGACCGCCAACTGGGACCGTCCCGACTCCTTCACCCTCGACGGCTACGGGCCGTACGAGGCGGCCAAGAAGGCGCTCGGCATGGACCCCGACGCGGTCATCCAGGCCGTCAAGGACTCCGGCCTGCGCGGCCGCGGCGGCGCCGGCTTCCCGACCGGCATGAAGTGGGGCTTCATCCCGCAGGGCGACGGCAAGCCGCACTACCTCGTCGTCAACGCCGACGAGTCGGAGCCGGGCACCTGCAAGGACATCCCGCTCATGATGGCCAACCCGCACTCGCTGGTCGAGGGCGTCATCATCACGGCCTACGCCATCCGCGCCAACCACGCCTTCATCTACGTGCGCGGCGAGGTGCTGCACGTCATCCGCCGGCTGCACGCGGCCGTGCGCGAGGCGTACGAGAAGGGCTACCTGGGCGCCGACATCTTCGGCTCCGGCTACGACCTGGAGCTCGTCGTGCACAGCGGCGCCGGGGCGTACATCTGCGGCGAGGAGACGGCGCTGCTCGACTCGCTCGAAGGCTTCCGGGGTCAACCTCGACTCAAGCCTCCGTTCCCGGCCGTGGCGGGCCTGTACGCCTCGCCTACTGTCGTGAACAACGTGGAGTCCGTGGCGAGTGTTCCCTCGATCATCGCCAACGGGGCCGACTGGTTCGCCGGGATGGGCACCGAGAAGTCCAAGGGCTTCGGCATCTTCTCGCTGAGCGGCCACGTCACCCGGCCCGGCCAGTACGAGGCGCCGCTGGGCATCACCCTGCGGGAGCTGCTCGACATGGCGGGCGGCATCCGCCAGGGGCACCAGATCAAGTTCTGGACCCCCGGCGGCTCGTCCACGCCGATCTTCACCGACGAGCACCTGGACGTGCCGCTCGACTTCGAGGCGGTCGGCGCCAAGGGCTCCATGCTCGGCACCCGCGCGCTGCAGATCTTCGACGAGACCACCTGCGTGGTCCGCACCGTGCTGCGCTGGACCGAGTTCTACGCCCACGAGTCGTGCGGCAAGTGCACGCCGTGCCGCGAAGGCACCTACTGGCTCAAGCAGGTGCTCAAGCGGCTCGAAGCCGGACAGGGCACCGAGGACGACCTGGTCACGATCACCGACATCGCCGACAACATCCTGGGCCGCTCCTTCTGCGCCCTCGGAGACGGCGCGACCAGCCCGATCCACTCCTCGGTGAAGTACTTCCGCGACGAGTACCTCAAGCACTTCGAGGTCGGCGGCTGCCCGTTCGACGCGAAGAAGTCCACTCTCTGGGGTGACCAGTGACAACAACCGCCGTAGAGACCACCCTGGTGACCCTGTCGATCGACGGGTTCCAGGTCAGCGTCCCCAAGGGCACCCTGATCATCAGGGCGGCCGAGCTGCTGGGCATCCAGATCCCGCGCTTCTGCGACCACCCGCTGCTCGACCCCGCGGCCAACTGCCGCCAGTGCCTCGTGGACATCCCCGACGCGGGCAACGGCCGCGGCTTCCCCAAGCCGCAGCCGTCGTGCGCGATCGAGGTCGCCGAGGGCATGGTGGTGCAGACCCAGCTCACCTCGCCGGTCGCCGAGAAGGCGCAGCGCGCGGCGATGGAGTTCCTGCTGCTCAACCACCCGCTGGACTGCCCGGTCTGCGACAAGGGCGGCGAGTGCCCCCTGCAGAACCAGGCCATGTCCAACGGTCAGGGCGAGTCCCGCTTCCACGAGCACAAGCGGACCTTCCCCAAGCCGCTGCCGCTGTCCACGCAGGTGCTGCTCGACCGTGAGCGGTGCGTCCAGTGCGCCCGCTGCATCCGCTTCTCCGACCAGATCGCCGGCGACCCGTTCATCGAGTTCTTCGAGCGCGGCGCCAAGGAGCAGGTGGGCGTCGCCGACGGCGCGCCGTTCCAGTCCTACTTCTCCGGCAACACCGTGCAGATCTGCCCGGTCGGCGCGCTGACCGGCGCCGCCTACCGGTTCCGGGCGCGGCCGTTCGACCTGGTCTCCACGCCGAGCGCGTGCGAGCACTGCGCGTCCGGCTGCTCGCTGCGCACCGACCACCGGCGCGGCCGGGTCACCCGCCGCCTCGCCGGCAACGACCCGCAGGTCAACGAGGAGTGGAACTGCGACAAGGGCCGCTGGGCGTTCACCTACGCCACGCAGCCCGACCGCCTCAAGACCCCGCTGGTCCGCAACGAGGAGGGCGTGCTCGTGCCCGCCTCGTGGCCGGAGGCGCTGAGCGTCGCCGCCCAGGGCCTGGCCGCCGCCCGCGGCAGGGCCGGCGTCCTCGTCGGCGGGCGCGTCACGGTCGAGGAGGCGTACGGCTACTCCAAGTTCGCCCGCGTCGCCCTCGGCACCAACGACGTCGACTTCCGCGCCCGGCCGCACTCCGCCGAGGAGGCGGCGTTCCTGGCCCACGCGGTCGCCGGACGGGGCATCGAGATCTCCTACGCCGACCTGGAGAGCGCGCCCGG
Source organism: Nonomuraea sp. NPDC050733 (assembly GCF_040654215.1). Taxonomy (NCBI): domain Bacteria; kingdom Bacillati; phylum Actinomycetota; class Actinomycetes; order Streptosporangiales; family Streptosporangiaceae; genus Nonomuraea; species Nonomuraea sp. NPDC050733. Next base: position 429,382 of record NZ_JBFAHO010000003.1, on the reverse strand, counting down.
CGTGCTGCTCGTCGGGTTCGAGCCCGAGGAGGAGTCGCCGATCGTCTTCCTGCGCCTGCGCAAGGCGTGGATGAAGCGCGGCCTCAAGGTCACCGCCATCGCGCCGTTCGCCACCCCGGGCCTGGCCAAGATGGGCGGCACGCTCATCCGCACCGCCCCGGGCGGCGAGGCCGACGCGATCGGCGACCTGGTCGGCAGCCTCCCCGAGGGCACGGTCGTGCTCGCCGGTGAGCGGCTCGCCACCGTCCCGGGCGCCCTGTCGGCCCTCGTCCGGCTCAGCGCCGCCTCCGGCGCCCGGCTGGCCTGGGTGCCGCGCCGGGCCGGTGAGCGCGGCGCCGTCGAGGCGGGCGCGCTGCCCAACCTGCTGCCGATCGGCCGGCCGGTCGAGGACGAGAGCGCCAGGGCGGAGATCGCCAGGGCGTGGAACGTCTCCTCGCTGCCCGCCGTCCCCGGCCGCGACACGGCCGGCATCCTGGCCGCCGCCGCGCAGGGCGACCTCGACGCGCTCGTCGTCGCCGGGGTCGACCCCTACGACCTGGCCGACCCGGCCGCCGCGCTGGACGCCCTGGAGCGCACGCCGTTCATCGTCAGCCTGGAGATCCGCGCCAGCGCGGTCACCGACCGGGCCGACGTCGTCCTGCCGGTCGCCGCCGTGCAGGAGAAGGGCGGCACGTTCGTCAACTGGGAGGGCCGCGGACGCACGTTCGAGGCGCCGCTCAAGGTGCCCGGCCTGCAGAGCGAGCTGGTCGTCCTCGGCAACCTCGCCGACCGCATGGACGTGCACCTCGGCCTGCCGGACGCCAAGACCGTCCGGCGCGAGCTGAGCGCCATCGGCGCCTGGCGCGGCACCCGCGTCGCCGCCCCCGGAGTCTCCACCCGCCCGCAGGCCGCCCCGGCGGCCGGCCAGGCGGTGCTGGCGACCTGGCACCTGCTGCTGGACGAAGGCCGGCTGCAGGACGGCGAGCCCTACCTCGCGGGCACCGCCCGCGCCGCCGAGGCGCTGGTCTCGGAGAGCACGGCGGCGGAGATCGGCGTCGTGGACGGCGACAAGCTCGTCGTCGGCGGCCCCGGCCCGAACCCGGTCACGCTGCCGGTCCGCGTCGCGGACCTGCCCGACCGCGTGATCTGGGTGCCGGCGAACTCCGGCGGCTGCTCGGTCACCCGCGACCTGCGCGCGGTGGCCGGCGACATCGTCACCATCGGGAGCGCCTCATGAACCACGTTCTCGCGGCCGATCCGACCCTCGCCGACTTCGGCAAGGACCCGCTCTGGATCACCATCATCAAGGCCGTGCTGCTCTTCGTCTTCCTGATGCTGGGCGTCCTGTTCGGCGTCTGGTTCGAGCGCAAGCTCATCTCGCGGATGCAGAACCGCTACGGCCCCAACCGGGCCGGCAAGTTCGGTCTGCTCCAGTCCGTGGCCGACGGCCTGAAGATGGGCCTGAAGGAGGACCTCTTCCCGCGGACCGTGGACAAGGTGCTCTACCTGCTGGCCCCGGTCATCATGGTGGTCCCGGCGTTCCTGGCCTTCTCGATCGTGCCCATCGGGCCGGTGGTCAACCTGTTCGGCGTGCAGACGCCGCTGCAGCTCGTGGACCTGCCGGTGGCCGTGCTGTTCATGCTGGCCATGGGCGCCATCTCGGTCTACGGCGTGGTGCTCGCCGGCTGGTCGTCCCGCTCGCCGTACGCGCTGCTCGGCGGCCTGCGGTCGGCGGCGCAGGTGGTCTCGTACGAGATCGCGATGGGCCTGTCCTTCGTGGGCGTCTTCCTGTTCGCCGGGACGCTGTCCACCTCGGAGATCGTCAAGGCGCAGGAGCAGACCTGGTACGCGGTCCTGCTGATCCCGTCGTTCCTCGTCTACGTGGTCTGCATGTTCGGCGAGGCCGCCCGCATCCCGTTCGACCTGCCCGAGGGTGAGGGCGAGCTGGTCGGCGGCTTCCAGACCGAGTACTCCTCCTCCCTGAAGTTCGCCCTGATCATGATGGGCGAGTACCTTCACACGTTCACCGCCTCCGGCATCGCGGTGACGCTGTTCCTCGGCGGCTGGCGGGCGCCCTGGCCCATCTCCCTCTGGGAGGGGGCCAACCAGGGCTGGTGGCCGGTCCTGTGGTTCTTCATCAAGTTCGTGCTCACGTTCTGCTTCATCGTGTGGGTGCGGGCCTCCCTGCCGCGCGTGCGCTACGACCAGCTCATGTCCCTGGGCTGGAAGGTGCTGATCCCGGTCAACCTGGCCTGGATCCTCATCGTCGCGGCGGTCCGCAACGTGGTGGTCAACAAGGACACCTCGATGCTGTCCATCGGGCTCGGCGTGGTCATCGTCATCGGGGCCATCGCCATCTGGCTCCGGTTCGACACCGTCAACCAGCGGCGCAGGGAAGCGAAGAAGGCCCAGGTCGAGGCCGAGTTCGAGGAGCTGACCAGCGACCCGGCGGCAGGTGGCTTCCCGGTGCCGCCGCTCGATCTGCCGCACTACCACGGGGTGCAGCACAAGGAGATTCCCAGTGGGACTAACTGATTGGCTGAACCCCGTCAAGGGCTTCGGGGTCACCTTCCACACGATGTTCAAGAAGCCCGTCACGGTCAACTACCCGGAGGTGAAGCGGCCGACGGCTCCGCGCTTCCACGGCCGCCACCAGCTCAACCGGTGGCCCGACGGCCTGGAGAAGTGCGTCGGCTGCGAGCTGTGCGCCTGGGCGTGTCCGGCCGACGCCATCTTCGTCGAAGGCGCGGACAACACCGACGAGGAGCGCTTCTCCCCGGGCGAGCGTTACGGGCGCACGTACCAGATCAACTACCTGCGCTGCATCCTGTGCGGTCTCTGCATCGAGGCGTGCCCCACGCGGGCGCTCACGATGACCAACGAGTACGAGCTGGCCGACACCAGCCGCGAGAGCCTCATCTACACCAAGGAGATGCTCCTCGCGCCGCTCACGCCCGGCATGGAGCAGCCGCCGCACCCCATGCGGCTCGGCGAGACCGAAGAGGACTACTACCGGCTGGGACGGACCAATGGGTGAGACCATCACGTTCTGGGTGCTCGCCGTCGTATCCGTCGGCGCGGCGCTCGGCATGGTCTTCAACCGGAAGGCCGTCTACTCCGCGCTGATGCTCGGCACCGTGATGCTCTGCCTGGCCGTGCTGTACGCCGTGCAGGACGCGCCGTTCCTGGCCGCGGTGCAGATCATCGTCTACACCGGCGCCGTCATGATGCTGTTCCTGTTCGTGCTCATGCTGGTCGGCGTCGACTCGTCCGACTCGCTGGTCGAGACGATCAAGGGTCAGCGGTTCTGGGCGGCGATCGCGGCCATCGGGTTCGCCGTGCTGGTGATCCTGGCCTTCGGCAACGCGGTCTTCGCGCCGCAGGCGGGCCTGGAGGGCGCGGTCGGCACGGCCGGCTACATCCGGTCGCTGGCACTGCTGCTGTTCACCAAGTACGTGTTCGCGTTCGAGATCACCTCGGCGCTGCTGATCACCGCGGCGCTCGGCGCGATGGTGCTGGCGCACCGCGAGCGGCTCACCGAGAAGGCCACGCAGAAGGACCTGTCCCGGGCGCGCTTCCGCGGCGACCGGCCGTCGCCGCTGCCGGGCCCCGGCACGTACGCGCGCAACAACGCCATCGACATGCCGGCGCTGCTGCCCGACGGGACCGTCGCGGGGGACTCGGTCAACCGCTACATCGCGCGCTACGACGTCGAGGAGGGCCACCTCCCCGACGACCCGCGCCTGGCCGAGGCCATCCAGCACAAGGCCGAGGAGGACTCCAAGTGACCACGCACTACCTGGTCCTCTCGGGCCTGCTGTTCGCCATCGGCGCGATGGGCGTGCTCATCCGGCGCAACGCGATCGTGGTGTTCATGTGCGTCGAGCTCATGCTCAACGCCTGCAACCTCGCGTTCGTCACCTTCGCCCGCCAGAACGGCAACCTCGAAGGCCAGATCATCGCGTTCTTCGTGATGGTGGTGGCCGCGGCCGAGGTCGTCGTCGGCCTGGCAATCATCGTGACGATCTTCCGAACCCGCAGGTCCGCGTCCGTTGACGACGCCAACCTGCTGAAGTACTAAGAGGTGACTGGTGGAATCTCCCGCTGAGATCGTCCAGCACACCACCGGCGGCGTGATCGGCGTCTCGTGGCTCATGATCGCCTTCCCGCTCCTGGGCGCGGCGATCCTGCTGATCCTCGGGCGCAAGACCGACCGGTGGGGCCATCTGCTGGGCGTGGCCATGTCCCTCGCCTCGTTCGTCGTGGCGGTGCTGGCGTTCTTCGACATGATCGGCCTGCCGGCCGAGCAACGGCGTCAGGCCGTGCACCTGTACGAGTTCATCCCCGGCATGGTCGACATGGGGCTGCTCATCGACCCGCTGTCGATCAGCTTCGCGCTGCTGATCACGGGTGTCGGATCGCTGATCCACATCTACTCGATCGGCTACATGTCGCACGACACCGACCGGCGCCGGTTCTTCGCGTACCTGAACCTGTTCGTCTCCGCGATGCTCCTGCTGGTGCTGGCCGACAACTACGTCGGCCTGTTCATCGGCTGGGAGGGCGTGGGCCTGGCCTCGTACCTGCTGATCGGCTTCTGGCAGTTCAAGCCGTCGGCCGCGGTCGCCGCCAAGAAGGCGTTCGTCGTCAACCGCGTCGGTGACTTCGGGCTGCTCGTCGGCATGTTCATCATCTGGACCGCGACCGGCACGTTCGCCTTCGGTGACCTGACCGAGAAGGTCGGCAGCATGTCGCAGGGCACGCTCACCGCGGTCGGCCTGCTGCTGCTCCTCGGCGCGTGCGGCAAGTCGGCGCAGCTCCCGCTGCAGTCCTGGCTGCTCGACGCGATGGAGGGCCCGACCCCGGTCTCGGCCCTCATCCACGCCGCCACCATGGTCACCGCCGGCGTCTACCTGGTCGTCCGCTCGGGCGCGTTCTTCTTCCCCGAGGGGTCGGCGCAGGCGCTGGCCGTCGCGATCGTCGGCGCGGCCACGCTGCTCGCCGGCGCGATCATCGGTTGCGCGAAGGACGACATCAAGAAGGGCCTGGCCGGCTCGACGATGTCGCAGATCGGCTACATGATGCTCGGCGCGGGCCTCGGCCCGGCGGGCTACGCCTTCGCCATCGGCCACCTGATCACGCACGGCTTCTTCAAGGCCGACATGTTCCTCGGCGCCGGCTCGGTCATGCACGGCATGAACGACGAGGTGGACATGCGAAAGTACGGCGGGCTGCGCAAGTACATGCCCGTCACCTTCGTCACGTTCATCATCGGCTACCTGGCGATCATCGGGTTCCCGCTGCTGTCCGGCTACTTCACCAAGGACGGCATCATCGAGACGGCCGTGGAGCACAACCAGGTGCTCGGCTGGCTGGCCGTGGCCGGTGCGGGCATCACGGGCTTCTACATGTCCCGGATGATCTTCATGACGTTCTTCGGCGAGAAGCGGTGGGCGGACGACGCGCACCCGCACGAGTCGCCGGCCGTCATGACGTGGCCGCTGATCATCCTGTCGATCGGCTCGATCTTCCTCGGTGGCTACCTCATCCTGAGCAACAGGCTGATGCTGTGGCTCGCGCCCGCGGTCGGGCGTCCCGAAGAGCTGCCCACGTTCCACTTCGCCAGTGTTCCCGGCCTCGCCACGCTGGCGCTGGTGGCGGTCGGTGCCGCGTTCGCCTGGGTGCGGTACGGCCGGGCCGAGGTGCCCGCCGTCCAGCCGCGCGGCTCGTTCCTCACCACGTTCGCCCGGCGTGACCTGTACGGTGACGCGCTCAACGAGTCGCTGTTCATGCGGCCCGGTCAGTGGCTCACCCGGATCGCGGTGTTCTTCGACAACCGCGGCATCGACGGAGTCGTCAACGGGCTGGCCGCGGGCATCGGCGGGACCTCGGGCCGCCTGCGGCGGATCCAGACGGGCTTCGCCAGAACGTACGCGTTGTCCATCCTGATCGGTGCCGCCCTGCTGACCGGCGCCCTGCTCCTCGTTGGGAACATCTGATGTCGTCACTCTGGCTCCCCATACTCCTGGCGGTGCCCGTGCTGGGGGCCGTCGTGGTGGCCCTGCTGCCCAAGGGCGCCGACCAGGTCGCCAAGCAGGTCACGCTGGCGGTCTCGCTGGTCGTGCTGGCGCTGACGCTGGTCATGGCGTTCCAGTTCCCGTCGGCCAAGGGCGAGCGGTTCAAGTTCGCCGCGGTCTACGACTGGATCCCCAGCTTCGGCGTCCACTTCGGGGTCGGCGTCGACGGCATCGCGCTGGTGCTCATCGTGCTGTCCGCGGTGCTGGTGCCGATCGTGGTGCTGGCCTCGTGGCACGACGCCGACGGTGTCCGCTCCGCCGACGGCACGCTGATCACGCCCAAGCGGTCGGTCAAGACGTACTTCTCGCTGCTGCTCGTCCTCGAGGCGATGATGATCGGCGTCTTCGCGGCGACCGACATCTTCCTGTTCTATGTGTTCTTCGAGGCCATGCTCATCCCGATGTACTTCATGATCGGGTCGTACGGCGGGGCGCAGCGGTCGTACGCGGCCGTCAAGTTCCTGCTCTACTCGCTGTTCGGCGGCCTGCTCATGCTGGTCGCCGTCATCGGGCTGTACGTGGTCGCGGGCAAGAGCACGTTCATGTTCCCCGAGCTCGTCGGCGCCATCCAGGACCCGGCGACGCAGAAGTGGCTGTTCGCCGGCTTCTTCATCGCCTTCGCCATCAAGGCGCCGCTGTGGCCGGTCCACACCTGGCTGCCCGACGCCGCCGCCCAGGCCCCGGCCGGCGCGGCCGTGCTGCTCGTGGGCGTGCTGGACAAGGTGGGTACGTTCGGGATGCTCCGCTTCTGCCTGGAGCTGTTCCCCGACGCGGCCAAGGCGTTCACGATGCCGATCGTGGTGCTCGCGGTCATCAGCATCATCTACGGCGCGATCGTGGCGATCGGGCAGAGCGACATGAAGCGGCTCATCGCCTACACGTCGATCTCGCACTTCGGCTTCATCGTGATGGGCGTGTTCGCCATGTCGCAGGTCGCCCAGTCGGGCGCCACGCTGTACATGGTCAACCACGGCTTCTCGACCGGCGCGCTGTTCCTGGCCGCCGGGTTCCTCATCGCCCGGCGCGGCTCGCCGCACATCGCCGACTACGGCGGCGTGCAGAAGGTGGCTCCGCTGCTCGCCGGCTTCTTCCTGATCGCCGGTCTGGCCGGGCTGTCGCTGCCGGGACTGTCGTCCTTCGTCAGCGAGTTCATGGTCATGACCGGCACGTACTCCAGCTCGGCCCACGGGTCCGGGGCGCTGACCGTCGCGGCCGTCGTCTCGGCGGTGGCGGTCATCCTGGCGGCCGTCTACATCCTGTGGATGGTGCAGCGGACGCTCAACGGGCCGACCGCCGAGCCGGTCAAGGCGTTCAAGGACCTGAACGTGCGCGAGATCGTCGTGCTCGCGCCGCTGGTCGCGCTGATCATCGGCTTCGGCTTCTTCCCCAAGCCGCTGCTCGACGTGATCAACCCGGCGGTGACCCAGACGCTGGTCAACGTCAAGGTGGACAACCCGGCTATCGCTGAGAAGGGGGCCGGTCAGTGAGTGACATCATGCAGGCGCCGACGATCGAGTACGGCACGCTGGCGCCGATGCTGCTGGTCTTCGGCGCGGCGGTGCTCGGCGTGCTCGTGGAGGCGTTCGCGCCCCGCTACCTGCGCAAGGTGATGCAGGTACCGCTCACGCTGATCTCCCTGGGCGGTGCGTTCGCCCTGGTGCTCGTCCAGGTGATCATGCGTGGCACGCCCAGCGCGGCGGTGGCCATGGGTGCGGTCGCGGTCGACGGGCCTTCGCTGTTCATCTGGGGCGTCATCCTCGTCCTGTCGTTCGTGTGCGTGCTGCTCGTCAACGACGAGGGCCACTTCGTCGCCTCGGCGGCGGCGGTGCCCGGCAGCTCCGACGAGGAGGAGGCCGAGGCCGGCGGCGGCGGTCACACCGAGATCTACCCGCTGCTGCTGTTCGCGGTGGGCGGCATGATGCTGTTCCCCGCCGCCCACGACCTGCTGACCATGTTCGTCGGCCTCGAGGTCATGTCGCTGCCGCTGTACCTGCTGTGCGGCCTGGCCCGCCGGCGTCGCCTGCTGTCGCAGGAGGCGTCGATGAAGTACTTCCTGCTGGGCGCGTTCTCCTCGGCGTTCTTCCTGTACGGCACGGCCATGCTCTACGGCTACGCCGGCACCGTGTCGCTGCCGGGCATCAACAAGGCCCTGGCCGGTGGCTCGCTGCTCGACCCGCTGCTGCTGATCGGGTTCGCGATGCTGGGCGTCGGCCTGCTGTTCAAGATCGGCGCGGCGCCGTTCCAGGCGTGGAAGCCGGACGTCTACCAGGGCGCGCCGACCCCCATCACCGCCCTCATGGCCTCGGGCACGCTGGTCGCGGCCATGGGCGCCGTACTGCGGGTGTTCTGGGTCGGCCTGGGCAACCTCGACTGGAACTGGCGCCCGGTCGTGTGGGCCGTCGCGGCCCTCACCATGATCGTGGGTGCGGTGCTGGCGATCACGCAGACCGACATCAAGCGGATGCTGGCCTACTCCTCGATCGCGCACGCCGGGTTCCTGCTCATCGGCGTCATGGCCACGTTCGACAAGAGCCAGCAGAACTCCGGCTCGCTGTCGGCCATCCTGTTCTACCTGCTGGTCTACAGCTTCACGACGGTCGGCGCGTTCGCGGTCGTCACGATGATCCGGGACCCCGGAGGCGAGGCGGGTCACCTGTCGCGCTGGGCGGGCCTGGGCAAGCGGTCGCCGCTGCTGGCGGGCATCTTCGCCTTCTTCCTGCTCGCCTTCGCCGGCATCCCGCTGACGAGCGGCTTCTTCGGGAAGTACGCGGTGTTCGCGGCGGCCCTGGCCAGCGGCTCGGAGCGGGGCGACTCCATGGGCGGCTGGATGACCGGGCTGGTCGTGCTGGGCGTCGTCGCCTCGGCGGTGGCCGCGTTCTTCTACGTCCGCGTCATCGTGCTGATGTTCTTCAGCGAGCCCGCGGCCGACGGCCCGTCGATCGCCCAGCCGAGTATGGGCACCGTGGCCGTCATCGCCGTGGCGGTGCTCGTTACGGTAGGAGTCGGGATCTTCCCGCAGCCCATGCTGGACGTGGCCAACGAGGCCGCGGCCAACCTGTTCATCCGATAAGGGGATATGCCATGTCCGCGCCTCCCGTTGTTGACCTTCCCATTGAGGACGAGCGGCTGGCGCAGGACGTGGCCACCGGCCTGGCCGCCGTGGAGAAGCTCCTGCGCTCGTCGGTGGAGAGCGAGGACGCCTTCGTCACGGAGGCGTCCAAGCACCTCATCGAGGCGGGCGGCAAGCGCTTCCGCACGCTGATGGTGCTGCTGGCGGCCCAGTTCGGCGACCCGTCGGCGCCGGGTGTCGTGCCCGGCGCCGTGGTCATCGAGCTGACCCATCTGGGGTCGCTCTACCACGACGACGTCATGGACGAGGCCCCGGTCCGCCGGGGCTCCCCGTCGGCCAACGCCCGGTGGGACAACACCGTGGCCATCCTCACGGGCGACTACCTGTTCGCCCAGGCGTCCGACATCCTGGCCGATCTCGGGCCGGAGCTGATCCGCATCCAGGCGCAGACGTTCTCGCGGCTCGTGCAGGGACAGATCCGCGAGACGATCGGGCCGCGCGGCGACGACGATCCCGTCGCGCACTACATCAGCGTCCTGGCCGACAAGACCGGCTCGCTGATCGCCGCCTCCGGCCGCTTCGGCGCGCTGCTGTCGGGCGCGCCCGCCGACGTGGAGGAGCGGCTCAGCCGGGCCTGCGAGGCGATCGGCGTGGCCTGGCAGCTCGGCGACGACCTGCTGGACGTGGCCTCCACCTCCACCGAGTCCGGCAAGACCCCCGGCACCGACCTGCGCGAGGGCGTCCACACACTGCCCGTCCTGTACGCGCTCGCCTCCGGCACGCCGTCGCGGCTGATGGAGCTGCTGTCCGGCCCGGTGGCCGAGGCGGACGTGGAGGAGGCGCTGACGCTGCTGCGGGAGCACCCGGCGATGGCGCGGGCCCGGGACGAGCTGGTGGCCTGGGTGGACCGGGCCCGCGACGACATCTCCGCCCTGCCGGACATCCCGGCCAAGGCCGCGTTCATGGCGCTGTGCGACTACGTGGTGGAGCGCTCCGGCTGAGCCGTGACGGGCCGCGCCTCCCGGTTGCGGATGTGGGTGGCGCGGGCCGTACGGATGCTGTCGTAGGTGAAGACGGCCAGCGCCAGCCACACGACAGAGAAGCCGATCCAGCGGCTGGCCGGCATCGTCTCCTTCGCGACCAGCACCCCGCACAGGAACTGCAGCACCGGCGCGATGTACTGGAGCAGGCCGATCGTGCTGAGCGGCACCCTGATCGCGGCGGCCGTGAAGCACAGCAGCGGCACGGCGGTGATGAGCCCCGCGCCGACCAGCAGCAGCGCGTGCCCCCCGCCGGTGTGCCCGAACGTCGCCTGCCCGGCCGCCTCCAGGTACACGAGGTAGCCCAGGGCCGGCAGCAGCAGCACCAGGGTCTCGACGGTCAGACTCTCGGCCGCGCCCACGTTCGCGTGCTTCTTGATCAGCCCGTACACGCCGAACGAGACGGCGAGCGTGAGCGCGATCCAGGGCAGCCGGCCGTAGTCGAGGGTCAGCACGAGGACGGCCAGCGCGCCGAACCCCACGGCCACCCACTGCAGCGGCCGCAGCCGCTCACGCAGCAGCACCACCCCGAACAGCACGCTGACCAGTGGGTTGATGAAGTAGCCGAGAGCGCTCTCGACGACGTGGTGGGTGTTGACGGCGTAGATGTAGACGCCCCAGTTGACCGTGACGATCGCGGCGGCGAGGGCGAGGAGACCGAGCTTGCGCGGCTGGCGGACCATCGTCGTGATCCACGACCAGTGACGGCGGACCGCGAGCACCGCCACGACCGCGACCAGCGACCAGACGATGCGGTGGGCGAGGATCTCGACGGCTCCGGAGGGCTTGAGGAGAGGCCAGTAGAGGGGGAAGAGCCCCCACATCGTGTAGGCGGCGACTCCGAACAGCACACCGCGGCGAACGTCAGGCATGTCCCCCATATTCGTGCCTTACCACGCTTAAACACAAATGTGTATCGCTATGCGGGACTATGTAGCGGCCCTTAAGCGTTAGGCGTTCTGTATCGTAGGCAGAGTCTGCGGAGGTGCACCATGGGTTGGTTGTTCGGCGGCAACAAGACGAGCATGGTCCGGCCGGAGGACGCCCTGCCGGGGCGCCCGGAGGAGATGCCGGTCCCGGCCCGGCACGCGGTCCTCGACGCCCCGATCGCCCCGCCGTACCCGCAGGGCGCACAGGTCGCCGACTTCGGCCTCGGCTGCTTCTGGGGTGCCGAGCGCAAGTTCTGGCAGACGCCCGGCGTCATCACCACGGCCGTCGGCTACCAGGGCGGCTACACGCCCAACCCGACGTACGAGGAGGTCTGCAGCGGCCGCACGGGCCACACGGAGGCCGTCAGGGTCGTGTACGACCCGTCGAAGGTGTCGTACGAGGACCTGCTGAAGGTCTTCTGGGAGGCCCACGACCCGACCCAGGGCATGCGCCAGGGCAACGACGTCGGCACGCAGTACCGCTCGGCCATCTACTACCACTCGCCGGAGCAGCGCAGGGCGGCGGAGGGGTCGCGGGAGTCGTACCAGAAGGTGCTGTCGGAGGCGGGGTACGGGGACATCACGACGGAGCTGGCCGAGGCGGGCCCGTTCTTCCTCGCGGAGGAGTACCACCAGCAATACCTTTTCAAGAACCCGGGAGGCTACTGCGGCATCGGCGGGACCGGAGTCGCGTGTCCAGTGGGCCTGACATCCGGCGACGCGTGAGCCGATGCGCTGCCATAGGCGCTGCGGTTCTGTATAGAAAGATGTACAGTTGATGCATGACCGTTCTGCACGATGCTACTGAGCTGAGCGTCACGGAGGCGGCCCAGCGAGGCGTTGCCCGCCTGGTGGCTGATGCCGAGCGGGGGGCCGATCTGGTGGTCACCCGTCGGCATCAACCAGTGGCGGCCGTGGTGAGTATTCGTCGGCTCAATGAGCTGGAGGAGGCGGCGGCTGATCTGCGTGATCTGGCGCTGGTGCTCGCCCGTTCGGTCACGGACACGGGGGAACGGGTCTCACTCGATGAGGTGCTTGCCGCTTTCGGGCATACTCGCGAGTCGCTGTCCGCCATCCCGGACGATGAGTGAATCGTGTCGGACGTCGTCTTCACGGCGCCGGCAGTCGACGACCTCCGGCGTATTGGCCCAGACGCGGCACCCAAGGTACTCAAGAAGATCCTTCTCCTGCTGGACAACCCTGAAGCTGGTTACCCACTTGGCGGAGAACTGACCGGTTTCCGGAAGCTGGTGGTCGGTGGCAACACCTGGCGTGTCGTCTACCGCATCACTGAGGACAAGTCGGTGGAGATCTGCGAGGTGTGGGCTGTCGGCGAACGTGCCGACGCGGAAGTGTACGCGGAGGCGACGGCGAGGGTCCGCGAGGCGGGTGCAGGCCGTCCCGAGATCGTCCAGCTCGGTCAGGTGATCGAACGCCTCGGCACGTTGGCCGATCACATGCGGGTGGAGAAGGCACCTCCCAGGGAACCGGTTCCAGACTGGCTCGCGGACCGGTTGATCTACACGGTCGGGATGGCGCGTGAGGTCGTTGCCGCTCTTGACCTTCAAGAGGCAGTCGACATGTGGGCTGAGTACCGGTCCAAGCCACATTAGGTCGTGCAGCTATTGCCTGAAGCCAAGCGCTACCACCAGCAGTCCCTTTTCAAGAACCCCGGAGGCTACTGCGGCATCGGTGGCACCGGAGTCTCCTGTCCGGTCGGCCTGACATCCGGCGACGCGTAGGGCATGCGTAGTGACCGGTCCTTGCGCAGAGCGAGGACCGGCATTTTGCTACTTCGAGTAGTAAACTGAGCCCATGAGCATGCCAGAGCGGGACTTCGCCCCGGGAGACGGCCCGGCCGCCAAGGTCAGTGTGTCTCTGAGGGCGGGCAACATTCGTGCTGTCCGAGAGCGGGTCGGGGCCCGCGGGTTTTCCGCCTACGTTGATGCCGCTGTGGAGCGCCAGATCGAGCGGGATCTCCTGGAGGAGGCCCTGCAGGCGAACGAGGCCGCTGCTGGGCCGATCCCGCAGTCCTTGCGTGATGAGGCGGCGGAATTGTTCCGCCGCGTCAAGTCCGCGCCCGAACTCCAGGAGGAGGACGGGTGGCGCGCGCACGAAGCCGGTTGAGCGCCGGCACCGTCGTTCTCGATTGCGAGGGGCTCGTGCGGTGGTGCGAGGCCGACCAGCGGGTGACGGCGTTCGTGCGGGAGGCGCAGGACAACGACTTTCGGGTTGTGGTCAGCGCCATAACACCGATCGAGGCGCAAGACGTCCGCGTCAAAGGCGATCGTCTCAGGTGGTATCTGTCCCGGCTGAAGATCGAGCCGGTGACCGAGGACATCTCCTCGCGAGCGATCGAGCTTCTTCGAGATGCCCGCCTGCACGGTCACAAGTACGCCATCGACGCTGTGGTCGCGGCCACCGCACTGCGCTCGGTGCGCCCTGTCATCGTTCTGACGTCTGACCAGGACGACATGAGCAGACTGTGCGGGAAGGCAGTGCAGGTGGTCGCTGTCTGAGGCTGCTGAGTACGGAGCGGGAGCCCGGGCTCCACTCATGCGGCTCCCGCCATCTGGTGGGCGTGAGCTGTATTCGTTGATATCGCTTCCTCTGTCCTCCTCGCCGAAGTCGCTCCTTCGGCAGGCGGCTGTGTTCGGTCGAAAGCAGAGTGCGATGGACGTGCGGCTCATAGCATCAACGCTATGGGCTGGGGTACCGTAGAACTGGAACCGGAAGTTCAGAAGTGGCTTGAAGGTCTACCTGCGGCATCGTTCGCGAGAGTGGCTTTCTATGTTGATCTGCTTGCGGCGGAAGGGCCCTTGCTGGGGGAGCCCTACACCGAGCAGCTTGACGGCAAGCTACGTGAGCTCCGGTTTCACCTTGACGAGTTCGCCGTGCGTATCACCTACTGGATCGCACCTCATCGCCGGATCGTGCTCTTGACTGTGTTTCACAAGACGCGGATGCGTGATGATCGTGAGGTTGAGCGGGGCCGGCGAGCCATGCGTCGCTGTGTCGAACTGGCGCACACCGTCGACGAGGAAGAAGAAACAGCATGAGCGGGCAGGGGAGCTGGCGAGAACTCAGAGATCGGCGGATGACCGAGCCGGGTGCGGCTGAGGCATATGAGGCCACACGTCTCGCCTACGAACTGGGTAAGACGGTCCGGGAGATGCGTGAGGGGCGAGGCTGGAGTCAGAACGACCTGGCTCGTGCGGCAGGCATGACACAGTCGGCTGTGGCGCGGTTCGAGGCGGGCGGGACCATTCCCACGTTGCCGGTTCTGGAGCGTCTGGCGCATGCCCTGGACGCGGATGTCGAGGTTCGCCTGAGGCCACGGGCTCCCGCTGCTTGAGCTGAGGTGGGATATTTGTCTACGAGTTGGACAAAAGGTTCGCTAACCTCTGCAGGTGATTTCCTACCGTGCGATCGTTCCCGCGGAGCTCGACCGTGTGACCGCGTGGGTCGTGACCGAGCCCGTCGGCTGGATCCCCGCCGACCGTTACCTCGCTGAACTGGCCGAGAACATGTACCGGCCGGAGTGGACGTGGATCGCCGAGGTCGGCGACCGGGTCGTGGGACGGGCGCTGTGGTGGGGGCCGAGGGACAGCGCGTATCCGGTCGCGCTCGACTGCCTCGACGTGGATCCCGCGGTGGGTGAGCGCACCGCGGTCGCCGCCGAACTGATCAGGGCCGCGTTGGCAGGGTTCCCGCGGCCGGTGCAGTACGCGATCAAGGCAGCGGGCGGCTGGCGTGAGGATCCGGCCATCTCGGCGGCCGTGGAATGGCGGCGGGCGGCAGCGCACGCGGCCGGCCTCACCCAGGAGGTGGAGCGGCTGCAGTTCGAGTGGGCGCCGGCCGACGGGGTGCCCCCGGCGGCCGGGGCGCTGCGGTTCGCCGAGGCGTCCGACGAGGAGTTCCTGGCGGTGTTCACGAGAATCGCCGAGGGCAGCCTGGACTTCCAGACCCGAACGAGCGTGGCGGCCATGGGCGTGGACGCGGCCGCGCGCGAAGAGATGGACTTCTATCTCGGAGCGCCGGGCAAGCGGGAGTGGTGGCGGATCGCCTATACGCACGAGGGCGAGGTGGCGGGCATGGCGATCCCCTCGGCGACGCCGTACAACGTGAACGTGGGGTATCTCGGGGTGGTCCCGGAGTTCCGGGGGCGCGGATACGTGGACGAGGTGCTCGCCGAGATCACCCGCATGCACGCGGCCAACGGAGAGTCGCGCATCACCGCCACCACCGACGTGGGCAACGGGCCGATGGCGGCCGCTTTCCTGCGCGCCGGATACCGCAACACGGAGATCCGGATCAACCTCTCCAACGACCTCCGGTCCTAAGGATTTGTTGCCGGGGGCGGAGCGCCACCTACGGGGTCGAGGACCCAGGAACAGCCGTTGGCGCTGAGAATGAACTTACCTGAGCTGTGATGTTCACCTTCAGCATGTCACCGCTCTACCAGCAGGTCTCCGGCCATGGATGATGCGGTGGATGGTGGAGCGGATGTTGGCGCTCTTGGTCTCCAAGAGGCTGTCGACGCGGGTCCGCATCTCCTTCGACGCCACCGGTACAGCCGAGCTGACCGTCGGCGGGCCGTCGGACGAGCCGGTGGAGCCGATCGACGACTATCGGCTGAAGGTGCTGCGGGCGAGCCGTCGCACCACGGTGTACCCGTACGAGCAGCTGCCGGCGGGCCATAGCAGCGTGGCCACGATCGTCAAGCCCGACTCATGCCACACTCAGAGGCTGCTCCGATGCACGGACCAGGTCCACGATGGAGTCGCGGATCCTGTACCGGTACGGCTGGCGCGAGCCGTACCCGAGGGAGGCCGCGACGTTGCCGGCCGCCAACCTGCCTTGGCGCAGGGCATGCTGCCCGCTCATCGGGGTGATCTTGCCGGGCCTGGTGAGGTCGGGGACGGCGGCCACGTCGCCGCAGGCGTAGATCTCCGGATGGCCGGGCACGGTGAGGTGCTCGTCCACCCTGATCCTGCCCTGCTCGGCCGCCAGCCCGAGGTTGGTCACGAGCGGATCGGGGCGGACCCCGAAGCTCCACACGATCGTGCGGGTGGGGATGAACGCGCCGTCGGTGAGCCGTAGCCCCCCGGAGGTGATCTGGCCGAGCGAGGTCTGCGTCCGAACCTCCACTCCCCGCGACCGCAGCATTCGGACGGTGGCGCTGGACACGCGGTGCCGCATGTCAGGCAGCAGCCATTCGGCGGGATCGGCCAGGATCCAGCGGATCGGCTGCTCGCGCAACCGCGGGTCGCGGCAGGCGATCGACTGGGACAGCGACTGCCCGGCCGAGGCCACCGCCGTGCCCGCGTATCCCGCGCCGAGTACGACGAACGTGCAGTGCGCGGCGCGTTCGAAGGGATCGGTGCTCGCGGCGGCGAGGGAAACCTGCCGGTGGATGTGATCGCGCAGATGGAGGGCCTGGTCGACGTTGTGGAAGCCGAAGCTGTGCGCCGAGACCGCGGAGACCTGGGCGACTTCACTGACGCCTCCCGCTGCGATGATCAGCCGGTCGTAGTCCAGCACGCCGCCGTCGTGAAGCACGCGCTGGGCGTGGGCGTCGATATGAGTGACCGTGCCGAGCACCAACCGCACCCCCGGCAGCGTCTCGGCCAGCGACACGCTGACCCGATCCGGGCTGAGGACGCCCGTCATCACCTGCGGGAGCAGCTCTGGACGCAGTGTCATGCCGCTCCGGTTGACCAGCACGATCTCGGCGCCGTCTCCCAGCTTGCTCGACAGGGTACGCGCCGCCTCATGCCCGGCGACCCCAGCTCCTAAGATCACAACCTGTGGCCTGTTCGGTGTCATCGTCATCTCCCTGAGGTGATCGCCGGTTCCCGGCTCTCCTGCTGCGCCGGCGCCAGTCGTTCGTGGAACCCGCCGTCGGTGGAGCGCGTGATGATCCCGGTCTCCACTCCGTGCTCGGCCACGTGGCGATCCGTCTGCTGAAGCGCGAGGCAGATCCACCGGGTGATGACGAAGGCGACGACGGGGCCGATGACCACGGCGAGCCTGAAGAAGATCGTCACAGCATCGACGGTCATGTGGAACTGGTGGGCGAGCTGGTCGTTGGCCGCGGCTGCCCACAGCAGACCGTAGAACGTGACGCCGGCGACGGCGATGGCTGTCTTCACCGGCGTCTCACGTGGCCGATCGAGCAGGTCATGTGCGAGCGCCTCGCGTGCCATGCGTCTCGTGGTCTTGGGCCGGCCCAGCGCGTCGCGGCGGCTGCGTCGCGAGAGGAGGAAGCGCTCGGCCATCGGGTAGGCGGCCAGGGCGGTGAAGAAGACCCCGGGTACCACCAGTGTGGGGACGAGGGCCGTGAGGTTGAGCGTGTGGTCCCCTATGGTGAGTTCCCAGCCGGGCATGATCCGCAGGGCGCCGTCGAGGAACCCCATGTACCAGTCGGGAACCGAGCCCGCCGAGATCTGCGTCGGCTTGGCAGGGCCGTACAGCCATATGGGGGCAATCTGGAAACCGAACCCGAGAATGATCAGCATGCCGATCGTCGCGAGCGCCATCGTGGGGCGTACGCTCCGCCGCGCCGGCAACGAGGCGATGAACCGGGAGTGGCCGTGCCGCCGCACCAGCAGCTCACGGGCGATCAACATCGCGGCCATGACGACCGGGATCAGCAGGTGTGCCCCGTACATGACCGGAATGACCCTGTCGCCGGGAAAGTCCGGGCCGAACAGCAGCGACATCGCCCAGGCGCCCACCACGGGGATGGACTGCACGACCGACATGATCAGCCACAGGCTCCCACCCGACAGCATGTCGTCAGGCAGGGCGTTGCCGGTTTCGCCCGCGGCCATGCCCAGCGCCAGCAGCGTCACCCAGATCAGCCACTGTCCGGTGCGCGGGCGGCGGAGCGCGCCGGTGAGGAACATGCGCAGCAACTGCAGGACGACGGCCGCCACGAAGACGAGCGCCGCCCAGTGGTGGACCTGGCGGATGAGCAGGCCGCCGCGCACCTCCAGGCTCAGGTGCATGGTCGAGTCGAAGGCCTTACTGACGAAGAGTCCGCGCAGCGGGCCGTACGAGCCGTCATAGGTCACCTGGGACATGCTGGGGTCGTAGAACACCATCAGCACCGCCCCGGTCGCCGCCAGAACCACGAACGACCAGATGGCGATTTCCGCGAACATGAACGACCAGTGGGAGAACTGGAACGAGCGGCGTCTGACCGACAACGAACGCATTTGGGCCCCCTATCCTTGCCTACTCCTATGACGGAATCGGGCCGGGGGTTGTGACAGCGATGAGGCGTCGGTGGCGGTGATTCGCGTCACCACCACGTGGAGCGCGGTCAGCGCTTGACGGCTCGCAGGACGACGAACTTGCGGTCGCTCGCGGCGACCTCGCAGTTGCCGAACAGCCGGCGCAGCTTCACGTGGTAGCCGAGGTGCCGGTTGGCGACCACCCACAGCTCGCCGCCGCGGCGCAGTGCCGCGCGTGACCCGTTGAACATGCGCCAAGCCGTGGCGTCGGTCCTCGCGCGGTGCGTGTGGAACGGCGGGTTGGTCAGGACCAGGTCCACCGTGCCCGCCGGTAGGCCGGACATGCCGTCGGCCGCCAGGTACGTCGCGATGTCGTCCGCGTCCACGTTCGCCCTGAACGTCGCCTCCGCCGAAGCGAGCGCCTGGTAGGACTCGTCGATGAACGTCACCTTGGCGTCACGGTCGGTCAATGACGCGGCGAGCCCGATCACCCCGTTGCCGCAGCCCAGGTCCACGACCTGCGCATGCCCCCGGAGCGGCGGCAGGTTCTGCAGGAAGAACCGGGTGCCGATGTCGAGGCGTTCGGCGCAGAAGGTACCCGCGTGGTTGGTGACGGTGAGTCCTGAGACCGCTCCGATGCCGGTGGGCAGCGCGTAGCTGCGCGGCCATGGGCTGGCGCTGCGGGGCAGCCCGGGGTCGGGTGAGCAGAAGATGAGCCGCGCCTTCTTCGCCGCGAGGGACGTCCTGGTCGGCCCGAGAATACGTTCGAACAGCTGTAGGGTCGAGGTGTGGATCTCGGTGACCATTCCCGCGCCGACGACCACGGTGCCCGCGTGCACGTGCGGCGCCAGACGGTGCAGCTGATCCTCAAGGAGCGAGAGCCCTTTGGGCACCCGGATCAGCAACACGTCGATCCGGGGAGGTGGCGCGTCCATCGTCGTGCACAGCCGTACCGCGTCCTCGGCGACCCCGTTGCGGCTCAGGTTCGCCCGGGTCGCCTGCTGGGTGAGGTAGGAGTCGGTGATCTGTACGGGGCGATGGTCGGCGAGTGCGGTGACCAGAGCACCCCAGCGGTCGCCCAGCACGACCACGGTGCCCGACAGGTCGGTCGGTTCGCCGTCGATGCCCGCGAGATGCCGCAGCAGGTACTCGTCGGCGGCGTCCCACGCGCGTAGCGGATCGCGGGGATCTTCGGGGAAGCGGGTGAGAGCGTACTCGCCTCGCGACGTGCTCAAATGGTTCATCGCGCCTCAGGCTAGCGAGTCTCGCGTCCGTCATGCCATCGAGGATGGACGTCTCCGGCTGTGTCAGCCCAGGCGGTCGGGGAGGGGGGCCAGGGGGTAGTTGCTCCATACGAAGGCGTCCATCTGGTGCTGGTCGGCGGACAGATTGACCACTTTGTCGACCTTGCCGTCGGCGTTGAAGTGCCACACCAGCGCCCACAGGGTGTCGACCTTGCCGATGCCCTCGGTGGTCCAGCCGCGGTGGACGTCCACGACGTACTCCTCGTTGGCCTCGAGGAACATCGGATCGGCCTGGAAGCCGGACTTGGCGAGCTGGGTGAAGAACGCGACCACCTCCTCCACCCCGTGCTTGACGCCCGAGAGGGGGTGGTGTCCGGGGATCGTCCACTGGACGTCCTCGGCGAGTACCTGCGCGATGCCGTCCAGGTCGTCGGCCGCGTACGCGGTGAAGAAGCGCCCGATGGCCTCGATCTTCGGGTCTTGGGTGATCATCAGTCCTCCGTGGTCTGATCTATGGGGGTGGGTGGCGGCGCGGAGACGTTCCGGCCACATCCGCATGGTTCGGCTAGATTTGTCGTGGTGGCGACCATCTCAGACCCGCTGATCTGTATCAATGCGTGATCGGGGAAGGCTCGTTTAGTCGGGCTCAACGACGGGGGCGGCGGTGCTGGAACGGCAGGAGATCCAGGTTTTCCTGGTACTCGCCGACGAGTTGCACTTCGGCCGGACGGCCGAGCGACTGAGGCTCACCCCGGGCCGCGTCAGCCAGACGATCAAGAAGATGGAGCGCCTGGTCGGTGCGCCGCTGTTCGAGCGCACCAGCCGCCAGGTCCGCCTGACACCTCTCGGCAGGCAGCTCGCCGAAGGGCTGAGGCCGCACGTGGACGGCATCCAGAATGCGCTCCAGCGGGCGATCGACGCGGGACACGGCGTCAGCGGCGTCCTGCGGGTGGGCTTCCTCGGTGCGATCGCCGGCCAGCTCCTGCTCAAGGCGGTGAGCGTGTTCGCCGACCGTCATCCCGACTGCGCGGTGCACATCCATGAGACGCACTGGCACGACACCGTCTCCCGGCTCCTCGGCGGTGACATCGATGTCCAGTTCACCGACGTCCTGTTCGCCAGCCAGCCCGGCCTGACCGCCGGCCCCGTGCTGCTGTCGGAGTCGCGCATGGTCGCGGTGCCGGCCGGCCACGTCCTGGCCGGGATGGAGTCAGTGCCGATGGCGGCGCTCGCCGAGCATCCCCTGATCCAGGGACCGCGCGATGCCCCGCAGGCGTTCGAGGTCGACCGGACGCCGCGTCGCACCCCGGACGGCAGGCCCATCCCGGAGGGCCCTCAGGCCGCGAGTTTCGGTGAGGCACTCACCCTCATCGCGGCCGGCAAGGGCGTCTACCTCGTCGGGGAGCATGCCGCACGGTTCTACCCACGGCCCGACATCGCCTACGTCCTCGTGCACGACGCCCCGCCCATCCGCTGGGCGCCCATCTGGCTGGCGGCCAACTCCAGTGGGCGCGTGCGTGAGTTCGTCCGCGCGGCGAGTGCCGGCGCTCAGTGAGGGAGGGGACCATGCCGCCCCCTCGGCGCATCTCCTGACCGGACCGGCACTGGCCCGAGCACCCGTGGCCGAGCGCGACAACCTCTCAAGATTTCCTGGAAGAATCGCGCGCCGGCGGGCAAACAGGAGTGTGATCACTGCTCCGGACGTCTTCGAGGCCGTCTTCGAAGCCCACTACGAGGAGATCTGGCGCTACATCGGCCGCAGGCTGGACCTCGACGTGGCCGAGGACCTGGCGGCGGAGACGTTCCTCATCGCCTTCAGGCAGCGCGACCGCTTCGACGCGGCCGCAGGCGGGGTAAGGCCGTGGCTGTACGGCATCGCCACCAACCTCATCGGCAGGCATCGCCGCGCCGAGGTGCGTAGATACCGCGCCATGGCCAGGACGGGGCCGCCACCTGACGACGAAGGTCACGATCAGCGGATCGTGGACAGGATCAGCGCGAGCGTGACGGTCGACCGGCTGGCGGGGGCGCTGGCGCGGCTGTCGCAGGGCGAGCGCGACGTGGTGCTGCTCGTCGCGTACGCCGGACTGAGGTACGACGAGGTGGCGGCGGCGCTCGGAATCGCCTCGGGGACGGTCGCGTCCCGGTTGAACAGGGCCAGGGCCAAGCTGCGTGAGGGGTTGGGATGAACGAGTTCCAGGTCATCGACTCGGTGATGCCCGATGTGCCGTCCCCATCGGCCGGCCAACTGGCGGCGGCGCGGGCGCGGATACGCGCGGCCGCACCGGTTCCCGCTGTGGCCGGTTCACGGGTGGGCAGGAGGCCGTGGACGGGCATGGCGCTCGTGGCGGCGGCGGTCGCGCTCGTGATCGGCGCGGTGGCGACACTCGTGCCCCGGCCCGCGGTGGAGCCTGCCGCGGTGACGCCCATGCAGAAGCTGGAGGCCGCGGCCGCCAGGCTGGCGGCGACACCGGAGGCGAAGGGTCGCTTCTGGCGACGGGACACCGAGCAGGTCATGCGGACGAACAACGGGAACGGCTACCAGGTCGAGGAGCGGGCCATGGAGGTGCTCGCCCTCGGGCCCTACCGCGAGGTCTACGGCTGGTACGAGCCGATGTCGTCGAAGCCGTACACGGCCGAGGGCCTGAAGGCGTGGCGACGGGACGGCTCACCCAAGCTGTGCCCGGCGCGGGGGTGCGACAAGAACATGCCCGCGTACTCCTCGACACCTCTGAAGTCGGCGCTGAAGCTCGCGGAGGGGTTGACGCCGACGCTGACGGAGCTGCGGAACCTCCCCAAGGCGCCGGCGGCGCTCAGGACGCGGCTGCTGGAGAGTTATGACCCCCAGGTGGCCGCTGAGCGAGAGCAATGGCTCGCGGGGGCCGCCTTGCGGCTGGCCGGCTCACCGGCGACGCCCGGCACCAGGGCTGCGGCCTACCTTCTCCTGGCGAAGGCGCCGGGCATCGAGGTGGTCGAGGGCGTTCCCGGCACGTTCGGGCTCGGCGGGCTGGCCCTCCAGTCCAGGGTAAGTCAGCTGGTGATCGACCCCAGGACCGGGCAGCTGCTCGGGAGGCAGTGGCTGGCTCCCGACGGCGTCGCGTGGAACGCCGAGATCGTCAGGAAGGCGGGCTGGAGCGATGTGCGGCCGGTGCCGCCTCCCGGGTGCCGGCGCTGTACGGCCCGGCTCTAGAACACCGGACCGTGGCGCGGCATGTCCAGGCTTGGGCGGATCACCGGCCTGCGGCGTCGTGCGGAACGACTACACGATCTTGCCCGGGGCGGCGAACAGGTCCGCGAACAGCGTGTCCCTGGAGGCCCTCGCGGCCTCCTCGGCCGCCGTGATCGCCGTGAGAATGGCGTCGGCCAGGCCCGTCGCGTCCAGCCTTCTCCGGCTCCGTGGCGAGATCTCCAGTCGCACGAGGGTGCCGAGCGCGTCGGTGACGGCGGCGATCCCGCCGTCGTCGGCCCGGCCGGAGAACTCGGCGGCGCTCCACTCCTCCACCCTCGCCTCCGCTCGGGCGGCGGCGGCGATCAGCGCCTCCAGCCGCGCCTCCGCCTCCTCCAGCTCCTCCATCGCTCACTCTCCTCGCAGCACGTTGTGGATGTAACCCTGGAGCGGGTCGGCGGCATCTGCGCCCACGGTGCCCTGCGTCCGGCCTGTGAGGTCCTGGACGACCTCGGTAAGCCGCTCTCCCATCGCGAGGTGAGCCGCGGCGATCGCCTCCTGGACGGCCTGCGCGAGCTGGATGTGGTCGAGGCCGCGCAGGCCGCGCGGGTCGATCGAAAGCCCGCGCAGGCGCCCGCTGCCGGTCACCTCGGCACGGACCACCCCAGACGGGTCGATGCCCGACAGTCGTTCCTCCTCCAGCCCGTCCAGAGCCCCGGTCAGGGCTTGGGCCCAGTCATCCGCCTCACGCAGCAGGCGGGGGAGATCGTCCGGCCCGCCCCCGGCCAACGCCTCGACGTTTCTCATGAGGCGCCCTTGGATGCGGGGATCCAGTACTCATCCAGCAGGGTGGGGTCCTCGATCGCGGGAGTGAGGTGGAGGTCGCGCGCCCCCAGCGCCGGGTCGCCGGACCGGTAGAAGGCGCCCCTCAGGTCGTTGAGCTTGAGCTCCAGCTTGTTGAGGTCACTCTCGTAGGAGTTGTACACGTCGGCGAACTGCTTGACCAGGTTGCCGGACGCGCTCATGAAGAGCCCGACCTGGGTCATCAGGGCGACCCTGCCGACCGGGTGCGCGCTCATGGTGGCCACGGCGCGCAGGATAGGGGCGGAGGTGGCATAGAGCCCGAACACCGACAAGTCGTACTCCAGCACCTCCTTGTACTGGCCGTGCATCGTGCTGCTCATCGCGCCTGAGATCTTGCCGAGCTGGCCGTAGAGGCCGTTGACGTTGAACCGGATGTACTGCTGGAGGGTCTGGACCGCCTGGCCGGTCCAGTTGGGGGTGATGTCGTCGAAGAAGGACCGCCACAGGTCCGACCGGCTGCCCTCCAACCGCCCGGCCATGTCCTTCCACTGCTCGCGCCGGTCGTAGAAGAGGAACGGATTGCCCAGGTTGAGGGTGGCCGCGACGTCCAGCGCGAGCGCGGCCACGCCGAGTCCCGAGACCGCCATCGCGGCCCGGTTGCTCTGGCGCAGCGGGTTCAACTCCGTGATCAGCCGCTTGTAGAAGCCGGGGTCGGTACGCGTCTTGGGGGCGACCGTGACGGTCCGCTGCACGGTGCCGCGGGCGTCGGTGACGTGGAGCTGCTGGTCGGCCGTGGGCGCGGTCTGGCCTGGCAGGATCAGCTTCGGCGGTTCGCCGGAGGGAACCGTCATCGCGAACTCCTCACGTGGGTGTGCTGTTCTGGTCGGCGGCGGCGTAGTTGTCGGCGGCTCTGGAGACCTTGCCGCTGTCGGTGCGCAGCACCTCGGCGAGGATGCCGGCGCTGTCCTCCCACGTGTCGGTGACGGTGTTGAACCGGCCGACGAACATCAGCCCGACTATGGGCACCCCGGCCATGGGGATCAGGTTCCAGCCCTCGAAGCGTGGCGTCCACTGCCTGACGGTTTCCACGCCGGTGGCGGAGCTGTCCATGGTGCCGGCGAACTTCCGCACGTACCGCTCATGCTCGGTGTAGCCGTCCCGGGCGCCACCGGGGTCGTCCGGTGCCGGCGCGTACCTGGCTGACACGGCCTGCGCGGGCTGCGTCCGCAGACTCTGCGGGAGGCAACTGGGCGGCGGGCAGGCGGGGGCATGCGAGCACGGGCTCACGAGCGTCGCCATGGTGGCAGGGCCGGATGCCGAGACGGTCGGCGAACTGACCGTGGATGACGGTTGATCGGTTAACACGCGATCTTTGTATCATCACCCGTTCCGCGTCGCCGGAGGCGACCACGGGCGGCCGCGCGAACCGTGACCCGGGCGCCCGGGCCCCCTCGGCCCAGCGCACGATCGCGCTGTCCAGCGACTCCGGCGACCTGGAGGTCATGACACCCTGATGGCGCCGCGAACCCGGCGCGTCTCATGTCAGCCGGCGTGCTGCTCCAGCCAGGCGACGGTGTGCCGCACGTAGCTTTCGACATGCGCCAGCGGCCGGCCGGAGAGTTCGAGAACCGCGACCAGGTGGTCGACGCCGAAGGTCCTTTCCCAGACACAGGCTCGGTGGTAGGTCTCGGCGTCGACGGCCTGGCGGAGGTTGTCCCAGCCGTGCCACGCCATGAAGGCGGCGTCGATCGCGGGATCGAACAGGTGGGCCCGATCCCAGTCCAGGACACCGATCAGCTTGCCGTTCTCGCTCCAATGGATGTTGGACCCGACCAGATCGCCGTGGACGAGCGAGTCGGGGACGGGTTCGAGGGCCAGCGCCTCCTCCAGGCGTCTCCGGCCCTCGCCACGCCACTTCGCCGGGAAGAGGGGGATGACCTCCTCAGCCAAGATCGACGCCCAGTTGTCGCTGCCGTGGTGCTCGCGTGGCGCGGGCAGGACGGCGCGCAGCTCGGGGGTGACGGGCAACTCCCGTACGGCCCTCAGCAGCTCGCCGATCCTGCCAGGATCGCCCTCGCCCTCCCCCAGCCCGGCACCGTCGATCCATGACACGGCGACAGCCGCTCGATCCCCGAACATCCTCACCGGCGTCAGCGGCTCGGGGACGGCGAACGGCGGCCCGGCGGCGGCGATCAGGCGCAGCACCTCGGTGCGGCGCGGCAGGGCCTCGGCGCCCGCGGGGCGCCGGCTGACGCGCACGGCCGCGACACCGGGAAGCAGGACGACGTCGTGAATCCCACCCCGGGCCAGCCGCGCCGCGTCGAGGGGGGCTCCCGGGAGGAGCGCGTCAGCCATCTCCAGCAGGTCGTCGGGTACGTGCCCACGCATACATCGGCTACTTTCTGCGGTAGGGACGCGGTGCCGCCTGACACATGCGGCCACCACAAATCATAGAAACGCCGACGTCCCGCGCTGATCGCCGGCCGCAGCTCTCGATGGCAGTGCGCTGGTTGAGATGGCGACAATATTTCTATCATGGACATGATGCCTAGCATTGCTATGCTGATGCCATGTCCGCCATCACCGAACGCCGCGAACGTGAACGCGCCCAGCGCCATCAGCTGATCATCACGGCCGCCCGCGAACTGGCCGAGGCCGAGGGGTGGGAGGCGGTGACCACGCGAAGGCTGGCTGAGCGCGTCGAGTACAGCCAGCCCGTGCTCTACAGCCACTTCGACGGCAAGGACGCCATCCTGCGCGCCGTCGCCATCGAAGGCTTCGGTGAGCTCGCGGCCCGCCTGCGCCGTGCCCGGCTGGCCGACCCCGAGCCGCCGCGGACGCTGCACGCCGTCTGCCGCGCCTACCTGGAGTTCGCGACCGAGCAGCCCGCCCTCTACCAGGCCATGTTCGTCCTGCCGACCGAGGTGAAGTTCGCGCACGCCGAGACGCCGCCCCCGCTGCGCGCCGCTTTCGACGAGTTCGTGAGCTGCTTCGGCTCGGACAACCCGCGACGCGAGCTGTTCGCCGAAGTCACCTGGAGCGCGTTGCACGGCATGGCCGCCCTGTCGGACAGCGGCCGCATCCCCCCGGACGGCCAAGCGGAGCGGCTCGACTTCCTCGTCAGCCGGATCGCCGGCACGCCGGGCGGATCGGCCGGCTGACGACCCGCGAGGCCGGTGAACCGGCGGTCGGGTGGGCGCGGGATGTGCCATGGTGATCTTTATGGTCTGGGCGACGATGTTCCGTTCGGTGCTGATCGCGGCCGGGGTGACCGGCATGGTCTATACGTGGATCGCCCTGGCCGACCCGCTGAACCCGCTCGTGCTGTTCACCGTACAGAGCAATCTGCTGCTCGCCGGCTACTGCTTCTGGCGGGTGGTGAGCAGGCGGCGGCCCTCCCTCGAGGTCAAGGGGGCGGTGACGCTCTACATCGTGATCACCGGGCTGATCTGGCACTTCCTGCGCATGCGCGGGGCCAACCCCTTCGAGCGCCTGTCCCACTCCGGTCTCGGTCTCGGCAACTTCCTCCTCCACTACGTGACACCGGTCATGGCCGTGATCGACTGGCTGTTCTTCGACCGGAACGCCGCCCGGCCGAGATGGGCGGCCGCCTTCGTGTGGCTGGCCTATCCGGTGGCGTATCTGGTGTTCGCGCTGGTGCGGGGCGCGCTGCTGCCCGCACAGGCGTGGAAGAGATACCCCTATCCGTTCCTGGACGTGGACAAGTACGGCTATGGCGGGGTCTCGCTCATGGCGGTGGCGCTGGCCGTCTGCTTCGCCCTGCTCGGCTGCGGGCTCATCGCCCTGCACCGCCTGGCCGACCGTGCCGATACGGCCGCCGCCTCCGTGCTCTCGTCCCCAGCCGGAGCCGCAGACCGATAGGTCGAGGGTCAGGCCGCGGGTCTGCGGGCGGCGAAGCGCTCGATCATGCCGGGTTCGAAACGGTCGTGCCGTTCGACGGTCAGCCCGCAGCACCCGGATCGGCCGTGGGGCGCGCAGTCCTGTGCTGTTTGCCGGGTCTTTGCCCATGGTCACGACACGCCCTTCCGGCGAGCGAAACCCGTAGCCCCACAGCGGTTCCACGTGCGCGGCGCCAGACTTGAACTGTTCCTTACCTTGTATCGTTCGTGTTTATGGCGATATGTTTGGCACCATGACCGCACCCAGGACACCGACCACCGCCGAGGAGCTGCGCGGTGCAGGCCTGCGGGTGACGGCCGCCCGAGTCGCGCTGCTCGACACCGTTCGGGACGGCGATCACCTCGACGTCGAGGCGATCGCCTCCGGGGTGCGCGATCGCGTGGGCCACATCTCTCTCCAAGCCGTGTACGAGGCCCTCAACGCGCTCACCGCGGCGGGACTCGTACGCCGCATCGAGCCTGCCGGGAGCCCGGCCCGGTTCGAGCGACGCGTCGGCGACAACCACCACCACGTGGTGTGCCGGTCGTGCGGCGCCGTCGGCGACGTCGACTGCGCGGTCGGCCATGCGCCCTGCCTGACCGCGTCCGACGACCACGGCTTCTCGATCGAGGAGGCCGAGGTCATCTACTGGGGCCTGTGCCCCGGCTGTTCCACTTCCCGCAGTTCCTGAGCACCGTGATCCGCGTAGCCCGGAAGGATTCCCATGTCCGAGAACCATGATGCAATCGTCACCGACCCGAAGACGGAGGGCGGAGGCGGCTGCCCGGTCCCGCACGGGCGCGCCCTGCACCCGACCCAGGGCGGCGGCAACCGTCAGTGGTGGCCTGAGCGGCTCAACCTG
Source organism: Nonomuraea sp. NPDC050733 (assembly GCF_040654215.1). NCBI lineage: Bacteria > Bacillati > Actinomycetota > Actinomycetes > Streptosporangiales > Streptosporangiaceae > Nonomuraea > Nonomuraea sp. NPDC050733. The sequence continues at coordinate 401,070 of NZ_JBFAHO010000003.1, read as the reverse complement.
AAGATCCTCGCCAAGAACCCCGCCGTGGCCAACCCCCTCGGCGGCGACTTCGACTACGCCGAGGCGTTCAAGAGCCTCGACCTCCCGGCCGTGAAGCGGGACATCGCCGAGGTGCTGACCACCTCGCAGGACTGGTGGCCGGCCGACTTCGGCCACTACGGCCCGTTCATGGTCCGGATGGCGTGGCACAGCGCGGGCACGTACCGGATCAGCGACGGCCGCGGCGGAGCCGGCGCCGGCCAGCAGCGCTTCGCGCCCCTCAACAGCTGGCCCGACAACGGCAACCTCGACAAGGCCCGCCGCCTGCTGTGGCCGGTCAAGAAGAAGTACGGCCGGAACCTCTCGTGGGCCGACCTGTTGATCCTCGCCGGCAACGTGGCGCTGGAGTCGATGGGCTTCAAGACGTTCGGCTACGCCGGCGGTCGCGCGGACGTGTGGGAGCCCGACGAGGACGTCTACTGGGGTCCCGAGACCACCTGGCTCGGCGATGAGCGCTACAGCGGCGACCGGGAGCTCGAGAACCCGCTCGGCGCGGTGCAGATGGGCCTCATCTACGTCAACCCGGAGGGCCCGAACGGCAACCCGGACCCGCTGGCCGCGGCCCGCGACATCCGTGAGACGTTCCGCCGGATGGCGATGAACGACGAGGAGACGGTCGCCCTGATCGCGGGCGGTCACACCTTCGGCAAGACCCACGGCGCCGGCCCGGCGGACCACGTCGGCGCCGACCCCGAGGCCGCCTCGATCGAGGAGCAGGGCCTGGGCTGGAGGAGCACCTTCGGCACCGGCAAGGGCGGCGACACGATCACCAGCGGCCTTGAGGGCATCTGGACCAACACCCCGATCACCTGGGACAACAGCTTCTTCGAGATCCTCTTCGGCTACGAGTGGGAGCTGTTCAAGAGCCCCGCCGGCGCGCACCAGTGGAGGCCCAAGGACGGCGCCGGGGCCGGCACCGTTCCCGACGCCCACGACCCGTCGAAGACCCACGCCCCGACGATGCTGACGACCGACCTCTCGCTCCGCGTCGACCCGATCTACGAGCAGATCTCGCGGCGCTTCCTGGAGAACCCCGACGAGTTCGCGGACGCGTTCGCGCGGGCGTGGTTCAAGCTGACCCACCGCGACATGGGGCCGGTCGCCCGCTACCTCGGCCCGGAGGTCCCGGCCGAGACGCTGCTGTGGCAGGACCCGCTTCCCCCGGTGACGCACGAGCTCGTCGACGCCCAGGACGTCGCCTACCTCAAGGGTCAGGTCCTCGCCTCGGGCCTGTCGGTGTCCCAGCTCGTGTCCACCGCGTGGGCGTCGGCCTCGTCGTTCCGCGGCAGCGACAAGCGCGGCGGCGCCAACGGCGCCCGCATCCGCCTCCAGCCGCAGAGCGGGTGGGAGGTCAACGACCCCGACCAGCTGGCGACGGTGCTGCGCACCCTGGAAGGGATCAAGGACGCCTTCGACGCCGCGCAGACCGGCGGCAAGAAGGTCTCGCTCGCCGACCTGATCGTGCTGGCCGGTGCCGCGGGCGTCGAGCAGGCCGCCAAGGACGCCGGTTTCGACGTCCAGGTGCCGTTCACGCCGGGCCGCGTGGACGCCTCGCAGGAGCAGACCGACGTGGAGTCGTTCGCCGCTCTGGAGCCGACCGCCGACGGGTTCCGCAACTACCTCGGCAAGGGCAACCGGCTGCCGGCCGAGTACCTGCTGCTCGACCGGGCGAACCTGCTGACCCTGAGCGCCCCCGAGATGACCGTCCTCCTCGGCGGTCTCCGCGTCCTGGGCGCGAACCACCAGCAGTCGTCGCTCGGCGTCCTCACCACGACCCCCGGCGCTCTGACGAACGACTTCTTCGTCAACCTGCTCGACCTGGGCACGGTGTGGAAGGCGACCTCCGAGGACCAGAGCACGTTCGAGGGTCGCGACACCGCCACGGGCGAGGTCAAGTGGACCGGCAGCCGCGCCGACCTGGTCTTCGGGTCGAACTCCGAGCTGCGCGCGATCGCCGAGGTCTACGCGAGCGACGATGCGAAGGAGAAGTTCGTGAACGACTTCGTCGCGGCGTGGGACAAGGTCATGAACCTGGACCGGTTCGACCTGGTCTGACCCGTCTGATCGATGTCCAGGCCGGCCCCGTACGGGCCGGCCTGGACATCGCCGTATGAGCGGAGGTCAGCGGCCACTGCCCGCCACGAGGCCGGAGTACGAGGCGACCACCTTGACCTGGTCCGGCTCGGCCTTCTTCGGCGGGATGTGGGCCGCCACCTGGAACAGGTCGGTGACCTCCATGTACGTGTAGTACTTGTCGCGCAGGAAGCCGCTGTCCTTCTGGAGGACGTAGTTGCGCTGCGGGCTCGGCCGTACGTCGTAGCGGATGGTGCGCTCGATCGTGGTGAAGGTCAGTGCCCCGCCGTCGCTGGTGCGCAGCGTGTACGTCGGGTAGCGGGTGGCCGGGCGGGCCTTGGTGGTGATGTGCGCGTACGGGTTCATCCGCAGGCGGGTCTTCGCGGCGCTGGTGGTGAGGTTGTCGGCGGCGAAGAGGCTCTTGTCGGCGGCGGTGCCCCTGCCGGCCAGGTGGGAGGCGTACTTCCTCGCGAAATCGGCCGGTGACATCATCAGGCCGGTCCCGTCAGCGGGGCCGACCTCCTTGGCGAGGCCCGCGGCGTTCACGGAGATCGCCGGCAGTTGCTCGGCGGTGGTGCCCTCGAAGGTGTCGGGGGAGTACATCTGCCGCCAGCCGTCCCCCTGCCGGGCGAAGAGCAGGTACGTCGGCTCCTTCGCGGTCGTCGGCTTGCGCTGCCAGTGCGCCGTGGCCAGGAACCAGGGCTTCTGCGCGGCGGCCGGCGCCTGGAAGACGGGCTTCGTGTAGCCGAACGGCTTGGACTTGGTGGTCTTGTACAGGATGCGGCTGGAGGCGTAGCTCGCCTTGTCAATGGTGAAGCTGGAGCCGCCTTCGTACTCCGCCAGGAGCTTGGCGCTCCGGGCCTTGTTGGCGGCGTTGTTGCGTTTCACGTAGTCGGCGAGGACCGAGGCGGCCTCCTGGTCCGAGACGGCGCGAGCGGGCGTCGGGGAACTGCTCGCACTCGGTGTGCCCGGGGTGCCGGCCGCGGGGCCCGCCTTTGCGCCCATGCCCGGGAGGGCGGAGCATGCTGTGAGCAGACACCCTGCCATGACGCCACTGATCGTCCAGCCGTACCTTCGCACTTTCCGTACCTCTAACCACTACGGGACCAAAGGGCCTCAAGGTAGCAGCAGTGATGCCGGGCACCGGCCGCGGGCAGCCACGAGTGCCGCGCGATCTCCACGACCAACCCCAGAGAAGCGGTGTCCGTGACGGCCGCCCAGAGGATCGCGGCCACCGCGTGGCCGGCCTCGTCCGTGGTGAGCCCGTCCAGATCCCACTCGATCAGGGTCGTGCCGCCGGTGACGGAGATCGTGGTCAGGACGTCGGTGTCGGCGTTCAGCCACAGTTGCAGGGTGAACGGCGGGGAACCGGCTGCCTGGCGGCAGTCGCGCCGGAGGGCGTCGAAGGAGGACTCGCTGGGACCCCCGACCTGCTCGGCAAGCTGGCTACCTCGCGTGACGCCGCCCGCGACGACCGGCACGCCGCGATGGCCCGCGGCTACTTCAAGCTGCTGTCGGAGTGCGGCCTGCTCCGCGCCGACATGGACGCCGACGAGGTCGGCTACGCCTACCAGGCGACATTCGAGGGCTTCCTGCAGGGCGAGGCGAGTGCCCCGGCTGAGGGCCTGGAGTAGCGGGCGGACCTGCTGGCGCGCACCGTCCGGCAGGCGTTCGAGAGCGAGCCGGCCACCCCGGACGGCGCCCTGCGGGACCTCGCCGCCGCCGTCGTCGCCCTGCTCACCGACCTCATCGACGCCGACCGCGCCGAGTCCGGCATCCCCCGGTCCTGACTAACGGGATCTTCGGGGGCGGCGGGCGCCGTTCCCGACGATCTCCTCGCGGGGCAGTGCGGACAGCGTCTGGAGCGCGCGCAGGAAGGCGTCGCGGTCCTCGGCGGGCAGGCGCGCCAGGAGCCGGTCCTCCTGCCGCTGGATGCCCGCCTGGGCGGCGTCGCGGACGCGCCGGCCTTCGGCGGTGAGCGACAGCAGGTGTGTACGCCGGTCGGCCGGGTCGGCCCGCCGCTCGATGAGCCCGCGCTCCTGCAGGCCGTCGAGCACGCCGATGATGCGGGTCTTGTCCGCCCCGATGGCCTGGGCCAGCGCGCTCTGGCTCCGTACCGGCTGCCTGCTCAGTGCGAGCAGGACCACGTACGCCCACATGGACAGGCCGTGCGCCCGCAGGACCGGCAGCTCGGCCGCGACCAGGGCGCGGCTCAGGGGCGCCATCATCGCCGCGAGGTCGGGACGTCCGGCCGCCGTCTCCTCAGGGGCCCTGCTCTCCGCCATGCCCCAACGATATGCCGTCGTTTAATATGTGCATGGACTTATAGTAGGCACATGCTTATGATTGCGCCATGACGACTTCCGATGCCACCCGTATCACCGCCCTGAACAGGCGCGCGGTCGAGATCAGCGTCGAGGTGGTGTCCCGGGTGACCGTGGCCGACCTCGACCGGCCCACGCCCTGCGCCGAGTGGACGCTGGGCGACCTGCTCGCCCACATGACGGCCCAGCACCGCGGCTTCGCGGCCGCGGCCCGAGGTCATGGCGCGGACCTCGCGGTGTGGGAGGTCCGCCCCTTCCCCGGCGGCGGCGACCCGTCGGCGGAGTACGCCGAGGCCGCGCGCGACGTCCTCGCCGCGTTCGCCGAGGAGGGTGTGCTGGAGCGGGAGTTCGACCTTCCCGAGTTCGGCCCCGGCGCGGTGTTCCCCGGCGCGCGGGCCATCGGCTTCCATCTCATCGACTACGTGGTGCACGGCTGGGACGTGGCCCGGTCGCTGGGCCGGCCGTACGAGCTGGAGGCGGAGCTGGCCGAGCCGGCGCTGCGCGTCGCCCGCGCGGTCCCCGACGGGGCCAACCGGCTGGCGCCGGGGGCGGCGTTCCGGCCGGGCCTGCCGGTGAAGGACGACGCCGAGCCCCTGGAGCAGATCCTCACGCTCCTCGGCCGCTCACCGTCCTGGCCCGCCTGACCGTCTCAACTCGCGGCGTGTTCCTCCGTCGGGGCCAGCCACGGCAGGTCGGCCGCGCGGTAGAGCACCACGATCAGGGCCACGACGGCGACGAACCAGGCGATGGGCGTGACAAAGCCCAGGTCGGCGTGGCCGAAGCCGGACAGGACGCCGAGGACTCCCAGGCTGACCACGGCCCAGCGGAGCACGTCGAGGCGAGCGGCGGTGGAGATCTCGCCCTGGGGCCGGAGCCGCCGGATGATCGCGTCGACGGTCAGCCAGACGGCGAACAAGGCGCCGGCCTCGGCTGGTCGAAGCAGGGCCCCTTCCTGGTCCAGGACGCTCTGAACGAGCGTGTCCACTATCTCGACCTGGCGACGGGCAGGCTCTGGAGGAAACGCGGCAAGGCCCTCGGTTAGACCCGCGAGGCGGGAGTGCAGGCCCGGGTGATGGCCGACGGGTCCCAGTAGAAGGGGCGGCATTCGAGCATGCGCCCGTCCCGTACCCGGATGAGCTGCAGGATCTCCGTCTCCACGTCCTGGCCCGTGGCCCGGGCACGGAACCGCACCCGGTTGCGCACCACGACCGTGTCCCCGTCGCCCCAGTGCTCCTGCTCCAGGAACTCCATCGACTCCCAGACGTCGCTGAAGGCCGCCAGGAAGCGCTCCATGCCGTCATGGCCGCGCCACGTCCCCGTCCCCGTGAAGGGCAGGCCTGGCGCCTGGTGCAGGACGACCTCGGGGTCCAGGTGGGCGGCGACCTCGTCGTAGCGGGCCCTGCCGTACCCGCCGGCCGCCACGTAGGCGGTCTCCGCGGCGTAGAAGCGCTCCATCACCGCCCAGGCGTCGTCGCTGGTCACATCGTCAGCCGAAAGCGTCATGGGCGCCATCCTCACAGGGGCGCGGGCTCCCGGCTGGCGGGATTCGGACGCGTCATGGGCCGAGGGGCTCCAGGAACTCCAGGCGGTTGCCGTGCGGGTCCTCGCTGTAGAAGCGCCGCATGCCGGGGAAGTCGTCGTCGAACGTGACCGGGTACCCGGCCCGGCGCAGGCGGGCGGCCCACTCGTCCAGGCCGGACACGAGCAGGCCGGGGTGGGCCTTGCGGGCCGGGCGGAAGTCGGTCTCGACGCCGAGGTGCAGCTCGATGCCGTGGCCCCGGAACCAGCAGCCGCCACGTGCCGCCAGGACCGGGGGCTTGGGGAGCTCGGTCAGGCCGAGGACGCCCTGGTAGAAGTCGCGCAGCGCCTGCTCGCTTCCGGGCGGGCAGGCGAGCTGGACGTGGTGGATCATGTCGCTCCCTTCGGGGGAGTGTCAGGCCGTACCGGCCGGCTCCGGGATGAGGCGGCGGCCGACGCGGACGGCGGCCACCGCCACCACCGGCGTCAGCAGCCAGAGCAGCGGCACGTTGTCCATCACCCACGTCAGAGCCGCCGTGAGCAGCCAGAACCCGCCGACCGCCCACAGGGAGACCGCGAAGACCCGGAGCCGACGTATGTCCGTGCCGGGCTTGATGGGGCCGCGCAGGGCCGAGGTGATCAAACCGGCCTGGCACAGCAGCAGGACCGCCTCGGAGCCGGCGAAGAGGGTGACGGACAGCGGGTTGGCGGAGTTGTCGCCGACGAGCGCGGTCGGGTACGGCAGCAGGGCCACGAAGATCAGCATCGGCAGGTGGAGGAGCATCATGCCGCGCGACAGGTACGTGATCCGGTCGAACAGCCGGTGGTGCTGCCGCCAGGCCGTCCACAACATCATGAACGCGATGACGAACGCCAGGAACGTCCCGGAATGCTCGGTGAGGTACCGCCAGAGCTCGGCGGCCATGGCCAGCCGGTCCCCGTGCGGCTCCGCCGCCTCGCCCTCGGGGCGCGGGAGCTCGATGGCGAGCAGCGTCATGGCGATGGCGAAGACCGCGTCGGTGAACATCCCCACGCGCTCGTGCGTCAGGCCCGCCTGCGGAGCGGCCTCCTGAGAGTCCGGGCCGCCGTGCGGGCTCGGAACGCCGTGCACGGTGTGCGTGCCGGATGGGTCGTCGATGGCCACGTATCCTCCGCCGGGGGGTTACCTGAAAAGGTGCAGATCGGGCCGATCATACTCATCTCTCCGTACGCGTTCCCTCCGCGTGCAGGGCGGTGGCGAGTTCCTCCGCGGTGAGGCGGTGAGAGCCCACGTAGTACAGCACGGAGCCGGCCGGCAGCTCGGTCTGCCAGTCGGGGTTCACCAGCAGCTCGTCACCGGTCCGGGCGGCGAGCAGGGTGGCGCCGCACCGGCGGCCGAGCGAGATCTGGCAGAGGTCCACCAGCACCGGCCCGAAGGACTCGGGCAGCCGCACGGAGTACGTCTCGGCGTCGCCGTGTGTCATGAGCTGCGTGTAGACCTCGCTGATGCCCGGGTCGCGCAGCTCCTCGGTGATCATGTACGGGCTGTGCCACTGGACGCAGCGCAGCGTCTCCCGGACGTACCGGAGCTGCCGGACCCGCCCGATGTCCCGCAGCGCGACGACGAGGTGCGCCCCATGGGCGACGTGGTCGGCGGTGATCGCGATCGCCAGCGCCTCGTTGTCGTCGCGCGCGTCCACGAGCACGCTGTACGCCCGGTCGACGCCGGCCCGGCGCAGCACGCCGTCGTCGGTGAGGTCGCCGCGCACGAACGTCACCTCGCGGTCCGGCATCGGGTGCGTCGGGACGTCGTCCCACGTGCACAGCACGATGCGGCTCGAACCGTCGGCCGTCAGCTCGTCCACCATCTGCTCGGTACGGCCGGGGGTGTAGCCGAGCAGCACGATGTGGCCGGACATGTCCACGGTGACGGCACCTCGCATCCTTCGTCCCTTGGCCCGTTCCAGCGCCGCCGCGAACCTGGTGAAGACGGTCGTCAGGGTCGCGATGCCGCCGGCGATGACGTACACGCCGACCGCGTGGCCGCCGGCCGTCTCCGGGTACAGGTCGCCGTAGCCCACGGTCGAGGCGGTGACGACGAAGTACCACCAGTAGTTGGCCGGCGCCACGATCTCGCTGCCCGCCGGCTCCGCGAGCGCCATCAGCGGCCAGCTCGTCAGGAACACCGCCGCGAAGACGAGCACCGGCGTCCACCAGGGCCCGAGCATGCCGAGCCGGGCCAGCAGGCGGGCCAGGAAGAGGGGCACGCTTGTCCTCCCGCCTGACGCCGCCTGTACTGCGGTCACCATAACTGGACAAACACCACAAAGCAGCCCCCAGCCTCGGTGGCATCACTGGCTCCTGCACGCGGCGCAGTGGGATCTACTCGGGGTCGTCGGCGGGGAAGGCGTAGAGGCGGAGGTACATGGGGCGGGCGCCGGGTGGGGCGTCGGTCCGGGGATGGCTGTGCTCGAGCAGGAGCCGCATGTACGCCTCGAAGAACGCCTCGAACTCCTCGTCCGTCATCCAGCCCAGCCCCCGTGACGACTTCACGCGCTCCGGGTCGCGCTCGTACAGGTGGGGGAGACCTTTCAGGAGGCGCAGGTCCTCCTCCAGGCCGAGGCGGTGGAACTCGGCCAGGATCGGGCGGTCCTCCGGCGCCAGCCGGTCGGGCGTGGGCAGGCGCATGTCGCGCGGCGCCGGGGCCTTGCGCCACCAGCGCTCCCTGCCGGTCGAGCGCTCCGGGATCTCCTCGATGAAGCCGTACTTCTCCAGCTGACGCAGGTGGTAGCTGGTCGTGCCGGTCTTGGCGCCGAGCAGCTCGCCGAGCGTGGTGGAGGTGGCCGGGCCGTGGACGCCGAGGTGGCGCAGCATGAGGCGGCGCATGGGGTGGGCCAGGGCTTTGAGCCGGGCCGGGTCGTCGAGGAGGAAGGACTCGGGGGTCGCGGCCTCATCCGTCATGAGGACGAGTCTAGTCCTGCAGAGGGATTTCTGCCGAGAACTGTTTGCCGAGAACTCTCTGCAAAGTACTGTCGGCAGACATGAGAAGAGTTCTGGTGGCCGGCCTGGTCGCCCTCCTGTGGTGTCTGCTGACCGCCGCTCCGGGCGCGTCGGCGGCTGCCGTACGTGACGACGAGCCCACACCGGCCGTGCCCGGGGACCTGAAGGCGGTGGAGGTGAGCTTCCGCGGCGACGGGGGGCTGGTCATGCACGGCACCGTCCTGTCGCCCGCCAAGGGCGGCGATGGCCGGCCGGGAATCGTGCTGGTTCACGGAGCCGGTACGGGGACGCCGCGGACCAAGCTCATGGGCGAGGCCGTCGAGTTCGCCCGCAGGGGGCTGTCGGTGCTGGTCTACGACAAGCGGTCCGTGGGTTACTCGCTGTTCGAGCGCTCGTACGCGCAGCTCGCCCGGGACGCGCTGGGGGGCGTTGCGGAGCTGCGCCGGCAGCCGGGCGTCGATCCGGCGAAGGTGGGTGTCTGGGGGCTCAGCGAGGGCGGCTGGGTGGCGCCGATGGCCGCCGCCCGCTCCAGGGACGTCGCGTTCGTCGTGGTCGTCGGCGGCAACAGCCAGCAGCCGCTGGTCCAGCAGGCGTGGGCGGTGCACGCGGGCATGAGGGCCGCCGGGATGTCGGGACGGCTGGTGGACGGCACGGAGCCCGATCTGTACCGGGTGCTGGCCGACGGCGACCTGTTCCCCGAGCCGTACTACGACCCGGCCGCGACCATCGCCGCGGTGCGTCAGCCGGTGCTCGCCGTCTGGGGCGTCCACGACCTGCTGACCCCGGCCCGGGAGAGCGCGCGGGGCTTCGCCGAGGCGCTGCGGCGCGGCGGCAACGACCACTTCACGGTCCGGTACTTCGCCGGCGCCGACCACGCCGCCCACCTGACCCCCGACCGCGGTGTCACCCGGCTGCCCGAGCTGGCCCCCGGCTACGCGGACCTGGTCGGTTCCTGGGTGGCCGACGCGACCTCCGGCCGGGCGCCCGCCACGAGCTCGTCGGGTCCGGAGCCGGTGCAGGCCGTGCCGACCGTGCCGGTCCCGCCGGTGGACTGGTGGGAGTCGGCCGACGTGCAGCTCGCGGCGCTGGTGGTGATGCTGGTGGCGTTCGCCGGGTATCCGGTGGTGGCGCTGGTCCGGCGGGTCCGGGGACGAACCGGCACGCCGGTGGGCGCGGCGCCGCGGGTGCTCGGCGCGGGCGGGCTGACCGTGGTGCTCGGGTCGTTCGGGTACCTGATGTACGCGGTGATGACGGGGGCCAAGCTGGCGAGCCCGGGGCCGCTCCTGGCGGGCCGGCCGGTGGTGTGGCTGGCGCTCCAGGCGCTGGCGGTGGCCTGTGTGGTGGCCGCCGCCGTCACCGGGCTGGCGTGGTGGCGACGGCGCGGGGCCGTCGCGGGAGGCGAGCGGGTCCGGCTGGCGGTGCTGCTGGCCGGTGGCCTGGTGCTGGTTCCGTGGGGGCTGTACTGGGGGCTGCTGCTGCCGTGACGCGCGGGCCGCGCACGTCATCGGGTGGCGGCGACCGGTGTGCGGGCCGGCGCGCGGCGCGACGCGGTGAAGAGGACCCCGGCGGCGGCCAGCGCCACCGCCCCGAGCAGGGTCGCGGCAGCGGTCAGCGTCGTCGCGTCCGGGCTGGTCAGCGGCTGGCCGCGCTGCGCCTGCCAGACCAGCAGCCAGGTGAGCCCGCCGTACCCGATGGCCGCCACGACGACCAGCGCCGTCCGGACGGTGACGTCGCGCAGGACGGTCACCCGGCGGGCGAGCAGGCGCAGGCCCACCGCGACCAGCGGCAGCGCCTGGAGGGCGTGCAGGCCGACGAAGTGGCCCACCCGCAGGTCGCCGGCCTCCGTCTCCCAGCCGGTCAGGGGCATCCCGGCGCCCGCGTCGGGCCCGCCCACGCTGTGCGCGCCGATCGTGGCCAGCTTGAGGCCGGCGTCCAGGGCCTGGGCCTGCTCCGGGGTCGGGGCGGTCATGAGGTAGCCGACGGACATGCCGGCCAGGGACACGGCGATCCCGAGCGGCACCGCCCAGGCCATCGGCCGGTCCAGGGTCCGCTTCTGCAGCAGCAGGAACACGCCCATGGCGAACGTCATCAGCCAGCCCAGGTACGCCGCCCCGCCCATGACGGCGAAGACGGTCGAGTCGAGACCGGTCTCGAAGTTGAAGTGGCTGCGCACCCCGCGCCCCGCCTGGAACGTGATGGCCGAGATCTCCGGCAGCACGAACCCGGCGGCGGCCACCGTGCCGAGCCACCACAGGGTCCGCCGCCACCGCCGGGCCTGGCCGATCATCCAGGACAGCGTCCCGGCGTACAGGGCGAACGACAGCGCGAACTTGAACGGCTTGAGCCAGACCGGCTCGCCCAGCACGGTCCGCCCGTCGACGGCCAGTCCGGCGGCGGCGGCCAGCGCGAGGACGGCCATGGCGGCGGCACAGAGGGCGAGCGGGAGGTGGACGCCGGGCGTCCCGCCCGGACGGCGGGTGAAGGGGTTCGTCATGCCCTCTACCCTGCCGACCTGGGGAAACGCGGACCAGAGAGTGGATCACCTGTCCGATGTGATCTCGTCATGAACCGGACACCCGTTCTGTCGGTGGCGGCTGGTACACAGGGGCCATGGGTGTGAGCGTCGAAGAGTTCCTCAAGCTGGTGGAGGGTCTGCCCGAGGTCCGCGTGGACCGCATGGCCACCTGGGTCAGCCTCAAGGTCCGGGGCAAGGGCTTCGGCTACCTGTGGGAGGAGACCGAGACCGTGGGCGTCAAGGCGACCGTCGAGGAGCAGATCGCGCTGGTGACCGAGCGGCCCGAGGTGTTCGAGCCGCAGTTCACCGCGGGGCGGTTCGGGTGGGTGGTGATCCGGCTGGACCGGATCGACTACGACGAGCTGTTCGAGCTGGTCGCCGAGGCGTGGTGCCTGACCGCACCCAAGCAGCTCGTGACGGCCTTCGAGGACGCCCACCAGATCGGGCGATAATCTGGCATAGATGCTGATAACGAACATCCGGCTGCGCGAGTGGCGCGAGGACGACGCGCCCGCCGTGCTGGCCGCCTTCCAGGATCCCGACCTGTCCCGGCAGGCGCCCTGGCCGGTCGTGACGGTGCGGGACGCGCTCGGGTGGATCGCGGCGTGGGACGGGGTGGGGCACGCGTTCGCGGTGACGCTCGACGGGCGCGTCGTCGGCAACGTGGCCGTCGCCCGCATCGACGACCACGCCAACGGCTGGGTCTCCTACTGGACGGTGCGCGAGGCGCGCGGCCGGGGCGTCGCGTCGGCGGCGGTGGAGGAGCTGGCGCGGTGGGCGTTCCGGGAGCGGGGGCTCTTCCGGCTGGAGCTGGGGCACCGCGTCGACAACCCCGCCTCGTGCCGGGTGGCGACCAAGGCCGGCTTCCTCGCCGAGGGGATCGAGCGGGGCAAGCTCCGGTACGACGGGGTCCGCTACGACGTCGAGCGCCACGCGCGCCTGGCCACCGACTGAGACAGCCGGGACAGATGCGGCGGAAGGCGGCTGGCGGGTGGTCCTGAGGGTGATCTACCCTCGTGGGGTGGACAGCGAGAGCCTGGCGGCGGCCGGTCTGCTGGCGGCCATGAGCCGGGCGGCGGTGAGCCTCGCCGAGTTACGTCACCCCTTCGTCCGCAGCGAGCCCTTCTCCTACTTCTTCCCGCCCGCCGGCGCCCGAGCGGGCACCGCGTTCACGCTGCCCGACGGCCGCGAGGTGAGCTTCACGGTCTCCATCGCCGCCGACGACGGGGCGTTCCGGGTGGACGGCGCCGCCTCGGTCGAGGACGAGGCGCTGCTCACCCTGTCGCCCCGTACGGCGGAGAGCATCGGCGACGGCGTCGCCGTCCTGGACGACTACGCGGCCGAGCTGGTCTCCTGCGCCGCCCGTCTCATCGACCGGCTCCTGGACGAGCTCGTGTGACTCCCGGCTGATCCGACTGGACGAGATTGTCTGATTGTCAGACAATGGCTCGTATGAAGAACGGACCTCTGGCGGTCGTGGGCGCCTCCGTGCTCTGGGGCACGGCCGGCACCGCGGGCCTGCTCGTCTCCGCCGACTCGGTCGCCCTGGCCGCGGCCCGCCTGGTCATCGGCGGCGCCGCCCTCGCACTCTTCGCGGGCAAGGGCGTGCGGCGGGCCGTGCGCCCCGGCACGCTGCTCGCCGCCGCCGCGGTGGCCGCGTACCAGCTCTGCTTCTTCGCGGCGGTCGGCCGCACGGGCGTGGCCGTCGGCACGGTGGTGGCGATCGGCAGCGGGCCGGTGTTCACCGGGCTGCTGTCGTGGGCGCTGCACCGCGAACGGCCGAGCGGGCGCTGGGCCGTGGCCACGGCGGCGGCGATCGCCGGGTGCGCCGCACTGATCGTCGGCGGCGGCGCGGAAGCCGGCGGGCACGGCGGCCAGATGGTGTCCGGGGTGCTGATCGCGCTGCTGGGCGGCCTGCTCTACGCCTTCTACGCCGTCACCGCGGCCCGCGCCATCTCCGGGGGCGCGCCGTCCGGTGCGGTGATGGGCGTGCTCTTCGGCGGCGCGGCTGTGATCATGCTGCCGGTGCTGCTCTGGCGCGGCGCGGAGTGGCTCGCCGAGCCGCGCGCCCTGCTCGCCGCCCTCTACCTGGGACTCGCCTCCACCGGGCTGTCCTACTTCCTGTACGGCAGGGGCCTGCGCACCACGCCGGTGGCCACGGCCGCCACACTGGCCCTGGCCGAGCCCGCGGTCGCCGCCCTGCTCGGCCTCGTGGTGCTGCACGAGCGGCTGACCCCGGTGTCGGTGGCGGGACTCGCCCTGCTGGCGGTCAGCCTGGTCGTCGTGGCCCTTCCCGAGCGGTCGTCCGCGCCAGGACCGGCCGAGCCGGCCGTACCCGAGAGGGCCGGGGCGTTAGAGTCTCAGCCGTGACGTCGCCCCTCAGACCCGTCTCCGCCGTCGACGCCCTGGCCGGCGAGCTGCGCCGCCGGGTGCTGTCCGGTGAGATCACGCCGGGCACGCCGCTGCCCGAGCAGGAGATCGCCGCCGCCTACGGCGTGGCCAGGCCCACGGTCCGCGAGGCGCTGGCCGCGCTCGTCCACGAGGGCCTGCTGCGCCGCGAGCGCAACCGCAGCGCGTACGTCCCCGAGGTGACACTGGCGGACCTCGACGACCTCATGTACGTGCGCCGCCCGCTGGAGGACCTGATGGCCACGGCCGTGGCCGGGCGGCGGGTCCCGGAGGCCGACGCGGCGCTGGCCCGCATGGACACGCTGCCCGCCGCGGCGCCCTGGTCCGACACCGTGGCCGAGCACATGGCGCTGCACGAGGCGCTGATCGTGGCCGTGGGCAGCCCGCGCCTGGAGCGCCTGTACGGCGCGCTGGCCGCGGAGACCCGGCTCGGGCTGGTCCGGCTGCGCGAGGTCTACGAGGACCGCGAGGTGCTCGTGCGCGAGCACCGGGAGCTGCTGGACACGATCGCGGACGGCCCGGTGGAGGCGGCACGGGCCGCGGTGGCCGCCCATCTCGGGCACGCGTGGGGCGGCGATCCCGCCGGACGAGGAGCTTCCCGAAGCTGAGGCGAGGGGCGCGAGCCCTTGCGGTACGCCCCTCCGACTCGCGAGAATCGCGGCCATGCACGGCAACGCGATGCCGGACTCCTACGTGTACGTCACGGAAGAGGGTGTGACCCGTCACTACGCCGACGGAAGCGTCGAAGCCCTCGCCTGGGAGGACGTCGTCGAGGTCCGCGTCGCCGCCGAGACGGACGCCGAGGTCCTGTACATCCTGCTCGGCCGCGACGGCGAGGGCTGCGTGGTGCCGAGGTCGGCCACCGACGCGACCTTCCTCGCCCGCCTGCGTTACCTGCCGGACTTCGACCTGGAGCGGCTCCAGCACGCCGGCGAGTCGGCGCGGGACGGGGCCGTGGTCGTCTGGCGCAGCCCCGACCCGCCGTCTGTGCTGCCGGACCTGGAATACGACTAGTCGTCCCCGCACACGGAGACGGGATCGACGTCGGGAAGGTTGGCCGTCCACTCCTGCTCGGTCAGGGTGCGTCCGAAGCGGGCGCACAGGGCCTCGGCCACGGCCGGGGACGCGACGGGATACTCGTGCCGCAGGTCGACCTGGTCGAAGGTGATCAGGCGGGTGCCGTCGGAGGTGAAGGACACCCGCTGGACGTTGCCGCGGTCGTCGTCCAGAACCGCGCCGACGTACTGCCCGCGCGCCAGGTCGTAGAGGCGGACCTTGCCGTCGCCGCCCACGAGGGCGGCCAGGTCCTCCTTCGGTGACACGGCGAGCGGCGCCGTCGGGCTGCCGGAGGTGCCGCTGATGACCGTCCGGGGCGAGCCCTCGCGGTTCCAGACCGCGATGCGGCCACGGTTGTCCGCGGTGACGAGCTCCCCGGACCGGGTGAACGCGCCGTACACCAGGCTGGTGGTGCGGCCGCCGGCCCGCAAGACCGGGCCGGCGGGCTTGCCGGTGGCGGTGTCCAGCAGACGGGGCTCCTGCGCCAGCACGGCCAGCCGGGTCCCGTCGGGGCTGAAGGCGACATCGGTCAGTCTGGTCAGCTTGGCCGACCACAGCGCGCGGCCCGCCTTCCAGTCCCACAACTGGAGCGTGGACTTCGTCGAGTCGTCCGAGAGGGAGAGCTGCACCGCGACCTTGCTGCCGTCGGGGCTGAAGCCCAGCAGGAACCCCTCGCCGACGTCGCTCAGGGTGAGCCGTTTGATCTCCTTCCGGGTGGCGGTGTCGTGAATCCGCAGGCGGGTCGTGTTCGCGACGTCGCCGGCCCCGGCCTCGGAGATCTCGAAGCTGCTCAGCGCGATCATCCTGCCGTCGGGGCTGAAGGCCGCGCCGGTGAGGTTGAACTGGCCGTCGATCCCGCCGCGCAGCAGCAGGTCCTGCCCCTTGGCGCTCCGGACGTAGGCGTTGTAGCCCCGTTCACCGCCGCGGTTCTCCACACTCAGCGTGCCGTCCGGGCTGATCGCCATCGTGGTGGCCTCGGGGTCGGCCGGGCCGGTGAGCGCCGAGATGCCGAGGGAGAAGACGCGGTCCTCGCTGAGGTAGCGGAGCACCTTCCCGCCGGGGTCGAATCTCGGCTGCGGCGACATCGCCTCGGCCGCCCACTCGGTGATGTCGGAGGCGGAGCCGACGGTGAGCGTGGTCAGGAGCGTTCCGTCGCCCCAGAGCTGGATCTGCTTCTCCGTCGCCGAGGCGAGCAGCCTGTCGTCGGCACTGAGGACCACGCGTCCCTGATTCCAGCTGGCGGGGCCGATGTCGATCACCGCGGTGGTCGTGAAGTTCTCCCGGTCCGCCAGATCGGTCGCACCGAGCCGCCAGCCCGGCAGCACCTCCAGCAGCCAGCCCTTCCTGGTGACCGCCAGGGGGTCGGGGCAGTACTTGCACGGCTCCTGCGCCGGTCTGGTGCCGGTGAGCTTCAGACTGGGCAGCGCGAATCTGCCGATCGTCTTGTCGTCGCGGTACCGCATGAAGATCGCCGACCCGTCGGGCGTCATCGCGCCGTTCCAGAAACCGGGGACCTTCGCGTTCCGGCCGGTCCGCAGGTCCCAGAACATGTCGCCGGAACCGTCCCGGCGCACCATGACGTAGCGGTCGACCGTGCCGAACCTGACGGCGGCCCGGTCGGACTCGTCACCGCCGATGGGCTTGGCGAACCGCCACGTGCCCTTGGCCTTGCCGGTCCGCACGTCCCAGGCGTACGCCCCCTTGCTCGTCAGGACCGTGAGCACCGCGCCGGACGGGCTCAGCGCCACGTCGATCGGCGTGCCCGTGACGTCCAGGCGCAGTCTCCCGACCTGAGTGCGGCGGACCACGTCCCACAGCCGGGCCTCGCCGCCGCTCACGCTGACCAGGGTCCTGCTGTCGGCGCTGAGCGTGCGGAGCGTGTCGGGGCCGGTCACCGGGTCCTGGAACATGGCGGTCTCGCGTTGGGCGAGGGAGTCGTTCATGGCCCTGCGGGTCTGCGGGGTCGGGTCGAGCCGCCAGGCCGCGACGCTGAGCAGGTCGCCGAGGCGCGGGTCGGTGGCGCGGATGGTCCCGGCGGCGGCCGCGATCCTGGCCGCCTCGGACTTGCGGAACCGTTCGTCGGCCACCCGGCTCTGCCACACCGCGACCCCCGTCGCGGCCAGCGAGACCACCAGCAGCACGGCCAGGGTCAGCGACACCATCCGGGTCCTGCGGGCCCTGCGGCGGCCCAGCGCGGCCCCCGCGTCCAGGAAGTCGCGCTCGAAGCGGACCAGCGTGATGTCCCGCCGGCCGGTGGCCGCCCACTGCAGCGCGTTCTCCAGCGAGCGCCCGGCGAGCAGGTCGCCGTCCCGCCGGCCGCCGTCGTCCCAGCGCCGGGCGGCGGACAGCAGGTCGCGGTGGACGGCGAGGCCGTCGCGGTTGGCCTCGATCCAGCCGCGCAGCCGGGGCCAGGCGTGAGGCAGGGCCGGCCGGGTCAGCCGCACCTCGTCGCCGTTGACCTCCAGGAGGTAGGCGAACACCCGCAGCACGCCACGCGCCTCCGGGAACTCGCTCAGGCGGGCCCGCCGCAGAGACAGCTCGCCGTCCTCGTCCACCGTGACCAGCCGCAGGAACACCTGCGCGGCCAGCTCGCGATCGGCGGGGCTGAGCAGGCCGTAGGCCTCCTCGGCGAGCGGACCGAGACCGGGGTCGTGCGCCTCCGTGGCGAGGTGCGACGCCCGGCCGCCCTCGGCGAGCAGCCGGGCCGTGTCGAGCCGCCCGTCGCCGCGGATCAGCGCGAGCAGCAGGGCGCGGGCCGTGGGTCGCTGCAGCGGGTCCTTGCGCAGCGCGGCGTGGACCAGCGGGCGGAGCTGCTCCGGCAGGCAGGTGAGGTCGGGCTCGACCGACATGACCTGGTGCATGACCGCGCCGAGCGTCTCGGCCTTGAACGGGTCCTTGCCGGTCGCGGCGAACAGTATGATCCCGCCCCACGCGAACACGTCCGCGGGAGCCCCCGCCCGCTCGCCCGTGAACACCTCGGGCGCCATGTAGGTGGGAGTCCCGGAGATCAGCCCCGTCGCGGTCAGCGACATCTCCAGCGTCCGCGCGAGCCCGAAGTCGATCACCCGGGGCCCGTCCGGGCCGAGCAGCACGTTGTCCGGCTTCATGTCGCGGTGGATCACGCCCGCGTCGTGGATCGCGGTCAGCGCCGTGGCGACGCCGGTCGCGAGCCGGTGCAGGTCGCCCGGGGTGAAGACCCTGCCCTCGCGGACGGCCGCGCCCAGGCTGGGCCCTTCCACGTACTCGCTGACCAGGTACGGCCGGGGCCCGGTGAGGTCGGCGTCGATCAGGCGTGCCGTGCAGAAGGAGGAGATCCGCTGGGCGGCGGTGGCCTCGCGCTGCAGGAGGCCCACGTCGGAGCCGTGCAGCATCTTGATGGCCACCCGGCGCCCGGCGCTGTCGTACGCCTCGTAGACCACGCCCTGGCCGCCCGCGCCGAGTCGCCCGGCCAGCCAGTAGTCCCCGATCCGCGGCGGATCACCCGCAACAAGAGTCACAGCAGCTTGGATGTGCAACATCGCCGCGAAGTTCGCGGATGTGTCGACCTCCGCCCAGACCGCCCACCTGTGTCTGGCCCGAAACTCCGCCGTAATTAACGTTTTAAGCCGCTGACCGCCGCAATTCACTCACGACGCATGAACACGTGCTGATCGCTGCGTCAACCCCTCGAACACTTCGACCGGCGTCCACTTGTGGACATATGTCGTTATTCCCCACTAAGGAATTGATCTTTACTCTTTAGTGGGGGTCGCCGCCCTTTGATCTGTTCAACGAGACATGTCATTCGGAAGCGTTCCAGGGTGGTGTTATGAGGGTGGGGGTTGAGGAGTCCGATGTCGCGCTCCTCGAGGCCGTTCCACACCACGCGTCGAGCATCTGGACGCGGGCGTACCTGCGGGTGCTGTGGGGGGGTGACGCCGCGTGCGCGCTGGTCGCGTGCGTCTGCGTGCTGGGTGTCAGGCTGCTGTACGGCGCGTTCGTCCCGGTCGTCGAGTACGCGCTCGGCGCCGGGCTGGTCGTGGTCTGGCCGGTCGTGCTGATGATGGGCGGCGCGTACCGCGAGCGCGCGCACGGCGAGGGAATGGAGGAGTTCAGGGCGGTATTCAATGCCGGCGCCACTTTGATGGCGTCCGTGGCCATCGGGGCCTACGCCACGCAAACGGCGGTCGCGCGGAGTTTCGTCATGGCGATGCTGCCGCTCGCGCTGCTGTCCACGCTTTACTTCCGCTACAGAATGCGCAAGCGGTTGCACCGTCGCCGCGCGGTCGGCGAATATCTGCGCCAGGTCGTCGCGGTCGGTCACCGTGAGGCGATTCTCGACCTGGTGATGCAGTTCAGGGGCCAGCCGTACCATGGCATGCGGGTCGTTGGAGCGTGCCTGCCGCCCGACCGCATGGACGACGACCTCGAAGGGATTCCCGTGCTGGGGTCCTTCGGCGAGGTGTCGGAGGCCGCGGCGCGGGTGCGGGCCGACGCGGTGGCGGTGCTGGCATGCCCCGAGATGGACGGCGTGGCGCTGCGCAGGCTGGCGTGGAGCCTGGAGGCCGAGCGCACCGACCTGTTCGTGGCGCCGGCGCTGATGGACGTGGCCGGGCCGCGCATCAGCATCAGGCCCGTGGCCGGGATGCCGCTGCTGCACGTGGAGCACCCCGAGTTCGACGGCGCCAAGCAGGTGGTCAAGAGCGTGTTCGACCGGTGCGTGGCGGGGCTGGCGCTGCTGCTCATGGCGGTGCCGCTGTGGGCCGTCGTGCTGCTGGTCCGGCTCACGAGCCCCGGTCCGGCGCTGTTCTACCAGACCCGCGTCGGCAGAGGCGGCCAAGAGTTCCAGGTCGTGAAATTTCGGACAATGGTGGTGAATGCGGAGCGACTCAAGGACACCCTCATCCAGGACAACGAGCTGGACGGCGTGCTGTTCAAGATGCGGAACGATCCAAGGATCACTCGTGTGGGCGCCTTCCTGCGCCGATACTCCATCGACGAGCTCCCGCAACTGGTCAACGTGGTCCGCGGCGAGATGTCCCTCGTCGGCCCGCGCCCGCCGCTGCCCGAGGAGGTCGCGCAGTACGGCGCGGACGTGCGCCGCCGCCTCGTCGTCAAGCCCGGCATGACCGGGCTCTGGCAGGTCAGCGGGCGTTCCGACCTGAGCTGGGAGGAATCCGTGCGTCTCGATCTGCGCTACGTGGAGAACTGGTCACTCGTCCTCGACCTGCAGATCCTGTGGAAGACGTGGTCCGTCGTCACCCGCGGAGAAGGGGCTTACTAGAGGTGAAAGCACTCGTGCTCGCCGGAGGGGCGGGCACCCGGCTCAGGCCCATCACCCACACCTCCGCCAAGCAGCTCGTCCCCGTCGCCAACAAGCCCGTGCTCTTCTACGGCCTGGAGGCGATCGCGGACACCGGCATCCGGGAGGTGGGCCTGGTCGTCGGCGACACCCAGGCGGAGATCGAGGCGGCCGTCGGCGACGGCTCGGCCTTCGGGCTGGAGGTGACCTACCTGCGCCAGGAGGCGCCGCTCGGCCTGGCCCACGGCGTGCTCGTCGCCCGTGACTACCTGGGCGACGACGACTTCGTCATGTACCTCGGCGACAACTTCATCGTCGGCGGCATCGACGGAATCGTGCGCCGGTTCGCCCGCGAGCGGCCCGCCGCCCAGATCATGCTCACCAAGGTCAGCGACCCGCGCCAGTTCGGCGTCGCCGAGCTGGACGAGCGGGGCCGCGTCGTCGGGCTGGAGGAGAAGCCGGCCCGGCCCAAGAGCGACCTCGCGCTGGTCGGCGTGTACCTGTTCACCCCGGCCGTCCACGAGGCGGTGGCGGAGCTCAAGCCGTCCTGGCGGGGCGAGCTGGAGATCACCGACGCGATCCAGTGGCTGATCGAGGCCGGCCTGCCCGTGGAGTCCTCGGTGATCTCCGGCTACTGGAAGGACACCGGCAACGTCGTGGACATGCTGGAGGTCAACCGCCTGGTCCTGGAGTCGCTGGAGCCCCGGGTGAGCGGCTCGGTGGACGAGGCCAGCGAGCTGATCGGCCGGGTCGTCGTCGAGGCGGGCGCCGTGGTGACGCGCTCCCGCGTCGTGGGCCCGGCCGTCATCGGGCCGGGCGCCCGCGTCGAGGACGGCTACGTCGGCCCGTTCACCTCCATCGGGGCGGACTGCGTGATCGCGCGCGCCGAGATCGAGTACTCGATCGTGCTGCCCCGCAGCTCCATCCGGGGCGTCAGCCGCATCGAGTCGTCGCTCATCGGCCACGACGTCGAGGTGACACCGGCGTCCGCCTCTCCCCGAGCCCACCGCCTCGTGCTGGGCGATCACAGCAAGGTGCAGATCAGCGAATGAGCATCAGCGAATGAGAATCGGCGAATGAGAATCGGCGAATGAGAATCGGCGAATGAGAATCGGCGAATGAGAATCCTCGTCACCGGCGGCGCCGGTTTCATCGGCTCGCACTTCGTCCGCTCGCACGGCCAGGACGACGTGACCGTGCTGGACAAGCTCACCTACGCGGGCCGCCGGGCCAACCTCGACGGCGTCCGGCACACGTTCGTCCACGGCGACGTGTGCGACGCGGGGCTGCTCGCCGAGGTGGTGCCGGGCCACGACCTGGTGGTGAACTTCGCCGCCGAGTCGCACGTGGACCGCTCGATCGAGGGCGCCGCCGAGTTCGTCCGCACGAACGTGCTCGGCACACAGACGCTCATGCAGGCGTGCCTGGACGCCGGAGTCCCCCGGGTCGTGCAGGTCTCGACCGACGAGGTGTACGGCACGATCGACAGCGGTTCCTGGGACGAGTCCGCGCTGCTCCAGCCGCGCTCCCCGTACGCGGCGTCCAAGGCGGGCGGCGACCTGATCGCCCGCGCGTACGCGGTCACCCATGGCCTGCACGTGTCGATCACCCGGTGCGGCAACAACTACGGCCCCCGGCAGTACCCCGAGAAGATCATCCCGCTGTTCGTCACGAACCTGCTGCGCGGCCGGAAGGTCCCGCTGTACGGCGACGGCCTGAACGTCCGCGACTGGATCCACGCCGACGACCACTGCGCCGGCATCGACGTCGTGGCCGCGAAGGGCGAGCCCGGCGAGGTCTACCACATCGCGGGCACCGCCGAGCTGACCAACCGGGAGCTGACCGGGCGCCTGCTGGAGGCGTGCGGCGCCGGCTGGGACCTGGTCGAGCACGTCGAGGACCGCAAGGGCCACGACCGCCGCTACTCCCTGGACGACACGCGGCTGCGGGCCCTCGGCTACCGCCCGCGCGTCCCGTTCGACCAGGGGCTCAAGGACACCGTCGCCTGGTACGCCGCCCACCGCGACTGGTGGGAGCCGATCCTGCGAGGGGAGAGCGCGTGAGGTGGCTGATCACGGGCGGCGGCATGCTGGCCGCCGACGTGCTGCGCGCCGTCGTGCAGTCGGGCGAGCCGGCGCTGCTGCTGGGCCGCTCCGAGCTGGACGTGACCGACCGGCGGGCGGTGCGGGACATGGTGGCGGCCTGCCGGCCCGGCGTGGTGGTCAACTGCGCGGGGTGGACCGCCGTGGACGACGCCGAGACGCACGAGGCCGAGGCGCTGGAGGTCAACGGCCACGCGGTGGCCACGCTAGCCGAGGCGTGCTCGGCGGCCGGGGCGCGGCTGGTGCACATCTCCACCGACTACGTCTTCGACGGCACGAGCCGCGAGCCGTACCGGGAGGACGCCCCGACGCGCCCCCTGAACGCCTACGGCCGCACGAAGCTCGCCGGGGAGCTGGCCGCGCTGGAGCACGGCCACCACGTCGTGCGCACCGCCTGGCTGTACGGCGCCGCGGGCCCCAACTTCGTGCGCACCATGACCCGGCTGGCCCGTGCGGGCACGGCCGCCGACGTGGTGGACGACCAGCACGGCCAGCCCACGTGGGCCGCCGACCTGGCCGCCTTCGTGCTGCGGCTGGTCCGGTCCGGCCTGCCGCCGGGCGTCTTCCACGGCACCAGCGCGGGCGAGACCACCTGGTGGGGCCTGGCCCGTGAGGTCTACGCCCTGTGCGGGGCCGATCCGGGCCTGGTGCGCCCGGTCCCGAGCAGCACGTACCCGCGGCCGGCGGCGCGGCCGGGCAACAGCGTGCTCGCCCACACCAGGTGCGCGCCGATCCGCCCGTGGCGCGAGGCGCTGCGCGCGGCGTGGCCCGCGCTGACCGGGGAGCTGCCGAGGCTCCCGGCCGGGATGGGGGAGGCGGGCCCTCAGTGCAGCGTGGCGTAGAACTTCGCGCACTCCTCGTAGCCGGGCAGCAGCCCCGCCGCGCGCGCCTCACCGAGCGTGGGCGCCGCCGCGTCCTTGTCCGACAGCACCGGCTCCACGCCCTCCGGCCAGGCGATCCCCAGCGCGGGGTCGAACGGGTGGACGCCGTGCTCGCCGCCCGGGTTGTACGGCTGCGAGCAGAGGTAGACGACCGTGGCCCGCTCGCTCAACGCCATGAACGCGTGGCCGAGCCCCTCGGCGATGAGGACGGCCCGGCGCGACTCGTCGTCCATCCGCACCGCGTCCCAGCGGCCGAACCCGGGCGAGCCGACCCGAAGGTCCACCACCACGTCCAGCACGGCGCCCGCCACGCACATCACGTACTTGGCCTGGCCCGGCGGCACGGCCGCGAAGTGCACGCCACGGACCACGCCCCGGTGCGAGACCGAGCAGTTGACCTGCGCCGGCTCCATGGGGTGCGGCAGCCCTGCCGTACGGAAGGCCTCGAAGAACGAGCCGCGGAGGTCGGCGTGGACACGTGGCGTGTGCAGCCACGCCCCTTCGACCGAGAGGGGATCCATGATCGCAGGATGCCACGGTCCGGACTCCGCACCTATACCACGAGAAAGGGATCTTCCACATGACGGCCGTCCTCTCCAACAGCACGGTGACCGACGACCGGCGGCGCGACATGCTGTTCCGGGGTGACCTGTTCGTCCACTCCGCCTCGCCGGCGGCCACGGAGCTGGTGCGCTTCGCCCAGGAGCTGGTCGCCGACGCGTTCGGCGCGCGCGACCCGGAGACCGCGCAGCACGACATGCCCGTGGAGGACTTCGCCCGGCTGCTGGCCGAGCTGAAGCCGCGCTTCATCCACCATCCGAGGTGCAAGGAGCTGGTGCCGGCGCTCATCGAGGAGCGCGGCTGCGATCCGTCGCTGACCTATTTCGACGTGCCCCGCTTACGCACCTCCACCTCGCACGACTACCTGGTCTCGGGCATCTCGTACGCCTTCCACCCGCACCGCGACTGCTGGTACTCGGCCCCCTTCAACCAGGTCAACTGGTGGATGCCGGTCTTCGGGGTGGTGCCGGAGAACGTGATGGCCTTCCATCCCCGCTACTTCGACACGCCCGTGCGCAACGGCAGCGCCGGCTACGACTACGCGGAGTGGAACCGGACGAGCAGGCGGACCGCCGCCCGGCACGTCCACGGCGACACCCGGGCGCAGCCGAGGCCGGAGGAGGAGATCGACCTCGACCCGCAGGTCCGGGTCGTGCCCGAGCCGGGCGGGGTGCTGATGTTCTCGGGGGCGCACCTGCACTCGACGGTGCCCAACACCTCAGGCCGGACCCGCTTCAGCATCGACTTCCGGACCGTGCACCTCGCCGACGTGCGCGAGCGCAGGGGCGCGCCCAACGTCGACGCCCGCTGCACGGGCACCACGCTGCGCGACTTCGTCCGGTGCCGCGACCTCGCGCCGATGCCCGAGGAGCTCGCGGCGGCCTACGAGGCCGAGGCCGAGGCCCTGGCGCCGGCCGGGGTGCGCTGACGTGGCCGCCGCCTGCCGGCTGTGCGGCTCCACCGGCCTGGCCGGGGTGGTGGACCTCGGCGCGACGCCGCCGTGCGAGTCGTTCCTCCCCGCCGACCGGCTCGACGAGCCCGAGACGACCTACCCGCTGCACCTGCGCGTCTGCACGGAGTGCTGGCTGGCCCAGCTCCCGCCGCTCATCACCCCCGAGCAGACGTTCACCGAGTACGCCTACTTCTCCTCGTACTCGACGTCGTGGGTGGAGCACGCGCGGCGCTTCGTCGAGGAGCAGGACCTCTCGCCCGGCGCGTTCGTGGTGGAGGTGGCCAGCAACGACGGCTACCTGCTCCGGCACGTGGTGGAGCGCGGCGTGCGCTGCCTCGGCATCGAGCCGTCGGCCAACGTCGGCCAGGCCGCCCGGGACCGCGGCGTGCCCACGCTCACCGCGTTCCTCACCCCGGAGACCGCCCGCCTCGTCCGCGAGGAGCACGGGCCGGCCGACCTGGTCGTCGCCAACAACGTGTACGCCCACATCCCCGACGTCATCGGCTTCACCCGGGGCCTGCGCGCCCTGGTGGCCGACCACGGGCGGGTCTCGATCGAGGTGCAGCACCTGCTGACGCTCATGGAGCTCAACCAGTGGGACACGATCTACCACGAGCACTTCCAGTACTACACGGTCGCCTCGGCCCGCAGGGCGCTGGCGAGCGGCGGCCTGACGCTGGTGGACGTGGAGCTGCTGCCCACGCACGGCGGCTCGATCCGGCTGTGGGCGGTGCCGGACCCGACGGCCTCGCCGTCCTACCGGGTGGCGGACGTGCTCGCCATGGAGAAGGCCGCGGGGCTGCACGAGCTGTCCGGCTACCACGACTTCGCGGCGCGGGTGGCGAAGGTCCGGCGCGACCTGCTGCGCTTCCTGGTCGACGCGGCGGACGCGGGCCGCACGGTCGTCGGCTACGGCGCCCCGGGCAAGGGCAACACGCTGCTCAACCACTGCGGCATCCGCCCCGACCTGCTGCCGTACACCGTGGACCGCAACCCGTACAAGCACGGCCGGTTCACGCCCGGCTCGCGCATCCCCGTGCTGCCGCCGGAGCGGATCGCCGCCGACCGTCCGGACTACGTGCTGGTGCTGCCGTGGAACCTGCGTGACGAGCTGGTCGAGCAGCTCTCCTACGTCCGCGAGTGGGGCGGCCGGCTGGTCTTCCCGATCCCCGAGCTGGAGGTGGTGTCGTGAAGGTCGTCCTGTTCTGCGGCGGGCGGGGCACCCGGATGCGCAGCGAGATGCCGGGCGGGGACCTGCCCAAGCCCATGCAGTTCGTCGGGCCGCGCCCCCTGGTCTGGCATGTGATGCGCTACTACGCGCACTTCGGGCACAACGACTTCGTCCTCTGCCTCGGCTACGGGGCGCAGCACATCAAGGACTTCTTCCTCGGCTACCGCGAGACGGTCTCGAACGACTTCGTGCTCCGCGACGGGCGCGTGGAGCTGCTGTCCAGCGACATCTCCGGCTGGTCGATCTCCCTGGTGGACACCGGCGTGGACTCGCCCATCGGGGAGCGCCTGCGCCGGGTGCGCGACCACCTCGACGGTGAGGAGATGTTCCTGGCCAACTACGCCGACGTGCTGACCGACGCGCCGCTGACCGACATGATCCGCCGCTTCACGGCCACCGACGCGGGCGCGTCCATGATGGTGGTGCCGCCCACCAACACCTTCCACGTGGTGGACGTCAGCGAGGCGAACGTCGTCGGCGGCATCACCCCGGTCAGCGCGATGCCGCTCTGGGTCAACGGCGGCTTCTTCGTGCTGCGCCAGGAGATCTTCGACCACCTCCCGGAGAACGGCGACCTGGTGGCCGACGGCTGCGCCGAGCTGGCCAAGCGCGGCCGGCTGCTCGCCTACCGGCACCGCGGCTACTGGCGGCCCAGCGACACCGTCAACCAGCGGCTGGAGCTGGACCGCTCCTGGGAGCGCGGCGACCGGCCGTGGGCGCTGTGGGAGGCATGAAGGGGTGGGAAGCATGAGGGGACTCCGGCCGGACGCGCTGACCCGGGTCGTCGCGCTGGGCGCGCACTGCGACGACATCCCCATCGGCGCCGGCGGCACCCTGCTGACGCTCTGCTCGGGGCGGCCCGGCGTGCGGGTGGACGCGCTCGTGCTGTCGGGCGGCGGCACCGGGCGGGAGGACGAGGAGCGGGCCGCGCTGGCCGCCTTCTGCCCCGGCGCGGACCTGGCCGTCACGGTGCTGAAGCTGCCCGACGGGCGGCTGCCGTCCCACTGGGAGCAGGCCAAGGACGCGCTGGAGGACCTGCGCGCGGAGACCAGCCCCGACCTCGTCCTCGCCCCCTGGCACGGCGACGCGCACCAGGACCACCGCGGCCTGGCCGAGCTGGTCCCCACCGTCTTCCGCGACCACCTCACGCTCGGCTACGAGATCGTCAAGTGGGACGGCGACCTCGGCCGCCCCTCGGTCTACCAGCCGCTGGACCCCGGGACGGCCGAGGCCAAGGCGGACCTGCTGGAGCGCCACTACCCGTCGCAGCAAGGGCGGTCCTGGTACGACCGGGAGGCGTTCCTGGGGCTGGCCCGCGTCCGCGGCGTCGAGTGCGGCGCCCGCTACGCCGAGGCTTTCCACACCCGCAAGCTCACCATCGACCTGGCTGGAGACTGAACGTGCGGATCCTTCTGACCGGGCACCAGGGCTACCTGGGCACCGTGATGGCCCCCGTGCTGAGAGAGGCGGGCCATCAGGTGGTCGGCCTCGACTCGGGGCTGTTCGCCGACTGCGTGCTCGGGCCCGTGCCCGACGACCCACCCGCCCACGCGGCGGACCTGCGGGACGTGACCCCTGACGTGCTCGACGGCGTGGACGCCGTCGTCCACCTGGCGGCGCTGTCGAACGACCCGCTCGGGTCGCTGGCGCCCGAGCTGACCCACGCCATCAACCACCACGCCTCCGTACGGCTGGCCCGCCTGGCCAGGGACGCCGGGGCGAGCCGCTTCCTGTACGCCTCCACCTGCTCGGTCTACGGCGCCTCCGGCGGCGACGGCCTGGTGGACGAGGACGCGCCGCTGCGGCCCGTCACGCCGTACGCGGAGTCGAAGGTGCGCGTGGAGGACGACCTGGCGGAGCTGGCCGACGCCGGTTTCTCGCCGGTGTTCCTGCGCAACGCCACCGCGTTCGGCTTCTCGCCCCGGCTGCGCGCCGACATCGTGCTGAACAACCTGGTGGGGCACGCCCACCTGACCGGCGAGGTACGGGTGCTGTCCGACGGGACCCCGTGGCGTCCGCTGGTCCACGCCCGGGACATCGCCGAGGCGTTCCTGCGCGCGCTCACCGCGCCCCGCGAGGCCGTCCACGCCCGAGCCTTCAACGTGGGCACGGAGCGCAACAACGTGACGGTCGCCGAGATCGCCGCCGAGGTCGCCGAGGCCGTGCCCGGCTCCACGCTGGTCATCACCGGCGAGACGGGGAGCGACCCGCGCTCGTACCGGGTGGACTTCTCCCGCGTGCGGCGGGCGCTGCCCGGCTACGAGGCCCGCTGGACGGTCAAGGAGGGCGCGGCCGAGCTGGTGGACGCCTACCGCGCGTACGGGCTGACCAGGCACGACTTCGAGCGCCGCTTCACACGCCTGGCCAGGCTGTCGGACCGCCGCGCCGCCGGCGAGATCACCGCCGAGCTGAGGCCGTGACCCCGCGGGCTCCGCGGGCCATGACGCCCGAGGAGATGCACGCCCTGGTCGAGCGGCTGTACCCGATCTGCCGGAGCATCACCGGCGAAGGGGTCCGCCGCACCCTCGACGTGATCGGCGAGCGGCTGCCGCTCACCGTGACCGAGGTGCCGACGGGCACACAGGTGCTCGACTGGACCGTGCCGAAGGAATGGAACATCCGCGACGCCTACGTCAAGGACCCCTCGGGCCGGCGGGTCATCGACTTCCGCGCCTCGAACCTGCACGTGGTCGGCTACAGCGTGCCCGTCTCCGGCGTGTTCACGCTGGAGGAACTGCGCCCGCGCCTGCACACGCTGCCGGAGCAGCCGTCCCTGGTGCCCTACCGGACCGGCTACTACGCCGAGACGTGGGGGTTCTGCCTCAGCCAGGACGTCCTGGACGGGCTCGGCGAGGGGCCGTACGAGGTGCTGGTCGACTCCACGCTCGCCGACGGGTCGCTGACCATCGCCGAGCACGTGCTGCCCGGCGAGCTGCCGGACGAGGTCGTCGTCTCCTGCCACGTGTGCCACCCGTCGCTGGCCAACGACAACCTCGCCGGGATCGCGGTGGCCACGGCCCTGGCGACCCGGCTGGCCGCGATGCCGGGGCGGCGGTACACGTACCGGTTCCTGTTCATGCCGGGCACCATCGGCGCGATCACCTGGCTGGCGTTCAACCGGGACCGCGTCGGACTCGTCCGGCACGGGCTCACCCTGGCCTGCGCGGGCGACCGGGGGCCGCTCACCTACAAGCGCAGCAGGCGCGGCGACGCCGGCATCGACCGGGCCGTCACGCACGTGCTCAGGGACCGGCCGCACACGGTGCTCGACTTCTCGCCGTACGGCTACGACGAGCGGCAGTTCTGCTCGCCCGGCTTCGACCTGCCGTTCGGCGGCCTCACCAGGACCCCGTACGCGGGCTACCCGGAGTACCACACCTCGGCCGACGACCCCGGGTTCGTCACGCCGGAGGCCATGGCCGACACCCTGGACGCGCTGTGGCGGGTCGTCGGGGTGCTGGAGGGGGAGCGCACCTACCTCAACCTCAGCCCGTACGGCGAGCCGCAGCTGGGGCGGCGCGGCCTCTACGGATCTCTCGGCGGGAGAAGTGACACAAAACAGGCTCAGATGGCGATGTTATGGGTGTTGAACCTGTCCGACGGGGACCACAGCCTGCTTGACGTCGCCGAACGCTCGGGGCTGCCCTTCGAGGCGGTCGAGGACGCCGCGCGGGCGCTGGCCGCCGCCGGACTGGTGAAGGAGATCGCTTGAACCTCAGGGTCGGAGACGTGGTGGAGGTACGCGGCGAAGCCGAGATCCTCGCCACGCTGGACGAGCGCGGCGAGCTCGACGGGCTGCCGTTCATGCCGGAGATGCTGGCGTTCTGCGGCCGCCGGATGACCGTCCACAAGGTCGCGCACAAGCTGTGCGACACGCAGACCCGCAGCGGGCTGCGCCGGATGGAGCGCGCGGTGCACCTGACCGGGGCGCGCTGCGACGGCTCGGCGCACGGCGGCTGCCAGACGGCCTGCTCCCTGTACTGGAAGGAGGCCTGGCTGAAGCCGGTCGGGGGCGGCGGCGAGGCGTCCCCGGCCGCGCGGGAGGGGCGGCTCCTTCCGCTGCTGGAGGTCAACACCCGCAAGCCGGCCACGGAGGAGGGCGAGGAGCGGTATTCGTGCCAGGCCACCGAGCTGCTGCGCGCCGCCCCCGTCTGCCTGCCGGTACGCAGCGTCGGCCAGTACGTCACCGACGTGCGCTCGGGCAACGCCGGGCCGGTCCGCACGGTCCACGCGCTGCTCATCGGGATCTTCAACCGGCTCCAGGCGGCCAGCAAGCGGGTCCTGCCGAGCCGGCTGTGGTTCCGCGAGGGCCGGCGGTGGGGGTTCCTGCGGCCGGGACTGCGCGGCCGGACGCCCACCGGCTCGCTCGACCTGAGGCCCGGCGAGCTGGTCCGGGTCAAGCCGCAGGCGGAGATCCTGGCCACGCTCAACGAGGACATGCTCAACCGCGGCCTCGGCTTCGAGGAGGAGATGGCGCGCTACTGCGGCAGGGTGGTCCGCGTCCAGGCCCGCGTCGAGCGGTGCATCGACGAGCGCTCCGGCCGCATGCTCACGATGAAGTCCCCCTGCATCACGTTGGAGAGCGTGGTGTGCCAGGGGGTGCACAGCCTCAACTGCCCGCGCGAGTTCGTGCCGTTCTGGCGCGAGATCTGGCTCGAACGCGTCACCCCCTAGCAGGCACGGCCGGGAAAGGCACGGATGGACGAGACGGAGCGCGTCGAGGAGATCGGCGCCCGGGCGGGCCGAGGGCTGCGCTGGAGCATTCTCGGCAACCTCGTCACGAGGGCCGGCTCGTTCGCGATGGGGCTGGTGCTGGCGCGCGTGCTCGCGCCCGAGGACTTCGGCACGTACGCGGTGGCGCTGGCGGCGACGCAGCTCGTCATGCACATCAAGGACGTGGGCATCCAGGCGGCGACCGTGCAGTGGCGGGGCCGCCTGGAGGAGATCGCGCCCACGGCCACGGTGCTGAGCTTCCTGTTCGCCACCGGGCTGTACGGGATCTTCTGGGTGTTCGCCCCGGTCTTCGCCCGGATGGCCGGTGACGAGGAGGCCACGGGCGTCGTCAGGCTGCTCACCTCGATCATCCTCGTCGAGGCGTTCACCGCGGTCCGCAGCGCCGCCCTGCTGCGCCGCTTCGACCAGGACAAGCTGACGCTCGCCATCATGGTCGGTTTCGTGGCGAACGCCGCCGTGGCGATCACGCTGGCGTTCGGCGGCGCGGGCGCCTACAGCTTCGCCTGGGGGCAGGTCGCCGCGTCGGTGGTCACCGGGGTGCTGATCTTCGTCTGGGGCTGGGTGCCGGTCAGGATCGCGCTGAACCGAGAGGTCGCGGGCCGGCTGCTGCGCTTCGGCATCCCGTCGGCGCTCGGGTTCGGGCTCGAAGCGGTGCTGATGAACGCCGACTACGTCGTCGTCGGGGACGTGCTCGGGTCCGAGCAGCTCGGCTACTACCTGCTGGCGTTCAACGTGTCGAGCTGGGTGCCGGGCATCATCGGCACCGCCCTGCGCTACGTCTCCCTGCCGAGCTTCTCCCGCCTGGCGGAGGACCCGGCGGCGCTGTCGGAGGGGGTGCGCAGGTCCGTGCCGGTGATGGTGGCCTTCGTGCTGCCGCCCGCGCTGGTCATGGGCGTCCTCGCGCACCCCCTGGTCACTCTGCTGTACGGCGAGCGGTGGGACTTCTCCGCGGGCGTGCTGCGCTGGCTGGCCGTGCTCATGGTGGTGCGGATGCTGATCTCGTTCCTGGCCGTGGACATCCTGACCGGGCTGGGCGCCACCAGGACCACCGTGTGGCTCAACCTCGGGTGGGCCGCCGTGCTGCTGCCCGCGCTGGTGGCAGGGGCGCACCTGGGCGGCATCAGGGGCGCGGCCGTCGCGCACGCGCTGGTGGCCGTGGTCGTCGCACTCCCCGTCGCCCTGCTCGTCCTGCACCGCGCCGGCGTGCGGGTCACGCCCGCGCTGCCCGCCCTGGTCCGGCCCGCCGTGGGGGCGGTCGCCGCGGGCGCGCTGATGCTCGTCCTGGACTCGCTGACCTCCGGCGGGCCCGCGCTCGTGCGGCTCGCCGTCGCCGGCGGCGCCGGGCTGCTGCTCTTCGTCCTGGTCGTGGTGCCCGGCGCCGCGCTGCACAAGCTCGTCAGAAGGAGCGCCTGATGGCATTCGACGACACGCTGGTCTCCGTGGGGCTGCCCGTCCACAACGGCGCCGCCCGCGTGGAGAAGGCGATCACCTCGGTCCTGGCGCAGGACCATCGCGCGATCGAGCTGGTCATCTGCGACAACGCCTCGACCGACCGCACCGAGGAGGTGTGCCGCGACTGGGCCGCGACCGACCCGCGGATCGTCTACCACCGGCAGCCGGAGAACATCGGGCAGCTGCGCAACTTCAGCGACGCGATCCGTCGCTCCCGGGGCGAGTTCTACCGGTGGGCCGGCGACGACAACTGGCTGGCGCCGAACTACGTCTCCCGCTGCCTGGAGGTCTTCGCCCGGGACGAGCGGCTGCTCCTGGTCACCACCCAGCAGGCGTACACCGGCCCGGACGGCACGACGCGGACCGCGCCGTACACGGGGACCGGCTACCTGTCCGACGACCCCGTGGACCGGTTCGCCGAGTCGCTGCGGATGCTCAACGAGGACCCGTTCGCCATGGACCCGTTGTACGCGCTGATGCGCCGCACCCGCGTCATGGCCGTCGACCGCGGCCCCGTCCTGCTGCGCGAGGACGAGATCTTCGCCGCCCGGATGGCGCTGGCCGGCCCCTGGGGCCACGTGCCCGAGGTCCTCGCCGGCCGTGACTGGGAGGCGCAGCGCAT
Organism: Nonomuraea sp. NPDC050733; assembly: GCF_040654215.1. Taxonomy (NCBI): domain Bacteria; kingdom Bacillati; phylum Actinomycetota; class Actinomycetes; order Streptosporangiales; family Streptosporangiaceae; genus Nonomuraea; species Nonomuraea sp. NPDC050733. The sequence goes on along the minus strand of NZ_JBFAHO010000003.1, from coordinate 368,341 downwards.
GGCCGACATCGCCCGCAAGCTCGGCACCCCGGCCTGGCACGTGCGCGTCTCCACGCTGCTCCAGTGCAGGGAGCTGCTGCGGGCGCTCGGCGAGGTCGGGCTGAGCCCCGCCCAGCGTCGGAGGGGCCGCGCGCTCGTGGCCCGCATGTACGTGCGCAGGCACGGCACGGCCGCCGTCCGCCGGGGCCGCCGGCTCGCCGGCCTGGGCGCCGCGCTGGTCGGCCGCTGACTCCGGTCACTCCCCGGGGGCCGTCATTCCCCAGGCGCCTCGGGGACGGGCCGCGCCCGCGTCAGCCGCTCCCGTACGGCCGTCAGCAGCGCCGCCGTCCCGCGGTGGCGCTGGAACGGCAGCTCGAACAGCGCGGCGAACCCCCGGGCGAACACCACCGAGACCGGCACGGCCAGCGCGAGCAGCACCAGGAACCGGGTCACGCCCGGCTCGAAGCGCGGTGCGACGACGAAGTGGTGCAGCACGACCACGACCGGCGCGTGCACCAGGTACAGGCTGTAGGAGAACGAGCCGAGCGAGCGGATCGGGCGGCTGTCGAGCAGCCGCACCAGCGGCCTCGGCCGCCCGCCCGCCACGGCCGCCAGCAGCAGCCCGGCCGCGGGCGCGAGCGCCAGGTCCACCCAGAAGAAGTGGGCGACCGTCCAGACCGGGCCCTGGACGGCGACGAGGACGGCCACGGGGACGACCGCGCCGAGCGCGGCCCAGGGCAGCGCGGCCAGGACCGGCGCCCGTACCGGCGCGCGCAGCACCCCGGCCGCCAGCACCCCGGCCGCGAACAGCACGGCGAACTGCGGCGTCAGCCGCATCAGCGTCCCCACCGCGGGCACCGCGTCCGAGAGCAGGCCCACCGCCACCACGACGACGGTGACGGCCGCCACCATCACCACCGCGCCGAGCCGCCGCACCACCAGCAGCAGGAGCGGGAGGGCGAAGTAGAGCTGCGCCTCGATCGCGATCGACCAGAACGCCCCGTTGGGGCTCGGCGAGCCGAACAGGTCCTGCACGAGCAGCCCGTGGAAGACCACGCTCTTCGCCGTGGGCGCTCCCTGGCCCGGCTGCGGCACCAGCGCCCACGCGACCGCGAGGCTGAACACGAGCGCCGCCCAGTACGGCGGCAGGATGCGCCACGCGCGGCGACGCGCGAACCGGCCCAGTCCGCCGAGCCGCCAGCCGGACCGGGCGGGGGAGACGGCCAGCGAGAAGCCGGACAGCGTGATGAAGACGACGACGGCGAAGTGGCCGTAGAGCAGCCAGCTCGCCCAGGCGGGGCCCGTGTCGGCGGGGAAGCCGGGGAAGGAGAGCAGCCGGCAGTGGTGCAGCACCACGAACAGCGCGGCCAGGCCGCGGATGCCGTCCAGCCCGCCCAGCCTGCCGGGCTGCTCGGACGGCACACTTTCCCCCGATGTCATGCCCACCCCCGCATCGGCCGGTTTTCGGCCACTGTGCAGTTCATCGCGTCAGAACGGGCTGGCGTAACAAAGTGGATGTAACGGGCGTACGGGAAATGGCGATGTTTCATTGGAACGGTCTTCCGGGGGTTTGTGGCGCCCCCGGTGCTGTGCTTATCGGGCAGGGGATATATGGAATTCTGGACGACCATTCTCGGCCTTGCCCGGCAGAAGTTCATCGCCATCCCGGTCGCCGTCCTCGCCGTGGCCCTGGCGTCCACCGGATATCTGATGATGCCCGAGCGGTACGTGACCAGCGCGTCCATGGTTCTCGTCACCCCGTCGGGCGGCGGCTCGATCGACGGCACCAAGCCCGTCGCGCAGACCAACCCCCTGCTCCAGTTCACCGACGACCTGCGGACCACCGCCAGCATCCTCATCCTGGCGATGAACACCTCCGACGTGTTCGCGTCCGTCGGCGCCACCGAGGACGGGCCGACCGACCTGACCGTGGACGACGGCCGCAGCAACCCGACGCTGCTGGGCGTGGGGACCACCGGCCCGTTCATCTACGTCCAGGTCGAGAGCGACTCGCCCGCCACGGCCGGCAAGGTCCTGTCGGCGACCCAGGAGCGGCTGCGGCAGGAGCTGGAGGACCGGCAGAACGAGCTGAAGGCGCACCCGATCACGTTCGTGCAGGCCGAGGACGTCGTACGGCTCCCACCGGAGGCGGACGGCTCGGCCAGGCTCCAGGGCGTCGTCGGCGGGCTGCTGCTCGGGCTGGTGGCCGGGTTCGGGACGGCGTACGCGGTCGCGCGCCGGGGACTGTTCCCGCGCGCCCCGGTCTCCTCCGGCGAGGGCGAGCCCGAGGGGAAGCCGTCGGAGGACCTGGCGCCGGAGCCGCCCGGCAACGGCTCGGGGCCCGCCCCGTCCGCCGATCCGGACGAGACGGGCCCCATCGACGTCGTGCGTCTCAACGGCCGCTGACCCTGCGTGGGACCGCGGCTACCTGCGGCGCGCGGCCAGGTCCGCCAGCGCGGGCGGCACCCATCGCCTGGCCGTCTGCCGGAGGCTGCTCTTCCACTCCTCGCCCGGCCGCTGCTTGAACTTGGTGTCGTGCTCGTCCAGCTTCTCCTCGTCCGGGCGGCCGTTGGTGTAGTAGTACAGCGCCATGGAGCGCCGTGCCCGGCCGTCCGGGCAGGTCAGCGGCTCGGGGTGGCCGTGGTTGGCGTCGTCGGTGGTGGCGAAGAGCACGAACCGGTTGAACACCGGCAGGATCCGGTGCTCGCAGGTGGTCATGTCCTTGTCCCAGAGCTGGAGGTGGCCGCCGTACGACTCCTCCCAGTCCTTGTTGAGGTAGAGCAGCCCGTTCAGCCGGCGGTCGAGGTCGAGCCTGCGGTGCCGGTTGAAGTCGACGTGCACCTTCAGGAACCCGCCGGGCCGGATCTGGTGCAGCCCGCCGCCGTCGTAGTGGGGGTCGGACACGAGGTGCCCGATGCCGGTGAGGCGCTCCAGGAAGTCGACGAACACCTGGCCGTTGAACTCGGCCAGCAGGTGGCGGGTGGCCGGGCCCATGCGCTCGGTGTCGGCGAGCGCGAGCTTGATCTCCCTGGCGTTGTCGAACCGCTGCCACTCGGGGTCACGGGGCTCGGGGAACTCGGCGAGCACCGGCTCCAGGACGTCCGCGGGCAGGAAGTCGTCGATGACGACGTGCCGGAACGGGCTGGCCTTGAGAAAGCTTTCCCGAAGGCCGTCGGCGAGCGGAAGGAGTTCGTCGCGGCGGAAGATAAAGCTCTGCACGTGCTGCATCGGTGCTCCCCACCCCTGAATGGACGCGAAATGCCCCGGCAGTGACATCGCCCGGCACCGTTGTCTCGTTACAAATTCCCCGGTAACCCCAATACCGCAATAAACGATGATTTGGTGGGAGACATAGGTTTTCCGGTACGGGGGAGGAAGCACCTTGGACTTCTGGGGGACGGTCCTGGTCGTGTTCCGGCGGTGGTACGTCACGCTGCCCGCGTTCCTGCTCTCCCTCGGGGTGGCGTTCGCCGTCTACCGGACGGTCCCGGCCGTCTACCAGTCGAGCGCGGTGCTGGTCCTGACCGTGCCCGTCACGGGCGGGAGCGTTCCAGCCAACCCGGACTACCCGAACCCCCGCGTCAACCCGCTGCTCAACTACGACGGCGCGCTCAACGTCTCCGCCTCGATCCTGCTCCAGGCGCTCAGCGCACCCGAGACCGCGGCGAAGCTCGGCGCGCCGCCGGGCGGCGACACCACGTACGTGGTCCACAACGGCAGCGCCAACCCCGAGCTGCTGGCCAACGGCCCCTTCGTGATCGTCGAGGCGAAGAGCCCGTCGGCGCGGGTCGCGCACGCTCTCGTCGTCAAGCTGGTGGAGCAGGCCAAGATCGAGATGGCCGCCCGCCAGCAGCTGCTCCAGGCGCCGCCGAGCACGTACATCAAGCTCACCGAGATGGTGACGCCGACCAGCCCGCTGGAGCAGCGCGGCGGCAAGAGCCGGACGGCGGCGGCCGTGCTGGCGCTCGGCCTGTTCGCGGGCCTCACCGCCGGCTTCGCCGCGGAGAGCGTGGCCACGGCGCTGGAGCGGCGGCGGGCGGCATGACCGCCTCGACCGCCTCGACCGCCTCGCCCACCGCCTCCTCGGCCGGGACCCGGGCCCTGCCGTCCGCACTGCCGGGGCCGCACCGGGCCGACGGCGCCACGCTCGGCGTCGTGTTCGCCGTCATCCTCATGATCGTCCCGGCCCGGCTGGTGTACCGGGGCCTGTCCTTCGCGATCACCCCGGCCGAGTCCGTCGGCCTGTTCGCGTTGGTGTGGTGGCTGTGCGCGCACTTCACCGGCACGCTCGGCGCCGCCAAGGGCCGCACGCTCGTCCGCTCCGCCGTGTTCGGGTACGCCGCCTCGCTGCTGGCCTCGTACGCCTACGCGACGGCCGGCGCGCTGCCCCGGGACGAGGTGGAGCTGGCCGACCACATGCTCATCACCGCGTTCGCCATGATCGGCGTCGTGCTGCTGGTCGTGGACGGGGTGCGCGGCCGGGACCGGCTCGACCTGGTGCTGAAGACGGTCGCCGTGATGGGGGCGGTCCTCGGGGTGGTGGGGGCGGTGCAGTTCCTGTTCGGCTTCGACCCGACGACGTACATGGTGCTGCCCGGCCTGCGCTTCACCCAGCAGGAGCTGTTCATCCTGGAGCGCAACGGCCTGAGCAGGGTGGCGGCGACCACCGGGCACCCCATCGAGTTCGCGGTCATGTGCGCGATGATCCTGCCGATCGCCCTGCACTTCGCGTTCCAGGCGCGCGAGCGGGGCCGGCCGTCGCTGCGGTGGTGGGTGTGCGCGGCGCTGATCGCGGCCGGGATGGTGTTCTCGGTGTCGCGCTCGGCCTTCGTCGGGCTGGCGGGCGCCGCGGTGGTGCTCCTCGTCGGCTGGCCGAAGGTGCGGCGGCTGCTCGCGGCCGGCGCCGTGCTGGTCTTCCTCGCCGGGGTGAAGCTCGTGGTGCCGGGCGTGCTGGGGGCCATCGTCGCGCTGTTCACCAACATCTCCAACGACTCCAGCCTGCGCTGGCGGACCATGGACTACGCCACCGCCGCCACCGAGATCGGCCGGCACCCCTGGCTGGGCCGGGGGCTCGGCACCTGGTACGCCCCGAAGTACCTGGTCTTCGACAACCAGTACATCCTCACCACCGTCGAGACCGGGATCATCGGCGTGCTGGCCTTCGCGGGGCTGTTCGCGGCGGGCATCTGGTCGGCGCTGCGCGCCAGGCGCCTGCTGGCCGACCCGGCGGGCCGCGACCTCGGCCTGACGCTGGCGGCCTGCCTGGTGGTGCCGCTGATCGGCGCGGCCACCTTCGACCTGCGCTCGTACGCGGTGATCACCGGGCTGTCGTTCCTGCTGGTGGGGGCGGCGGGAGCCCTCCTGCGCGAGGCTCGCGCCGCGACTCCCGCCGCGCGGGGCGGGCTCAGCCGAGCAGGCGCTCCCGCGCCTCCTTCCACGAGCCCGCCGCGAGATCCCGCGCACTGATCGCGGTGATCGGGAGCGGCCAGCCGATGGCGAGGTCCGGGTCGTCGTAGCGCACCGTCAGGTCCTCGGCCGGGTCGTGCTCCCTGTCGATCCGGTAGCACACGTCGGCCTGCTCGGTCAGCGCCTGGTAGCCGTGGAAGAGGCCCGGCGGCACGTACAGGTGGGCGAACTCCTTGTCGTCGAGCACCACGCTCCAGCTCTCGCCGAACGTGGGCGACCCGGGTCTCGCGTCCACCAGCACGTCGTGGATCGCCCCGCGGGCGCACCTGACCAGCTTGGCCTCGCCCCGCCCGAGCCGGCAGTGCATCCCGCGCAAGGTGCCGAGCCGCGAGCGGGACTGGCTGTCCTGGACGAACGCGGCCGGGTCGAGCCCGTGCTCGGCGGCCAAGATCGTGTCGAACGTGCGGGTGAAGAAGCCCCTGTCGTCGTGGTGGGGGGTCGGGACGAAGATCAGGACCCCGTCGAACGCGCCTCTCTCCACTCTCATGCGCCCATGATCGCCGCCCGCCCGCCCCACCGGAAGCCCTCGCCCGGGCTGGTCGAGCGATCCTCGACCGGCGCCCGGGAATCCCGCGCCCGCCTTAGGTAACGGCTTTGTCTCTTATGCCGATTATTTCGTGAAAGGTCGTGAAGTCAGGTGGGCCAGCGCGAAGGAGCGACACCATTCCGGCGGATCCCTTCCTCACGACCGGCCCACCGGCGCGCGTGCGCGTCGGAGCGGTCCACATCCTGGCACTCACCGAGACGGCGGTCGCCGAGCACGTCTCCCGGGCGTGGGCGGACGGCCGCGGCGGCACCATCGTCACCGCGAACGTGGACATCGTCAGAGCCGCCACCCGAGACCCCGACCTGGCCGCGCTGGTCGCCCGCGCCGAGCTGGTCGTCGCCGACGGCATGCCGGTCGTGTGGGCGGGCCGCCTGGCCGGGGCCGCGATCCCGGAGCGGGTGACCGGCGCCTCGCTCGTCCACTCCCTGTCCGCGCGGGCCGCGGCGGACGGCCGCTCCGTCTACCTGCTGGGCGGCGACCCCGGCGTGCCCGAGGCCGCCGCGGCGGCGCTCGTGGCGCGCAGCCCCGCGCTGCGGATCGCGGGCGCCCACTCGCCGCCGTACGGCTTCGACACCGACCTCGGGGGGCGGCGCGAGGTGGCGGAGCGGGTGCTCGCGGCCCGCCCCGACCTCGTGCTGGTGGGCCTGGGCTTCCCCAAGCAGGAGCGGGTCATCGAGGGCCTGCGGGCCGGGCTGCCCGCCGCCTGGTTCCTCGGGTGCGGCGCGGCCATCCCGATGGCGGCCGGCCGGTTCAGCCGGGCCCCGCGTGCCCTGCAGAGCGTGGGCGGCGAGTGGCTGCACCGGCTCGCCCTGGAGCCGCGCCGCCTGGCCCGCCGCTACCTGCGGGAGGACGCCCCCTTCGCCGTCGCGCTGCTCGCCGGCGCCCTCCTCGGCCGGTTCCGACGCCCTTGACCTGACAAGCTCGACCCGACGCTCCTGAGAGGCCTCGCCCGCATGCTCGCGATAGTGATCGTCACCTACTTCAGTGAGCGGGTCGTCGGCGACTGCCTGCGCTCCCTGGCCGCCGCCGGAGCGGGCGACGCCCGGGTGATCGTGGTGGACAACGACTCGGCCGACGCGACCCTCGCGCGGGCGCGGGAGGCGCTGCCCACCGTCGAGGTCGTCTCCACGGGTCGCAACGCCGGCTTCGGCGCCGCCGTGAACGCCGGGATCGCCGCCGCCCCCGGCTGCGACGTGCTCGTGCTCAACCCCGACATCCGGCTCGACCTCGGCGCGATCACGGCTCTGCGGGAGGCGCTGGCCGAGCCGGGCACCGGCATCACGGTCCCGCGCCTTACCGACGAGTCCGGCCATCGGCACCCCTCGCTGCGGCGCCGCCCCACCGTGCTGCGGGCGCTCGGCGAGGCGCTGCTGGGCGGCCACCGGGCCGGCCGCGTCCCCGCGCTGGGCGAGCTGGTCGTCTCCGAGGCGGCGTACGAGCGGCCGGGCACGGCCGACTGGGCGACCGGCGCGGCCTGGCTGGTCTCCCGGCACTGCCTCGACGCGACCGGCCCCCTCGACGAGCGGTACTTCCTGTACTCGGAGGAGACCGAGTACATGCTGCGCGCCGGGGACCGCGGCTTCGCCGTCCGGTACGTGCCGGCGGCCCGCGCGGTCCACCTGGGCGGCGAGCAGGCCACCTCCAGCAGGCTGTGGGCGTTGTCCGCGGCGAACCGGGTCAGGCTCCACCGGCAGCGTCACGGCCGGCCGCGCGCCCTGCTCATGCGCCTGGCCGTCGCGCTCAACGAGGCGCTGCGCGCCGCCACCCGGGGCAGGACCGGCGGGACACGCCACCGGGCCGCCCTGCGCGCCCTGTGGCGCATGCCGCGCTGGCCCCGGGAGACACCCGAGCCGCCCGGCTACGTCTGCTTCTCCGCCCAGGACTGGTGGTACCACAACCAGGCGCACTCCGACTTCCAGCTCATGCGCTCGATCGCCGCCCACCGCGAGGTGCTGATCGTCAACAGCATCGGCATGCGCATGCCCGTCCCCGGCAGGTCCACCCAGGTCGTCCGGCGGATCACCCGCAAGCTGCGCAGCGTCGCCAAGCTCGTCCGCGAGCCGCTGCCCGGCTTCCACGTGATGTCGCCGCTGCCGCTGCCGTTCTACGGCTCGCCCCTGCTTCGCCGCCTGAACGCGGTGCTGGTCCGGGCCCAGGTGCGGGTCGTGTGCCGGGCGCTCGGCATGCGCCGCCCGGTCGTCGTGGTCACCATCCCCACGGCGTGGGACGTGGTGCGCCCCATGGCCAGGAGGTCGCTGGTGTTCAACCGCTCCGACAGGCACTCGGCGTTCCCCGAGGCCGACGCCGCCACCATCGGCGCGCTGGAGCGCGCGCTGCTGGCCCGCGCCGACCGTGTCGTCTACGCCAGCCGGGCCCTCATGGCGGACGAGCGCCCCCTCACCGGCGACCGGGCGCACTTCCTCGACCACGGCGTGGACCTCGGCCACTTCACCCGCACCGCCGCGCTCCCGCCCGACCTGGCCGCCGTCCCCGGGCCGCGGATCGGCTTCTTCGGCGCGCTGGACGACTTCGTCGTGGACTTCGACCTGCTCGAACGCGTCGCGGTAGAGCTGCCGCACGCGTCGCTGGTGCTCATCGGCGACGCCACCGCGCCGATGGAGCGGCTGACGAAGTATCCCAACGTCCACTGGCTCGGCTTCCGCCCGTACGAGCGGATACCCGGGTACGGGTCGGGCTTCGACGTGGCCATCATGCCGTGGCAGGACAACGCCTGGATCCGGCACGCCAACCCGATCAAGCTCAAGGAGTACCTGGCGCTCGGCCTGCCCGTCGTCAGCACGCAGTTCGCCGAGCTGGCCGCCTACACCGGCCGGGTCAGGGCCGCCGCCGGCCACGCCGCGTTCGTCGAGGCCGTGAGGCTCACGCTCGACACGGGCGGCCCGGCGACGGCCGGGGAGCTGCGCGCGTCCGTGCGGGACGCGTCCTGGTCCGCGCGGGCCCGCGAGCTCATGGCGCTGGCCGAGGGAGAGCGCTGATGCGGGTCCCCCGCCCGCTCCTGGCCCTGCCGGCCGTGCTCATCGCGGCGGCCGTGGTCTGGGCCGTGCTCGACCTGCGCCCGGCCGGGCCCGGCGCCGAGAACCCGCCGCCCGCCCCCTCCGCGCCCGCGCTCAAGCCGGTCGACTGGGAGGGCGGCCCCGCCTACTACGGCCGTTTCCCGGCCACCGCCGCCGCCGGCTGGACCGACCCCTCCTTCTTCCCCGTCGGCGTCTGGTACGAGTCCGTCATCACCCAGGACGACGTGGACAAGGACCGCGAGGCCGGCATCAACACGTACGTCGAGCTGACCGAGACCAGCGACATGGCGCTCATCAGGAAGAACGGCATGTTCGCCATCACCGGCAAGCCGATCGGGGGCTACGGCGCCGAGACCGTCGCCTGGCTCGTCACCGACGAGGCCGACATGTGGGCCGGCCCCGGCGACGACGGCTGGACCGGCAACTTCCCCGGCCAGGGGCCGCTGTGCGTGCCCGACGACCCGCACAAGGAGCGCTGCGGCTACACGGTGATGAAGACGCTCAAGGACCGCCTGCCCAAGGGCGACGGCCGGCCGCACTACGCCAACTACGGCAAGGGCGTCATGATCTGGCAGAACGACCGGCAGGCCGGCCGGTTCGTCAACGACTACACCGACCTCGTCTCGCTCGACGTCTACTGGTACACCAGCTACTACGCCTGCGTCGACGCCCAGAACTCGCTGAAGTTCCGGGCCGACCAGTGCGCCAGGGCCGCCAACTACGGCCTGCTCATCGACCGCCAGCGCAGGCTCGACGCCCTCGACGGCAAGCGGCAGCCCATCTACGCGTTCGTCGAGGCCGGCCACCCCGCGCCCGAGGACAGGCGGCCGATCGAGCCCGCCGAGCTCAAGGGCGCCGTCATGAGCTCCCTCATCCACGGCGCCCGCGGCGTCGTCTACTTCAACCACAGCTTCGGCGGGCCGTGCCAGAGCCAGCACGTCCTGCGCGACGCGTGCGGCGCGCGGACCAGGCCCGCCGTCATCGAGGTGAACCGGCAGATCAAGGAGCTGGCCCCCGTCCTCAACACCCAGTCGCTCGCCCACGACTTCGGCAAGGGCGTCGACACGATGCTCAAGCGGCACGGCGGCGCCTATTACCTGTTCGCCATGCCGGGCATGGACGGCGGGCCCGGGACGCGCACGTTCACGCTGCCGCCCGGCGTCCCGGCGGGGCGGGTCGAGGTGCTCTTCGAGAACCGGCGCGTCCCCGTGACCGGCGGCGCGTTCACCGACGCCTTCGCCGCGGAGAGCACCTACCACGTCTACCGGATAACGCCCTGACGGGCCGCGTACCAGGCGACCGTCCGGCGCAGGCCCTCCTCCAGCCCGACTGCCGCCTCCCAGCCGAGCAGTTCCCGCGCCGGCCCGGTGTCGGCCGCCTGCGGGACGTCCAGCGGCCGGTCCGACACCGCGCCGAAGCGCGGCCCGCCGCCGCCCACGATCCGGTGGAGCAGCTCCACCACCTCGCGGACCGACGCCCGCACCCCGGTGCCCACGTCGAACGCCCGCCCCACGGCCCGCCCGCTCGCGCCGGCCGCGGCGAACGCCGCCACCACGTCGTCGACGTACACCCAGTCGGCCACCTTCGCGCCGCTGGTCAGCCGCGGCTCCTCGCCGCGCAGCAGCGCCAGCGTCACGTACGGCACCAGCTTCGTCCCGTCACGCTGCCCCGGCCCGTACACCATGGTGGGCCGCACGATCGTGTACGGAACGCCCCACAGCCGGTGGAACAGGTCCGCGTACCCCGAGGCCGCGGCCTTGGCCATCGCGTACGGCGAGGGCGGCGCCGCGTGCCCGTTGCCCGGCCGCGGCTCCTCGCTCGACCCCGCCAGCACCACCCGGCTGCCCGACAGGGCCGCGGCCGTCAGCACGTTGACCGTGCTCGTCAGGTTGCCCTCCAGCGTGGGCAGCACTGTCCCGGTCTCGCGGGTGCCGTCCACCTCGCCCGCCAGGTGGTACACCACGTCCGGCCGTACCGCGGCGAGCAGGCCCTCCACCGCCGTCGCGTCACGCAGGTCGGCCCGGTGCCACGTCACCCCCGGCACGGACGGCGGGTCCGAGCGGCTCACCCCGTGCGCCTCACCCGACAGCCCGAGCCGCCGGACCAGGTGCGAGCCGATGAAACCGGTGGCCCCCGTCACCAGCGACCCGGGCATGTGTCCCCCCAGACATGACGGAGGGGACGGCTCCTCGCCGTCCCCTCATCCTCGGTCCATCGCCTCAGCTGATGCGCCAGGTGTCGCCGCCCATCAGCAGGTCCGTCAGATCACCCTGGCCCTGCTGCGCCACGGCCTCGTCGAGCTGCTCGGCCATCAGCACGTCGTACGCCGGCCGGTCCACCTGCCGGAAGATGCCGATCGGCACGTGCTCGAACGCCGGCTCGTCCAGCCGCGACAGCGCGAACGCCACCGACGGGTCGGGCGAGTGCGCGTCGTGGACCACGATCCGCTCCGCCGGGGCCTCCGCGAGCGGCACCACCTGGATGCCGCCGTTGTCGCCCCGCACGACCGCCTTGGACGCCGACACGATCGGCTGCCCGTGCTCCAGCCGCAGCGTGATGTCGTCGCGGACCTCGGGGTCCTTGAGCGGCTGGAAGGCGTTGTCGTTGAAGATGTTGCAGTTCTGGTAGATCTCCACCAGCGACGTGCCGCGGTGGGCGGTCGCCTCGCGCAGCACCGACTGCAGGTGCTTGCGGTCGGAGTCGATGGTGCGGGCCACGAACGATGCCTCCGCGCCGAGGGCCAGCGAGATCGGGTTGAACGGCTTGTCCAGCGACCCCATCGGCGTCGACTTGGTGATCTTGCCGACCTCGGAGGTGGGCGAGTACTGCCCCTTCGTCAGGCCGTAGATCCTGTTGTTGAACAGCAGGATGTTGAGGTTGACGTTGCGGCGCAGCGCGTGGATCAGGTGGTTGCCGCCGATCGACAGCGCGTCGCCGTCACCCGTGATCACCCACACGCTGAGGTCCGGCCGGCTCGCGGCCAGGCCCGTCGCGATCGCCGGCGCGCGGCCGTGGATCGAGTGGAAGCCGTAGGTGTCGAGGTAGTACGGGAAGCGCGAGGAGCAGCCGATGCCCGAGACGAACACGATGTTCTCGCGCCGCAGCCCCAGCTCCGGCAGGAAGCTCTGCACCGCGGCCAGGATCGCGTAGTCGCCGCAGCCGGGGCACCAGCGGACCTCCTGGTCGGACTTGAAGTCCTTCAGGGTCTGCTTGGCATCCGTCTTGGGGATGAGGGACAGGCCCTTCCCGTTGAGCAGCTCAGTCACTGTCGATCACGTCCTGGATCACTCCGGCCAGCTCCTCGGCCTTGAACGGCAGGCCGCGCACCCGGTTGTAGCTGATGATGTCGACGAGGTAGCGGGCCCGCAGCAGCAGCGCGAGCTGCCCGAGGTTGATCTCCGGCAGCAACACCTTGTCGTAGCCCTTGAGGACCTCGCCGGTGTTGGCGGGCAGCGGGTTGAGGTGGCGCAGGTGGGCCTGCGCGACCTTGCCGCCGCTCTTCCTGATGCGCCGCACCGCCGCGGCGATCGGCCCGTACGTCGAGCCCCACCCGAGCACGAGCACCCGGGCGTCGCCGTCGGGGTCGTCCACCTCCAGGTCCGGCACGTCGATCCCGGCGATCTTGGCGGCACGCACCCTGACCATGTGGTCGTGGTTGTTCGGGTCGTAGGAGATGTTGCCCGTGCCGTCGGCCTTCTCGATGCCGCCGATGCGGTGCTCCAGGCCCGCCGTGCCGGGGATCGCCCACGGGCGCGCCAGCGTCTCGGTGTCGCGCTTGAACGGCAGGAACTCGCCGTCGTCGCCGTTGGGCGCGGTGGTGAACTCCTGCGAGATGTCCGGCAGGTCGGACACCTCCGGCAGCCGCCACGGCTCGGAGCCGTTGGCGAGGTAGCCGTCGGACAGCAGCATGACCGGCGTGCGGTACTTCACGGCGATCCGGGCCGCCTCGACCGCCGCGTCGAAGCAGTCGCTCGGCGACATCGGCGCCACGATCGGCACCGGCGACTCGCCGTTGCGGCCGAACATGGCCATCAGCAGGTCGGTCTGCTCCGTCTTGGTCGGCATGCCGGTGCTCGGCCCGGCCCGCTGCACGTCCACGACGATCAGCGGCAGCTCGGTGGTGACCGCGAGGCCCACGGTCTCCGCCTTGAGCGCCACACCCGGACCGGAGGTCGTCGTCACGCCCAGCGCGCCGCCGAACGCCGCGCCCAGCGCCGCGCCGACGCCCGCGATCTCGTCCTCCGCCTGGAACGTGCGGATGCCGAACCGCTTGTGCTTCGACAGCTCGTGCAGGATGTCGCTGGCCGGCGTGATCGGGTACGAGCCGAGGAAAAGCGGGAGCTTCGACTGCACCGAGGCGGCGATCAGGCCGTAGGCGAGCGCCTGGTTGCCGGAGATGTTGCGGTAGACGCCCGGGGCCAGCCGGGCCGGCTTGACCTCGTACGACACCGAGAACGACTCGGTCGTCTCGCCGTAGTTCCAGCCCGCCTGGAAGGCCGCGATGTTGGCTTTGGCGATCTCCGGCTTCTTGGCGAACTTCTGCTGGAGGAACGTGATCGTGTGCTCGATCGGCCGGTGGTAGAGCCACGACAGCAGGCCGAGGGCGAACATGTTCTTCGAGCGCTCGGCGTCCTTCTTCGACAGGTCGAAGCCCTCGAGGGCCTTGACCGTCAGCGAGGTCAGCGGCACCGCGTGGACCCGCCACTCGGCGAGCGCGTCGTCCTCCAGCGGGTTGGTCTCGTAGCCGACCTTCTGCAGGTTGCGCTTGGTGAACTCGTCGGTGTTGACGATGATGTCCGCGCCGCGCGGCAGGTCGCCCAGGTTGGCCTTCAGCGCCGCCGGGTTCATCGCGACGAGCACGTTCGGCGCGTCGCCGGGCGTGAGGATGTCGTGGTCGGCGAAGTGCAGCTGGAAGCTGGAGACGCCCGGCAGGGTGCCGGCGGGCGCGCGGATCTCGGCCGGGAAGTTGGGCAGCGTGGACAGGTCGTTGCCGAACTCCGCCGTGCCGGCGGTGAAGCGGTCACCGGTGAGCTGCATGCCGTCGCCGGAGTCGCCGGCGAAGCGGATGATCACGCGGTCGAGTTGCTGGACCTGCTTCGTCACAGCTCAGTCCTCCTCGACGCGCCAATGCGCGGTCGCTTTGGGCGCGTTCTCAGTTCCATGCTAGATCCTCGCGAGGTTCAACACGTTTCCTCTGCGCATAGCGAGGGTAAACGCGGTGGGAGTCAGGGGGAGGCCGGAGAACCGCTAGGGGTGACACAGCGCCGACGCGAGCCTGCCGAGGTCGACATGCAGGCGGGCGAAGAGGACGGTTCGGGTCACGAGGGCCAACTATACGTCCCCGTAAGGGGTGCGCCGTCTCAGGGGTTGTCCGCCTCCACGGCGATTCCCGAGCGGTAGTAGTGCCCGGGCTCCATGCCTGCGGAGCCGTACAACTCCGGAACGGTGACGAAGGTGTATCCCTTCCGGCGCAGCTCCTTGAGGATGCCCGGGACCGCGTCCACGGTCGCGCTGTTGGTGTCGTGCATGAGGACGATCGCGTCGTCGTGGGCGCCGCCGACGACACGCCGGGTGATCTCCCCGGCCTGCTGCTTCGCGCCGGGGCCCGGGCCGTCCAGCGCGTCGCGCGCGTCCACGTCCCAGCCGACCAGCGCCACGCCCACCCGGTGCGCCGCGTCCAGCACCGCCGGGCTCGCCACGCCGTACGGCGGGCGGGCCAGCGCCGGCATCCGCCCCGTGCTCGCGGTGATGGCGTCCTGAGCGCGGGCGAGCCCGTCGACGACCCTGTTCACCGGCATCTTCGTCAGGTCGCGGTGACCCCAGCTGTGGTTGCCGACGAGGTGACCTTCGTCACGCATGCGGCGCAGCACCGCCGGGTTGGCCACTGCGTTGACGCCGACGGCGAAGAACGTGGCCCGCGCGTCGGCGGCGCGCAGCGCGTCGAGCAGGCGCGGCGTGTCGGGGCCCGGCCCGTCGTTGAACGTGAGCGCCACGCACTTCGTCTCGGCGCAGTTCACGTGCTCGGCCGCCGGCCCGGCGGGGACCGCGGCCTCCACGCCCGCCCCGGCCCGCGTCCCGCCCCCGACCTCCGGCCCCGCGCCCCGCCGCGGGATGATGCCGCCGGTCATCGGGGAGCCGCCCGTCTCGTTCTCGGGGTCGAACGGGACGGGGTTCGCCGTCCTGGGCGCCGACATGGCGGCGGCCTGCGCGAGCCGGCCCGTCGCCGACAGCAGCGGCTCGATCTGCCACGCCGGCACGGCCTCCGCGACCCGGCCCAGCGAGCAGGACCCGATCTCGCAGTCGTCGAACTCCACGACCAGGTCGCCCGCCCGGTTGAACGCCATCGAGTCGAGCCGTTCCTCGGTCGCCTTGACCGAGCTCAGGTCCACGGCCGAGCCGCGCGGCTGCAGGCTCTCCCGGACCAGCCGGGCCGTCTCCCCGAGCGCCGCTTTGCCGGCGAGCAGCCCGGCCGAGCCGATCGCCCGGTCGCGCCGCCGGTCGTACCAGAAGGTCCTGGTGGAGCGGGCCCAGCCGACCCCGAGAAACTCGCCGGTGCGCAGCCGTACCCCCACGACGTCGGGGGAGGCGGCGGTGAGATCCCACTGGACGTTCAGCTCGGGACGGCGCAGGGACGCGCCGACGTAGGCGCTCGCGCGGGACGGAACGGCCCGCTTGCCGCCGGCGCGGGGGCGGAGGGCGTCGGAGGAGGCGGCGTCCACGGCGGCACGGAAGGCGTGGAGCTGCCGCTCGGCCTCCTTGTTCAGCGCCGCGTCGAGCTTCGGCGCGCCCTCGACCCGCGGATAGCTGATGTGCACGTACCGGCGCGCGCTCTCGCCCTCGCTCAACGTCCTGGGGACGAGGCCGCCCACCGTCGCGGGGTCGACGTAGTCGAGCATGGTCGGGTCCGAGGGCACGACGATGTTGCGCTCATGGGAACCCGAGCCGAGGCCGCAGCCGCCGGCCAGGAGGCCGAGCAGCGCGAGTCCACCAACATGGCGCAATTTGTGCATAGGTGTCAGGTTATGGTGGCTATTCTTCCGTTTTACCCCGATTTGGGACTATAGGTCCAGAGGTTTGACTGGGTTACGATCGGGAGGTGGACGGTTACTTCGGGTCCTATGCGCTGGTCGCCGTGCTGTTCGCGACAGGCGTCGCGATCGTGGCCGGCGCCCTCATGGCCAACCGCCTGCTCCGCCCCACCCGGCCGACCCCCGAGAAGCTGACCACGTACGAGTGCGGCGTCGACCCCGTGGGCGAGGGCTGGGCCCAGTCGCAGGTCCGCTACTACGTCTTCACGTACCTGTACGTGGTGTTCGCCGTGGACGCGGTGTTCCTCTTCCCGTGGGCGACGGTGTTCGACGCGCCCGGGTACGGCGTGACCACGCTCGTGGAGATGTTCGTCTTCCTGGGCTTCATCGCGCTCGGCATCCTGTACGCCTGGCGCAAGCGCGTCCTCACCTGGACCTGAGTCTCCTCGGCCGAGATCGGCCCGCCTCTACTCCTCACGCCGATCAGGCGGGACAATGGAGACATGGCAGCGACGGATCTCCCGATGCCCACCGTGGGGCCGGTCTCCCGGCTGGCTCCCAAGCCGATGCGGTTCGTCCTCAACTGGGGGCGGCGCTATTCGCTGTGGGTGTTCAACTTCGGGCTGGCGTGCTGCGCCATCGAGTTCATCGCCACGTCGATGAGCCGGCACGACTTCATCAGGTTCGGGGTGATCCCGTTCGCCAACGGGCCGCGGCAGGCCGACCTCATGATCGTCTCAGGCACCGTGACGGACAAGATGGCTCCCGCCGTCAAGCGCCTGTACGAGCAGATGCCCGACCCCAAGTACGTCATCTCGTTCGGCGCCTGCTCCAACAGCGGCGGCCCGTACTGGGACTCCTACTGCGTCACGAACGGAGTGGACCAGATCATCCCCGTGGACGTGTACGTGCCCGGCTGCCCGCCCAGGCCGGAGGCGCTGCTGTACGGGATCATGAAGCTCCAGGAGCAGATCGCGGGCGAGCAGCTCGGCGACCGCTATCTCCCGTCCCGCCCCCACGGCGACTCGGGCGGTGACGTGTGACTCCTGTCCCCGAGGAGACCGCAGGGCGCTTCGGCGACCGCGTCCAGCTCTCGGAGTCGTACGGCGAGACGACCCTCGACGTCGCGGACCCCGGCCACTGGATCGACGTCCTGGCCGCGCTCAGGGACTCCGGCTACGTGTTCTTCGACTGGCTGACCGGGGTGGACGAGCCTCCCGAGACGTTCACGGTCGTCGCCCACCTGTACGACCCGGCCGCCTGCCGCCGGCTCCTCGTGCGCGTGAGTGTGCCGCGCGCCGACCCGCGCCTGCCCTCCGCCGTCGGCGTGTACAGGGGCGCCGACTGGCACGAGCGGGAGACGTACGAGATGTTCGGCGTCGTCTTCGACGGACACCCCAACCTGGTGCCGCTGCTCCTGCCCGACGGGTTCGAGGGACACCCGCTGCGCAAGGACTTCGTTCTCGCCGCCCGCGTCGCCAAGGCGTGGCCGGGCGCGAAGGAGCCCGGCGAGTCCGGGCACGGCTCGCCGAGCCGCCGCAAGACCCTTCCACCTGGAGTTCCCGCCGACTGGGGGGCAGCGCCCGATGCTTGACGTGGTGATCAGCTTCGTCGTCATCCTCGCCGTGTTCCTGGTGCTGCCCCTGATCGTGGGGCAGACCGAGCACAAGGTCATGGCCCACATGCAGTCGCGCCTCGGGCCGATGTACGCGGGGGGCTTCCACGGGTGGGCGCAGCTGATCGCCGACGGGGTGAAGTTCGCGCAGAAGGAGGACGTCATCCCGGCCGCCGCGGACCGGCGCATCTTCATGATCGCGCCCGGGGTGGCACTGGTCCCGTACCTCGTCGTGATGATCGCCATCCCGATCGACCAGGGCCGCGTCGCCGTGGACCTCGACCTGGGGCTGTTCTTCGTGCTCGCGGTGATGGGCATCGGCGTGCTCGGCTCGATCATGGCCGGGTGGGCCTCGGCCAACAAGTACTCCGTGCTCGGCGGCATGCGCGCGGCCGCTCAGCTCATGTCGTACGAGCTGCCGCTGGTGCTGGCCGCCTCCTCGGTCGCGATGGCGGCGGGCACGCTGTCCATCCCGGGGATCGTCGAGGCGTGGCAGTGGTGGTGGCTGCCCTGGCAGGCGATCGGCGGCGTGGTCTTCTTCCTCGCCGGGCTCGCCGAGCTGCGCAGGCCGCCGTTCGACATGCCGATCGCCGAGTCCGAGATCATCATGGGCCCCATGACCGAGTACACCGGCATGCGCTTCGCCCTGTTCATGCTGGCGGAGTACGTCGGGATCGTGGTGCTGTCGTTCCTCACCACGGTGCTGTTCCTCGGCGGCTGGCACGGCCCGTTCCTGCCGGGCTGGCTGTGGACGCTGGTCAAGGTGTTCGCGCTGGCGTTCGTGGTGATCTGGCTGCGGGTCAGCTTCCCGCGGCTGCGCGAGGACCAGCTCCAGAAGCTGGCCTGGGCGGGGCTGGTGCCGCTGGCCCTGGTCCAGCTCGCGCTGACAGGCGTGGTGAGGGTGCTCACCTGAGCGGCGGCCGGATCTCGCCAACCGGTCCCGGCACCGCGAAACTCCACCCGTCCCCCGGTCGTCTGTCCCTTGGGGACCGGAGAATCAGGGGTGACCACATGAACGCGCGGCCCGCCTCAGCCGGGGACGAACCGGCCGGCACCGTCCACAGTGTGACCTGCCTGGAGACGACGCTCTCCTGGGACGGCCACACCCTGACCGCGATCGACGCCGTAACCGGCCACACGACCCACCTCCCCCTCCCGGCCGGACCGGGGAGATGCCCGCCGCCAGGCCCGGGCCCGGCAGCCGCCGAATCCGGCGCCCAGCACCTGACCCCGTCCGCGGTGCGGCCACCCGCCACGGCCTCCGCGTCTCGATCAACCGCCACCCCCACGCGCCTGTACCACTACCGCTACGACCGGCCGGCGACCCGTGCCAAGGACGCCGAGCGGCAGACCTGCACCGGTCTCGCGGTCCTGGACGCCGACGGTCTCGTCCTCCTGGACCTCCCGGGCCCCTGGCACGCTCCCGACGTCCACACGTTCGCCGTCGGGGCCGGCATCCCGGTCGTGAACGCCCGCGCTCGCCCCTCCCGCGAGGTCCGTACCACCCTCGCCGCCCGAGCCCCCGGCTGGCGCCGCCTGCACGGCATCCGCCCGTCCTTTCTCACTAAGTGGGGCAAAGCGGTCACCATCGGGACCGGAGTCGCGGGCCTGATCGTCATGACGTACTTGGCCATGATCGGGATGTGGCCCGCCTGGCGTGGCCTGACCACGCTTGGCAGGGGGCTGGCGTACATCCTGGAGGCCAAGTGGCTCCTGATCGGCTTCAGCCCGGCGCTCCTGGTGCTGCGCCCCCTGTCGGCCCGCATGCACAGACGCCGCGCCGCCCGAGGGGAGATCCTCGGCGTGCCGGGCGGCCTCACCGTCACCACCCGGCGAGACGGCAACCGCGGCCCCCGGATGGAGATCCGGCGCGGCGGCGCCCTCGTCGCCGAGTTCGCCTTCCGCCGGAGGCCCGGTCACGCCTGCGCCTTCCTCCTGTACGGCTACGAGGACCGCACGGGCCTGTTCGTCCTCGACTCCAACGGCGCCCCGCTCCACCACCTGCCCGGCCCCTGGCCGCCCGAGGACGTCAACCGCTTCACCCAGCACCACAACATGCACCTGGAGGCCCGTCGCCTCACCCACGCCGACTACCTCAGCCTCACCCGAACCTGCCCCGAAGCCACCCCCTGACCACGCAACCCCGGTGCCCGCGGCCCCTGTGCCTGGACGCCGTATCCGCCGCCAAGCGCGCACGATGAGCCGGCCCGGCCACGCAGGAGCGGCCGGTGAATCAGGCTGCGGCACCCCGCCGGGGAACCGGGCCGCGGCGACGCCGCCTGGGGATCGGGCCGCGGCGGAGCGGCTGGCCCGCGGGTCCGGCAGGTCATCACGTGGAACGCCACGTCCGACGCGCCCATGCTGGCGATGGGCTTCACGCTGCTGGACGAGTGGAACACCTGGCGGCTGACACGCTGAGCGTGCGCATCGGCATCTCCCCACAGCACGCCGGCGGTTACCGAACCCCGTCAGTGGATGATCGCGAGCATCACGTCCGCGGCTCCCGGCCGATCCTCCGGGCTCTTGTGGAGACACGTCCCGACGATCTTCCGCAGACCCGGCGGTAAGGGCGACAGGTCAGGGTGGACCGTCAGCACCCTGTGGAAAACCGCCGGCACCGTGTCCTCCCCGAACGCCGGCCGCCCCGTTGCCGCGAACATCATCGTCACCCCCCAGCTGAACACGTCCGACGGCGGCCCCACCGGCGCCCCCGTCAACTGCTCGGGCGACATGTACGGCGGGGTGCCGGCCATCTTCCCCGACGTCACCGTCACCTGGTCGAGCGCGCGGGCGATGCCGAAGTCGATCACCCGCGGCCCGTCGTTGCCGATCAGCACGTTGCTCGGCTTGAAGTCACGATGCACGATCCCGGCCTTGTGGATGGCCGCGAGCGCCCCGGCTGTGGACAACGCCAGCCGGGTGAGGCTGTCCTGGTCCCGCGGACCGTGGTTGCGGACGAGCTGCTCCAGCGACGGTCCCTCGACGTACTCACTGACGATGTACGCGTGCTGGCCGCTGATGTTCACGTCCAGCACCCGGGCTGTGGAAAACGTCGCGACCCTGCGCGCCGTGTCCACCTCGCGGGCGAAGCGAGCACGGGCCGTCTCGTCGACCAGGTCGTGCAGGACCTTCACCGCGACCCGAGCGCCGTTGGGCGCCTGCGCGAGGTAGACGGCCCCCTGCCCGCCCCTCCCCAGGGACCGCAGCACCCGGTAGTGCCCGATCCACTCCGGCGCGCCGGAGGACTGCCGGAAGGTCGGAGCGGTGGTGCGCTGGTGGACGTTCGCCGGAGGCATGAACGGGCGAGGCGGGAACGGCGGAGCGTTGCGGTGACGGGCCCTGACCATGGCAGGAACGAGGATGCCGGAGTGGATGACACCGCCCAGCCAGGTCACGACCAGGGCGAGGGATATCAGCGAGGACAGCGGCTCCGGGATGTCCTCGAACTGGTCGTACGCGAACACCACGATCAGGAACGAACCCAGGCACACGGTGTAGGCGGCGGCGGCGATCAGCTGCCACACGCTGCGCAACCAGAACGCCGCGAACCCGATCGTGAACGGCGTCAGCATCCCGCACGTGAACAGCGGCAGAGCCGCCCACACCACCCCGGCGGTCCATGCCAGGCCACTGGGACCGTGCGGCCGGCTGTTCGACATGCCGGAAGGCTATCGGCCACACCGTGGTACATAACGGCCGCGGAGCCATCTTGTGGATAACCTCCCGATAACCTGTGGATAACTGTGGAAAAACTGGGGACAACGCGACCAGCGCATTCACGTGCGCGGACAAGTGCGCAATGATGATGACCATGGCGCGGATACCGGGAGTGGGGTTGGCGAAGGGGCTCTCCGTCACCCTCCGCCACATGCTGCGCAAATCCGTCACCCAGCAGTACCCCGAGGTCAAGCCCGCTCTCCCGCCCCGCAGCCGCGGCGTCATCGCCCTGGTCGAGGAGAACTGCACCTCCTGCATGCTCTGCGCCCGCGAGTGCCCCGACTGGTGCATCTACATCGACTCGCACAAGGAGACCCTCCCGGCGCCGGAGGGCGGACGCCCGCGTCAGCGCAACGTCCTCGACCGGTTCGCCATCGACTTCTCCCTGTGCATGTACTGCGGGATCTGCATCGAGGTCTGTCCGTTCGACGCGCTGTTCTGGTCCCCGGAGTTCGAGTACGCCGAGGGCGACATCCGCAACCTGCTGCACGAGAAGGACCGGCTCGCCGCCTGGGTGCCCACGGTCCCGCCGCCCCCGGCCCACGACCCCGGCGCCGAGCCGCCCAAGGAGCTCGCGGCCGCTCCCCGCCGCCCCGCCGGGCCCCGTCCGGGAGGTGCGGGCGGCCGTCCGGGCGCCGCCGCACCGGAGCAGCCCTCCACATCCCGTACGACGCCTCGTACGGCGCCCCGGACGACGCCGGAAGATCCGGCAGCCTCCTCCGGCACGCCGCCGGAAGGGCCCTCCGCGTCCCGCACCACCGAGGCCGCCCCTCCTTCCACAGGGGACGGTACGCCTTCCGGGGAGGACGCTTCCGCACGTACCGCCTCTGCGGAGGATGCTTCCGCACGTACCGCCTCTGCGGAGGACGCTTCCGCACGTACCGCTTCCGCGCCGGACGCTTCGACGACCGGGTCGCCCGACGTCCGCCCACCGGAGGATCCCCGCTCCGCACCGGATGCTCGCCCCCCGGCCCCGCGCGGTCGCCGGTCCGCCGGTGAGCCCGACGCCCGGGAGGCCACCACCGGGCCCCGCCCGTCCGACCCCACCGCCCAAGACGCCCCCGGCACCCAAGACGCCCCCGGCACCCGGGCCGCAGACCGGTCGGCGGCCGGCCCGGACCGGCCCGGCCAGGCGGAGCGCAGGGCGCGCATGGCGAACATCCGTGGCATCCGCCCGCCCGGGGCCCTCCCCGCGAGCCCGGCGACCGGTGACAAGCCCGGCACCACGCCGCCCGCGGGCGACAAGCCCGGCACCACGCCGCCCGCGTCGGAAGCCCGGAACCCGAAGACGCCTGAAGCCGGGGCGCGCTCCCCGGAAGCACCGCAGGACGGCGTATCCCCGGCCCCCGGCACGGACGATCCGGCCCCCGCAACGGACGATGCCGACTCCGTTCCCGGCGAAGCAGCTCCCGCGTCGAGCGAAACGGGGGCCGAGCCGGCCGGAGAGTTGTCCACAGGCTCCACATCCGGCGAAGAGTTGTCCACAGCCTCGGGCGAGCCGCGCCCGAACCCCGAAGCGGAAGAGCAGACTTCTGCCCCGAGGCCGCGCAGGCGCCGGATGGCCGATCCTCGCTCCATCCGTCCGCCCGGGCGTCTCGACCCTGCAGACCCAAGGGAGCCTGAGGAGGAGTAGTGACCGAGGAGGTGCCCTCCTATCTGTCACCCACCGGCCAGGAGATCGTCTTCTTGCTGCTCGGCGCGGTGGCGGTCGGATCGGCGCTGCTCGTCGTCACCACCCGGCAGCTCGTCCACGCCGCCCTGTGGCTCGTGGTCTGCTTCGGCGCGCTCGCCGGCTGCTACCTCGTGCTGACGGCGGAGTTCGTCGCCTGGGTGCAGGTGCTCATCTACGTGGGCGCGGTCGTCGTGCTCATGCTGTTCGGCATCATGCTCACGCGGGCTCCGATCGGCCGCTCCGCCGACCTCGACAGCGGCAACCGGGTGGTCGCCGCGCTGGTGGCCGTGGCGACGGCCGCCGTCCTGGTGACGGTGGTGGTCGACGGTTTCCGTACGGCCTACGCGCCGCTCGATCCCGGCCAGGGCGCGGCCAAGGAGCTCGGTGCCAGCGTGTTCAGCACGTGGGTGCTGCCGTTCGAGGCGCTGTCGGTGCTGCTGCTGGCGGCCCTGATCGGCGCCATCGTCCTGTCCCGCACGGACATCCAGGGCGGCTCCCCACCGAGCCACCCTCACCAGCCCGCGGACTCACCCCGTACGCCGGACTCGCCCCGTACGCCAGTCTCGCCCCGTACGCCGGACTCAAGCCCTACATCAGGGTCTCCCCGTGCGCCGGACGATCCGTCCGCCATGCCCGACCCGCCCGCTGACCGGTCCGGGGGGCGTTGATGCACATCGTCTACCCGGCCGTCGTGTCGGCGCTCCTCTTCTGCATCGGCGTGTACGGCGTGCTCGCCCGCCGCAACACGATCCTGGTGCTGATGTCCGTCGAGCTGATGCTCAACGCCGTCAACCTCAACCTCGTCGCGTTCGACGTGTGGCTGCGCGACCGGTTGCACAGCGGTCAGGTGCTCACGCTGTTCGTCATCGTGATCGCCGCGGCCGAGGTGGGGCTGGGCCTGGCCATCATCCTCGCCCTCTACCGCAACCGTAGGACCGTCGACATCGACGCCCTCCGCGACCTGTCCGAGCCGCCGATCCACACCGCGACCCCGCCCGCCCCCACAGAAACGGCCGGCGACGGCCGCGGCGACACCCAGGACGCACGGCCAGGGGCCGACGCCGAGCGAGGAGGCAACCGGTGACGACCTTCCCGCTGCTCGTCGTCCTCCTGCCCTTCGTCGCCGCCGCGGCCGGCCTCCTGCTGACCCGCCGGCCGCACCACCGCACCAGCCGCGCGTCCGGTGACACGGACGGCGCCGACGACCGGCGTGCGCGCGGGCGGGCGGCCTGGTTCGCCGTCCTGCCGACCGCCGCCTCCGCCGTGCTCGCCACCGCCCTCGCCTGGGCCCCCGGCTTCGCGTACCTCGGAGACGCGGCACCGGGCCCGCCCGTGGGCCGTACCTACGGCACGATCGTCACCGGCGGCATCCCCATCTCCCTGACCCTCCAGGCCGACGACCTGTCCGCGGTCCTCGGCGTCCTCGTGACGCTGGTCGCCCTGGCCGTACAGGTCTACTCCGTGGGCTACCTCCGCCACGACTCGCGCTACCCCTCCTACAGCGCCTTCGTCAGCCTGTTCACCAGCGCGATGCTGCTGGTCGTGTACGCCGGTGACCTCCTCGTCCTGTACGTCGGCTGGGAGATCATGGGCCTCTGCTCGTACCTGCTCATCGGCCACTGGTGGGAGGACCGCGCCAACTCCCGCGCGGCGGTCAAGGCGTTCCTGGTCACCCGCCTCGGCGATGTGGGCTTCCTGTTCGGCCTGTTCACGCTCGGCCTCGCGGCCGGCAGCTTCCGAATCTCCGACGTGCTGTCCAAGGTGCCCGAGATGTCCGCGGCCACCCTCGTGACCGCCACCATGCTGCTGCTCGCCGGAGTGGCGGGCAAGAGCGCACAGGTCCCGTTGCACACCTGGCTGCCCGACGCCATGGCGGGCCCCACGCCGATCAGCGCGCTGATCCACGCCGCCACCATGGTCGCCGCCGGCATCTTCATCGTGGCGAGGCTCTTCCCGGCGTACGCCGCCGCCGGCCCCACGCTCGACGTGCTGGCCGTCATGGCGGCGCTCGGCATGCTCGGCGCCGCCCTGGCCGCGCTCGCCCAGGACGACCTCAAACGCGTGCTCGCCTACTCCACGATCAGCCAGCTCGCCTACATGGCGGGCGGCCTGGCGGCGGGCTCGGCCAAGGCCGCGATCTTCCACCTGCTGACGCACGGGGCGTTCAAGGCGCTGCTGTTCCTGTGCGCGGGCGTCGTCATCCACCACGTCGGCGCCAACCTGATGAGCCAGATGGGCGGCCTGCGAGGGCCGCTGCCGGTGACGTTCGCGGCGATGACCGTCGGCTTCGCCGCCCTCATGGGCCTGCCACCGGCCAGCGGCTTCTTCAGCAAGGACGCCGTGCTGGCGGCCATGGACGGCGCGCTCACCGCCGGACGCCTGACCGACGCCGCCGCCCTCCTCCTGTACGGCTGTGCGCTCGCGACCGTCGCCGTCACCGGCGCGTACGCCACCAGAGCCTGGCTGCGGACGTTCTTCGGCCAGGCCGCGGTCGTCGCGCTGCCCGAGCCGGAGCCGGGCACGGCCCATGTCATCGACGTGCGGGAGGCGCCGCGGACGATGCTGGTGCCGGTGGCGCTGCTGGTCGTGCCGGCGTTGCTGCTCGGGCTCGCGGGCGGCGTTCACGTCGATCTCGGGGTCGCGGCGGTCGGGGTGGTGCTGGCGCTGCTCGGCGCGGGAGCGGTGTACGCGGTCTGGCGCTCCGCGCCGCTCGCCGACCCGGCACGGCTGCTGGGGCCGCTGCGCGTCCCGTGCGAGCGCGCGTTCTACGTGGACGCCGTCTACGCCGCCGTGTTCGCGCGGCCGGTGCTGGCGCTGGCCCGGCTGGTCGTCAGGACGGACGACGTGGTGGTGGACGGGGCGGTGCGCGGCTCCGGACGGGCGGCCCGCGGAATGTCCGGACTGCTCAGGCTCGCCCAGAACGGCAACGTCCAGCTCTACGTGAGCGGCCTGCTCGCCGGACTGCTGCTGATCGCGGTGGGAGCGGTGATGTTCACATGATGGGCTGGTTTCCGGTCACGCTGCTCGCGGTGCCGCTGCTCGGCGCGCTGCTCCTGCTGGCCGCTCCGGCCGCGCTCCGACCGGCGCTGCCGCTGTACGGGCAGGCGGTGTCGGGGCTCACGCTGGCGCTGGCCGTGGTCATGGTGGCGGTGTTCGACTACGGGCGGTCGGCCGCGCCGCAGTTCACCGTCGACCTGCCGTGGATCCCCGGTCTCGGCCTGCGTTTCCACCTCGGCGTCGACGGGATCTCGCTGCCGCTGGTCGCGCTGACCGCCCTGCTCACGTTCCTCTGCTTCGCCTATCTCGGCTGGGGCCGGGCGCGCGGCCCGGGGCGGCTCATGGCGGCGCGGCCGAGGGCACTGGTGTTCACGCTGCTGGTGCTCGAAGTCGGCATGGTCGGCACGTTCCTCGCGCTCGACCTGCTGCTGTTCTTCGTGTTCTTCGAGATCGTGCTGATCCCCATGTACTTCCTGATCGCCGTCTGGGGCGGCAAGGGACGACGGGGCGCGGCGACCAAGTTCATCCTCTACACGCTGCTCGGCTCCGTGGTGATGCTGCTCGGCCTGCTGCTCGTCTGGGCGCAGACCGGCACACTCGACATCGTCGCCCTCGCCCGGGCCCACGGCGCGGGCATGTCGAGGAGCGTGCAGATCCTCGCGTTCGTGGCGATCGGGCTCGGCCTCGCGGTCAAGACGCCGATGTGGCCGCTGCACACCTGGCTTCCCGACGCGCACACCGAGGCGCCGACTGTCGGCTCGGTCCTGCTGGCCGGGGTGCTGCTCAAGATGGGCACGTACGGCTTCGCCCGCATCGCCGTCCCGGTCCTGCCGGAGGGGGCGGTGGCGGCGGCGCCGTGGCTGGGGGCGCTGGCCGTGGTCGGCATCGTGTACGGGGCCCTCGCCTGCCTGGCCCAACGGGACCTGAAACGCATGATCGCCTACTCCTCGGTGGGCCACATGGGGTTCGTGCTGCTGGGGTTCGCCACGCTCACGACCGTGGGCGTCAACGGGGCTCTGTTCGCCAACATCGCCCACGGGCTGATCACCGGGCTGCTGTTCTTCGTGGCCGGCGCCGTCAAGGACCGGTACGGCACGGCCGACATGCCGTCGCTGGGCGGTGGCATGCTCGCCACGCTGCCGCGCCTCGGGTCGGTCCTGACGTTCGCGGCGGTCGCGTCGCTGGGGCTGCCGGGGCTGGCCGGGTTCTGGGGGGAGATGCTGGCGCTGCTGGGGGCCTTCCAGCCGGGTGCCGGGCTGCCCCGGGGGCTGTTCCTGACGTTCATGGTGATCGGCGGGCTGGGTGCGGTGCTGACGGCGGCGTACTTCCTGGTCATGCTGTCGCGCGTCACCCACGGCCTCCCACCCCGCCCCGGCCTCGCCGGAGCCGGAGCCGGAGTGGGGGTCGGGGGCGGGGCTGGAGGAGGGATCGCGGCTGGGGCGGACGCGGTGCCGGTCGGGGGGCCTCGGGAGGACACGGAGGAGGCGAGCGCGCCTGCGGAGTGGCCGAGCCTCCCGGCGGAGGCTCTCGGCCGTTCGGCGGAGGACCCAGGAGTCGACGCCGAGCTGGCGAGCGGTTCTTTGGAGGCCCCAGGAGTCGACACCGTGTTGGCGAGCGGTTCTGTGGAGGACCGGGGCGTCCACGCCGGGTTGGCGAGCGGTTCTGCCGAGTGGCTGAGCCCTTCGGAGAGTCACGCGGAAGGACCCGGCGGCGAGGCTCCCTTCGGCGAGTCCGGTCCCGGTGGCGTACCACCGCGCGACATCCGGCGGTACGAATGGGTCGCCTGGGTGCCGCTGATCGTCCTGATCCTCCTGTTCGGCCTCTGGCCGGGGCTGCTGCTGTCCCTCACCACGCCTGCCGTGCAGACACTGCTGGGAGCCCTGTCATGATCCAGCAGATCGACTACTTCGTGATCGCCCCACCGCTGGCGCTCGCGCTCACGGCCGGGCTGGTCCTGCTCCTCGACGCGTTCCTTCCCTCCGGTCCGAGGATCAGGACGGCGCTGGGCCTGGTGACGATCGGCGGTGTCCTCGTGGCCCTCGGCTTCATCGTCGCCCAGGCCGCTCAGGCCGCTCAGGCCGCTCAGGCCGCTCAGGCCGCTCAGGCCGCTCAGGCCGCTCAGGCTGCTCACGGTGCTCACGTTGCTCAAGGCGCTCAGGCGGCATCGGGTGTACGAGCTGGAGGCGGTGGCCAAGGCGGAGGCGGTGGCCAGGGCGGCGGCAGCATGGCGACGTTCTGCGTGCCCGACGCTCTCGCGCCGGCCGCCGCCGGCCGTGGCTCCGCCGGGGGATCGGCGTCCGTCCCGGCCCTCTGCTCGTTCGTCGCCGACCGCTTCACGTTGGTCTTCGCCGGGCTGGTCCTGGTCGCGGCCCTGGTCGTCGTGCTGATGTCCATGACCGAGCTGGCCGCCGGAGGCATCCCCGCAGGAGAGTGGTACTTCCTCCTGCTCTGCACCATCACCGGCGCTGTGACGCTCCCCGCCTCACGCGACCTGATCATGCTGGTGGTAGCGCTTGAGCTGGTGTCGCTCCCGGTGTTCGCGCTCACGGCACTGAAACGGTACGACGGCCGGGCCTCGGAGGCCGCGGTCAAGTTGTTCGTCGTCTCGGTCGTGTCCACGGCGGTCATGTTGTTCGGGGTCTCGCTGCTGTACGGCATCGGCGGCACGGTGTACCTGTCCCGGCTGGCCGAGGTCTTCAGCGGCGCCGTCCCCGCTCCGGGTGCGGTCGGCACCGGGACTCCGGCGGCGGGCGCGGTCACGTCCTCCGCGGCGGGCATGGTGACCGCCCAGGGGATGACGCCCCCCACGGCGGGCGTGATCACGGTGGGCGTCGTCCTGGTGCTGGCCGGGTTCGCGTTCAAGATCGCCGCAGTCCCGTTCCACTCGTGGGCGGCGGACGTCTACCAGGGCGCCCCCGTGCCGGTCGCCGCGCTGCTCTCCGTCATCTCGAAGGCCGCCGGGTTCGCGGGCCTCATCCTGCTGCTCGTCACCGCACTGTCCGGCCAGGCCGCCACGTGGACGCCCATCGTCGCCATCATCGCCGCGCTCACCATGACCGTGGGCAACCTGCTGGCGCTGCGCCAACGCTCCGCCGTACGGCTGCTGGCCTGGTCCTCGGTCGCCCAGTCGGGATACATCCTCGCGCCGCTCGCCGTGGCGCTCCAGGCTTCGGCCGGGGCGGCGACGCATGCTTCGGCGAATGCCGGGCCGGTGTCGCAGCTGTCGGCAAGTACGGGGCCCGGGGCAGCGCCGGGGCCTCTGGTGATCGGGCACGCGCAGGGGGGCGGCGTGGCGGGGGCCGAGCTGCTGGGCTCGGGGGCGGTGGGAGCCTCGGTTGCCTATCTCGTCATCTACGCCGCGATGAACCTGGGAGCGTTCGCCGTGGTCATGCTCGTGTCGAGATCGGCCGTGCGCAACGAGCTCGACGACTACCGGGGGCTCGCGCTGCGGAGCCCGGCGGCAGGGCTGGCGTTGGCGTTCTGCTTGATCTGCCTGGCGGGACTGCCGCCGGGGCTCGCGGGGTTGTTCGCCAAGGTCGTGGTCTTCCGCGAAGTTGTCGGTGGTGGAGCCGGCTGGCTGGCTATGGTCATGGCGGTCAACACAGTGATCGGCCTGTACTACTACGCCGTCTGGACGGCCCGGCTCTTCACGCCGGGGACCGCTGCGGTGGCACGACGGCCGCTTGCCGCAGCCTGGGTGGCTGTGGGGTTGGCGGTGGTGGCGGCGGTGGTTTTCTCGTTCGCGCCCCAGCTGGTGTTCGACCTGACGACGCTGTCGGCTTCCCGCTGACGTTTCGGGATGGACCTGCTTCCTCCAGAGGAAGCGCGTCTCGTGACCCGAGCTCGTCTCGGGGCCGCTCCTTCCGCCGGAGCTTGCTCGTCTCATACGCGCAACTCCCGCACGAGCTCGTTTCGTACGCGCAACTTCCGCACGAGCTCGTTTCGTGAGCGTTCCCTTCATGGGCGTCCCCTTCACGGGCGCCGCTTTCACGGGCGCCGCTTTCGCGGGTGCCGTCTTCGGGGTTGCCCGTTCGCCTGGGTTGCCGTCGCGGGCGCTGGCGTGCGGGGTGGGTGATGAATGCTGAGGCAGCCATGAGGTGTCCTTGAGGATTACTGAACGTTCGATGTGAATCGTCGTTGTATGCGTTGTTTGACCATATTTGCTACACCGGGGCCGGCCTGGGAGCTGAGGAGTGGGTGGCGACGGCAGGTGTGCTCGGCGGAGCGGGGTGTGCGGGGGTAGGCATGCGGCGCGTCATGGTGGTCTACGGCACTCGCCCGGAGGCGATCAAGGTTGCGCCGCTGGTCGCCGGACTGGCGGACGCGGCGCTCTTCGAGCCGGTCGTCGTGGTCACGGGGCAGCATCGGGAGCTGCTCGACCAGGTGCACGAGACGTTCGGGGTCAAGCCTGACGTCGACCTTGGCCTGATGCGGCCGGGGCAGACCCTGGCCGAGTTGACGAGCCGGGCGGTGTCCGGGCTGGACACGTTGATGGCTGCGGAGCGTCCCGACGTGGTGGTCGTGCAGGGCGACACGACCACGACGCTGGCGGGCGCGCTGGCGGCCTTCTATCACCGGGTACCGGTCGTGCATCTGGAGGCCGGACTGCGCAGCGGCGATCTGTTCTCGCCGTTCCCCGAGGAGGCGAACCGCAGCATGACCAGCCGCATCGCCACCCTCCACCTGGCGCCGACCGTCGGCACTGCGCGCAACCTCATCGGCGAGGGAGTGGCCCCCGAATCAATCTTCGTCACCGGGAACACGGTGATCGACGCCCTGCTGAGGAGTTGCCGAGCATGGCACGGTTACCGGGACCGGCGGTTGGCCGCCCTGGAGCGGGACGGCCGGCGCGTGATCGTGGTCACCGCGCATCGCCGGGAGTCCTGGGGACGCGGGATGGAGGGCATCGGCCGGGCGCTGTCGAGGCTGGCGGCGCGGGAGCGGGACGTGCACATCGTGTTCCCGATGCACCCCAACCCGGAGTTGCGGCGCACGCTGCTTCCGCGGCTCAGCCGGCACCCGAACATCACCGTCACGGAGCCGCTGCACTACGGCGACTTCGCCCGCCTGCTGCGCCGCTCGTACCTCGTCCTGACCGACAGCGGCGGGATCCAGGAGGAGGCGCCCAGCCTGGACAAGCCGGTGCTCGTGATGCGCGACACCACGGAACGGCCCGAGGCGGTGCGCGCCGGAGCGGCGCGGCTGGTGGGGACCGGCGAGGACGGCATCGTGGCAGGGGTGAGCGCCCTGCTGCGCTCCCCTGAGGAGTACCGGCGCATGGCCGGGGCGCTCAATCCCTACGGCGACGGGCGGGCCACCGAGAGGGTGCTGGCGGCGCTGGCCCACCTCTTCGGGCTTGGGCCGCGCCCGGCACCCTTCCACCCGACTCCAGATATCGACTTTTCCGTCGATAGCGGTCCAGATGCTGGCATTCAGGGCCGTCTGCTGCCCAGACAGGCCGCGCGAGCCGACGCCTCCGGCTGCGGCGCCTCCGGCAGCGACTGGCCGCCGATGCCCTTGAGATCGGTGGGCGGGCCGTGAGCGGTGGCAGGCGCGAGAGCGGGCTCCGGGAGCACGCCGGCCTGAGGTGGCTGGGTGCTCTGCTGCTGAGCGCCCTCGTCGTGTCGGCGGCGAGCCTGGGGCTCTTCTCCAAGAAGGAGCCGGTCCCGTTGCCCGCCCCGCGTTCGTGGCCGGCGTGCAGCACGGACGGTCCTCGTACGCCCGCCAGGTCCGCGACGAGTCCGGCGGCGGCGCACGGCGGCGCGGGGCACGCGGCTCCGGCGGCCACGTTGGTCGTCGTGGACGACGCCGGCGGTCCGGCGGCGTACCGGATGCACGCCACCCGGGCCGTCAACCTCGTGTCGCACTTCGGGGAGGTACGGGTCGTGCCGACGAGCGCCTACCGAGCCGGCATGCTGAGCCGTCATCCGGCTCTGGTGTACGTGGGCACGTCCCCCGTGCAGCGGCTCCCGGAGGGCCTGCGCCGCGACGTGCTCGCCGCCCGCCGTCCTGTCCTGTGGCTGGGCGGCAACATCGGCTCGCTGACCACGGCGGACGACTTCGTGAAACGGTACGGCTGGCGATGGGACGGCTCCGGCCTCGTTCCCCACCGGGCACCGGCGGGCCGGCCGCCCGGACCGGTCCCTGTGACGGGCCAGGGGGAGGGACTGGAGGGCGTCACCGGTGTCCGCTACAAGGGGGCACTGCTGAGCCGCGACCCCGCCCACGGCCCCATCGGCACGTTCACCGTCGTGGATCCCCGGCGAGCCCGGGTGCTGGCCGCGGCCGTCACGGACACCCGGAGGACGACCCCGTGGGCCGTCAGGTCCGCGAACCTCACCTACGTCACCGAGGTGGCGCTGAACGCCGACTCCGACGACGACCGCTTGCTGGCCGTCTCCGACCTGCTGTTCGACCTGCTCGCCCCCGGCACGCCGGCCCGCCACCGGGCGCTGGTCCGCCTGGAGGACCTCGGGCCGCAGTCCGACCCGGAGGCCATCCGCGCGGCGGGCGACGCGCTGCACCGCCTGCATGTCCCGTTCAGTTTCGGCGTCGTCCCCGTCTACCGCGGCCCGCTGCGGGACGGCCCGGACCGGGCGACGATCCGGCTGCGGGACCGGCCGGAGCTGGTGAGGGCGCTGGTCCACCTGCTGGAGAGCGGTGGCACGATGGTCCTGCACGGCTACACGCACCAGTCGGACGGCCCGCCCAACCCCACGAACGGGGAGAGCGGGCAGGACTTCGAGTTCTTCCGCACCCACTTCGGCGCCCAGGGGCAGCTCGTCTACGACGGGACCATCCGCGGCGACTCGGCAGCCTGGGTCGAGCACCGCCTCGACGCGGCGATCGCCGAGGTCCGGGCTGCTCACCTGCCCGTGCCGCGCGTCTTCGAATTCCCGCACTACGCCGCCTCGCCCACCGACTACCGCGTCGTCGCACAGCGGTTCGCCGCCCGCTACGACCGAGGCTCGTACTTCGTCCCAGGCTGGGAGCGCCACTCACCCGTCACGCTGTACATGGACGAGCAGCTCGCCCCGTACGTGATCCGTGATGTCTACGGCAGCGTCGTCATCCCCGAAAGTCTCGGCATGGTGGAGCTGCGCCCGTCCAGCCCCGATGAGGGCACCCCCCAGGCGATCGTGGACCACGCCCGCGCGCAGCTCGTGGTGCGTGACAACGTCGCGGGCTTCTTCTACCACCCATTCCTCGACACCGACCGGCTGGAGGACATCGTGCGGCGGATGCAGTCGATGGGGTACCGCTTCGTGGCCCCCTGCGAGCTGTGACACAGGCTCAGAAGAACCAGGAGAGAGGAGCGACCATGAGCGAAGCCACCGCCTCGTGGGTCGTGCGGGCCGTGGACGTCGGCGGCACGGCGTTCGCCCTGGCCCGGCTCGCGCTGGCCGTGGCCGGGCTGCTGTTCGTGCTGTACGTCGTCACCTTCGTCGCCCTCGTGATCGCCGCCCACCGGAGGCGCTGATGACCACCGTGCTGATGCTGTGCGCGCTCTCGGCCGTGCTGCTGGTCTTCACCTACACGCTGGGGATGTACCTGGAGTCGGCGGGCAGCACGGAGCGCCCGGACGGGAGCGGTGACGGGTTCACCGTTGTGTTCGTCGTGCCCTGCCTGAACGAGGCGCGGGTCATCGCCACCACGCTGGGCCACCTGCCGGACGGCCACGTCCTGGTGGTGGACGACGGCTCCGACGACGGCACGGCGGAGGTCGTCGGCCAGGTGGCCCACCCGGGCGTCCACCTGCTCAGGCGCGAACCGCCGAACGCCCGCCAGGGCAAGGGGCACGCGCTCAACTACGCCATGCGACACCTGCTGGAGGAGCTGCCGGCGGCCCGCCGCGACGCGGACCGGGTCCTGATCTGCCTCATGGACGCCGACGGCCGCCTCGACCCTCGCAGCATCGACGCGGTGCTGCCGTACTTCGGCGATCCCCGGATCGGCGCCGTTCAGGTCGGCGTGCGGATCGCCAACCGGAAGCAGAGCCTGCTGGCGCGGATGCAGGACATGGAGTTCGTGGTCTACACCCGGATGTTCCAGCGCACCCGCAGCCGCATCGGCTCGGCGGGGCTCGGCGGCAACGGCCAGGTCATGCGGCTCAGCGCGCTGCTCGACTTGGGTGACGACCCGTGGTCGCGGAGCCTGACCGAGGACCTCGACCTGGGAGTGCGGATGGTGCTGTCCGGGTGGCGTACCGCCTGGGTGCCGGACGCGACCGTGCGCCAGCAGGGTGTGGTCACGCTGCGCGCCCTGGTGCGGCAGCGCTCACGCTGGTTCCAGGGGCATCTTCAGGCGCTGCGGCTCGTGCGGCCGGTGGTCGAGGGGACGTCCGGTCGGGTGGCGGTGGACCTGCTGAGCGTCCTCCTCAGCCCGTTGCTCATCTTCGTGGGCTCGTTCATGACGCTCTCGCTGGTGGCCTCGCTGACGGGGGTGACGTTCTCGTCGGTGGCGCGCGAGCAGCTTCTCCAGCCGCTGCCGATCGTGTCGTGGTACGTGCTGACGTTCGGCGTGGCCTTCCTGGTCGGCCCGCTCTACGCGCGGGCCTGCGGTGACATGGGCTGGGTGCGCGGGCTCCTCCACGGCCACCTCTTCGTGGTCTACAACCTGGTCTGGCTGCCGGCGGCCTGGCGGGGGCTGTGGCGCGCGGCGCGCGGCCGGCGGGCCTGGCTGAAGACCGAACGGGTCGCCGACCCGTCGCCGGGGCGGGCATGAGAGCGGCCCGGCCGCACGCGCTGGCCGCCGTCGCGCTGCTCGCCCTCCCGGTGGCGCCGGCCCCTCCCGCGTCGTGTGCCCCTTGGGCCGAGGACACGGTACGGGCGGGGCTGCGCCTGGTCTACGACGGGTACGGCAGGGCGTGCACGTTCCAGGACGGCGGGCGGTGGGTGTGGTGGCTGTCACCGCGGCCGGCCCGAGCCTCCGCCGAGACGCACGCCGCGCTGGCCCTGACCACCCGGCGCCACGCGGACGTCCGGCTCCGCGTACGGGCCGTGACCCTGCGGCAGCTCAGGCGGCCCGTGCCCAACCCGTGGGAGGTCGCCTGGGTCGTGTGGCACTACACCGACGACAACCACTTCTACTACCTCGTCCCCAAGCCGGACGGCTGGGAGCTCGGCAAGGTGACCCCCGGCTACCCGGGCAACCAGCGCTACCTCGCCACGGGCCACGGCTCCTACGCGCTCGGCGTGTGGCACACGATCGACGTCCACCAGGTGGCCGACACGATGACCGTGGCCGTGGACGGCCACCACCTGATCCGGTTCCGGGACCAGGAGCGGCCCTACCTGGGCGGCCACGCCGGTCTCTACAACGAGGACGCGACGACCCAGTTCACGGACCTGCACGTCAGAGCGGCCTCCGGGCGGTTTCACGGCACCGTGGGGCGGTAGGTCTGGAGGGGAGGGATCGCCGGGCCGACGGTCGTGCGACCGATCACGACCGCGAGGCCGCCGGCGATCGGTCGCTGACTTGAGGTGATGGCGTGGTGGAACGCCCGGAGGCGCTGGTCATCGAGGACACCGCGGAGATGCGCCGGCTGTTGTGCGAGGTCCTGGGGATGGCCGGGTTCGAGGTGTCGGAGGCGGCGACCGCCGCGGAAGGGCTCGACCTGGTCGCCGAGAGGCGCCCCGACCTGGTGACGCTCGACCTCATGCTGCCGGACATGGACGGGATCGAGGTGTGCCGGCGGCTGCGCGGCATGACGAGCGCGTACGTGATCATGCTGTCGGGGCGCACGGAGGAGGCCGACCGGCTCATCGGCCTGGAGGTGGGCGCCGACGACTACATGACGAAGCCGTTCTCGCCCCGCGAGCTGCGGGCCCGGGTCGCGGCGATGTTCCGGCGGCCCCGCCGGGGCCACCTGCGGGAGGCCGGGGAGCGGCCGAGGATCCTCACGTACGGTGACCTGGTCGTGGACGAGGAGAGCCGCGAGGCGCGTCTGGCGGGGCGGCCCGTGCCGCTGACCCGGATCGAGTTCGACCTGCTCGTGCTGCTCGCCTCCAACCCG
The DNA here is from genome assembly GCF_040654215.1 of Nonomuraea sp. NPDC050733. Lineage (NCBI taxonomy): Bacteria > Bacillati > Actinomycetota > Actinomycetes > Streptosporangiales > Streptosporangiaceae > Nonomuraea > Nonomuraea sp. NPDC050733. The sequence goes on along the minus strand of NZ_JBFAHO010000003.1, from coordinate 332,270 downwards.
AGGCGGGTGTGGGCGCGGGAGACGCTGACCCGGAGGATCTGGCGCACCGACTGGCCGGGCAACGACCATGTGATCGACGTCCACATCGCCAACCTGCGCCGCAAACTGGGCGACGACGCCCGCTCCGGCCGGTGGGTGCGCACGGTCCACGGTGTGGGCTACCGGTTCGGAGGCTGACGGACATGGTCGTCCCGATCCACATCCTGATGTGCGAGGTGGAGGAGGACGACGCGCTGCGGATCGTCTCCTGCCTCCTGGAGGAGGGGGTGGAGGCGACCCACGAGCGGGTGGAGGACGCCGAGTCGGTGGCCACGGCGCTACGGCTGCGCCCGCCGGACATCGTCTTCTCCGACTACCGGATGCCGTGCCTCACCGCGCACGACGTGCTCCGGCTGCTGCACGAGGCCGGGCTCGACGTCCCGTTCGTCCTGGTCTCCGGGCCGGTCGGCGACGAGCGCGCGGTGGCGCTCATGCGGGCCGGCGCCCGGGACTTCGTGTGCAAGGACCGGCTCTCCCGGCTGGCTCCCGTCGTGCGGCGGGAGCTGCGCGAGGCGGAGTGCCGGCACCGGCTCAGCTGCCTCGACCGGCTGGCCGGCGGCCTCGCGCACGACGTCAGCAACCTGTTCGGGGTGATCCTGGGGCACGCCGAGCTGGCCCTCGACATGCTCCCGGCGGACGCTCCCGGCCGCGCCGGCGTCGAGCGGATCCAGCAGGCGGCCGGGCAGGGGGAGGCCCTGGCCCGCCGCCTGCTGGTTCCCGGCCAGGCGGACCGGCCGGAGCCGGTCGAGCTGAACACGGTCGTCGAGGAGACGGCCGGGCTGCTGCGACCCATCCTCAGTGCCGGCGTCGACCTCGTCACCCGGCTGGCTCCGGGCCTCCCCGCCGTCGGCATCGACCGGGCCGCGCTGGCGCACGCCCTCATCAACGTGCTGGTCAACGCGCTGGCCGCGATGCCCGACGGGGGGCGCCTGACCATCGAGACGGCCCGGGCCGGCGACGGCGGCGTCCGGCTCACCGTCTCCGACACCGGCCACGGCATGCCCGCAGAGGTGGCCGAGCATGCCTTCGAGCCGTTCTTCACCACCCGGGAGCAGGGCACGGGTCTTGGCCTGCCCACCGCCCGCGGCACGGTCGAGGAGGCCGGCGGCCGGACCACGCTCACCTCACGGCCGGGCTCCGGCACCACCATCCACATGTACCTCCCCGCGGCACGCTGACCTGCGGCTGCCGTCGCTCTGCGACAACGCTCGCACACACCGGGGAACGATGGACCCCGGCACAGTCGTTGGAGCAGGTGAACCCGCACCACGAAGGGAGGGACCCTTGCACCACAACGGCCTGCGTACCGCTGTCCTGCTCGGTGGGATGTCGGCGCTGATCCTCACCCTGGGTGCGTGGCTGGGCGGTGGCACCGGCCTGCGGATGGCGCTCGTGCTGGCTGTGGCGACCAACGGTTTCGCCTACTTCTTCTCCGACCGCATCGCCCTGTCCGCCATGCGGGCGCGGCCGGTGAGCGAGGTGGAGCATCCCACCCTGTACCGCATCGTCCGTGAGCTCTCCACCGAGGCCCGCCAGCCGATGCCGCGCCTGTACGTGTCTCCTACGGTGCAGCCGAACGCGTTCGCCACCGGCCGGAGCCCGCGCCGGGCGGCGGTCTGTGTGACGCACGGGCTGACGCGGCTGCTGGACGAGCGGGAGCTGCGCGGTGTGATCGGGCATGAGCTGTCGCATGTGTACAACCGCGACATCCTGGTGTCGTCCGTGGCGGGGGCACTGGCCACGATGATCACGTGGTTGAGTTATGTGGCGGTGTTCTTCGGCGGCTCGGACGACGACGAGGGGCCGGGGTTCGTGGGTGCGCTGCTGATGATGGTGCTGGGGCCGGTGGCGGCGGGCATGGTGCAGATGGCGATCTCCCGCACGCGGGAGTTCCAGGCGGACGAGGCGGGGGCCCGGCTCACGGGCGACCCGCTGGCCTTGGCCTCGGCCCTCCGCAAGATCGAGATGGGCGCCCGGCGCCTGCCTCTGCCCGAGAACAGCCGCCTCACCTCGGCCTCCCACATGATGATCGCCAATCCCTTCAGCGGCTCGGGCTTCGGGAGGCTGTTCTCCACCCACCCGCCCACGTCGGAGCGTGTCGCCCGGCTGGAGCGCATGGCGGGTTACCGGCGTTAGGGCCCACGTTGCCGCGCTGGAGGGCCAGGCGTGGGTGGCGCCCGCTTCTCGGCGACGCCTTCGACCCCCGCCTGCGACAGACATAATCATCCCTATGGGCCGATCTCCGCGCCTCAGTGAGGCCGAGCGTAAGCTGTGGAACGCCTTCCCCACCGGGGAGACCGTGGAGCTCGCCCAGGTCGTCACCGGCCACGGCACCGTGGCCGGGCAGAACGCCCCCAAGGACGGCGACACCTGGGGCCCCGACCGGACGGTCCGCGCCAGCGTGATCACGTCCCTGCTGCTCGGCGCCCGCGAGGGCGCCCCCGGCTCCGTGGCCGCCGTGCGCTTACGCGGGGCGAGGATCACCGGCTCCCTGTCCATCCTCGGCGGCCGGGTCGAGCACGAACTGGTGCTCAGCGGCTGCCACCTGGACGAACCCGTCCTCCTCACCGCCACCACCACCCGCACCGTACGGCTGACGGACTGCACGCTGCCGGGCTTCAGCGGCGGCGGCATGCGCGTCGCCGGCCACCTGAGCCTGTCCGGCTCGAACATCACCGGGACCGTCCGCCTCGCCCGTGCCGTGTTCGAGAGCGGGCTGTGGCTGGGCGGCATCCGCCTGACCGCCGACGACGTGTGGGCCCTGTCCGCCGGATCCATGGTCGTGGACAGCGGCGCGACCTTCCGCGGCGCCGACATCACCGGCGGCGTCCGCCTGGCGGGCAGCCGGATGAACGGCGACCTCAACTTCGGGGGCACGACCGTCCGCAACCCCGGCGGGTACGCGATCAGGGCCGACGACATGGTGGTCGAGGGCACCGTGCACTGCACGGAGGGTTTCACGGCGCAGGGCTGCATCCGGCTGCGCGGGGCGCGGATCAACGGCAGGCTTTCGTTCGCCGGGGCCGTCCGCAGCCCCGACACCGCGTTCGCGCTGCACGCCAGCCACATGGAGGTCCGCGAGTTCTCCTTCAAGCCCACCGAGCCCGTCGACGGGGTGGTCACCCTCGCCCACTCGCGCATCGGCACCCTCCAGGACGACCCCGACACCTGGCCCGAGAAGCTGAGGCTCAACGGCCTCATCTACGACCGGCTGCGCGGCCGGGGAGTGGAACGGCGCATCGACTGGGCCGGCCGCGACCCGGAGGGCTTCCGGCCTCAACCATACGAGCAGCTCGCCGCCTGGTACCTGCGCGACGGCAACGACGGGCTCGCCCGCCGCGCCCAGCTCGCCAAGCTCCGCGCCCGGCGCCGCACCCAGGGCCCCGGGCTCCGGGCTTGGGGCCGGCTGCTGGACGTCACGGTCGGCTACGGCTACCGCCCCTGGCTGGCCGGCGTGTGGTTCGCGCTGCTGCTCCTGGTCGGAACGGTCGCCTTCGGCCTCAAGCCGCCCCGCCCCCTCAAACCGGACGAAGCCCCTGTCTTCGACTCGTTCGCCTACAGCTTCGACCTGCTGCTGCCGCTGCCGGCGTTCGGGCAGAGGGAGATGTTCGACCCGGCGGGGTGGACGCAGGGGCTGGCGTACGGGCTGGTCGTCGCGGGCTGGATCCTGGCCACCGCCCTCATCGCGGGGGCTACGCGGGTGCTCCGCCCGCAGTGACGCGCCGCAGGACGCGCGCGAGGTCCTCGGGATGGACGATCTCGTCCGTGGCTTCCAGTTCCTCGGCGCTCCACCACCGGTGCCCGACCGTGGTGGCCTTCTCGATCTCCTCCATGTTCTCGAACGACACCTCGGCCTGACCCTCGCCGCCCTGACCTTCGCCGCCCTGACCTTCGCCGCCCCGACCTTTGCCGATCCGTACCGCGAAGAACGTCTGGTCCTGCGTGACGGCGTACTCGGCGAAGCTGAACTCGACCGTGCCGGCGCCGTACGGACCGGTGAACTCACCAACCTCGGCCCGGATGCCGACCTCCTCGTACAACTCCCGCGCGGCGGCCTGCTGGAGCGTCTCCCCGCCCTCCAGCGCGCCGCCGACCGTGAACCAGAACCGCTCGCCGGGTCGCGCTGGATCGAACCCGTACAACAGCAGCACCCGATCCTGATCGTCGATGGGCAGGACGCGCGCGGTGAACCGCCGCAGGGGAATCATCGTCACGCCGCCCGAGCTTATGCGCCGGAAAAGATGACGTCATGCCGAGGAGCCCGCTCCCGTCAGGAACGGAATTCCTCCCCGCCGACAACTGAACCGGTCCGGAGCCCTTACGAGAGGCGGAGGCATCGGAGCGGCCGCGCTGCTCATCGCAGCCTTGGCACCGGCTTTCGCCTCCGCCCAGACGTCCCCGATGAGCCGGCCGCCTCCGACGCCTTGCCACCCCGCCCTGCCGCCGCCCAACAGCCGCCCAAGAAATTCACCCCCGCAAATGGCGCGATCAGCTCGCCTCGATGCACCAGACGGCAGCGCTGCAAGGCTGGGTAGCCTGTTGATGTGAATCTTGTGCAGCGTGCCGTTGGCGCTGTCGTCGGCTCGGCTGTGGGTGACGCGCTGGGTGCTCCGTTCGAGTTCGGCCCGGCTGGCGCGTTCTCCTCCCGCTTTCCGGTACCGGGTGCCGGCGGTGAGATGAGTGGGGGCGGCGGCTGGGACGCCGGGGAGGCCACCGACGATACGCAGATGGCCGTTCACGTGGCTGAGTCGCTGCTGGAGCACGGCGGCTTGGACCTGCCGGACATCTTCGCCCGCTTCCAACGATGGGCGGCCGATGAGCCTAAAGACATCGGACTGCAGACCGAAGACGTACTGACCCGCGGCCTGCCCTGGGATCAGGCCGCCGCCGCCCACTACCGGAGCAGCAACCGAGCCGCGGGTAACGGCGCGCTGATGCGCGCCACCCCCTCGGCGGTGTACTTCGCCCGCGACGGGCGGCAGGCCACCATGGACGCAGCTCGGCATATCGCCGCCGTCACCCACGGCGACCCGGCGGCCTGGGAAGGCTCCGCGATCTTTCATGACCTGATACGCGTCGCCCTGAACGGTGCGGACCCCTTGGCCGAACTCGCGCAAACTCTCGCCGCTGTCCATCCCGACCATCGTCAGCGCTATACCGCCATCCTCGACCCCGGTTGGCATCCCGACCAGGCCACCGAGTTCAACGGCGCTGTCTGGCCCTGTCTGGGCTCAGCCGTATGGGCGCTGCGTACCACCCGCAATTATGAGGACGCCATTCGCGCCGCTATCGACCTGGGCGGCGACACCGACACCGTCGCCGCGGTCACCGGCGGCCTGGCCGGAGCGGTGTACGGACCGGCTGCGATTCCCACCCACTGGACCGAGCCCTTACACATTCCGCTACCCGGAAGCGGCGGCCGAACCCTTCGTCTGCCCCACCTGCTCGATCTGGCTCGGGACCTCGTCGAGCGTCCAAGCTCGGCCTGACGCCCGACCTCGGCTGCCGGCGACCTCACGAACAAGCCGTCGCCGGCTACATCGCCAAGTTCGCCACCAAAGCCGCCGAATGCGTCGGCACTCTGGACCGCCGCATCAACCCCCCTCGGCAACCTCGGCGCCTTCGACCTCCGCAACCACGCCAAACGCCTCATCACCGAATGCCTCCGCCTCGGCGCCATCGAGGACCTGGCCGATCTCCGCCTCGCTTAATGAGCCGTCGCGTCACCAAGCTGCTGATCACCACGAACATGCTGCTTCCCGTACACCGGGCTACCTGGTCGCACATATGGGCGCCGGCTGCCTGTGCGGCGGGCCTCCCGCCCAGGACCGGTCTCCATTGCCTGCGGCACTACTTCGCCACGCTGCTGATCCACAAGGGCGCCTCGGTGAAGACCGTGCAGCTTGCCCTCGGCCACTCCATGCCGATGGTCACGCTGAACACGTACGTGGGGAGTGGCCCGAGGCACAGGAGAGGACGCGTGCCCTGGTGGACAGCGCACTCGGCCGTGTGCCCCGGATGTGCCCTCCGCGATCCCCGAAGGGCTGAAACGCCAGTTCAGAGCCCCGAAGCAGGCCCTTGTTACCGGTAGTTGACGAACTGCAGCGCGATGTCGAGATCCTTGCCCTTGAGCAGGGAGATGACGTCCTGCAGGTCATCCTTCTTCTTCGAGCTGACCCGCAACTCCTCGCCCTGGATCTGCGCCTTGATCCCCTTGGGCCCCTCGTCGCGGATCAACTTGGAGATCTTCTTCGCGTTCTCCTGGTCGATGCCCTCCTTGAGGCTGACCAGCATGCGGTACTCCTTGCCCGACAGCTTGGGCTCACCCGCGTCCAGGATCTTCAACGACAGACCCCGCTTGACCACCTTCTCCTTGAACACGTCGAGGGCGGCGTTCGCCCGCTCCTCGCTGTTGGCCTTGATCTCGATGTTGTCTTGCCCGGACCAGCTGATGCTCGCCCCTGTGCCCTTGAAGTCGAAGCGGTGCCCGATCTCCTTGACCGTCTGGTTCAGCGCGTTGTCGACCTCCTGGCGGTCGATCTTGCTGACGATGTCGAAAGACGAATCGGCCAAAACGCACATCCTCTCAGCTGCGTACGCATGTCTGCGGTGTCCGGCCCCGGTCTCAGGGCTCGCCGACCACGCATCGCGCCCCCGTGAACACGGACCCAGCGCACGAGCCTAGCCAGCATCGGCCCGCAGTGCAGTCCACCAGGCCCGTACCCCTCCACCCTGCCACCACCCACAGCCTCCGCGACGGCGATCCCCGACGGTACAAACCGGTGTCACGTGCACCCCGGAAGTCCGCTATTCTTCTGTCTGTCGCCGCGAGAGCGGAAGACACGGCAGGTTGCCCGAGTGGCCAAAGGGAGCGGTCTGTAAAACCGTCGGCTCAGCCTACGCAAGTTCGAACCTTGCACCTGCCACACCAGCAGAAAGAGGCCCTTCACCAGCGGAAACACGGTGAGGGGCCTCTCTCGTTGTGTCCGACTGTTCATGGTCATCATCGGCGCTCTACGGGTGCTCGCGTCGTATCCGCGTCGGCGTCAGTCGGCCTCCTGCAGGGGCGCCAGGGCGTCGGAGATGAGCCTCCGGGCGACGGCGTCCTGCCCGACGATGCACTTGGCGTAGACCCGTAGGAGTACGTGCACGCTGTGCCCTGCCCACTCCGCGACCTGAGGCGCAGGAACGCCCGCGTTGAGCCACGTGGACACACAGGCATGCCGGAGATCGTACGGCCGTTCTGCGAGCGGTGAGGCGGCCTCCGCCTTGCTCAGCGCCGACGCGCGTGCCTTCTGCCAGAGGCGGCCGTAGACACTCTCCGACAGAGGTCCGCCGCGCTCCCCGATGAAGAGATGGCCATCCGGACTCACGCCGTGCTCCGCGAGGTGGCTCCGGAGAAGGGCGACCAGCGGAGGAGGGATCGGCACTCGCCGGACCGCATGACGGGCGCGGTGCTTGAGCTCGCGCGACTCCCGCCGTTTGCCGTTCCCCGTCCAGTCGGCGCCCACGGCCGGTGCGGAGTCGCCGAGGAAGAACCAGCCCCAGTCGTCCCCGGTTTCAGGGAGATCGACCTCATCGAGGGTCAGGTCCACGGCTTCGGCCGGCCGCAGCGCGGAGTAGTACATGACTGCGAAGAAGGCGGTGAGACGCGGGGCGATCTTCGAGACGGCGGCCAGCAATGCCTCGGCTTGCTGTGGGTTGATAACCCGTCTCGGAGAGACCTCCTCGCTGATCTTCGGCGTCTTCCACTTCACGCCGATCAGCGGATTGCTCGTCAGGAGCTTCGCCGGCCTCACCGCGTAGTCGAGGACGTTGTAGAACACCGCGCGCTTGCGGGCAATCGTGGTGGCCGCCGCAGTCGTGCCCGCCAGTGTCTTCGAGATGCCCTTCAGTACCTTCAAGACGACCGCCTCGTCGGCCAGCGAGGACACAGGCACCGTGTTCTTCTCCAGCCACGCGACGGCACGCGCGATGTCCTTCGGCACGTCGCCGGAGGCGCGCCGCGGCTTGTGGGCGGCCCACTTGACCACCGCTCGCCTGATGTCCCCCTTCGAGACAGGTCCGGCCCCGTTGGGGAGCAGTGAGAGCGTCGCGGTGGCCAGGGCGTCGGCGGTGGTGCGGCGGCTGTTGGGTGCCGACTCATCCCAACGGTGATCGACGTACTCGCACATCAGCGCCCACCAGGTGACCGAGCGCGCTCGCTGTCCCGCGTGCTGCACAGGGCGCCCTGTGGTCGGATCGAACGCGTTCCCTTTCCTGATCGCAGTGAGGAGTTCGGCGCGGAAGCTCTCGGCCAGTGCGCGGGTCTTGAACGTGTCCCGCCACGGCTTGCCGGCGGTGACCCAGCGCACGGAGTACGTGTTCCCGCGCTTGTTCTTGTTGGTGAGCACGTGCCACACGCGCACGTCATAGGTGCTGTTCACCAGGAGGTCTCCTCTCGGGAGGCGAGCCAGCGTTCGTACTCGGCGCGGCGAATGCGGAGGCTGCCGTTGGGCAGGGTGATGCACTTCGGGGCGCGGCGCTTGGCGCGCCAGTCGTAGAAGGTGCTGCGGGAGATGCCGAGTTCGGTGCAGAACTCGGCAACGGTCAGGGGCCGGCTTCCGGCGGCGGACTCTGGAGCCCGGTCGAGCGTCCTAGCCATTGATGATCACCTCTTCCTTGCCGCGTGCGGAGAGACCGGCTGCGAGTGCGGATTCTCCGGTGGTGAAGCCCTGGCCGCCGTACTTCCAGCGGGCCAGGACGAGGGCGTTGCTCGGGTCGTACGGGAGGCGGTCGTGGTCGCGGGCCTGGCGGTAGTCCAGGCGGACGCGGCGCAGGGCGGTGAGCGTGGTGGAGTAGGCGCGGCTCTTGGTGGAGAAGTGGCCGCGGTAGCCGAGCATGTGGGCCCAGCGGCGGAGCCGCAGTGGGGCGAGGTCGGGATGGGTCTCGGGGTTGCCGAGGTCCCAGGCGGTTCTGATCAGGCGGGCGGCGTGGTCGGTGACGCCGTACTGGTCGAGGCGGGCGAGGTCGTGGTGTCGGACCGGGCGGTCGAGGGTGCCGGAGGTCTCGGCGGCTTTGGTGGCGTACTTGGCGACGTAGCCCGCTACGGCGGCTTCGGAGATCGTGGTGTCGTCTGCCGTGTTGGACTGGATCGGGCGGACGTCGATGGCGCCCCAGCGGAGCGAGAGCGAGCCGTTGCCGTACGGGTCGGGCAAGTCGATGCGTACGCGGCTTGCGGCGGGTGGGATGGCGTCGGTGAGCAGGTCGACCGTGGCCCAGGGCGGCGGGGCGGTGATGTCGCCGTCCGGTGTGCGGCCGTCGAGGCGGACGACGGCGTGGAAGTGGACGATGCCGCGTGCCTGGTACTCGGCGACCTTGGCGAAGGACAGCCGGAGTTGGCGGCTGAACTGGGCGCGGGTGAGTCCGGCCGCGGCGCCCAGGTGCCGGCGGAGGTAGATGCCGAAGCGGTGCCAGAGGACACCGGCGTGGGCGTTCCACAGGACGTGGCCGACGTAGTCGTAGGTGTCGGGGTCGAGTGGTTGGCCGATCTGACGGTCGTCGGCGGGATGGCGGGTGAAGCAGGCCGGGCCGTTGCGGCGTGGGTGGCAGACGTCTGAGTGGCCGTGCTTGTCGGGTCCGCGGTGGACGGGGCCGAAGCTTGGCGCGGTCAGCGTCGCCAGGACGCGCGGGTGGCTGCCCACGGTGGCCGGGACGCCCTTGTCTCCGCCGAGCAGGCCCGCGCGGATGAGGTGGAAGGTGTCGGCGCGGTAGGTCTCGGCGCAGGCCGGGCAGCGGGAGGCGCGTCGGTTGCCGCAGCGGACGAGCAGGTGTCCGTGGGGCTCGTGGTCGGTGGTGTAGTGGTGCAGCAGTTCCCCGGTGGCCGGGTCGAGGGCGGAGACCTCGCCGACCAGGCGGACCGGGTCGGAGCAGCCGCGCAGCCGTTCGACCTGGTGGAGCCAGCGGTTCAGGTCGCGGCCGGAGCGGCGGGCCAGGTCTCGGATGACGGGACCGACGAGGTCGCCGATGACGATGGGCTGTTCGGTCACGTGTCCTCCTTCCTGGAGCCGGGGTGGTCTGCGGTGATGGGCCGGTGGCGCATACTGGGTGTCCTTTGCGAGTGAGCGAAGGGAGACGCCCCGCGGAGCGGCGAGCTGGCCGGCTTGGGCCGCTCCGTGGTGGCGTCGCCGATCAGTCGCGGTTGTCGATGCCGGTGCCGTCGCAGTCGAGGCACGTGGCGGTCGTTTGGGTCAGGTCGTGGTCGTCGTTGACCACGCCGGTGCCGTTGCAGGTGGCGCAGGCGTAGTTGTGGATCACGGGCTCTCGTCCTCCGGTTCGGGGCAAGGGCAGGACGTCTCGTCGTCGGGGTCCAGGCGGTCGCACTCGGCCGGGTCGCCGTCGAGTTCGCAGCCGTAGCGGGCGCAGCAGAAGCAGAACGGGCAGCGCAGGCGGGGGATCACGGCGCGATGACCCAGGCGGAGCGGTCGCCCCCGGCGTGGCGGATGGCGGCCAGGACGAGGGAGAGGTTGGTACGGTCCAGGCGCGCGATGGCCGGGCCGAGGTCGACGGGGTGGCCCTCGGCGAGGCTGAGCGCGATGCGCAGGACGGCGGCCTCGGAGTTGCAGCAGGGGAGCAGGCCGTTGATGAGTCCGCTGTGGAGGGTGTCCCAGCGGAAGACGGCGTACGAGGTGCCGCTGTAGTGCGCCGGGGCGTACTCGATTCCCATGCGGAGGAAGTCGCTGCGTCGCAGCCAGACGTCGTGCTGGATCAGCAGCTCGACTGCGGCTTCGGTGGAGTACGAGCCGCGTGCCCAGGCGCGGGCGGCCTCGATGAGGCGGGGAAGAGCGGGACGGGTCATCGCGAGTCCTTTCTCAGTTCGAATTGGCGGTGATCTTGCGGAGGAGGTCTGTGGCGAGGTCGCCGGAGATGCCCATGCGGGCGCGGAGCAGGTCCGCTGTGATGGGGCGACCGTGCTTGGAGCTGTGTTCGTCGGCCAGGCGTCGGGCGTAGGTGAGCAGGGCCGGCGACGGGGCCGGCTGAAGTTCCAGCTCTGCGGGGGCGGGCTGAAGCGGTGCGGGAGCCGGGTCGCTCTCGGGAGCGGTTGCCGGTGCCGGTGCAGGTGTCGGCTCGTGTGAGGCGCGGCGTTCCAGCATGGAGACGGCCACGAGGAAGGCCACGGCGGGCGTCGCCGCGCACACCCATCCCCAGGCGGACGGCTCTGCGCGGGCCAGGTTCGCGGCCAGGGTGAGCACGATGCCGCCGGTCAGGACGAGTGCCGGCCACGAGACCATCCCGCGGCGAGGGCGTCCGGTGCGGCGGTCGCGCTGGCGCTCCCGGGCGGCCATGACGCACATCAGGTCGATGCACACCGCGACCGCCCAGGACTGCCAGCCGCGCTGACCGTGCTCGGCGGCCAGCTCGGCGATGTGCGTGAACGAGCCCACGGCGGCGATCACGGCCAGGACCACGACGGGCGCGGAGTCCAGCAGCGTGGCGCGGACGCGGCCGGGCCGGGTCTCGGTCATGGCGCGGGCCTCCTTCCGGTTTCAGGCATGGATCGGGTAGGGACGTGGCCGGATTCGGCTCGGGCCGGGGCCGTTTGTGTGCGCCGGGTCAGGCGGGTGCCGACTCGGGGAGCAGGGTGTTCAGCTCTTCGTCGCTGATCGGTTCGACCGTGGTGGTGATCTCCGCCCAGGTCGGCGTCAGGTCCGCGTACGTCTCGGCGGCCCGTTCGGCTTCTTCCTCGGTGACGTACACCGACCGGGCGCGGTACCAGCGGCCGTCTTCGCCGATCACGATGGCTGTGCCGGGCATGTTGGCCGGGATTTGGCGGGAGGCGATGAGTGCGGCCGGGTCGGCGTCGCCGAGGGTCATGTTCGCGGTCTCGGGGTCGTTCACCCGATGGCAGACGCGGCCGGAGAGCTGGGACCGGAGTGCCGTGACGCCGGGGCCGAGGTCGGAGCCGACCCGCTGTCCGCAGACGAACAGGTAGACCCCGAAGGCCCGGCCAAGCTGGGCCAGCCGGAGGAGCTGCGTCGCGGTCTGCGCGATCTCGTCCTTCTCACCCTTGTGCGCCATCAGGAACAGTTCGGCGACCTCGTCCACCAGGACCACGACCGGGATAGGGCGCAGGGCCTCCGGCAGCTTCCAGATGTTGCGTACCGTGTGGGCGCGGCAGAGCGCCATGCGCCGCTTGACCTCGGTCATCAGGTCGTTCAGCAGGCCGGCGCACTCGGGGCGTTCGGTGGCGAGCGCGGTGAGACGTTTGCTGTACGGAGTCAGCTCGACGCCGCCCTTGAGGTCGAACCCGACCAGCGCCACGGGCTGGGAGGCCAGGCCGGTGATCAGGGCGTTGACGAGTGTGGACTTGCCGGACTGAGTCGCGCCGGTGTTCAGCCAGTGCGGCACGGTGGTGAAGTCGAGCACCCACGGACTACCGGTGTCGAGGACGCCGACGCGGACGCGTAGCAGGCCCTCGGACAGGACCGGCAGCTTGACCGTGGTGAGCGGGTCGCCGGTGGTCGCCAACAAGGTCACCCGGCCCGGTTTCCAGGAAGTCAGCCGTACTGAGTGGACACGCCAGGCGTGGGCGAGGTTGGACAGGCGTGCGCTGTAGTCCTCGGGCGTCTGGCCGTCCATGAGCCGGACGTTCAGCCGGAAGCCGAGCTTGCAGGGTCGGACGATGCCGAGGCGGGGCGGCTTGTCGATCGGAACCCGCCGTAGCTTGCGCTTGTGGGACAGGGAGGCGACGGTGATCGTCGCATTGCCGAGGACTGGTAGGCCGTCGAACGTCCAGCGCAGGCGACGGCGCTTGCGCGTCAGTCCGCAGCCGGCGGCGACGTTGCCCCAGGTGAAGTAGACGCTCAGCACTTTGAGCGGGAAGCCGAGGCCGTACCAGAACGAGACCGGGTGAAGTAGGCGCCAGGCGCACAGGGCCGAGACGAGCGAGGCCGCGCCGAGCACGAGCCAGACCATGTGGTCGGACATAATCGGGACAGTCCTTTCGTGCATGCGAGAGGAAGGCCCCGGAGCGGGCGGTAGCTGCCAGGCGATGCGCCCGCTCCAGGGGCATGAACTTCGCGGACCCGGAGTCAGGCCGCCTTGGCGTGGGCCAGGCGGATGGTCTCGGCGCGGAAGCCGAGGCCGGAGCGCCCGTTCATCTGCCAGTAGAAGGCGGCCAGGCCGACGGGGACGACCTGCACGCCCTCCGGGATCTGCGGGAACGTCTCGCTCGGGAACGTCACCACGATCACGGGGTTGCGCCGGTCGTCGTTCGGCTTGGGGAGGAGCGGGATCGTGTAGAGCTCCCGACCCTCCGCGTCCCTCTTCACCTCGCCGGTGGCGCGGTCCACGATCTTGGGCTCGGGCTCGCCCGCGACCGTGAACGCCAGGGCCGAGGTGTCGACGGGGATGTTGCGCATGGAAACCAGCTCCTCCGAGGTTGCCTAACTTGGCTAGGCATCTTGTCGATGGCTCCATGTTGACCAGCATGGCTAGCCATGTCAAGCATCATGGAAGAACTGGCCTAGGCGACCTAGGAGAACTAGACTGGTTTGCGTGATGAGTCTCGATCCTGACGACCCGCGTCCGCCGTATCAGCAGGTGGCGAACGCCCTGCGCGCGGCCATCCTGACGAAGAAGTTCGAGCCGGGGGAGAAGCTGCCCTCAGGGACCGAACTCGCCAAGCAGTACGGCGTGGCGCGGATGACCGTGCAGCAGGCCATCCGGATCCTGCGGGATGAGGGCCTGATCGTGTCGCGTCAGGGGAGCGGCGTGTTCGTGCGTGAGCGCACGGAGCGGCCGGTGGAGCTGCGGCCCCACATCGAGCACGCCTTCGAGGCGAGCAACGTGTCCATCGACTTCGCCGGCTTCTCGGGGGAGACGCTGCAAGGCATGCTCCAGGAGCCGCTGGACAAGATCCGGCTCGGGCGGCTTACGCCGGAGTCGATCGGGATCCGGATCCTGGTGCCGGACATGGGGCATCCGATGTCGCTGCCGTGCCGGGCCGAGGACCTGGAGGACGATCCGGTGATCCGGGAACGCGCCCTGCGGATCCAGCAGCGCAGCACCCAGGCCATCGCCGATGCCGTACATGAGCTGGCGGATCTGGGGTTGGTGAAGACCGCGTCCGTCGAGGTGCGGGTTCATCAGACGACGCCGGCGTTCAAGTTCTACGTGATCAACCGGGATCAGGTGTTCTTCGGGTTCTACCCGGTGGTCAAGCACACGGTGCGGATCAAGGGCGAGCCGCACGAGCTGTACGACGTGATGGGCAAGGACGCGGTCCTGTTCCACTACCAGGTGACCGAGGACGACTCGTCCATGCAGTCGCAGTACGTGGCCCAGGTCCGGCAGTGGTTCGACAGCATGTGGGGCACGATCAGCCGACAGGTCGAGCTGTGAGTGCTGCTGCCCTGGTCGAGATCTTCCGTCAGACGCGCGCCGTGCTGCTCGACTTCGACGGGCCGGTGTGCAAGGTCTTCGCTGGTCTGCCGGCCCCTGAGGTGGCGGCCCGGCTCAAGCGCCTGCTCCAGGACGAGGGGGCCGAGTTGCCCCGTGACGTGGTGGAGCTGGACGACCCGCTCAAGGTTCTCCGGCGTACGGCGGATTTCGCGCCGGAGCTGGTGGACAAGGTGGAGGCCGCGCTGGTGGCGAACGAGGCCGAAGCCGTGGAGTCGGCTGAGATCACTCCTGGCGTACGGGACCTGCTGGCCGCGTGCGCCGAGACAGGACGACCGGTCATAGTCGTCAGTAACAACTCACGGCCCGCGATTGAGCGGTTCCTCGGCGGTGCCGGACTGAATGGCAGCGTGGCCGGGATCGTTGGGCGCCCGATCGGGAGGCCCGACGAGATGAAGCCCCACCCACGATCAGTGCTGCGAGCCTGCGAGATAGCCGCTGTGCGGCCGGAGGAGGCCCTACTGATCGGGGACTCGGGGTTCGACATGGAAGCCGCCATCAACGCCGGAGCTCGCAGCATCGCCTACGCCAACGAGCCAGGCAAGGGCGTGACGCTCACGCAGGCCGGAGCCGACGCAGTGACCAGCGCCATGAGCGATATCGCAGCGGCAGTCAGGGCCGATGGGTAGCACGCCGGACAGGTGTGGTTCAAACCTTCCCTACGTCATCAAGCCGCCGCCCGATGGGCGGCGGGCGGCCGGGCGGTCCGGGCGGGCGTGCGGCCTCTCCGGGCCGGTCCCGCCCGGCCACCCCGCCGCACCATCGAACGAAGACAGAACCACGCGCAGAACGTTCAACAGCACCATGCGAGACGCCGGCCACCGGACTGAGCCGATGAGGCCAAAGAATGCCTCCGGCGGGAGCACTCCGGCACCGAGGCGATCACCACACGGCTCTGAACGTAGATGGGTGGCTGAGGGCTGATCACCTCGCACACCATCGACTCAGGCAAGCCCAGCAGACCGACTCCTCCGTATCAAGCCCGGCTCTGACCGCAGGACAATGCATGATCGAGGAACGGCGGCCGGCGAACGTACACGCGACGCCGAGCTTGACACTCCGTCCCCGGCCCGCTGCCGCTACGCGGTGAGTCGACGGCGTACGAGGTGATCAGAGGGCGCCGCTGTCGCGGTCTAGCTGACGGCCGGTGTCGTGGATCAAACGCAACTCAGGCCGAGCATGAGAAATTGCTTCTCGCCCACCCTTAAGTGCGATAGGGGCGAGACCAAAGATGTGTCTGTTTAGCTCATCTAGGCTTAGGTCCACACTCTTGGCAAGCTGGGGAGCGCTAATTCCGTTATCGCGCAGAACAGCGAGGACCTTGGTGAGAAGCTGAGAGGTCTCTCTAGGAATTCCGCCTGGCTCGGAGCTGCGGTACCCCATTTGCGAAAGCCGTTTGGCTGTGGTCCTGTATACCCAATCGGACATGAGGTTGAGATCGTGCAGCCTGTAGGTCAACGCCATGGCGGCCACTTTCCACTTCTGTTTTGCTTTCAAGATCTGTGGAATAGAGGGGTTGCGTAGACCTTGAGCGAGCAAACCCGCCCTGGGCATGAGAAACGCTGAAGCGAATTGCTGAGCTTCCCTTTCAGCCTCTGGGCCGTGCGGTACTCGGTGTTCAACATGCAGAACTAGATGGCCCAGCTCGTGGGCCGCGTCAAATCGACCGCGTTCACCGCTCTTATGTGTGTTCAAGAACACGAACGGCTGCTTTCCCCCGTGCCGCAGAGAAAAAGCATCAACAGATGCGCAGTCGGTAGCAAGGGAGAAGACCCGGACACCGTGTGCCTCAAGAAGATGGATCATATTTGGTGCGGGGGCTTCGCCAAGTCCCCATCTGGCTCGCAGTAGTTCAGCTGCCTCTTCTGGTTCTAGATGAGGAAAGGTTGGGATATCGGGTAGAGGTAGGTCGAAGCGAGCCTCTATCCACTCACCTAGAGCAATCGCGAACGTGCCAGCGCTGAGTGCCGCATCTCTGTCTAGGGCACTCATCTTTGTCAGCGCGCGAAAACTGGCTTCCCCTACTGGGATCTCATTAAGATCCACGCCCCCAAAGAAGGAGACGGGAAGCTCTAGAGCATTGGCTAGAGCCTCCAGCGTCTCTCCGCTAGGTGCCTTATGCCCGTTCTCAAACGCGGTCAGGCTTCGAACCGATACGTTCGAAGCCTTGGAAAGCTTCGCAAGGGTCATCCGGCGGCGCTTTCGTGCGAGAACAAGGCGTGAGGCAGTGAACACTTAGAACCATCCCTAGTGGACCAAGGCGCGGCCGTAGGGCGTCACCTGACGAGCGACCTAGATGCCCTTGTAGGTGACGTCGAACTCCGGGCCCTGGTCGTCGTTGTCGTCGGTGTTGATGTTGAACTCCGCGCCTCCGTCGCCGAACGGGATGGTGTCCACCATGATCCGTTCGGCCCACGTGTCGACGTACTTCCCGTGCATCTTCACCGGCAGGGAGACTTCGACCGCGATCCCCGTCTCGTCCATCCGGTAGAGGATGAACCAGGTGGGGAGGTCATCGACGTTCCTCTCCGTCTCCTCGGAGATCGTGATGCCGAGGTCTTCGAGGGGGAACAGGCCGAGCTGCTGGTTCAGCTCGACAAGCACCGCGATGGCGGCGCCCTTGGGGTTCTTGGCACGGACAGGAGCATCCGGGTCCCCCACGCCCTTCGAAGCGCTCATCGCGGTGATGGCGAAGGTGCCGGACGGGTGGATCGTGCGCAGGATGGTAAGGCGGTTGCTGAACTTCCAGTCTTCCGGGATGAGCTGTTCACGCATGTAGCGGTTGCTCCGGCTCCAGAAGAGAGAAGCCGCCGCACCGGGAGCGTCCAACGCGGTGCAGGTGCGCGCATCGGCGGCAGCGGTTTCGAGGGCCTGATGAATCATCTCGGTCGACAGACCCAGCTGCGTCAGGCGCGAGATGGCCTGAGCGCCGACATGGCAGACCTCTTCCATGAGCCCCTCCAAGGTCATGATGGTTCCAAGAACTCTACCTCATTTGAGGTCGCAAAAGTGGAACCACGCGACCATCGCCTATGGTATCGAACATGCAATCGATTTGGGAGAAGGTGGCTCCAGCTTGTGCCGGTGGCTGTGAGTGGCGAACTGAATGACGATCGCAGAGTATGAGCACGGACGCTCGCAGACGTCGCCTGACAGTCGATCCAGGTCAGCAGTAGTGATAGGGCTGTCCGGGGGCAGGGTCAGGTGGCTTCGCATCGAAGTGGTCAAGGCCGTGACGATCGCTCGCTTGGTACTCGCCGTTAACTTCGGGGTGATCGCTGGCGGCAAGGAGCGACTTCGTAGGTTCTTGCCGTCGGCTGGCGTGGCTGGACGAAGTGCGCTCATCGATCGGACAGTCAAGTGCTGATCGGAACGCTGCGAGCACAAGCGCACACCCAGGGTTCACGAGCCCTTCCCGTCTATCGGGCGGTTCCCGATAGGAGGCATGTCCAGAGCGTCCAAGCGTCCTTCAGAGGCAAGGGGCTGGTCTCGTGGACCTGGTGGCAGTCGTCGAGCTGTACGGTGCGGCGGATGAAGGCTCGGCCGCCGGCGCTGCAGAGCTCGTACACGGTGGCTCGGCACGGGCACGTCCAGGCGATCACGCCTATCCGGTGAAAGCGGGGTCCGTAGGGGTGCCATTCCAGGCGTACGTGGCCGCGCTGTGGCATCGCCACATGTGGACTCATGCACCGGTCAGGGCCAGTGGGGAAGATCTCCGGAGCAGCCATGGCCGCATTTTAGACTGGTAAAGCTATGGCGCGCTATAGCGCGCTGTCCATCGCCATGGCACGCAGCAGCTTCCTACCGTTCATGGGTGGTGGAGTTGAAAGCTAATCAGCCCAGGTGGCGGCAAGTGCACGCGATCATCGCGGAGCGCATCCGCACGGGTGAGTACAAGGCCGGCGAGCGTATCCCGTCCCTCATCGCGCTCATCGAGGAGTTCGGCATCGCCAACGCCACCGGCCAGAAGGTCATGCGCGCTCTGCGGGCGGACGGTCTGATTCGCACCGAGCCCGGCATGGGCAGCTTCGTGACCACCCCGGAGGAGCGCCGGGCGGCCGAAGATCGGTGATCGAGGAGCTGGCGGTTGCCGCGTGAGGATGACCGGGTGAGGTGCTTTCGCCGACCCTGGGGCGACGATCGTGGGGACGAGTACGCCAGTTGGGGGACGTCGGTGTACTACCTGGCCATTGACGAGGCCGGAACCGTGCGCCAGCAGGTCGAGGTGTACGCCAGTGGGGTGGTCCTCGCGTACGACGAGCAGCATGAGCAAGATCGGTACGGAGCATTGACATGCGCGGATCTCGATCTCGAAGAGTTCTTGCCTTTCGAGATTTCGCGGCAGGAGTTCTTGGATGCTGTGGCTGAGCTCAAGCCCATCAACCGGCGCCGTGGTAAGTGATGAGCTGGGTCGGCGACCCAACAAGTCAGGCGTCGCAGGTTGACGACCAAGGGTAAGCAGCATGGCGCCGAAGTGCTCAGGGGGCTCTCGCCTCTGCTCATCTCCACCCAGGTCAAAGCCAGTCTCCCGTAGCGGAAGGGCCTTTTGCGCGCCGTAAACGGCCGTACAGCAGCCTGCTCACGCGGGGCCGTCGGCAGGGAGGCTGCGGCGCCGCGGTGATCTTTCTGGCCCATCCTTCGACGCACTTTGTCAGATCAAGTGATGTAGATCACACGGCATTTCTTCAGGTGCTGCACGGCCCCGTGACACGCGACTTGACCTGGCAACATGTCGATCATGGTCAATCCGTCCTGACTGGCGGTGTTGGGTAAGTGACGCTCCCGTCGTTGACCGATCTTGGTCTGTCGATCAAAGTCCGGTTGATCCAATTTATGTCTGCCTTAGGCATGTAAGGCCTCGGTGCCCCGGGGTCTGCGTCAGCGTGCCCTGAAGGGATGCGGGATGCCGAGTCGCCGTCTGCCGGTGTGGTTTGTGGCGTTCGTGATCGGGCTTGTGTCACTGGTGCTGGTCTCGGGCGTGGGAGTTCCTGACCAGTTGATTCCACAGGCCGGGGCGGCGACGCCTGATCCGGAGCGTTCGGTGGACGGGCGACCGGTGCCGGCGAAGAAGGCTGCCAAGGGCGCCGAGGAGTCCGTGCCCAAGGTGGAGCGGCGCAAGCCCGTGTGGCCGAAGCCTGGCAGCGCCGAGGTCAAGGTGGCCGAGGTCGGCAAGGTGGCCGAAGTGGGGGCTCTGCCGCTCAAGGTGGGGCAGGTCAAGGGTGCTGACGTCGGCAAGGTCAAGGTGGAGACCTTGGCGCCGGAGGTGGCGCGTGCTCTGGGCGGGGTGGGGATCGCCGCCCGGGTGATGCGGGCCGATGGCGGTTCAGCGTCGGGCAAGGTGCGGGCGGAGTTCTCCTACGCGGACTTCCGGGACGCTTTCGGCGGGAACTTCGCCAGCCGGTTGCAGCTTGTACGGGTACCGGCATGTGCGCTGGAGACGCCGCGGCCGAAGACCTGTGTGGTGCGCCCGAGCGTGGTTCCGTCCACGAATGACGTGAAGGCCGGAACGGTGACTGCGGAGGTGGAGGCGACCCCGGCCGGAGCCGTTGCGGCGCAGGTCAAGCCGGTGGCGCCGGGCAAGGACCGCAAGGCCTGGATGGCGCAGGTGGCGCAGGAGCGGCTGGCGGCGCAGTTGGCCGCGGGGTCGGTGTACCTGTTGGCCGGAGGGATGACGGGGCGCGACGGTAACTGGGGCGCGACCGACCTGAAGCCGTCGGGCACCTGGCAGGCGGGCACGTCGGGTGGCGGTTTCGACTACGACGTGCCACTGCCGGAGCCGCCGTCGGTGGCCGGCAACGGACCGGACCTGTCGCTGCAGTACGAGGCGTCGTCGGTGGACGGCCAGGGCGACTGGACCAACAACCAGTCCACCGTGGTGGGGGCCGGCTGGGACCTGAACGCCGGGTTCATCGAGCGCCGCTACCGCCGCTGCTACGTGGACAACTCCTACGTCGAGAACGAGGGGATGGTGTGGACCGCCCGGGAGAGCGGCATCGGTGGCGAGGCGTTGTGCTGGGAGTCGCCGGACGAGACCGACGACGACTCCACCACCAACGACAGGACGCAGTCGGAGCTGGTGCTGAGCGCGGGCGGCCGTTCGGCGCAGATCGTCAAGGACCGCACCTCGGGGGCGTGGAAGACGGTCCCGGATCTCGGGTGGAAGATCGAGCAGGTCGCGGGCGGCGCGGACGGCCAGCCGTACTGGAGGATCACCAACCAGGACGGCACGGTGTGGCGGTTCGGCTCCACCAAGGATGCCCAGTGGCAGGTGCCGTACGTCGGCAACGAGTCGGGTGAGCCCTGCTTCGACCGCTACAACAACGACGACATCCCGCCGACCTGCACCGGCGTGTGGCGGTGGAACCTCGACCAGGAGGTCGACCGCAACGAGAACGTCGTCGACTACTCCTACACCCGCGAGAGCAACTACTTCTGCCTGCCCTCGTGTGAGCACGAGCTGTACCGGGTGCTGCCGTACGACCGGGGCGGGTTCCTGTCCTCGGTGAAGTGGGGCCACAACACCCAGGTCAGCGGCAGCGCGCCGACGGCGCGGATGACGTTCACCACCGACGCCCGCACCGGCGGTGACGTGCCGACCGACCTGCAGTGCACGCAGGCGACCGGCTGCGTCAACAAGGCGATCGCGTTCTTCACCACCCGCAAGCTGACCTCGGTGCTGACCGAATCGCTCAACCCGACCTCGGGCGGCTGGGATCCGGTGGATCGGCTCGACCTTCAGCACACCTGGATCTACCAGCGCACCGACTTCGGGCCGGCCGATGATCCTGCACTGTGGCTGGACAAGGTGCAGCAGACCGGCCTGGCCGGCACCTCACAGGTGACGCTGCCACCGTTGGACTTCGACGCGGTGATGCTGGCCGGGAAGATGGACCACGACACCATGTCCGACTGGACCGACCTGGTGTCCTGGCGGATGGTCCCGCGCATCGCCGCGATCGCCAACGGGATGGGCGGCCGGACCGAGGTCTCCTACGGCCAGGCCGACCCGTGCAGCGGCGGCAAGGGCCGCGACGGCTCCAACTACTTCGCCGACAAGATCGGCGACTGCTACGACGTCGACCAGGGCAGCGACCCCGAGCAGGGGTACGAGTCGTGGACCCGGTACTACAAGCAGCTCGCGGTCAAGGTGACCGAGCGGGACATGGTGGCCGGTTCGCCGGACATGGTGCACCAGTACGAGTTCCTGGGCAGCCCGCGCTGGACCAAACCCATCCAGTTCGCCGAGCCTAACCAGGCGCCCCAGAACTCGGAGTGGCGCGGCTACAGCCAGGTGCGCACCGTGGAAGGCTCCGGGACCGACCCGTCGGCCTACAGCGTCAGCACCCGTACGTTCCTCCGTGGTACCGGGGAGACCGTCACCGACTTCGACGGCGGCACCGTCGTGGACAAGCCGATCCTGCAGGGCAACGTGCTGCAGGAGCAGGCGTGGAAGATGACCTCGCTCAACCCGCGGGCCTACACCGAGATCGACTCGACCAAGTTCGAGTACACGATCCAGAACACGGGCAACGGCCCCGGCACCATGGACCCCGCCTACGTCCTCCGAACCCGCGAACGCTCACGGGAGAAGGTGACCGGCGGGACCTGGCGCTACAGCGACGAGAAGACCGCCTACAACGCCGACGGCCTACCTGCCAAGGTCAACGACTACGGCCAGGACGGTGTCGCGACCGACAACTCCTGCACCAGCACCACGTATGCCCGCAACGCCGACGCGGGCCAGTGGCTCGTCGCCTTCCCGTCGGTGGTGGAGAAGCGGTCCGGCGACGACTGCGCGGCCGGGACGCTGGTCGGCAAGACCGTCACCCTGTACGACCTGGGCTCGGACCCAGCCACCAACAAGCCGAGCGACGGCAACCCCACCGAGGCCCGCTCCTACGCCAACGCGAGCACCATCTCCACGACCAAGGCCACGTACGACGACTACGGTCGCACGCTGTCCTCGACCGACCCGCTGAACAAGACGACCACCACCACCTACACCCCGCCCACAGGGTGGCCCAGCACCGGGGTGACCGTCACCAACCCGCTCGGTCACACCACCACGGCCCGCCTGTCGCACATCCTGGGAGAGCCGGTCGCGGTCACCGACGCCAACGGCAAGACCACCGAGATCGACTACGACGCACTCGGCCGTACCACCGCCGTGTGGAAGCCCGGCCAGCCCCGCAGCGGCGGCACCCCGTCGGCCACGGCCTCGTACACCATTCCGTTCGACGGCTGGGCCGGCCAGCCCACCGCGCCGATCAAGACCACCGTCAAGACCCTCCTGACGGGTACCGGCAGCTCGGCCAAGTGGACCACCACGCACAGCTACGAGGACGGCTTAGGCCGGACCCGCGAGGCCCAGACCGCCTCACCCGCCGGCGGCCGGATCGTCACCGCCACCACCTACGACCCGCGTGGCCTGACCGCCGCCATCACCGAGCCGGTGCACAACACCGGCGATGCGGGCAGCGGCCTGCTCAACCCCGCCCTGAGCGGCGTCCCCCAGTGGACCAAGACCCTGTACGACGACCAGGAACGGCCGACCGCGGCGATCGCCTACCACCTGGACACCGAGCTGCGCCGCACCACCACCAGCTACCCCGGCCAGGACCGCACCGAGGTCACCCCGCCGGTCGGCGGCAAGACCGCCACCGTCACCGACGTGTACGGCCGCACGGTCAAGGTCGAGGAGTGGTCGGACGCCACCGCCCACGCCGACACGACCTACACCTACGACCTGAGCGACAACCTCACCACGATGACGGACGCCAACGGCAACGTCCGTACCTACACCTACGACTGGCTGGACCAGCGCGCCACCGCCAAGGACCCCGACGCGGGCAGCTCCAGCTACGGCTACGACCTGGCCGGCCGGCAGATCTGGAGCATCAACGGCAAGAACCAGAAGGTCTCCACCACCTACGACGACCTCGGCCGCCGCAAGACCCAATGGTCGGGAGAGCCGGAGACCGGCACCAAGCTCGCCGAGTGGACGTATGACAGTCCCGCCAAGGGGCAGCCCACCGCGTCCATCAGTTACGTGGGCGGCCAGGCCTACACCCAGACGGTCACCGGCTACGACAGCGACTACCGGCCCACCGCCACCAAGGTCACCATCCCCGGCACCGAAGGCGCCCTCGGCCGCGACTACGCCTTCACCTCCTCCTACGACGCCGCAGGCAACCTGCGCGAGCAGACCCTGCCCGACGCCGGCGGCCTGGCCGCCGAGAAGCTGACCCACGCCTACACCGACCTCGGCTTCGCCAAGGCGCTGACCTCCGACCTGGGCGGCGGCTCCACCTACGTCAAGGACACCGCCTTCACCCCCACGGGCAAGCTCGCCAGCCACCTGCTCGGCGGCAACGGCCAGATCAAGCGCACCCTGGAGCGCGACGCCACCACCGACTGGCTCTCCCGCGTCAGCACCCAGACCAAGGCGGACACCTCCAGCCCGACGACCGTCCAGGACGACCGCTACAGCTACAACATCGCGGGCAACATCACCCGCATCCTGGACTCCGCCTCCGCCGTCCCCGGCACGCACGACGGCCAGTCCGAATGCTTCACCTACGACGGACTGCTGCGCCTCAAGACCGCCTACACCACCACCGCCGGCTCGTGCACCGGCTCCGGCGACGGCAAGGGCGTCGACCCGTACGACCAGGCCTACGGCTACGACAAGGTCGGCAACATCACCACGCTGACCGACAACGGCCAGACCGCCACCTACAGCTACCCCACCCCCGGCGCCAACGCGGTGCGGCCCAACGCGGTGGCCTCCATCGCCCGCCCCGGCGGCACCGACACCTACGCCTACGACAACGCCGGGCAACTCGCCGCCCGCACGGTCGGCGGCAAGCAGGCCACCTTCGACTTCGACCCCCTCGGCCAGCTCACCCAGGCCACGGTCGACGGCAAGCAGACCGGCATGGTCTACGACGCCGACGGCCAGCGCCTGATCCGCCGCGACCCCGACGGCAGCACCACCCTCTACCTCGGCGCCCTGGAACTCCGCCTCACCGGCGGCCAGGTCACCGCCAAGCGCTACTACACCGCCTCCGACGGCACCCTCATCGCCCTACGCGAGACCAGCGGCCTCACCTGGCTGCTCGCCGGCCAGCACGGCAGCACCCAACTCGCCATCAACGACGCCACCGGCGCCGTCAGCCGCGAACGCTACACCCCGTTCGGCAAGCGCCGCGGCGGGGACGACCTGCCCTTCACCGACCGCGGCTTCCTCGGCAAGATCGAGGACGCCTCCACCGAGCTCACTTACTTAGGCGCCCGGTACTACGACCCGGCCATCGCCAAATTCATCTCCACCGACCCCGAACTCGACCTCCGCACCCCTGAGTGGGCCAACGCCTACAGCTACGCGGCCAACAACCCCATCGACCTGTCCGACCCGGACGGCCGCCGCGTCGACACCGGCAACGCAAAATCCGACAAGGCGTTCTCCAAGACTCACAAGCCCAGCGGCGCGAAGAAGAAGAATTACGAGATCACGCTGGAGAAGAATCACAAGAAAGCCGTCGCTGCCCAGCAGCGGAAGATGGAAAAGGAGCGTCGTGCTTGGAAGAAGCGCGAAGAGCAAAGGTCTCGTTACCAAAGTCGTGATGCAGGGCTCAGGAAAGAAGAGATCGAGGCGTATCGCTGGCTGCTGAGCAACCCGGGACTGAGTGATGAGTTCGGGTCGGTCTCCATCAGATTCCGGACCTTTAAGAAGAGGTCGACGCCGTCGACTGCCAGTCCAATTCGCAAGGCCGTTAAAGAGGTGTCGTGTAGCAGCTTCCTTCCGGGCACCAAAGTTTTGATGGCCGACGGCACGTACAAGCAAATCGAACGAGTCAAAGCTGGTGATGAAGTCCAAGCCGCCGATCCCCAGACCGGCCGGATCGGAAGCAAGACCGTCGTCACGCCGATCACAAGCAGGGGCGTTAAAAATCTAGTTTCGATCTCCATCCAGGTTAACGGAACGGATAACGGCTCTGTTGGTACGCTAGTTGCTACCGAATCTCACCCATTCTGGGTACCAAATCTTCGCGAGTGGGTGGCCGCAGGAGAATTACGCTCCGGCATGTGGCTGCAGACATCTGCTGGCACATACGTCCAGGTTGCCGCCATCGCGAAACGAACGGCGGCGGATCAGCGGGTTCACAACCTGGCTGTCGAGGACCTGCACACCTACTATGTTCTTTCAGGCGGCCATGCAGTTCTCGTTCACAATGCTGACCCGGGATGCGCGGACAAGCTGCGACGGAACCTCATTGCTGCTGGAATTCCGGAGCCAACCACGCCTCACAGTCCGCACCACATTGTGGCGGGAAACTCAAAAAAGGCTGCTCCTGCGAGGGCGGTGCTGGACAGGTTCGGCATCGATGTAAATGACGCTGAAAATGGCGTCTGGTTGCCACGTAGCAGCAGGTCGCCTAATCCAACCAATGCATCGGTGCATTCAAAAGTTCACACGAACGAATACTATGATTATGTCAACGACCTTATGGCTGGAGCGCGAAGCAAGAAGGAGGCTCTGGATGTGATAAACCATATTAGAAGACAGCTCCAGAGTGGCGTTTGGCCTTAGGGCTATACTATCCGCCTGTCGGGATCTGAAAGATCCCGGCAGGCGGACGCAGTTTGAGGTACAGGCATCAGATGCGGGAGAATTGGTCATGCCAGGTGAGCGGAAGGTAGAGGCGGCTCTGGATCTTGCCAGAGGGCTCCTCGAAGAGATGTCCTTGCTGAACCCTCGGATCTCGGATTTGACTGGGCTGGTGCGACGCTACTCGGCGATCAAGTTTGATGTGCCGGAACTAGCCGAGGCAGACGGATACCTGTTCCAATATGGAAGGGTGGGCTGGTTCTCCGAACCAACCTTTGTCATCAGTTTGGTGCGGCAGCTCGAAGTTGTTGACTCGGGCGGAGAGCACGAGTACTACATCCAAATACAGTTCGAGTTCAGATATGCATTGGATGATGAGCTCGAGTCGGTGGACAGCTGCTCCGAATGGTGGTTTCCGGAAGGCGAGGTATCCTTCGATGTATGGATGGAGTCTGTGGAGCAATCTCCTATTATGAACACTCTGGCCCGAAAAATGCCCCGGGAATTCGAAATATGGCGAGATCAGGATTAATTTAGAGGGCGTTTCAATCCATGCTGCAGAGCTGACGGTGTTCTTATAGCCTCCGATAGCGGGTTGTCGATGTAGTGAGCCGAGAAGCTTCTGGATGCCAGCTGGCAGCGTGTCATATGCGCGTCGTCGGGCACCGCTAGACGCCCCTCACGACCTTGTTATCGCAGGTAGACGCCATCATTACCTGATCGGAGACAGGGTTCTGTAAAACCGTTGGCTCAGCCTACGCAAGTTCGAACCTTGCACCTGCCACACCAGCAGAAAGAGGCCCTTCACCAGCGGAAACGCGGTGAGGGGCCTCTCTCGTTGTGTCCGACTGTTCATGGTCATCGACGGCGGGCTACCGCCAACCGCGGCTAATGCGCGGCCAAGTTTTGAGGGTGCTGGGGCATCCCAGATTTTGAGATGTGTCACAGCGCGGAACCATCCCCGCGTGCGCGGGGAGCACCCCGGGGCGGGAGTCAGCATCTGGCCGAGCGTGGGAGCATGCCCGCGTGCGCGGGGATCACAAGAAGCAGGCGCCCCTACCGGACTACGAGGAGGGATCCTCCCCGCGTGCGCGGGGAGCACCCGATGTGGGGGTTGGAGTACGGCCTCGGACACAAACCAATTGCACATGTGGAGGCCAGGCGAGACCTGAGCCTCCACTAGCCCAGCCTGGACCGCTACGGCCGTTCCCTGGCCGACCTCATCAGCATGGTCGGAGACCTCCGCAAGCGCGAGATCGGCTTCACCTCACTGCACGAGAACCTCGACACCACCACCCCCGGCGGCAGGCGCGGCGACGCGATCCCGGCCCTACTTCTGAAGCTGTTCCAGCACTACCATGAGCGCGCCCACCCGGCGGCCCCCCGGTCGCCCAGTCGAAGCATGCCGATCCGCCAGATCGCATCCCGGGCCGCGGCCAGGGCGTCATCACCGACCGCGGCCTCAAGGACGCTCAACGCCTGGTATCGCGCACGCCAGCGTTCTACGGCCTCAGCGGGAGCATCGGCCGGCGGGCTCTGGGCCAGCAGTTCCTGGCTGAGGAGACGTACTTCGGCGCGGAGCTCGGCGAGAACGGCCGGGCTCGGCACCCCCGCCAGAGCGGCCAGAACACGGTCGGCCACCGGCACGTGCAGGCCACTCAGCTCGCACGCGGTCTCCGCCACCAGCGCGGCGATCTCACGCGCGCGGCCGGGGCCGGGGGCGGCGATGAGGTCAGCCACGCGCGGGTCGCCGGCGAGATAAGCGAGATGGTCGCGCTCGTCCTGGCCAGGCAGAACCGCTCCGGCCGGTCCCGCGTACATGTCCAGAACGGCGCTCTGGTGCTCCGCGGCCAGCCACTCCGCCTCCAGACGCCCGCCGATGAGCATCTCGCCCAAGGTCAGGGCCGCGCTGCGGAGATCGTCCTGTTCCGCCAGTTCGGGCCAGGCCGACAGCACGTCGGGCAGGTCTTCGAGGTCTTCCAGCTCTTCGGGGTCGAACAGATCCGCCGTGACGAGGACGCGACCGTGCTCGGCATAGGCGAGTTGCCCGTCCCGTTGGCGTTCCAGAACACGCTGAGCGCCCGCCCTTGCCGCGCCAACCGGGCCAGAACCTCTGGACGCGTCCCTTGAAAGCCATTGGGCTCGACCAGGACGGTCCAGGACCCCAGGCTTCCGGCCATCGCCGCGCCGGCCCAAGCGGGAAGCACGTCGTAGGCCGCCTCTACGGTCTGCGCGAAAGTTGCGCCTGCCCGAGCCGGCCTCCTGCCCTCCCGCCGCGACGAGCGCCTCAGTGGCCGGCATGGACTCGATCCACGTGACGCACAACGGCACGTCCAGGTTCTCCTCCAGCAGCTTGCGATAGTGCGTCAGCGCATCGGAGTCCAATGTCGTCTCCCGGCAAAGAGCAAGGGCCCGGCCCACCGGCAAAGCCGGAGGCCGGGCCACACCTAATGCGAAGTACGGACGGCTAGGAAGCCTCGGCGTCAGGAACAATCTGCTCGTCGGCCCAGGGTATCCGTGCCCGGCGGCGGCGGATAATCGCCGAGTGATCCAGGTTCCTGGCTGTCCGAGATCCGTACCGTGAACTTCTGTTTCTCCAGAACACGGTTACGCTCGAACCACCAGCCCATCCAGGAGCCCGCGGTGGATTTGTCGGTCGCCAGAATCGCGCGAGCCGAATAGTTGGTGCCCGCCAGTGACGCTCCTTGGTGAGTGGCGGCGAAGGGGAACTCATCGCACGATCGGATGATCGTGTTTCCCTGGGGGTCCTTGAGGTTCCGGGTGTATCGCTTGCCGGGCGGGCGCGGACGCGGATCGCTGAAGGAGGTGTCGCACTGTTTGATGGCCACCTTTCTGTTCTGCCCGCCCAGTCCCTTCTTGCTGGTGTCGGTGTTCCGCTGCAAGGGCGTGCTCCAGGAGAATCCGGGGATCTTCTTGTTGGGGTCGTAGGGCACGGTGCTCGCCGGCTTGTTCCAGGCGTCCCAGACGTGCTGCGCCGACTCTTTGACCGGGTTGGTCATGAGCTGATTCCCCGGCCCCTTCACCTGGGCCGCTTTGCTCAGCTCGAAGACCGGGTTCTCCTGCATCAGGTATGCGTACGGGTCCGACGCCTGCTCGATCATGTGAACCTGCGGCTGCAACTTGCAACGAGCCCCGGCGCTAGGCCTCCGGGGCCCAGACGGCCTGGCGAAGGATGGCCGGCAGGCCGGAGGTCTTCCAGTGGTCGACGACGATGACGTCCAAGGACTTCACGTACCAGACCCGCTGGGTGTAGGAGAGCTTGGTGCCGCACGACACCGTGAACTGGTTGTAGACCGCCGGCTTCCCGCCGAAGGACACCTTCCGGCTGCGGACCGGCTTGGCCCCGCTCTCCAGGTACTTCTTGTTGGGCACGCACACGTTCACCCCGCTGCTGGGGTGATAGGGCTCGCCCACCTGGTACGGCTTGCCCTCGCTGGCGTACTTCACCTGGTCGGGGCCACCGAGGAGGAAACTCTGACACTCGGCGGCCTGCTTGGAGCAGGCACCGGTGATGACGCGCAGGCCGGAGCCCTCGGTCTTGGTCCGCCAGGTGCTCGGAACTTTGATGGCGAAACCCTGGAAGGAGACCGTCTTGACCGAGGCCTCAACGGAAGCGCCTGTCAGCATCAGCGACGCGCTGAGCGCGATAGTCATGATCATGGCCACTGATCTTATGGGTCGCCTGCGCGACGGCGTCAATGACGTCTGAGTATGCGGAAAACCACAGTCTTCTGGCCGAACTTTTCCGCCAATTGAAGCATCCAAAGTCTCGTGGACGCTCTTATTCCAGGGCCCGCGGCGCTCGGGCCGCGATCGGCCGAAAAGATTCTGTGCTGCTCTCACTGGCGCCGCCGATGACGTACGTGACTATGGCCGCCCCAGCCCGACACCGACGAGGAGCAACGTCTCTTTCACCATGCCCGAGATCCGCCTGCGGTGCACAGCAGCCGTTGCATGGCCTGAATGGGAGTTTGCTAGGGGGTGTCTGACAATTCGGCTTGGCGGAGCCAGAGCAAGAGCGAGGCGATGGTGACGCCTGCCAGGTAGCGGCTGGCCAGTTTGTCGAAGCGGGTGGCGATTGGCGCGCCATTGCTTGAGCTTGCCGATGCAGCGCTCGACCAGGTTGCGTTGCTTGTAGGTGAGGGCGTCGAAGGCGTGGGGGCGGCCGCCGCGGCTGCCTTTGCGCTTGCGGTTGGCAATCTGGTGGCGGCGTTCGGGGATGACTGCGTTGATGCCGCGCCGGCGCAGGTCGAGCCGGATCTTGCGAGTGGAGTACCCCTTGTCGCCGATCACGGTGTCGGGCCGGGTGCGCGGACGGCCGCCGGCCGGCCGGCGCAGCCGGAACTTGGCCAACACCGCTGCGAACGCGGTGCAGTCGACGATGTTGCCGCCGGTCAGGTGCAGGACCAGTGGCAATCCGCGCTAATGTAACAGTGCTGTTAGATCGGGAGGGTGAGCACATGCATGCGTACGACAGGGGGATGCTCGACGTCGGCGACGGCAACCTCGTGCACTGGGAGGTGGCGGGCAATCCGGCGGGCAAGCCGGCCGTGGTCGTGCACGGCGGACCCGGCTCAGGCGCCGGGCCGGGCTGGTACCGGAGCTTCGACCTCGACACCTACCAGGTGGTGCTCTTCGACCAGCGGGGATGCGGCAGGAGCACACCGAGCGTCAGCGACTGGGCGGTGAGCCTCGACGCCAACACCACGCATCACCTGATCGCGGACATGGAGCTGCTGCGGGAGCACCTCGGGATCGGCAAGTGGATGGTGTTCGGCGGGTCGTGGGGGGCGACGCTGGGTCTGGCGTACGC
Source organism: Nonomuraea sp. NPDC050733 (assembly GCF_040654215.1). Taxonomy (NCBI): domain Bacteria; kingdom Bacillati; phylum Actinomycetota; class Actinomycetes; order Streptosporangiales; family Streptosporangiaceae; genus Nonomuraea; species Nonomuraea sp. NPDC050733. The sequence goes on along the minus strand of NZ_JBFAHO010000003.1, from coordinate 301,347 downwards.
CGTACGACACCCGGACAGGGTCTCCGAGGTCGTGCTGTTCGGGGTCGGCACCACGACCAGGCGCGAGGTGGAGTGGATCACCCGTGAGATGGGCCGGGTCTTCCCCGAGGAGTGGGAGCGGTTCAGGGACGGCGTGCCCGAGCAGGACAGGGACGGGAACCTGGCCGACGCCTACGCCAGACTGATGGAGCATCCGGATCTCGCGGTGCGCGAGAAGGCGGCCGTCGACTGGTGCGAGTGGGAGGACCGGCACGTGCGGCTGCTCCCAGGGCTCGAGCGCGACCCCAGCTACGACGACCGCGACTTCCGAGTGACGTTCGCGCGGCTGGTCACCCACTACTGGCGGCACGCCGCCTGGCTGGGGGACGACGAGCTGCTGCGAGGCGTGGCGAAGCTGGGGCAGGTGCCAGGGGTGCTCGTACACGGGCGGCTGGACGTGAGCACGGCGCTGGAGACCGCGTGGAAGCTGTCGCGGGCGTGGCCGGGCTGCGAGCTGATCGTGCTCGACGGCGCCGGCCACGGCCCGGGGCTGGCGGACACCCTCGCGGCAGTGACGGCGCGGATGGCGAAAGCGGCTTAGCGCTGTGCTCGCATTTGGACGTATGTGATCGCATCGTTGAGAGTGCGGATCTTCTCGGCGTCCGCGTCGGGGATGAAACGGTGCCGCTGGCGCCATTCTGAACTCAAACAAGCTCGCACAGTACGGCCTGTTGAAGGGGGCCAGAGTGCGCTTCCCTGTGGAATTCGACGCCTGGAAGTGTCCCGATACTCAGTAAAGGTAGAACTGGTAGACAAGATCTCACATGAGCTGGCACTGCGCGGATGGATACCAATCGACAGCGAAGACCCCATATTCGTCCTGCGCGAGTCGGTGGAGGTTGAGGTTCAATTCGCTCCCCACATGTCGAGACTCGGTTCCGGCATACTCCTACTACCGGCTCTTGGGGTCAGGCATCACGAGACAAGTCTGCTCGTAACCAAGTTTTACGGACTCGCGGCGGACATTGCCACGCCAGCAGAAAGAGGGCCTTCATCAGCGGAAACGCGGTGAGGGGCCTCTCTTGTTGTGTCCGGCTTCCATGGTCGTCGACGGCGGGCTGCGGCCATCCGCGGCTGCATTTCGAGGGCCCTGCGGCGTCTCGGATGGGCACGCTGGCGGGGTCTCGGAGGTGGAGGCCGGTTGAGGTGGGGCATACTTGGTTTCCAAAGCGCTCACTTAGCTTGAGCGTTCCCATTTGCGGGGGAACACAGCCGCCTCTGCTTGGGATGTGCCACAGCTCGGGACCATCCATCATGCGCGGGGAGCTCCTCGGGCGCTCCTCGGTCGGAAGGCTCCGCCTGGGACGATCCCCGCGTGCGCGGCGAGCACGGCAGGGTTGGGTCATGCGGTCCTCCGGGCAAGGAACCATCCCCGCGTGCAGCGCGTCCTCCTGGTGACGTCGGCCTCGACCGGGTCGCCGGCCGTGAGGTGCGCGGCCGCCTGGTCGAGCTCGGCGGCCAGGCGGGCGAAGGCGTCCAGGTCGGCCCGCAGCCGGCGGCGGGTCCAGGCCAGATCGCGCCGGGCGGCGATGATGTGGCCGCGGGCGCGGTGGGCGGCCTGGCGGCAGGGCTTGCCGCAGTAGCGGGCCGGGCGGCCGCGTGTCGAGGCCTGGATCGGCGCGGCGCAGACCGGGCGGGCCGGGCTCAGCGGAGCGGTCATCGCGTGCCACCTCCTCGAGGGCGGGGTTTCGTCCGCGCTGTGCCTGCGGATCCTGCAGGCCGCGCTGGTGTTCGTTTACACCCTCATGCTGCAGGATGTGCTGTCCGAACCGGAGTGGGCTCAGCTGCTCACCCCGGCCGACCGGCGCGGCCTGACCCCGTTGTTCTGGCAGCACGTACGCCCCTATGAGGTACGGCTGAACCTGAACGCACGGCTGAGCCTCGGCCGGCTGCCCGCCCAGCCCTGACCAGGACGGGCCGGTTCCGGCCGCCGCTGTCTTGGCCAGGGCATGATGGGCAGGTGCTGATTCGTATCGAGGCGTCCGAGCTGCCGGGACGCGAGTGCGGGCGGGATCCGGGCTTCCCCGGCTACGCCAACATCCATGTAGGGGTGCAACGGCGCGAGCGCCGCGAAGAGCTTCTCGGCCTGACGCCGGGCGATGCCCCGTCGGCGGCCTGGGAACTGGAAGTGACACCCACCCGGACGGAGCTCGGTTGGGATCTGCGTGGCCCGTTCGTGCAGGGCAGGCCGGAAGGCCGGTTCGTCTACCTCTCGTGGGGGACGGTGGGTGAGGCCGGGGCGTTCGCGATGTTCCGGCGGGCCAAGCTGTTGCTGGACGCGGTCCCCGCCCAGGTACTGGAGGACGCCGTGGCGGGGGGTGTGTTGGTGGCGCGGTTGGGGCTGACCGACGCCAAGGGTCAGCCGTTGTGCGCGGCGGTCCGCCCGCCGCTGGTGGAGTGGTCGGCCCCCTCGGGCTGAGGGTCGCCAGCCGCTGTGCGGGTGGACGGGCCGGCGAGGATGCTGCACACCTGCTCGCTGGCGCAGTCGGCAGGGTCGGTGGCCTGCGCGCGGCGACGCAGCCCGTGCAGCACCCGGCGGGCTTGCCCGAGTTCGGCCAGGCGCTGTTCGATCCGGGCCAGGTGCTCATCGATCAGGCGGTGACGTGCTGGCAGGGGGCTTGGCCGCTGCACGCTCTACAACCACATCCCCGATCTCCAGGGACTTCGCTCAGGACAGCAGTCGGCCCTTACGCAGAGGGCTTGAGCTCCGCACAGGTCGCTCGTTTGGGGTTGGTGGCACGTTCGTTAACGGCACCCGAACGCCGGGCGCTCACGAGCGGTTCCGGGTTCGGGCGGTCATCTGCACCAGCCAGGCTCGGTCCGCGACGGCCGCTGCGGCCGCCGCGGAGTCGATGTCCGCGCCGCTCGGCTCGGCGGTGGACCCCGGGGGCGTCTCGTGGGGGAGGCGGTGCCGGTCGAGGACCTCGCGCTGGAAGACGTCTTCGGGTTCGATCATGCCCGGTAAGGGCGCGGACGCCCCGCAAGCGAGCCCTGAGGGCCGCTGAGCCATCGCCCCGAGGCGGGGTCTGGGTGTCGCTGAGGGGCGTTGAGGCGCTGCTGTGAGATGCCATGATCTTTAAGGCCGGGCAGGGGCACGACCTCGTAGCGCTCGGGTGACTGGCCGTTCCTCGGGCACTGGCAGGGGCACAGCGACCGACAGGCGCGGCCGGCCACGTGGCCTTCCTCATGACGCCTTCACCCGTCGGCCCACGGCGGTACAGCGGTGGAAGGCGAGGGTGGAGGTCGTCAGGAGGAGCATCACGATCGCGCAGTAGCCGCCGAAGACGGCGCCGCCCCTGCCGGCCAGCACGGCCCCGCCCAGCATGCCGACCGCGCCCACCGCGGCCATGGCGACGCACAGCCACAGCGCCACGATCAGCGCCCGTCGCGGCAGCGGACGGCGGATCGGCAGGAAGGACGCCAGCAGCAACCCGATGATGAGCGCCCCTGCCGCGGCGTTGGCCCACTGAGCCTGCGCGACCTCCCACGGCCCGTAGCCGCGGTAGGCGTCGGGGAGCACCCGAGGCCCGCCGGTGACGCCGAGACGCCCGTCGAGGGCGAAGAGCACCTTCGACACCACGTAGAGCAGCGTCCAGCCGATCGCCGCCCAGCCCGCCCGTCGCCTGATCCACATTGTCATGCCGTCAAGGCTGGCAGCCGCCCCCTACGTGGGCCTCCCCATGGCGAGCGACGATGCTCCCCTTGCGAGGGAGAGTTCCGGAACGGGCCGATGTCGGGGGTCTTCTGCCGAATGTGTCCCCAGCCCCAAGGTGAGCCGATCTGCGCAGGTCATCTGCCTATGGTTCCTGTTTTTCGACCGCGGCGGCCTCGGGTTCACGGGCGTAGCTCCTAACAAAGTGATCTGGAGGCGCGTCCTATGGCGATGCTGTCGTTGATCTTCGTGTGAAGAAGGGCGAGCAACTGCCGTGGATCGTGCAGGACAGCTTGTGGGAGCGGATCGAGCCGCTGCTGCCGAAGGTGGAGCGGCGCCTGCGCCATCCGGGCCGGAAACGGCTGGATGACCGGCTAGCGTTGCAGGGGATCTTGTTCGTGCTCTACACCGCGATCCCGTGGGAGTTCCTGCCGCTGGAACTGGGGTTCGGCTCGGGGATGACCTGCTGGCGGCGGCTGCGCGACTGGCGCGCGGCCGGTGTCTGGGACCGGCTGCACCAGTTGCTGCTCGCCGAGTTGCACGCCGCCGGTCAGCTCAACTGGTCCAAGGCGGTGATCGACAGCTCGCACGTCCGGGCGCTCAAGGGCGGCCCAGAACCGGCCCGAGCCCGGTCGACCGTGCCAGGCCGGGCTCGAAGCACCACGTCATGGCCGAGGGAGGAGGTATCCCCCTCGCCGTGTCCCTGACCGGCGGCAATCGCAACGACGTCACTCAGCTGATGCCCCTGATCAAGGCCATTCCGTCGGTACGCGGCCGCGTCGGCAGACCACGTAAGCGGCCGGACTGCCTGTATGCCGACCGAGGCTATGACCACGACAAGTACCGCCGCCTGGTCTGGCGCACCGGCATCAAGCCCATCATCGCCCGGCGCGGTACCCCCCACGGCTCCGGCCTGGGCGTTCACCGGTGGGTAATCGAGCGGACGATCGCGCTCCTGCACTGGTTCCGCCGTCTGCGCATCCGCTGGGAGGTCCGCGACGACATCCACGAAGCGTTCATGAAGCTCGCCGCGGCGATCATCTGCTGGCGACGCCTCGTTCGCTGATCTTTCTGTTAGCACCTCTTAGTCTTCATAGGTGCTACCCATGTGCGTGCGGTGATGCGCGGGTCTGAACTGCTGGCGAGCAGGCCGGACCGGCCTGTTCAGGCGACGACAGGTTCGCCGCTCAGCGCGACACCGGCCAGGCGCAGTTCGTCGAGTGCGGCGCGGGTGGTGTCGGCGGCGACGCCGGCGGTGTAGTCGAGCAGGACCCGCACCGTGAAGCCCGCGCGCGCTCCGTCCAGAGCGGTGGCCTTCACGCAGTGATCGGTCGCGATGCCGACGACATCGAGGTCGGCGATGTCACGGGCCTTCAGCCAGTCTGACAGTGTCGTGCCGTCCTGGGTCGAGCCCTCGAAACCGCTCTTGGAAGCGGAGTGCGCACCCTTGAAGAAGACCTCGTCGACGTGCCCGGAGTCGACGGCGGGCGCGAAATCCGGATGGAACTCGCCCCCCTCACTGCCGGCGACGCAATGCACGGGGAATGAGTCCTGGAAGTCGGGGTCGTCGGAGAAGTGGGCGCCTGGGTCGATGTGGTGGTCACGGGTGGCAACGACGAAGGCATACTGCCCGTCGGCGCGCCGGACCAGCTCGGCGATGGCGGCGGCTCGGTCCGCGCCGCCCTTCACCGGAACGCTGCCGCCCTCGCAGAAATCCTTCTGCACATCCACGATGATCAGTGCACGACTCACCGAAAATCTCCTTCCCTCGGGTGAACCTCTCTGATGACCGATCTTCCATCGGTGACTTTAAGTCAAACATCACTTACTGTATGTGATTCCACTTTGGCGCTCGCATCTGGAGGCGCCCGGCCGGGCGCCTCCCCGGCTCAGGGCCTCAGCGTTCGGCGTCGAGAACGGCCGCCAGGCGTGCGCCGAACCGCACCTCCGCCTGCTTCGGCTCATGCTGCCTGAGTTGGGCGGCCATCCCCACCGAGTCACCACCTGCAGCACCGTGCTGAGCGCCTTCTCCGCGCAGCCCACGCCCCGCGCGATCGGGCCGGGCGCGCCCTCCGCTGGATCGATCAAGCCCCGCCGGCGGCTGAGCATCGACACCGTCGAGCAGCAACGCGCTGGCGGTCGCATGTCCGACGCAACGCCTGCCCACGCTGGGCGACGACTCGCGCTGAGCGCGGCCGTACCGGGTCGCGTCATGGCACAGTCCGGCGTGCTGCTCCGTGAGGTGGCGGGAGTGCAGACCAAGCAGGTCCCGGTCCGGGAGCTACGGCGAGCCGCAAGGTAGCCGGGCCTGGGCGGCGTCAATCCCACGGTGAGATATCGCGGTGCGATGGCGTCGTCCAAGGGTGATCAGATCGAGGGTTGATCGGCCTGCTGGGTACCGCGGAGGGAGCGGTGCGGGCTGGTGGGCTGGGCTTGGGGAGGCCAGTTTGACCGCGATCCGGGCGAGGGACTCGCCTTCGGCTTTGAGCAGCCGGGCGCATTCGATCGCCTCGTCGGGGTGGGCGATGAGTCGTCCGATGCGCCGGCCAGTGACCTGCCGCAGATACGGCGTTTGGGGAGGCTGGGCTTCGCCGGCGAGCGCGCCCGGTCACACGACCCGACCGGGCCAGCGGCGGATCCGCGCGTCGCCTGGCCCCGGCCTGAGCAGGCTTTGGGCGAGCATCCGCTCAGGGGCGAGATGGGACATCCAACACGTTCTCGCTGTGGTATGCCAAGGGCACGATGAAAGCGTTGATGATCGGCATCGCAGCCGTGGCCCTAGGGGCACTGGTCGCGGCCTTCCTCATAGTGCGGGGCCAGCCGCACGTGCGGTCCGCAGCCGCCCCGCCCTCACCTACGCCCACGCCCTACGTGGATCCGCCGTACCTTGGCAGCACGCAGGAGCGGAACCAGCGCCACGAGATGGGCGGCCCTGGACGCACACCGTGCGCCGGCCGAGGCGCTGCACGTCTGCCGCGCGAAGGTGGTGGTGTCCGGGTATGCCGATGAGCTGTACGACACCGAGCTGTACACCGAACGCCAACCCCTCGTGGGGCGTCATACACACGGCCCAGCCACTCAACTCCCAGAAGGACCACAAGTGCGCCTTGCCGTCCCCGTCGCCGTCATGGCGGCTGCCGCCGCTGCTCTCACGCTGGCGGCTCCAGCTCAGGCCGCCGTCCCTGCGGTGAAGATCTCCCGGATCTGGTACGACTCGCCCGGCTCGCCGGACTCCGGCGCGAACAGCAGCCTCAACGGCGAGTACGTGCAGATCAAGAACACCGGCCGGAGCGCGGTCGACCTCAGCGGCTGGACCGTCCGCGACAAGACGACCCGAGCGGACCACGTCTACACATTCGGCACGTTCACCCTCGGGGCCGGGAAGGCGGTCACCCTGCGGACCGGTACGGGCCGCAACACCTCCACCACCCTGTACTGGGGCAGGAGCGGCGGCGGCACCTTCGCCTACATCTGGAACCAGAGCAAGGACACCGGCTACCTCCGCAACGCACGAAGCCAGCTCGTCCACTCGTGCTCGTACAACAGCACCCGCTACGACTACAAGAACTGCTGATGCAGCGCGAGGGGGCCGCACCGTTGTGGTGCGGCCCCTTCGCGCTTTGCGTCGCCCTGTCACCGCGCCGATGCTCAGAGCCGGCCGGCTTCACCGCCGACCTCGACGCGCACACGCCATCGAGGCCTTTTCTCCACTCCGGTCGGTCTCGGTCGCAAGTCAGCCGGCTTTCCGGCTCCAGATGACGAGGTGCCGCCGGGCGCGCAGGGTGTCGGGGTGGTCGGGGCCGAGCACGCGCTCCAGGTCGGGGAGCAGGGCGGCGAGCTGGTCGCGCGCGCCGGTCGCGTCCCCGGCCATCCCGGTCCAGCGGGCGAGGCTGCGCCGAGCGCGCAAGGTGTCGAACCGGGAGCGGCCCAAGACGCGCTCGAGCTCCGGCAGCAGGGCGGTGAGCTGGTCGCGCGCGCCGGCCGCGTCGCCGGCCGCGCCCGTCCACTCGGCGAGGGTGCGCTTGGCGCCAAGGGTGTCGGGGTGGTCGGGGCCGAGCACGTGCCCCATGGCGGGGAGCAAGGCGGTGAGCTGGTCGCGCGCGGCGGCCGCGTCACCGGTCACCCCCGTCCAGCGGGCGAGGCTGCACCGGGCACGCAAGGTGTCGGGGTGGGAGTGGCCCAAGACGCGCTCGAGCTCAGGCAGCAGGGCGGTGAGCTGGTCGCGTCCGCCGGCTGCGTCGCCGGCCGCGCCCGTCCACTCGGCGAGGAGGTGCTTGGCGCCAAGAGTGTGGAGGTGGTCGGGGCCGAGCACACGCCCCATCGTGGGGAGCATGGCGGCGAGGTCCTCACGCGCGGCGACCGCGTCCCCGGCCACGCCTGTCCACTCGGCGAGGGTGCGCTTGGCGTCAAGGGTGTCGGGGTGGTCGGGGCCGAGCACGTGCCCCATGGTGGGGAGCAGGGTGGCGAGCTGATCGCGCGCGCCCTCCGCGTCCCCGGCCGCCCCGGTCCAGCGGGCGAGGCTGCACCGGGCACGCAAGGTGTCAGGGTGATCGGAGCCGAGCATGTCCTCCATCATGGGGAGCAAAGTGGTGAGCTCCCCGCGCGCGCGAACGGCGTGACCGACCACGCCGGTCCACTCGGCGAGGGCGTGCCGGGCGCGCAGGGTCCGGGCGTCGTGGCGGCCCAGGACGCGCTCCAGTTGAGGCAGCAGGGTGGTGAGCTGCTCCTGCGCGGCGGCCGCGTCCCCCGCTTTCCCGGTCCACTCGGCCAGGAGGCGCTTGGCGTTCAAGGCGGGGTGGTCGGGGCTGGAATCGCGCTCCAGGTCGGGGAGCAGGATGGCGAGCTCTTCGCGCGCGGCGGCCGCGTCGCCGGCCATCCCGGTCCAGTGGGCGAGGCTGCACCGGGTCTTCAAGGTGCCGGAGTGGCCGGGGCCGAGCACGTGCTCCATCGTGGGGAGCAGGGCGGCGAGCTGGTCGCGCGCGGCGGCCGCGTCCCCGGCTTTCCCGGTCCAGTGGGCGAGGCTGCACCGGGCACACACGGTAACGAGGTGCTCGGAGCCGAGCACGCGCTCCAGGTCGGGGAGCAGGGTGGCAAGCTCCTCGCGCGCGGCGGCCGCGTCGCCGTCCATCCCGGTCCAGTCGGCGAGGCTCCACCGGCTCTTCAAGGTGTCGGCGTGGTCCGAGCCGAGGTAGGTGCTGAGGGCATGGTGGATCTGATTCTGCAGGGTACGGGCGAGGCGGTACCGGCCGGCATCGGCAAGCTCCTCGGCGACCTCCGACACCACCTGCCACCGGTCGATCTCGACGGTCCCACTGGTCAGCCCGGACGCCCGCGCCCCTGTGGCGCGGCGGGAATCGGCGCGGTGTTCGGTCAGCGCGACGCGTTCCCAGGCGCGTTGCCAGCCGGTGGCGTCGCTCTCTCCGCAGGCGTGCACGAAAGAGGTCAGCACGGCCTTGGAGGGCAGTTTTCGGCCGGCGAGCATCTCCGAGACGGTGGTGCGGCCCAGTGCCACCTGGCCGGGGACCACGCGGTCGCTCAGAGTGCGCAGGGAGGGGCGGTCGGCGCGGATGTGCAGGGCGCGCAGGGCAGCGGTGAGTTGCCGGCGGGTGCGGATCGCGTCCAGCATGATCTCGCCGTTCTGGTCGACAGGTGGGGCCGGGTCGTCGTGGTCCATGAGGGGTCCCCTGTTGTCCGCCGCTGTCCGTGATTGTCCACTCACACTACGGTCGGCTGGCTCATCTGTCCGCCGATCCCAGGCGATCGGCGCCGAGCTGTCCGCAACTGTGTGCCGCCTGTCGCGAGATCGGCGCCGAAGCGTCCGCCGAGCTGGCCGGACATCAGCCGGCCGCGCTGTGCTGGAGACGTTCCCAGTGATCGGGCATGCCGCGGGAGCGGCGCCCCTGACGATGCACGGAGGCGTCATGGCGCAGGTGCTGGAGATCGTCGGTCAGCTGATGCAGCTGGCGGGCGCGGGAGTTGGGCTGTATACCGCGGTGATGCTGGCTCGGCGTGCCCGGGCCCGGCGCCGCCCCGTGCAGCAACCGCCCCGGCCGGACGCCGAGGAAGGGCCCCAGGATGAGACCGCCTGAGCGACCTCATCGCAGGACCAGGCAGTCATGAGGAACGCGTTGCGTGCCGTAGGCACCCGCGGGGCGAGCGTGCGCGAGTTCGGCCGGCGACGGCGCGGCTGGTCCCTGTGCGGCAATGCACCGCGGAGTGGTGGGCTTTGAGGTTGATCCTCGATGTCTACTCGCCGCTGTCGATCGCGGCGATGCCGCCGGTATCGCTGGTCGGCTTGAGTAGGGCCATGGACTCCTCGGACAGGTAACGGCGCGCGCGTGACTGCCGCTCGTGTGCATGTCGGCCGCTGGGTCAGCGGTCTCGCCGGTACTGCAGATATATGATCCCGCTGCTGGAGGCGGTGCTGGAGACCAGGTCGAGCTGGTAGGACTTGGGGACGCCGTCGAACAGCCGGGTGCCCTCGCCCGCGACGTAGGGGAACATGCTCAGCTGCAGCTCGTCGATCAGGTCGAGCCGCATGAGTGACCGCCAGAGGCTGACGCCGCCCCAGACCACGATGTGGCCGTCGCCGCCCAGCCTGAGCTTGTCGATCTCTTCTGTCGTGTCACCAGCGGCGATGGTGGTGTTGGCCCAGTCGGCCGTCTTCAGGGTGCGGGAGAAGACGACCTTGCGCGCGGGGTTCAGGATGTCGGCGAACGGGTGGTCGGTGGAGGTCGTCATGGCCCCGGCGATGGACTCGTAGGCGGTGCGGCCCATGATGTGCGCGTAGGCGCTCTGGAGAAAGTCGAGGTGCGCCGGGTCGTCGGGCTGACGGTTTTCGGGCAGGTCGAAGCAGAACTTCCAGAACTCGGTGCCCTCGTCGGCGAGAAGGCCGTCGAGGGAGTAGTTGAACACCGTCGCCATCAGCTTCCGCATGATCAAATCTCCGTGCTCTCGGGGTCGTCTGGGGACCGTGCTTGCTGGCGGGACCTGTGTGTCCCGGGCCGCAGCGCTCGCGTGGCCACGACGTCCGTGGCCCGTCGCCGATGCTTCAGACGCCGATGCCGCCCGGAAGTCATCGGTGCCCGGCCAACTGACCGGTCGCGCGCCCCGACGATCCGGCACTTCGTTCCTCAACACCGGCTCAACGGACAGCGGCCGCCTGCCCGTACTTCCACCCGCATCCCGCACCCGTAGCCTGTCATCGCCCCGACTCACGATCATGCCCTCGTCCACAGGAGCGCCCACATGAGCGCCATGCACGACTACTACCGCGCCCCCGATCGCGCCACCGCAACCTGGCGGCCGAACGAGCTACGGGCATCAGCCGAACCCCTCCCTGACGCCCCAGCGTTCGACGTCGTGGAAACCAAGTGGATCGATCCCACCGGATGCCTCGGCGACCTCGTGGCCGTGATCAAGGGCGTCCCCCACTCCAACGACCTGGTCGAGACCGTCACCTTGTACCCGCCACCCGAAAGGGGGCCGAAGACCGAAGACGAATGGCTGGCTCTGCCGGAGGACTCCCCCTATCGCGAGGGACCCGTGATCGAGGAACTCTCGGTGAACGCACGGGACGCACTCGCCGAGGTCGATGATGCCCGACTACCCGAAGTGGCCCGGCAATGGATGAAGGAACATCCCTCCAGCCTCGACGGTGACCACGTGCTCGACCTGGTCAAGGAGTTCGTCGCGCTGGCGCGGAGAGCCAAGGTGCGCGACCAATCGCTCTACTGCTGGTGGATCCCCGGCTAGTCAACATCCCGTCCAGAGGCCGAAGGCAACTCCATGATCGTTTCTTGGACGGCCTCGGCGACCCCGGCGAGCGGCCTCAACTCTCCGCCCGTATGTCAGCGGCGGTGTCAGGACGGCGACAGCCCGGTATCAGGGCGGTTGGCGATGGTGGGGACATCGAAAGAACGCAGCGCAAGGAGCACATGATGCAGAAGTTCGACACCACCGCCCCGATCTCCGCCGTCCTGGACATTCCGGCGGGACGCGTCCAGTTCATCGCCTCGGACCGGGCCGACACCACGGTCGAGGTCCGGCCCGCGAACGCCTCGAAGAGCCGCGATGTGAAGGCGGCCGAGCAGACCACGGCCGAATACGCCGACGGCGTCCTGCGGATCGTGACTGCCGCGGCGAAGAACCAGTACCTCGGCCCGACTGGATCCATCGACGTGACGGTCAAGCTGCCCGCCGGTTCCCGCATCGAGGCGAAGACGGCCAGCGCCGAACTGCGGACCGTCGGCCGCCTCGGCGACGTCGTCTTCGAAGGCGCGTACAACCAGATCAAGATCGACGAGGCCGCTGGCGTCCGCCTCACCGCGGTCGACGGCGACGTCGAGGTCGGCCGGCTGGGCGGCCCCGCGGAGATCAGCACCGCGAGTGGCGACATCCGGATCGCCGAGGCCACGGGCGGCAAGGTGGTGCTCCGCACCCAGGCCGGCGACATCTCGATCGCCGCCGCGACCGGAGTCTCGGCCGCCCTGGACGCCGGCACCTCCCACGGCCGCATCACCAACGCCCTCAAGAACGACGGCACCACCGAACTCGACATCCACGCCACCACCTCCAACGGCGACATCGACGCCCGCAGCCTGTGACCCGTAGCATCCCAGGGAGAGGTGGACCAAGCCCGGTGACGACGAGCGGTCCCGGTCCAACCGTGTGGACCGGGGCCGTGCGATGGCAGCGGATCCAACCATGTCGCCGCTGGTCTGCCGAGATTCCTTGAAGCGAACACGGACGACGGGCCGAGCTCCATCCATGTTGAATCTTGCGCGATTGCTGCTGGGCTCCCTATGAGGCTCCTCCCCAAGAGTCGCGTAGAGGAAGTGGACGGGCCGGCCGCGTACAAAGAGTCCTTGGTCCGTGCGTATGGAGATCTCAGCAAGCCCAAGTGGCATTTCGTGAGCGACGCGATGAGGCGAGATCCGTATGCTGGCATTCTGCGAACGCTGGCTTCGACGGCGGATGTCGTCGACGACACCGATGTGAACTGTGACGTGTCTTTCGTTTACATCGCCCGCTATGAGAGCTGTCTGACCATTCGGCTTTCCATGGTCGGTCCCTATGCGACGGTCATGTCCTCGGGGGCGGACGGGCTCGGTCCTCTCAAAGTGCTCTCGACAAGTGCTCAATGTGAGAACGATTCCGAGGCTTCGGTCCTCGATATTCTCAACGAGAATGGATTCAAGGTCCTATCCGCCGAGGAGTTGAGGTTGCGCGTTCCACTGCGGCTGTGCGAAGAAGATTCCTCTTGCACCCTCTATTCGGCGTTGTTTGAGGCCGAAGGTGAAGCGTTCTAGAAGGGTCTGAGCGCGGTGCGCAGCCGCTCCGCGCAGGCGTGGCGGCGGTCGGCGGGGAGCCAGTCCGGCTGCGGGGCGTGCCGTAGAGGTCGTCACCGGGGTAGCGGGGGAGGAGGTGCTGGTGAAAATGCCACATCCACCGAAGCGCAGCCCTTACTTTGCCACCCGGTTCAAGTCGGTCAGCCAGGCCTTGAGGCCCGCACCGAGGTAGGCGGTGGAGGTGGGCACGTCGGCCTCCACCTGGGCGCCGATCCAGGTCTCCTCGGTACGGACCAGCACGCCACCCTTGACCTTGGTGAAGTTCCAGACGTGGACACCGCGGTCGATGCGCAATCCGTCGCCCATCGCGGGTCCGGTCCAGCGGATGCACTGGTTGTCCTTGATCTGCCGGACGGTGGAGGTGATGACCAGGGTTGTGGCGGGAGTCGTGGCCGTTTCGGGCACCGGGGTCGTCCATCGGAACCGTGAGCCCGGGCGCAGCTTGCCGGAGTCCAGGAGCTTCATGCCGGTGACCGGCGGCTGCCATGACGGCCGGCGCTCCACGCCGGTCTGCGGCTTCCGGACGGTGTGCAGTGGCGCCTTGGTCAGGGTCTCGGTGCGGTATCTGATCTTGGCGGCCGGGTCGTGCAATACACGTGCAACGCGGTGAAGGGCCTCGCTCGTAGGTGTGCCTGCTCCGGTGCGGACGCACGCGCCCGCCCTGGTGCAGGATGGGGCGGCACGGATGGCGAGGAGGCGGCAGTTGATAACGGTTCCGGAGTCGTTCCGCGCCTGGGGGCGGTGGCAGCGCGAGGGGGAGGCCGGGCGGCGATGGCTGGCCGCGCTGCCCGACATCGTCTCGGAACACTGCACTCGGTGGGGCCTGCGGGTCGATGGCGAGCCCATGCACGGGGACAACGGTCTGGCGGTGCCGGTCAGCCGCGGTGACGAACCGCTGGTACTCAAGGTGAGCTGGCCGGACGAGTCCGTCGTCGATCAGGCGCAGGCGCTGCGGGTGTGGAGCGGGCAAGGCATGGTTCTGCTGGTTGACGCGGACCTGTCCAGCGGTGTGTTGCTGTTGGAGCGGCTTGACCACAGCCGGTCCCTGCGTGACCTCCCGCTGGAGGATGCCGTTCCGCTCGTCGGGCAGCAGTTGCGTCGGCTGGCTGTACCGGTGGAAGGCGGCTTCCGCTCCACATGGGAGGCGGCTGAGGAGCTGTGTGAGTCGTTGCGCGAGCGGTGGGAGGCGGTGGGCCGGCCCTTCCCCACCCGCGTGCTCGACCTCGCGCTTGGACTGGCGGAGGAGATGGCGGCCGAGCGATCCTCCGAGATGGTGAACCGCGACCTGCACTACTCGCAGGTGCTGCGGGGAAGCCGCGAACCCTGGCTGGCCGTGGATCCGCTGCCCCTTGTGGGCGCGATCGAGTACCAGGCGGGTCAACTGCTCTGGACCCGCTATGACGAGATGGCCGGCACTCGTCGGTTTCGCTGGTGCCTCGATGCGCTGATCGATGCGGCCGAGATGGATCGGCCCCGGGCCCGCGCGTGGGCTTTGCTGCGCTCGGTGGACTACTGGCTGTGGGGTCTGGGCGCCGGCTTCACCGAAGATCCCGTGCGCTGCGCAGGCATGGTTCAGGAGCTCATTTGATCGGGGCGGCGGGCGTACCTGAGCGGGCTGATGACCAACCTGCTGCACCCGAAGATGGTCACCTTCACCATCGCCTTCCTCCCGCAGCTCATCAACCCGAGTCTGGGCCAGGTGTGGCTGCAGTTCGCGATTCTCGGGGTCACTCTCATCGTGCTGGAGTTCCTCGTGGACGGCGCGGTCGGCGTCCTCGCGGGCCGCATCGGCGGCTGGCTCCGCCACCGCCGCACCGCCCGCCGCCGCATCGACGTCGCCACGGGCGGCATCTTCGTCGGGCTGGGCGTGAAGCTGGCGCTGGAGCGGTGATGGCGGCCCGCGGAAAATGAGTGGCGGCGGGCCCGCCGGTGGGAGTGCACTGGAGCGATCGTTTCCCGAGGGAGTCTGCTCACAATGATCGCCGTCTCGGCCGCCTCCGGCGCGCTCGGCCGCCTCGTCATCGACCGTCTACGCGCGCGGGCGGAGGTGGTGGCGGTGGTCCGCGATCCCGTACGCGCCCCGGCGGGTGTCCCGGTACGGCGCGGCGACTACGACGACCCGGCGAGCCTGCGCGCGGCCTTCGAAGGGGTCGAGCGTCTGCTGCTGATCTCCTCCCCGGAGCTCGACACCCCCCGCAGGATCGCCCAGCACCTGGCCGCCGTGACCGCCGCCGCGGACGCCGGTGTCGGCGCCATCGCCTTCACCAGCTTCCTCGGCGCCGACACCGCAGCCACCGGCCTCACCGAGGCCTATCACGCGACGGAGCAGGCCATCCTCGCCACCGGCCTGCCGTACACGATCCTGCGCCACCCCTTCTACAGCGACGCGTTCCTACCGCGGATCACCGGCGGGGAGCTCATGAGCAGCACCGCCGGCCGCGGTCTTAACACCGCGTTCCGCTCCGACCTGGCCGAGGCCGCCGCGAACGTGCTGGAGAGCCAGGCCCATCTCGGCCGTGCCTATGACTTCACCGGCCCGCTCTGGAGTCACCCCGAGGTGGCCGAGGCCCTGGGCGTCGCGTACCGCGAGGTGCCGGACGCCGGCCCCGGCCCGATGAGCTGGATCAACGGCCGAGTTCGGGCGGGGGAGCTGGAGCGGCAGACCCCCGATCTGGAGCACGTGCTCGGCAGGCCCGCCGAGACGGTCGTCTCCCGCCTTCTCACAGGGTCCGTACAGGGCACCTGACCTGCGCCTCATGCCCATCACCCCGGCCAACATCGACGTCGCCGTCGCCGACGGCAAGGGGGTCGACCTCCGGCCCGCGGTGGACGAGCTCAGGCCGCGCGGGGCCACCCGCATGCACGTCACGTGGCACCCGGGCGAGGGCGGGGCCGCGGGATTCCACCGCAGGATCGCGTTCGAGCTCACGGGGGAGACGAGCGGCGGCCAGACGGTCCTCGTACCGGCCGTGTGACGGCGTCCGCGTACCCTTGGTCGGGTCGCCGAGCGCGCGACCGCAGAAGGGATTGCGGGCATGCGTCGTTACTCACGTGTCGTGGTCAAGCTCAGCGGCGAGGCACTCTCGGGAGAGGCCGGCTGGGGCACCGACCCGGCGAGCCTGGCCCAGCTCGCCGACGAGATCCTCTCGGTCCACGACCTCGGCGTGCAGATCGCCGTGGTGATCGGCGGCGGCAACTACTTCCGCGGCCGCATGGCCGAGGGCTGGGGCATCGGCAGGGCCGAGGCCGACAACATCGGCATGCTGGGCACGGTCATGAACGCGTTGATGCTGCGCGGCGTGCTGACCGCCCGCTCGGAGACGGACGTCCGGGTCATGACGGCCATGCCCATGCAGAGCGTGGCCGAGCCGTTCATCCGGCTGCGCGCCGACCGGCACCTGCGTCGGGACCTGATCGTGCTGCTCGCCGGCGGCATCGGCCAGCCGTACGTCACCACCGACTATCCCGCCGTGCAGCGGGCCCTGGAACTCGACGCCGACGCCCTGCTGGTGGCCAAGCGCGGCGTGGACGGCGTGTACGACAGCGACCCGAACCTCAACCCGGACGCCGAACGCTTCACCACCCTCACCTACCGGGAGGCGCTGGCGGCCGGGGTGCGGGTCATGGACGAGAGCGCGTTCGTGCTCGCCAACGAGCAGGGCCTGTCCATGCACGTCTTCGACGTCGCCGCCCGGGGCGTCATGCGGGCGATCTGCGAGGGCGAGGACATCGGCACCCGCATCACCACCGACGAACCGGCGCCGCCCGCCTAGTACGCCGGTGCGTTAGCCGCTCCAGCAGGGAAGATCCGGCTCGTTGCGGGCGGTCGTGCGCGGGTGAAGGATCATGCTCGTGATCAGAGAACCGCAGATCCTGGCCTGCTCCGGAGTGCTCAACCCGCCCGAGGGGTTCGCCCACGTGGGGGTTCAGATCTGGCAGGCGATGCAGTTGGCCGGCGTACGCAGGCCGCGCATGTGCCTGATCGCGACAGCGGTCGGCGACTCGCGGGAGCAGATCGACGGCTGGTACGAGATCGCGCCGAGGTTCGGCGACTCCGACCTTTCCCATTTGCGGCTCTTCACCCAGCCGAACGTCCCGGACGTGCGGGAACACCTTCTCTCCCAGGACGTCGTCTGGGTCTCCGGGGGCAGCGTGGTGAACCTGCTCGCGGTCTGGCGGGCGCACCACCTCGACGAGATCCTGCGCGACTGCTGGGAGGCGGGCGTGGTGCTGGCCGGCCAGAGCGCGGGGAGCCTGTGCTGGCACCTGAGCGGCGTGACCGACTCCTTCGGCGACGACCTCGACCCCGTGCACGATTGCCTCGGCTTCCTGCCGTTCAGCAACGGCGTCCACGACGACCTGGGCGACCAGCCGCGGCGGCCCACGTACCGGCGCCTCGTCGGCGAGGGGACGCTCCCACCGGGATACGCCACGGAGGACGGCGTCGCCCTCCACTACGTGGGCACCCGGCTCCACGAGGCCCTGGGCGTCCTGCCCGACAGGAACGCCTGGTTCGTCGAGCCCGACGGCGAGGGCGGCAGCCGGGAGAAGGCCGTCCCGGCGCGCCGATGGGTGCCTTGAGTCAGCGCGGAAATTCGGCACACTGAGGATGTCGAGAATGCTCTCCCGGCTCCGTCCCAGGGACATCAGCGGCCACCACGGCCGCCGCGGACGGAGGAGAGCCACCATGATCCCGCACGAGATCGCCGAGATCCTGAACCGGCCGATCAGCCAGGAGCTGCTCGCCCGCGACGTCACCCGCCTCGCCTACATCGCCAAGGACGGCACCCCCCGCAACGTCCCGATCGCGTTCACCTGGAACGGCTCGGAGATCGTCATGTGCACCACGAAGAACGCCCCGAAGCTCCCGGCCCTGCGCGAGAACCCGGCGGTCGCCCTGACGATCGACACCGAGGTGCACCCGCCCAAGATCCTGCTCATCCGCGGCCGGGCCGAGCTGGACGTCGTCGACGGCATCCCGGACGAGTACCTCCAGATGAACGGCAGCTACGAGATGACACCCGAGCAGCGGGTCGAGTGGGAGGCGGAGGTGCGCTCGCTCTACGACGGCATGGTGCGGATCGTGGTGACCCCGACGTGGGCGAAGCTGATCGACTTCGAGACGACCCTGCCGAGCGCGGTCGAGGAGCTCGTCCGGCAGCGCGAAGAACGCCGGAGCGCCTGACCGGGTTCCGCGCACGCAGCCGCCGGAAAAAATGTCGCGGCGGGATGTCGAGAACCCGCGCGCGGCTCCGTCCCCGCACTGAACACCGGCCACAATGGCCGTACCGCACGAAGGAGAACACGATGGCCAAGTACCTGTTCCTCAAGCACTACCGGGGCGCGCCGGCAGCGGTCAACGACGTGCCGATGGACAAGTGGACGCCGGAGGAGGTCACGGCCCACGTGCAGTACATGCGGGACTTCGCCGCTCGGCTCGAGAGCACCGGCGAGTTCGTGGACAGCCAGGCGCTCTCCCCGGAGGGCACGTTCGTCCGCTACGACGGCGAGGGGCGTCCGCCGGTCACCGACGGCCCGTTCGCGGAGACCAAGGACCTGATCGCCGGCTGGATGGTGATCGACGTCG
This sequence comes from Nonomuraea sp. NPDC050733, assembly GCF_040654215.1. Lineage (NCBI taxonomy): Bacteria > Bacillati > Actinomycetota > Actinomycetes > Streptosporangiales > Streptosporangiaceae > Nonomuraea > Nonomuraea sp. NPDC050733. Next base: position 282,719 of record NZ_JBFAHO010000003.1, on the reverse strand, counting down.
AGAGCTACGAGCGGGCGCTGGAGCTGGCCGCCGAGCTGTCCGCGGCCCCGGGCGCGGGTGGCAAGCCGATCCACGAGTGGCTGGAGGTGCGCCCGTTCCTGTCCGCGCACCCGACCAACACGGAGTGACGAACGGTGGACGAGTCCCTGCTGCGGACCCTCACTCCCACGGTGATCGGCGTCCTCGTCCGTCGCGGGGCCGACTTCGCGGCGGCCGAGGACGCCGTGCAGGACGCCCTGATCGAGGCCGTACGCGTGTGGCGGGACGACCCGCCGAGCGACCCCAAGGGCTGGCTGGTCACCGTGGCCTGGCGCAAGTTCCTCGACGCCGCCCGCGCCGACACCTCCCGGCGGCACCGCGAGGTCCGCGTCGAGGCCGAGCCCGTGCCCGGCCAGGGCGAGGCGGCGGACGACACGCTCCAGCTGTACTTCCTGTGCGCGCACCCGTCCCTGACACCGGCCTCGGCCGTCGCGCTGACGCTGCGCGCGGTCGGCGGCCTGACCACGCGTCAGATCGCGCAGGCCTACCTCGTGCCGGAGGCGACCATGGCCCAGCGCATCAGCCGGGCCAAGCGGACCGTCTCGTCCGTCCGGTTCAACCAGCCGGGTGACGTGGCCACGGTGCTGCGCGTGCTCTACCTCGTCTTCAACGAGGGATACTCCGGCGACGTCGACCTCGCCGCCGAGGCGATCCGGCTCACCCGCCAGCTCGCGGCCAGGATCACGCATGAGGAGGTGGCGGGGCTGCTCGCGCTCATGCTGCTGCACCACGCGCGGCGCCCGGCACGGACGGCCGCCGACGGCAGGATCGTCCCTCTCGCCGAGCAGGACCGCAGCCTGTGGGACACCCGCCTGATCGCCGAGGGCGTGGACGTGCTGCAGGCCGCCCTCGCCCGCGACCGGCTGGGCGAGTTCCAGGCCCAGGCCGCCATCGCCGCGCTGCACGCCGACGCCCGCGCGGCCGAGGAGACCGACTGGGTGCAGATCGTCGAGTGGTACGACGAGCTGGTACGCCTCACCGGCAACCCGGTGGCCCGCCTCAACCGGGCCGTCGCGGTCGGCGAGGCCGACGGCCCGCGGGCCGGCCTGGCCGCCCTGGCGGAGCTCGACCCGTCCCTGCCCCGCTACACCGCCGCCGCGGCGTACCTGCACGAGCGCGATGGCGACCTGGTGACCGCGGCACGGCTCTACGCCGAAGCCGCCCGATCAGCGCCGAACCTCCCCGAACGCGACCACCTCACCCGGCAGGCCGCCCGCCTCAACGCGAAAGGTCCTCCGCGGCTCGCTTGATGCCGGCCGCCCAGGATGTCAGTGCCGCCTGCAGCTTGGCCCTGCCGAAGAACAGTCCGAGCAGCGGCCCGGCCATGGACTCGCTCACCTCCAGGTCCGTGCCGCCGTCGGCCCGCTGCCGCAGCAGGTGCCGATGGACGGCCCGGGCCCCGGAGCTCACGCCCGTCCACGTGAGCTCCTCCCCCTGGTGGACCACGGCGAACCTGGACTGGATCTTCGCGTTGCCGTTGGTCCACGAGAACGACGTGTCCGGTGCGACCGCACCGTTCAGCCGCACGTCGCGGATCGCGGGGTCGATGCGGGACCAGGCGGTCGGGGTGGCCAGTACGTCCCAGACAGCCTCGACCGGCGCTTCGATCGCGACGTCGCAGCGGGCACGCACCGCCGCCCGGTCGTCGACGCGACCCTTCTTGGCGTACTGCTCGTGCAGGTCGTCGAGCGCCGGGCCGGTGTACAGCAGTGACTTGACCATGGTGCGACCTCCAGGGGGTGACGATGGAAAGCTTCAGCCGGCGGTCAGCAGGCCGAGTGGTCGTAACAGTCGGCCGACCGCCGCGCGGCCGGCTTCGAGGGCGGCCTTGAGAGGTTCGCCCTCGCGGGTGAGGCGACCGATGCGAGGGGTGTCAGGCGCGGGGCGTACGGACAGGACCGCCGGGTGCGCGGGGGTCCGGTCGTCGGCGGCCGGGCGGGACGCCGGCGGCATGGACTGGTCGTAGCGCGTGAGCGTCGCGTCGTCGTCCAGCAGCCGGTGGGCGCGCGTGAGGAAGCTTCGCTGCAGTGCCTCGGGATACTTCCGCAGGACGGTCGCGGCGATCAGGCGTGCTCCGTAGGACTCCGCGCGCCTGGTGCGGGCGGCCGTCGTCCTGGTGTCGGCTGGAGGCGCGGGACGCGACCGCAGGACCAGGACGTGGCTGGCGCCCTGTGCCAGGGCGGTGCGGTACGGAATCGACTCGGCGAGTCCCGCGTCGTAGTAGAGCCGCCCGGCCAGCTCGACCGGCGGGCCGGCGAGGAACGGCAGCGCGGCACTGGCTCGCAGCGCCAGCCGCAGTTGGACGGGACCGGTCAGATGCGGGCGCAGATCGGTGGAGCGCCCGGTGCGGACGTCGGTGGCCAGCGGGTGATACTCGACGGGATTGGTCAGGACGGCGTCGAAGTCCATCCGGGCCACCTCGCGATACAGGTGCTCGACGAGGTTGCGCACGTCGACCATCGGCCGGCCGCGCAGGAGGTTGGACGGACGGATCATCGCGCTGGCGTAGGCGGGTTCGGCCCAGCCGGTCAGGTGCTCGGGGGTCCCGCTGAGCAGCCAGGCTCCGGTGATGGCCCCCGCCGACGCTCCGTAGACCGCGTCGAAGGCGTGTGCCGCTCCGCTCTCGTGCAGGGCCAGGGCCATGCCGGCGGAGATCGTGCCCCGCATGCCGCCGCCCTCGATGGCAAGTGCCACCCGGTGGCCGTCCTGCCGCTCGCCGGGCCGGCTGCCACGGCGGACCCGGTCGGCGATGACGCGTAGGACCTCGTGCTCGCCGGTCACGGCGACAGGGTCTCGTGGCCGGCCAGGTAGGCCAGGGCCTGGGCCCAGATGCCGGGGTCGGGCTGGGTGGTCGTCCAGGTGGTCGACCTGAGCCGTCCCCGCCAGCGGTAGCGTCGCACGATGGCGACGTGGTCAGGCCAGCCGACGAACCCGCGCAGGGCTTGTTCGTCCTGCCAGATCGACACCGAGCCGCACCTGCCTCGCAGCGGCTCCGTCCACAGCCACATGCCGACCGCGCCCGGTAGTTGGGGCCAGGCCCGGCGCAGGGCGAGCCCGGCCTGGTAGACGCCGGGCAGGTCGCGCAGACGGTGGGCGTGGAAGTCGGTGACGCTGACCAGCACCGAGCCGGTGACGTCGGCCGCCGCTCCAGGCGTCCAGCGGCTTCTCAGCATGACGCCGCCCACGACGGGGAGCGGCCCAGCAGACCGAGCAGCCGCTGGAAGGCCGGGGCGTCGGCGGCCACCGGAACCCGGGAGTCGAACGCGGCACCCGGACCGCGGGTCTTCGACGTGTCCGGCCACAGGGAGGCTGTCGTCAGTGCGGACGCGACCAGCTCGTCGTCGGGCCGGTAGGACACGTCGATGCTCATCGCGACGTCCCATCCGTGCACGAGGACGTCGACCAGGTGCATGCTGATGGCGATCCGCGCGGGGAAGACACCGAACTCGGGGATCTCAGCCTGCCGCTCGTAGACGTCCGGGGCGGCGAACGCCGCCGTGACCGCGGCCGCGGAGTCGTGGTAGGCGCCGAACGGGTCGTCTCCGAGGTCGCCGCCGGGCCGGACGGCCCCCTGCGCGGGCGAACCCGCGACGTTCGCGGCGAAGCCGTGGTTCTCGCTCACCATGTGCCGCAGCAGTTCGCCCAGGTTCCACTCCGCGCACGGGGTGGGCCGGTCGAGGTCCACGTCGGTGACCTGAGCGATCACCCCTCCGGCGAGGTCCAACGCACGCCGATCCAGGTCCCGGAGGTCCACGGCTGGGAGTCCAGTCATCATCCGCCTTTCTAAGTACGAACGTTCGTGCTGAGATTAGAGTCGCGCTGATGACACGTCAAGCGGCTATCCTGAACCGAACGTTCGTGCACGGAGGGGTGGAGATGCCGGGAAGGCCGCGGGACGAACGGGTACGCAACGTGATCCTGCGCCGGGCGGCGGACATCGCCTCGCAGGACGGGCTGGAAGGGCTGTCGATCGGGCGGCTGGCCACAGACCTCGGCGTGAGCAAGAGCGGCCTGTTCGGTTACTTCGGCTCCAAGGAAGAGCTCCAGCTCGCCACGATCCGCACCGCGATGGGCGTGTACGCCGACGAGGTCATCCAGCCCGCGCTGACTGTGCCGCCGGGACTGGGACGGGTGCGCCGGCTGTGCGAAAGCTGGTTGAGCTACTCGCAGCGGCGGGTCTTTCCGGGTGGCTGCTTCTTCTTCGCCGTCACCGCGGAGTTCGACGCCCGCCCGGGCCGGGTGCGGGACGCCGTGGCCGCGGCCGGGCTCGACTGGACCCGCTTCGTTGCGCGCGCCGTCGACGATGCTCGCCAGCTCGGCGAGCTCGCCGACGACACGGACCCCGACCAGCTCGCCTTCGAGCTCATAGCGTTCCTGGAGACCGCCAACGCCGTCTCCTTGCTGCACGACGACCCGAACGCCTACGAGCGGGCCAGAACCGCCATCCGCCGACATCTCGACGTCGCGAGCACGGACCGGTAGACGGCGCCCCTCTCTGGACTGGCCGGCCGAGCGTCAGGCGATGTCGAGCCTGACCAGCTCGATGTTCAGTGCTGAACGGATGTGGACCTCGATGAAGCCCGGAAGCCGTCCCCCGTAGGTGCGATGGCTGAGCGCCTCGGCGAGGCGCTCGTCCGGTTCCGGGGTGAGATGGACGATCCGCCACAGGTTGAGCGGCTCGTCCTCGTCGCCGCCGACCGCGTGCTCGATATGGAAGAGCGGTTGCCTGGTTCCCGCCCGCAGCGTGGCGCCGGTCGGACCGGGTAGTTCCGCCGCGCCGATGAAGGTGACGCGTCGCTCTGCGGGATTCAGCCGGACTCTCTCCAGGACGAGCCCGAAGTCGTCCTGCTCCACCCAGCGCCGTTGCCGCGACGCGCGGTCGAACGTCATGAGGTCGTCCGCGGCGTTCCATGTGTAGGCGCTGCCCTCCCGTACGACGTAGGGGAGGTAGATGTCGGGATGCCACGCCTTGCGGACCTCCAGGTCCCACAGCATGGCGCGGGTGAACGTGAGCGGTTCGCTCGTCTTGTACCGCTCGGCGAGCACGCGATTGATGTCGATGGGCGGGGCTTCGAAGCGGGTGCTGCGCGGATCGGCCCATGCCCGGGCGAATTCGTCCTCGTGATTCATGGCCGGCCTCACGGCACCAGGACGAGGCGACCGCGGACGCCGCCCTTGGCGAAGAGCTCGTGAGCCTCGGCGGCCTGCTCGAAGGTGAAGGTCCGGGCCCGCCGGACAGTGAGCAGGCCCTGCTCGACGAGGGTGACCAGCTCGCGGAGGCGCGCGCCGTCGCTGTGCACGAAGACGGTCTGGACTCTGATGCCGCGTTCGGCCGGTGGCGTGGCGGGCGGCATCATGCTCACGAACGCGCCGCCGTCCTTGACCGCGGCGAGCGTCCGGGCTCCGATGACCGCCGCGTCCAGCAGCCCGTCAACACCTTCGGGCGCGATCGCGCGCAGGGCGCGGGCCGGGTCGTCGGAGCGGGGGAGGAAGGTCGCTCCGAGCCCACTGACGAAGGGCTCGTCCTGGACGGACCCGATACCGATGACATCGAGACCCCGATGCCGGGCCAGTTCGACGGCGTAACCGCCCACCGCGCCGGCGGCCCCGGTGACGGCCAATGTCTGGCCTTCGGTCAGGCCGAGCAGGTCCAGAGCCTGGTCGGCGGTCAGGGCGTTGACGGGGAGCGTCGCCGCTTCGGCCGGGTCGACCCCGGCCGGAGCAGGCGCGATCGCGGTGGCGTCGAGCACGACGAATTCGGCGTGCGTGCCGCGCCTGGTCGTCAACCAGTCGGACATGCCGACGACTCGGTCCCCCGGTGTGAAGCCGGACGTGGCCGATCCGGTCGCGTCGACCGTGCCCGCCACGTCCCAGCCGAGGACATAGCGCGGCCCGGTGGGCAGCATCGGCCCGAAGGCACCGGAACGGGCCGCGATGTCGGCCGGATTGACGGTCGCGGCTTCGACGCGGACGCGTACCTGCCCTTCTTCGGGCTCGGGCACGGGCGCGTCCGTGACGGCCAGCACACTGGGGTCGCCGAAAGAGGTGAAGCCCACCATACGCAAGGTGATCTCCCTTGTAGACTCGAGCGGACGATTATGCGGATAACGTTATGCGTATAATCATTATGCATATAATGATCTCTGGCGCAAGGGGGCCTGGTGGACTTCGAACGGGCGGAGGCGCTGAACGGAGCGATCCGGATGATCGCCCTGAAACACCGGGCGCGGGCCGCGGCCAAGCTCACGGAGCTGGGACTGCATCCCGGACATGAAGCCGTGCTGTTCCTGCTCCACGCCGACGGCCCGCAGAGTCAGCGACAACTTGCCACCGGAGCGGGCTGCGAGCCGCCCAGCATCACCCTCATGGTGCGCAAGCTGGAGGCGGCGGGTCTGGTCAGCCGCGTCCCCGCGGTCCAGGATGCGCGCGCGAACGTCGTACGGCTGACCGACGAAGGGGAGAAGGTGATCGTGCGGCTGAGGGAGCTGTGGCGAGATCTCGCGGACGAGACCGTCGCCGGGCTGGCCGACACCTCGGTGGACCAGCTCGTCAAAACCCTCACCGACCTGGCCCACAGCCTCCAGCGCCAGGCACCCGGAGCCGGTGAGGTTGAGAGAGGGACGCGCGCTTGACCTTGTCTCGGCGGCCACCGGCGGGGGACGGCGACTCGCTCGCGGCCTCGCGCACCTGACGGCCCGCCACGACACTCACCAGGATTCCCCTCGGGCGCGCGGACGGGTCTCCGAGGGGAACGGGTGGAGGGGTACATGTCAGGGTCCGGGCGATGCCGATCGATGTGGACCTGTCGCCGGCGTTCATTCTGATCTCGCTCGTGGCGATGATCGCCCCGGACCCGACAGGCCTGGCCGAGTATTGAGATATTTATCCCGTTGTGCGAAGCGGAATTTTATGGCCTACGCCAGTCGAGTTTTCCCGGCTCAACCATTCTGACCTGGGGCGGGGCCATTCTTGATGGCAGAACGAGTGCGCGAACCCGCCGGTGAAGGCGGCGTTTCGACTTTCCCCGCGGATGCCGGCGACTTGTGCGGGATCGAGCGTCTGCGGCAGGCCGTTACTGTCTAATTCATGGAGTGGAGTTTTCAGACAGCCGAAGAACTCGCGGCTGCCATGCGTGCCGGTGAAGTGACCTCGGCCGAACTGACCGACGAGGCGATCGCCCGTATCGAGCGGGACGACAAGGCGATCAACGCGATCTGTGTGCCGGACTTCGACCGTGCGCGGGCCGCCGCGCGGGATGCCGACAAGGCGCGCGCCCGCGGCGAGGACCGGCCGCTGCTCGGCATCCCGGTGACGGTCAAGGAGTCGTACAACATCGCCGGGCTGCCCACGACCTGGGGCATGCCGCCGCACCGGAACTACATGCCGGCCGAGGACGCGGTACAGGTGTCGCGGCTCAAGGCCGCGGGCGCGGTGGTGCTCGGCAAGACCAATGTGCCGTTGGGGCTGCAGGACATACAGAGCTTCAACGAGATCTACGGCACCACCACCAACCCGTGGGATCACGGTCGCACGTCGGGCGGATCCTCCGGCGGGTCGGCGGCGGCCCTGGCGTCCGGGTTCGGCGCGCTGTCCATCGGCTCCGACATCGCCGGCTCGCTGCGCACCCCCGCGCATTTCTGCGGCGTCTACGCGCACAAGCCGACGCTCGGACTGGCGGCCAACCGCGGTATGGTCCCGCCGTCCGAGCCGGCATTGCCGGTCGACCTCGATCTGGCCGTCGTCGGTCCGATGGCGCGCACCGCCCGCGACCTCACGCTCCTGCTCGACGTCATGGCCGGGCCGGACCCGCTGACGCACGGTCTGGCGCACCGTTCGGCACTGCCGCCCGCGCGCCACGAGCGGCTCCGCGACTTCCGGGTCCTGGTCCTCGACGAGCATCCGCTCATTCCGACCGGGTCCGCCGTGCGGGCGGGCGTGAACCGGGTGGCCGACGCACTTGCCGACGGCGGCGCCCGCGTCGATCGGCACAGTCGGCTGCTGCCCGACATGACCGAAGCCGCGACGCTCTACATGCAGTTGCTGATTTCGGGCTCCGTTGCGCGTTTTCCCATCGAATCGCTCGAGCAGCTGCGGACCCGCGTCGCGGGGATGAGCGCGGACGACCAGAGTCTTGACGCCGTGCGGCTGCGCGCCATGCTGTTCAGCCACAGCGACTGGATGGAGGCGAACAACCGCCGCGAGGTCCACCGCCACGGCTGGCGGCAGCTGTTCGCCGAGTTCGACGCCGTGGTGTGCCCGATCACGCCGACGCCCGCGTTCCCGCACGACCACAACCCCAATCCGTTGGAACGGCGCATCGACATCGACGGCGTCGAGTACCCGTACTTCGACCAGCTCGTCTGGGCCGGCCTGGCCACCATGCCCGGCCTGCCCGCCACCGCCATACCAGCGGGTCGGTCCCCCGAGGGCCTGCCGGTGGGAGTGCAGGTCGTCGGTCCGATGTTCGAGGACCGCACCCCGCTGCGGCTGGCCGAACTGCTCGAGCAGAAGATCGGCGGCTTCCAGGCGCCGCAGTAGGGCGACTCCTCTGCCGGATCGTAGCCGCGCACGTAGCCGGTGCACCGGTCAGAATGCTCGCGGTGGAGTGAGACGGAATGAAGGAGGCGTGTGGACGACAGCGTGTCGTTGGCCCGACTGGTCGATCGCCTGGAAGGGGTGGTGGGCGAGCTACGCGGGATTCCCGTCGACGTCGAGCGGATTGATGATGATGCGCTGGTCCGGCAGCGGATCGCGGAGATTGTCCCGGCGGCCGGCGAGCTGCGAGCCATGCAGCCTTTGGGCGCGGTGGAGAAGGGTTCTGAGGAGCAGAAGAGCAGGCGTGCGGTACTCGACGCGCTGGAGCGTGGCATGAGGATGCGCACGATCGTCCACACGAGCGTGATGGACGACTCGGGCAAGGCAGCCCGGATCAGGCAGTTGCATGCCTCCGGTGACCTGCACCGGGTAGTCGACGAGCCGATTCAGCAGGTGCTCATCTTCGATCGCGCCGTGGCGTTCCTGCGGATGACGCCCTTCGCGTACGCGCCGGGCACTCTGGTGATCAGGCAGCAGAGTCTCCTCACCGCCCTCATCGACCTGTTCGAGCGGACCTGGGACAGGGCCAGGGAGGTCGACGAACCCACGCACCGGCTGAGCGCCCGCGAGCGGGAGGTGCTCGCTCTGATCGCGAAGGGGCGCTCCAACAGCGCGGTCGCGCGCGCCCTGTCGATCACGGAGGCGGCCGTCGGCAAGCACGTGGCCAGCGTGTTCGCCAAGCTTGAGCTGCCCGAGACCCCTGACGACAACCGGCGGGTGCTGGCGGTGCTCGCTTACCTGCGAGGCACGGTGAGGTAGGGCCAAGCCGACCACGTTCTCGCCCCAGCCCCCATGCGGGCGGCTACCGGGGCGCACTTCAATGACGTCATGCAACGAATGAATGGATTACTGGTCGGCGCGATCTTCGGCGCGGTCTTCGTCGTCGTGAACGCGCAGAGTCCGTTGAACGCCCTCACCGTCAACCTGCTGCGGGCAGCGGCCTGCCTGGCGGCCGCGAGCGTCATCGGCATGTGGTTCGTCTCCGCCCGGAGGGGGCCGTCCACCGCGGGGCGGGAGCGGAACATGTTCAGCCGCGGCTACCTGATCGTCGTAGCCGCCGAGGCGATCCTGCTCTTCGGCGGGCTTCGCGTGCTTGCCGCCCTGGGAGTACCTGAGCAGGCCAACGTGGCGTGGGTGGCCCTGGTGGTGGGCGTGCATTTCATCGCGTTGGCGCCGGTCTGGAAGGACTGGGGCATCGCTGTGCCCGGCGTGGTTCTCACCTTGCTCGGCGTCGCAGGTCTGGTACTGGCGTCCACGGCCGCCGTCGCCTGGGTGTCGTTCGTCAGCGGCGTGTTGTCCGGGGTGGTGCTGCTGGCCGGGGCCGTCGCCTTCGGCTGGCGCACGGTGACGGCTCGGACGGCACAGGCGGCACGGTGACGGCTCGGACGGCACAGACGTCATGAGTTCGGCCGGCCGCCGTGAAGGGCCCGGCAGGACAGCGAGCAACGGGTGAGAGTTCGTCGTTGCGCGCTGTCGCAGGCGTCGGCCGGGTGTGGTCAGTCGGGTGGTCCGTGGTGTTGGCGGAGTTCTTCGTTGATGCGCAGGGCCTCGGCGAGCTGGTCTTCCAGGATGATGATGCGGCAGGCCGCCTCCAGGGCGGTGCCGGCGTCGACGAGTTCGCGGGCGCGGGCGGCCAGGCGTAGCTGGTAGCGGGAGAAGCGGCGATGGCCGCCCTCCGAGCGCAGCGGCTCGATCAGCTTGGCGGCGCCGAGGCTGCGCAGGAACGCCGGGGTGACGCCGAGAATCTCGGCGGCCCGGCCCATGCTGTAGGCAGGGTAGTCCTCATCGTCGAGCCGGAGCTCGGGACTGTCACCTGAGGCGCCGACCGGCTCGTTGCTCTGGCGGGGCCGGTCTCGCCTGGAGGTGGTGGCCGTTGCCTGGTGTGTTCGATCCATTCAACCTTCCTGTAACGCGGACAGGGGCCCCGGCGCCTGATGCGCCGGGGCCCGAATGAGGTTTAACACCATCCACCGGCTTCGAGGCCGGTTCATTTGCTCCGCATCTGCTTACCCGTCGGGGCGGGATGCGGGGATCGCGTAAGCGTGACCGTAGACCACCGTCCTGTTCGTGGAGCTCCGGTACCCGTGCGGCGCCTTGCGGCCGGCGACGGGCGATCCTGATGGCGTTCAACACTCCTTTCCGATGTATCCGTACGTCGACACCTCGACAGCTGTGCCGACTTCGTGCGACGGCAGCGCGTCCACCGCCCCGGCCCTTCTCTCAACTGCACTGGCCGCGGCAGTCCGACCTTCTGCCTGCTTCTCACTCCGATCTTGCTGTCCACGTTCGTCCGGGCAGTTCGTCGTCGTGCTCGTCCTGCGCTGCCCTCGTGGATCCGTCCCTTGCGATGTCAGAAACTCTACCCCGACCCGGCGTGGATGTCTACAGCGACGGATGCAGATTTTCTCTCGCGTGAAGGCGAGAGCCGTGAACGGGATGATTCGGGCGACGGCGCTGTCGCGGCGCTGCCAGGCTTGGAGCATGTCCCGTGATCTCCGGCTGCGAGCCACGTTCGACGAAGCGGCCGCCTTCTACCAGGAGGCGCGCCCCGACTACCCGGCTGAGCTGTACTCCGACCTGACGGCGATCACGGGGGTCACGCCGCCCGCGCACCTGCTCGAAGTCGGATGCGGTCCGGGGAAGGCCACGCTGCCCTTGGCGCGGATGGGCTTCCGGATCACCGCGGTCGAACTCGGCGGCGCCCTGGCGGCGGAGGCACGGCACCGGCTCGCCGGGTTCGCCGACGTCTCCGTGATCACGTCGTCGTTCGAAGGCTGGGAACCGCCGGCCGGGGTCCGCTTCGATCTCCTCTACGCGGCCACGGCGTGGAAGTGGGTGGACCCGGAGGCCAAGTACGCGAAAGCGGCCGCCCTTCTCACCCGGGGCGGCCACCTGGCCGTATGGAACGCCGACCACGCCTTTCCGGCGGGCTTCGACCCCTTCTTCGCCGAGATCCAGAAGGTCTATGACGAGATCGGCGAAGGCCATGGGGACCCGTGGCCCCCGCCACTGCCCGAGGACCGGTCCGACCCCGTGGGCGCCGAGTTCGAGGCCTCCGGGCGCTTCACGGTGGTGGGGACGAAGCTCTACGTATGGGCCTTGCGCTACACGGCGGACGAATACCTCGCCCTGCTGGATACGTTCTCCGGCCACATCGCCATGGAGCCGGCAAAGCGGGAGCACCTCTACCGGGAGATACGCCGCCGCCTTGCCGCACGCGCGGACGGGACGCTCACCCGCCACTGGTCGGCCGTCCTCACCGTCGGCCGACGCCTGTGACGTCGAGGTGAAGTGCGCCGCGTGGTGGGCCGCGGGATGGTTCAGGTCAGGGCGAGGAGGGTGACGGCGACGGCGGCGGTGCCCAGGCCGGCGAGCTGGCCGCGGCCGATGCGTTCGGCGAGCACGCCGCGGGCGAGCAGGACCGTGCCGGCCGGGTAGAGGGCGACGATCACGGCCACGACGGCGAGGTCGCCGCTGCGGGCGGCGAGCAGGAACAGCAGGTTCGCCACGGAGTCCAGCACGCCCGCGGTCGCTGACATCGCGTACGCGGGCCGCTCGGAGCCCAGCCTGCGGTGCATCAGCCCGGCCGCGGTCAGGGTGACGGCCGAGGCGACCGCCCGGCCCACGATCAGCGGAGCCACCCCGCTGTCCGACGGCGCCTGGTGCAGAAAGACCAGCTGGAGGGCGATGGCGGCGCCCGCGCCGAACGCCAGCAGCAGCGCGGTCCGTGAGGGGCGCGCCGAGCCCGCGCCGTGTCCGGCGCTGACCAGCACCACCGCCACCAGCGCGAGCGGCAGACCCACCAGTCCGGCGGCGGACAGGTGCTCGCCCTGGAGCAGGCCCACGCCGACGGGCAGCACGGCCGACACCAGCGCGGTCACCGGCGACAGCACGTTCATCGGACCGATCGCCAGAGTGCGGTAGAGCAGGGCGAACGCGGCGGCCGAGGCGACCCCCGAGGCGGCGCCCCAGCCGAGGGCCGCGGGGCTGAAGGAGGCGCCGAGCACCGGCCACAGCAGCAGCTCGACCACGAGGCTGGCCGGGGCGGCGATCATCACGGTGCGCAGCACATGAGCCTTGCGGGCACCCAGGCCGCCGAGGAAGTCGGCGCATCCGTACGCGAGTGAGCTGCCCAGGGCGAGCAGGAGAGCGAACACAACAGATCCTCACCATCTATGGAACGACCACAGAGTACAATGAATCGACCGGTGCGTGTCAACCGAACGACCGCGCGGTGCATTGAAGTGGTCCAGTGGCGAGGATGGTGATCAGATGGCCGAGACAGCCGCAGCCCTGCGGACGGTGGCGCACAACGTCAGGGCGGCCCGCACCCGCGCGGGCCTGTCCCTGGAGGAGCTCGGCCGGCGCGCCCAGGTCAGCAAGGGGGCGCTGGTCGCGCTGGAGAGGGCCCAGGGCAACCCCAACCTGGCCACCCTGGTCCGGCTGGCCGACACCCTCGGCATCTCGGTGTCCGCCCTGATGCAGGGGCCGTCCGAAGGCCGCGTCCGCGTCGTGGCCGCCGACGCCGTGGCGCCCCTGTGGACCGGGCCGCGGGGCGGCGAGGCCCGGCTCATGCTGACGACCTCGGGGCCGGCCCCGGTCGAGGTCTGGCGCTGGGAGCTGGCGCCGGACGAGGAGTACCCCAGCCAGGCCCACCAGGCCGGGGTCGTGGAAACCGTCAGCGTCATCTCCGGCCGGATGGCCCTGGTCGTCGACGGCACCGAGCACACCGTCGAAGCCGGACAGACCGCCACGTTCAACGGCGACGCCTCACACACCTACCGCGGCTCGGGCACCGAAACCTGCAGACTGATCATGACCGTCCATCTGCCGCCCGGCCCCGGTTGATGCGCCAGGCGGCGCAGGGGGAGTCCGTCAGGCCGCCGACCAGCCTCCGTCCACCGGAACGATGGCGCCGTTGATGAACGATGCCGACTGTGACGCCAGGAAGACGGCAGCCTCGGCCATCTGCTCCGGCTGGGCCATGCTCTCGCCGAGGGCCAGCACGGGAGCGAGCCTCGTGATGCCGGCCGGATCGAAGGTCGCGGTGGTCGCCATGCCGGTCATGGTCGGTCCGGGCAGGATGGCGTTGCAGCGGATGCCGTCCTTGGCGTAGGCCCAGGCGACGTTGCGGGTCAGCCCGACGACGCCGTGCTTGGCGGCCGTGTAGGCGGCGCCGGCCGCGCCGCCCCGGATGCCGGCCTCCGAAGCCGTGTTGACGATCGCGCCGCTGCCCTGCTTGAGCATGTACGGCAGGACGGCACGGGTGACGAGGAACGTGCCCGTGAGGTTCACGCCGAGCACCCGGTGCCACAGCTCGACGGGGATCTCGGCGGGCAGGGCCATGGTGTCCATGATCCCGGCGTTGTTGCACAGGACGTCGATCCGGCCGAACGCGTTGATCGCCGTCTCGACCAGGGCCGCGACGGAGCTCTCGTCGGAGATGTCGGCGGCGACGGCGATGGCGGCGCCCTCCAGGTCGCCCGAGTCCCCGAGGGCCCCGATGTCGGCGGTGGTCCGCTTGGCGCTGTCGGCGTCGATGTCGCAGGCGACCACGCGCGCGCCGGCCTGGGCGAAGGCGAGGGCCATCGCCCTGCCGATCCCCGAGCCCGCACCGGTGACGAGGGCGACGAGGCCGTCGAATTCCTTCAAGAGCTTGTCCTTTCAACCTGAGAAGCAACCTGAGAAGCACCCCGAGAAGCACCCCGGGAGGCGTCCTGAGCAGCCGGAGCCGCGAGGCCCGGGATGACCGAGAGGAAGAACTGGCGGATGGCGGACTCGACCTTCACCGAGTCCCGGTCGAACAGCCACTGCGCCTGCAGGCCGTTGATGAGGGAGATGGTCATGGTGGCCAGGGTCTCGGGGTCGATCGACGAGCGCAGCCCGTCGCGTTCGGCCAGGGCGGTGAACGTGTCCGCGTAGAAGCGGCGGAGGTTTCGGTAGCGGTCGGCGTAGTAGGCGTGCGCGGGGTGGTTGGGCGAGGTGGCCTCGCCGGACACGACGCAGTGCAGCTCCATGAGCCCCGGCTGGAGCTCGTTGTCGACGATGACGGCGATCATGCCGTTGAGGGTGTCGAGGGGGTCGGCCGCCGGGTCCAGCACCTTGGCCGCCTGCAGGAACTCGGTGCCGCGCTCGTCACGCAGCTCCAGCACTCCGAGGAGCAGGTCCTCCTTGCGCGGGAAGTGGTGCAGCAGCCCGGTGTGGCTGATGCCCGAGCGCTTGGCGATGTCCTTCATGGTGGCGCCGTAGAAGCCCGTTTCGGCGAAGGCGTCCACGCAGGCCTCCAGGACGCGCCGCCGCACCGCCGCTGTCTTGGCGTACGGTCCGCGGTTGCCGGATGCCGTCATGGGCGCCCTCCAAATTAGTAGCGTGATTCGGTTTTCATGCTAGCGTGACGCCAGCGTCAATCCCATGGTCTCGAGCAAGGAACTCAACCATGCCCCAGCTCCCCTCCGGTTTCCTCTGGGGTGCGGCGACCGCCCCGCACCAGGTGGAAGGCAACAACGTCAACAGCGACTGGTGGCTTCTGGAACAGCAGATGCCCGGAATGCAGCGCAGCGGCGACGCGATCGACAGCTACCACCGCTACGCCGAGGACATGCGCCTGCTGGCGGAGGCGGGGCTCAACTCCTACCGCTTCGGCATCGAGTGGGCCCGCGTCGAGCCGGTTCCCGGGGAGTTCTCGCGGGCCGAGCTGGCCCACTACCGCAGGATGATCGACACGGCTCTCGGCATGGGTCTCACCCCGGTCATCACCCTGCACCACTTCACGCATCCGCGGTGGTTCGCCGAGGTCGGCGGCTGGCTGGGCGACCAGGCGATCGAGCGCTTCCAGACCTACGTCGGGGAGGCCGCGAGCATTCTCGACGGCGTCGAGTGGGTGTGCACGATCAACGAGCCCAACATGCTCGCCCTCATGGTGGGCATGGCCCGGGACGCGCAGCAGACCGCCCGGACCACCGAGGACTGGATGAGCCCCACCGTCGAGGGCGCCGCCCGGCCCGTGCTCCCCGACCCCGACCCCGAGATCGGCAAGCGCCTGGCCGAGGCGCACGCCGCCGCCCGCGAGGTGCTGAAGCAGCGCACCGACGCGGCCGTCGGCTGGACGGTGGCCTGCCAGGCGCTCACCGCGACCCCCGGCAACGAGGAGAAGCTCCGCGAGGTGCGCCACGTCCGCGAGGACCTCTACCTGGAGGCGGCCCGCGGCGACGACTTCATCGGCGTGCAGTCCTACTCCAGCCAGGCCGTCGACGAGAACGGCGTCGTCCCGCACCCGCAGCGCCCGGACAACACGATGACCGGCAACGCCTACCGGCCCGACGCGATCGGCATCGCCGTACGGCACGCCTGGGAGACGACGAACCGCACGCCGATCCTCATCACCGAGAACGGGATCGCCACCGCCGACGACGCCCAGCGCATCGCCTACACCTCCGAGGCGCTCGGCCACGTGTCCGCCGCGATCCAGGACGGCGTCGACATCCGGGGCTACCTGCACTGGAGCGCGCTGGACAACTTCGAATGGGGCCACTGGGCGCCCACTTTCGGCCTCATCGCCGTCGACCGCACCACCTTCGAACGCCACCCCAAGCCGAGCCTGGCCTGGCTGGGCGAGGTCGCCCGCCGAGGAGAGGTCTGACGCGCCGATGCTGAAGCCCCGAGCAACCCCCACTCGTGAGCTGGTGAGCCTCGACGGTCTCTGGCGGTTCTCCATCACGGGGACGGAGCCGTGGACCGGGCCGCTGGACACCACGCTGGAGGCGGCGGTCCCGGCCAGTTACAACGACCTGTTCACCGACAGCGCGATCCGCGACCACGTGGGCTGGGCCTGGTACCAGCGCCAGGTACGGGTGCCGCGCGGCTGGGCCGGCGAGCGCGTCGTCCTGCGCGTCGACGCCGCCACCCATCAGGGCAGGGTCTACGTCGGCGACGTCCTGGTGGTCGAGCACGTCGGCGGCTACACGCCGTTCGAGGCCGACATCACCGAGCACGTGCGTGCGGGACAGGAGTTCCGCCTCACCATCGGGGTCGGCAACGAGCTGACCGACACGACGATCCCGCCCGGCACGATCACGGTCACCGCCGACGGCCGGCGCCGGCAGACGTACCTGCACGACTTCTACAACTACGCGGGCCTGGCGCGCTCGGTGTGGCTGCACAGCCGTCCCGCCGTCCATGTCGAGGACATCACCGTCGTGACGGGCCTCGAAGCGGGCACCGGGACGGTCGAGTACTCGGTCCGTACCAGCGCGCCCGCGTCCGTACGGGTGCGCGCGCTCGACGCCACCGGAGCCGAGGTCGCGACCGCGGACGGGGCCGAGGGCACACTGCGGATCGCCGGGGTGACCCCATGGCGACCGGGCGCGGCCTACCTCTACGACCTGCTCGTCGAGGTGCTCGACGGCGACCGGGTGATCGACAGCTACACCCAGCCGTTCGGCGTGCGGACGGTGGAGGTGCGGGGGACCCGGTTCCTCATCAACGGCGAGCCGTTCTACTTCACCGGCTTCGGCAAGCACGAAGACACCCCCGTACGGGGCAAGGGCCATGACGACGCCTACCTCGTCCACGACTTCCAGCTCATGGACTGGGTCGGCGCCAACTCCTTCCGCACCTCGCACTACCCCTACGCCGAGGAGGTGATGGAGTTCGCCGACCGGCACGGCATCGTCGTCATCGACGAGACCGCCGCCGTGGGTCTCAACCTCGCCGTCGCGGCCGGCCTCACCGGCGCTCCGGCCCGGCCCACCTTCTCGCCGGAGACCTTCGGCACGGCCACCCGCGAGGCGCACGCCCAGGCGATCCGCGAGCTGGTCGCCCGCGACAAGAACCATCCCAGCGTCGTCATGTGGTGCATCGCCAACGAGCCGTCCTCCAACGAGGACGGCGCCCGCGAGTACTTCGAGCCGCTCGTGGAGCTCACGCGCGAGCTCGACCCCACCCGCCCGGTCAGCTACGCGGCGGTGATCTTCGCCACGCACGAGAACGACCGCATCGCCGACCTGTTCGACGTCCTGTGCATCAACCGCTACTACGGCTGGTACGTGGCCACCGGCGACCTGACCACGGCGGAGACGTACCTGGAGCACGACCTGCGCGGCTGGGCCGACAAGCACGGCAAGCCGATCATGATGAGCGAGTACGGCGCGGACACCCTGCCCGGCCTGCACTCGGTGTGGGACACCCCGTGGACCGAGGAGTACCAGCAGGCCTACCTGGAGATGAACCACCGGGTGTTCGACCGGATCGAGGCGTTCGTCGGCGAGCACGTGTGGAACTTCGCCGACTTCCAGACCTCCCACGGCATCCACCGGGTCGACGGCAACAAGAAGGGTGTCTTCACCCGCGACCGCAGGCCCAAGGCCGCTGCTCACGCGCTGCGGGCCCGCTGGAAGCCGCTCGCCGGCCGTAAACCGCCGGCCCCCGAGTAGCAGGCGGGCCGCCGGCGGACCCAGGCGGGCCCGCCGGCGGCCGGTCAGGCGGTGTCGCCGCCGTCGGCGAGCAGCGTGCTGCCGGTCATGAAGGCCGACAGGTCCGACGCGCAGAACAGCACGACGCGCGCGATGTCGTCAGGAACGCCCACCCGGCCGACGGGACCGTTCAGCATGAGGTCGGTCGGCGGGACGTCGCCCAGCGCGGCCGCGGCCGCCATCATGTTGCCTTCCGTGGGGACGTAACTCGGTGCGACGCCCAGCACGCGGATGCCGAGCGGGGCGAGTTCGAGGGCCAGCTCCCGGGTGAGACCGCGGGCGGCGTGCTTGGACCCGACGTAGGCGGCCAGGCCGGGGGCGCTGCCGCGGAAGCCCGCGGTCGAGATGATGTTCACGATGACACCGCCCGTGCCCTCGGCCGACATGCGCCGTGCCGCCTCCCGCGCGCCCAGGAAGACGCCGCGCGCGTTCACGGCGAACACGTTGTCCCACGTCTCCTCGGTCATCTCCAGCACGGGGACGGCCGGGAAGACGCCGGCGTTGTTCACCCAGACGTCCAGGCCGCCGAGCTCGGCGAGCGCGCGGTCGGCCGCCGCCGCCACGGACGCCGCGTCGGTGACGTCCATGGCGGCGCCGATCGCGCGCACGCCGTGGTGCTCCGCGACCTGCTTGGCGGCGGTCACGGCGAGCCCTTCGTCGATGTCGCCGATCAGGACGTCGGCTCCCGCCTCGGCCAGGCGCGCCGCGATGGCCTTGCCGAGCCCGCGACCGCCTCCCGTCACGACCGCGCGCCGCCCGCGCAGGGAGACGAGCTCGGCCAGGGATTTGCCGGACACATCGGCAATGGACATGAAATTTCTCCTTCAGTGGGAAAGGGGATGACGCCGGAAGAAGCGCCCTGGACCGGTGTGGAACGTGCTGCCGTCCGGCAGCCGGACCCGTGCCTCGGAGCCTCCGGGCACGTCGACCGAGATGGTCAGGTGGCCGTCCTCGACGCGCCAGTCGACGGCGATCTCGCCCTGCGGGCTGTCGAACGTGCCCTTGGCCCAGGTGATCGCCTCGTCGAGCACGGGCTCCACGACGAAGGACGTCCACCCGACGGAGCCGGGCGCCTGCCGGAGGCCCAGAGTGTGGGTGTGCAGGAAGCGGATGACCGCACCCTTGCTGTAGTGGTTGAGGGAGGCCGTGGCGGTGCCGTCGTCGGAGACGCCGTCCCAGTCCTCCCAGATGGTCGTCGCCCCCCGGTCGAGCATGCCGAGCCACGACGGGGAGGTCCGCTGGTACAGCACCGCGTAGGCGACGTCGGGATGGCCGGTGTCGGCGAGGACGGGCAGCAGGTCGGCGGTGGAGAGGAAGCCTGTGGCGAGGTGGCCGCCGGCCGCGTCGATGAGGTCCACGAGGTGCCGGGCCGTCGCGCCGCGCAGGTCCTGGGGCACGAGGTCGAAGGCCAGGGCGCGCACGTGGCTCGCCTGGGTGCCGGCGGTCGTCCGGCCCTCGGCGTCCAGGAACTCACGCTGCCACGCCTGGCGGATCCTCTCGGCCGTCTCCCGGTAGCGGGCCGCGTCGTCGGTGTGCCCGAGTACGTCGGCGACGGCGGCCAGGGTGCGCACGGAGCGGAACAGGTAGGCGGTGCCGACCTCGCCCTTGTCGCTGGTGTACCAGGCGACGGGGTCGCTCATCACCGGGTCGACGAGGGAGCCGTCGGCGGCGCGCCGCTTCGGCTCGGTCCATTCCCCCCAGTGGAAGGAGCCGTCCCAGATGTACTCCTCGTGGGGCAGGGGGACGGCCGAGCGTTCGACGCGGGAGGGGTGCCGGGAGCCGCGGGCGGTGGTGAGCGCCCATTCGACCCACCGCCGCATCGCGGGCCAGTTCTCCGCGAGCGCGGCGGTGTCGCCGTACGTCTCGTACAGGACCCATGGGACGTGGACGATGGCGTCGCCCCATCCGGCGGAGCCGGTGATCGCGTCCGCCATCGGGTCGTCGTGGGTCTTCAGCCGGTTGGCGTCGGGGGAGGAGTTCACCACGCGGCCGTCGTCGAGCTGGTCGTCGCGGACCGAGCGCAGCCACTTGCGGCTGAAGCCGTCGACGTCGTACAGGCGCGCGGCGGTCGGGACGAAGATCTGGTAGTCGCCCGTCCAGCCGAGGCGCTCGCGCGTCGGACAGTCGGTGGGGATGTCGACGGCGTTGCCGCGGAAGCTCCAGCGGGCCGCCTCGTGCAGGCGGTTGAGGTCGTCGTGGCTGCAGGCGAAGGTCGCCGTCGGGCGGAGGTCGGTGTGCACCACCCGCATGGTGATGCTCGCGGGGTCCACGGCCCGCGAGAGGCGCGCGTAGCGGAAGCCGTGCACCGTGTGCCGGGGCTCGAACACCTCGCCCGGCCTGCCCGAGGAGACGACCTCGTCGCGCTGCGTGAACGGGATCGCGGGCTCGCCCGGCCGCTGACTGTCCAGGTGCGCCGTGGTCAGCCTTCCGGCCGGGTCCAGGTGCTCGCCGTGGTCGATCACGGTACGGGTGCCGGCCGGGCCCAGGTCGGTGAGGCTGATCCAGCCGGACGCGTTCTGGCCGAAGTCCACGACGCACGTGCCGTCGTCGTGCCGCCTCACCGACAGCGGCGCGCGTTGCTCGACCCGGCGCACCGGCGGGGCCGGCGACCAGCTGATCGGCGGCGCGCTGACCGCGTCCACCAGGACGGGCCGGGCGGGGCCGGGCGAGGCCGTGAAGTCGGTCGTCTGGCCGTCCATCAGGTCGGCCCTGGTGACGGCGCCGCGGCGCGAGGTCCAGTCCTCGCCCGTGACGGCGACCGCCTCGGTCCCGTCGGCGTAGCGGACGTGGAGCTGGAGTCGCGCGGCGGTGGTCGTGCCCCACGAGTCGCGCTTGCGCCACGTGCCGACGCTGCCCCGGTACCAGCCGTCCGAGAGCAGGATCTCCAGGTCGTTGAGGCCGCCGCGCACCAGCTCGGTGACGTCGGCGGCCTGGGCGTGCAGCGTGTCGTCGTACGAGGTGGACCCCGGGGTCAGCTCCGCCGTCCCCACCCGCGCGCCGTTCACGAACGCCTCGTAGACGCCGAGAGCGGTGGAGTAGAGCCGGGCCCGGACGATGTCGCCGCGCAGCTCCACGCGGCCGGAGAGAACGTGGGCGGGACGGGAGTCCTCGTCCTCCGCAGGGGAGATCCATCGCGCCGACCAGTCCCCGTCCAGCAGGGCCGCCTCGAACTCGTGCCACGGCGACCACTCCGAGGTCCGCCCGTCACGACGCGTGCGGACGCGCCAGGCGACGGACTGCCGGCTGCTCAGCGGTGGCAGCGGCCACTCGACGAACAGGTGCCGGCCGGAGGTGACGTCCAGCACCGCGTGCTCGTGGCCGTCGACGCGGAGCAGCAGGTCGTAGCCGTCCTGTCCGGTCCACGTCCGCGGCAGCTTCCACGACAGCAGCGGCCGCTCCTCGGCGACCGGGAACCGGTCGCCGCCGCCGGCGATCCGCAGGTCGTAAGGCGCGTTCTCGCTCATGCTCATCGCACCGCCTTCACGCGCGTGAACACCAGCAGGCCACCGGCGAGCGCCAGCACCGCGCCGCAGAGGTAGAGCAGCGTGTAGTTCTTCTCGGCGCCGCTCGCGCCGATGGTGATGATGAACGGGGCGATGAGCGGCGCGAGCGCGCTCGGGAGCTTGTGCGCGAACGACACCACCGCCATGTACCGCCCGGCCTCCTCCCGGCTGGGCAGTACGGCGAGCACGATCGCCTGGTCCACGGCGCTGAAGAACGCGATCGCGAGCTGCATCAGGATGGAGCCGATCATCAGCACGGGGAAGGAGTGGGCGAAGGCCTCGACGGTTCCGCCCGCGACGAAGAAGAACGACCCGATGAGGGCGAAGAGCTTCCGGCGGCGCAGTCTGTCGGACAGGAAGCCGCCGCCGATCGCGCCCAGAGCGGCCGCGGCGACGCCGAGGACGCCGATGACGGCCACCGTCCCCGCGACCTCCCGCACGGGCAGCTGCAGTCGCTGGGCGTAGAAGAAGGTGGTGAACGTCGTGTTGAAGTACAGGCCCATGAAGAACACCAGGCGCCCGAGCCAGTTCCACCCGAAGTCCGGATACCTGCGAGGATTGAACACGTAGCTGGACGCCAGCGTCCGCACCGACACGGCGGTCCGGTGCACGGCCTCGCGCGTGTCGGCCTCCTTGCCCACGACGAGGAAGACCGCCAGCAGCACCGCACCGATCAGACCGGGCAGGACGAAGACGAGGAACGTGTTCCCGGTCACGGCGGACGTGATGCCGATACCGACGATCGGCGCCACCTGCCCGGTCAGCCCGGTCAAGCCG
This sequence comes from Nonomuraea sp. NPDC050733, assembly GCF_040654215.1. Classification (NCBI taxonomy): domain Bacteria; kingdom Bacillati; phylum Actinomycetota; class Actinomycetes; order Streptosporangiales; family Streptosporangiaceae; genus Nonomuraea; species Nonomuraea sp. NPDC050733. The sequence goes on along the minus strand of NZ_JBFAHO010000003.1, from coordinate 260,335 downwards.
CCGATCTTGCCGCGCTGCTCCTCGGGGACCCGATCGGCCTGCACGTTGAGGATCGCCTGCGACGCGGTCGCCCAGCCCACCATCGCGACGACCCAGCCGGCGCCCACGAGCGGCAGGCTCGGCGCGACCGCGATGGCGGCCAGCGCGACCAGCCCCAGGAACAGGCCGGCGAGCATGAAGGGGCGGCGACGGCCGAGGCGGGTGCGGGTGCGGTCGCTCCACACGCCCAGCAGGGGGCTGAGCACGAGGTAGATCGCCTGCGCGGTACCCGTGACGTACCCGAGCACCTCCTCGTGTCCGGGGGCGAGCTCGTCGATCCGCACCGCCAGGGAGAAGGACAACGGAACGACGAAGGCCATGGAGATGCCGAAGTTGGCGGCCATCATCCAGAAGATGTAGCCCGCACTTACCCTGGGCAGCTCGCCGGGCGCCTGGGTGTCGGGAGATCCGAGAGAGGGGGGAGTGGCCATGATTACCCTTCCCAAAGAAGTCAGGCCAGAAAAGTGCAGCTCAGCACTTAAGCGCATCAGTAACCTACCCTTGCGCCTCCGTCCGATCGCAAGACATCGCCCCGTAACAACTACGCAACGGAGCCCCCTGTCGCCCAGGTGCCGCCGATCTTCTACGATGAGCCGACATGAGCCCCGCAGCCAAGCGGACCACCAGCGCTGATGTCGCCCGAGCGGCCGGCGTCTCCGCCGCGACCGTGAGCTACGTGCTCAACGACACGCCGGGGCAGTCGATCCCCGAGGACACCAGGCGCCGGGTCCTGGAGGCGGTCAGGCAGCTGGACTACCGTCCGCGCGGCTCGGCCCGCAGTCTGGCCGCGGGGCGCAGCGACGTCGTCCTGCTGTCCATCCCGCATCTGTCGATCGGCCCCGGGATCACCCGCTTCGTCGAGCACTTCGCCACCTCGCTGGCGCACGCCGGGCTGACCCTGGTCACCCACCTGGCCGGAGCGCCCGGTCGGTCGCTGCCCGATGTCTGCGCCGCCATCGACGCCTCGGTGGTCGCCAGCATCGAGCCGCTCGACGACGACACCGCGCAGGCTCTGCGCCGGGCGGGTGCGGACGTCGTGTTCACCACCGAGGTGGAGGCCCACCCCACCATGCGGGGCACGGGCCGCCTCCAGGCGGAGCACCTCATCGCCCTGGGGCATCGGCGCCTCGGCTACGCCATGCCGGAGCACCAACTGCTCCGTAAGATCGCCGACGACCGTCTGCTGGGTGTCGCCGACGCCTGCGCGCAAGCCGGTGCCGAGCCTCCGCTGGCCCTCGACACCAGGCTGGACACCGCCGCCATGGCCCGTGCCGCGCGGCGGTGGCGGCGCGAGTCGGTGACGGCCGTGTGCGCCTACAACGACGAGGTCGCGATCGCCCTGCTGGCGGGCATGAGACGGGCCGGGCTCACCGCGCCGGGCGATCTGGCGGTCATGGGCGCCGACGACATCCCCCTCGCCCAGGCGGCCGACCCCCCGCTCAGCACGGTCGCCTTCGACCTGGAGAAGGTGGGCCGTTCCCTGGCCGAGGCGGTCGTGGCGAGCCTGTCGGGCGGCAGGCCGCGCCTGACTCCCGCTTCGCTGTCCCCGTACGTCATTCACCGCGCCTCGACCTGACGCGCCTCATCGCCCGCTGTCCTCCTCGCGCGTGTCGATGCGGTAGTACCCCTGCAACAGGGGCCAGGTCATCTCGGCGATCTCGGTCGGAGTCCGGGAACATCCGGCCTGGAGCCAGTCGATCGCCACGCCGATGAGGGCGCCGGCGGTGAACGAGGCCGTGACGTCATGCGGAATGTGCCGCAGCGGATCGCCGGCGCCGGTCTGGACCAGGTGCTCATGGATGACGCCGGCGATCCGGCGGCGCGTGTGCTCGACGACGCGCGCGCTGCCCTGCGACCCCAGCAGCGCGCGGTAGAGCCCCGCGTGCGCGGAGAGGCTGGCGAAGAACGCCGCCAGCGACCGGGTCGCCTCCTGCGCCAGGTCCGCCGAGTCGAAGGCGGGAGCGGGCAGGGACTCGATCAAGCCGTCGATCATCGCGGTGCAGGCGTCCTCGGCCAGCTCGTGCACGTCCCGGTAGTGGGCGTAGAAGGCGGAGCGGCTCACCCCGGCGCCTTCCGCGACGTCGGAGACGCTGATCCGGGAGAGGTCCTGCTCCTCGACCAGCTCGATCAGCGCGCGCGCCAGGGCTGATCGGGTACGGCGCACGCGCCGGTCACCCGTCGGGGTGCTGCTCGCTCTGGTGCCGGCCACGCCTGCCAGCATACCGAACGCCTACAGGTGTAAGTTATCTTGCAGTTGTAGGCCAACGCGCCTGCCCGATGGCGAGACCCTTCCCCTTCACGTTCGTTCACGAGGAGACGCCGAATGAGTGTCAATGAGCAGGTCCTGAGCTATCCGATCCCCGCGGACGCGGCGCTGGAGCCGCCCGCGGAATGGGCCGAGCTGCGCGGCACGTGTCCCGTGGCGCACGTGAAGCTGCCCAGCGGTGACCAGGCGACGCTGCTGACCCGCTACGAGGACGTCAAGCAGGTGCTCGCCGATCCGCGCTTCAGCCGCCTGCTGAACGCGCCCGACGCCGCCCGGCTGTCGGCCACCGACGACGGCGGGCTGTTCAACAGCGAGATGGCGACGATCATCCCCGACGGCGGGGAGGAGCACCAGCACTGGCGGCGCCTGGTCGGCAAGTGGTTCACCGCCAAGCGCATGAACGCCCTGCGCCCCGCGATGATCCAGATCGCCGAGAGCCTCATCGACGACATGGTCGAGCGCGGCGCCCCCGGCGACCTCAAGGCGTCCCTGGGCTTCCCGCTGCCGGTGTACGTCATCTGCGACATGCTGGGCGTTCCCGCCGGCGATCGGGACCGGTTCTCGTACTGGTCGGACACGCTGCTCAACCTCACCCGATACGAGAAGGCCGAGATCGAGGCCGCCCAGGCCGAGTTCTTCCAGTACATGTCCGACCATCTGGCCGCCAAGCGCGCCGAGCCGGGCGAGGACCTGCTGAGCGAGCTGATCGCGGCCGGCGGCCCGGAGGACGGCGGCCTGTCCGACATCCAGATCCTGGTCACCGGCATGGCCCTGCTGGTCGCCGGGCACGAGACCACCGCCAACATGATCAGCAAGATGATCTCCATGCTGCTGGCCGACCGCAGCCGGTGGGAGGCGCTGCTGGCCGACCCGTCGCTGGTCCGCACCACGGTGGAGGAGAGCCTGCGCATGGACGCCAACTCCGGCTTCGGCCTGCCGCGGTACCTCAAGGAGGAGACCGAGGTCAGCGGCACGGTCCTGCCCAAGGGCACCACCGTGATCTGCAGCATGGCCGCGGCCAACCGCGACGAGAACGCCTTCGAGGCCGCCGATCAGATGGACCTGACCCGCAGCCCCAACCCGCACCTGTCGTTCGGCGCGGGCGCGCACTCCTGCCTCGGCCAGGCGCTGGCCCGCACCGAGCTGCAGGTCGTCCTGGAGGTGCTGCTGCGCAAGCTCCCGTCGCTGGAGCTGGCCGTGCCCGTCGAGGAGCTGGAGCGGGTGGAGGGGCTGGCCGTCGGCGGCCTGCGTACCGTCCCGGTCCGCTGGTGACCTGGATCGAGAAGGAGGAATCCCAGATGAAAGTGACTGTGGACGAGGCCAAGTGCTGCGGCGCCGGCCAGTGCGTGCTGATCGCGCCGGAGGTGTTCGACCAGCGCGACGACGACGGCATCGTCATCCTGCTGGAGTCCGAGCCCGGCGCTGACCAGCACACCCAGGTCCGCGAGGCCGCCGCCGTCTGCCCCGCCGCCGCCATCCAGGTGACCGACGAGGCCTGACCGTCAGCCGCGCTGTGATCATGGGGGTCAGGCGGGACGTCGGCCGAACGGCTGGGCGATCTGCGCGAGCGCTTCCTCCGTGAGCTCGCGCAGCGAGCGCGTCTCCTGCTCGGCGCACCACCACTGCGTGGCGACGCGCAGCGCGGCCAGGAACGCGGCGGTGAGCATCTCCGGGCTGACGTCGCTCTGCTGCTCCCGGCCGGCCACCGCCTGACTCAGCTCGCTCTCCAGCCGGACCCTGTTCGCCAGTTGCCTGGCCAGGAGGGAAGGGTGGCGCATGGCCAGCCGGGTGCGCAGGTGCAGCTCACGGTCGGTGTTGCCGACCTCGTCGTACAGGCTCTCCAGCGCGCCGCGCAGCGCCTGCCAGGCGGACCGGTCCGCGGGCTGCTCGTGCACCCGCCGCACCAGGGTGCCCAGGCGCTGTTCGTCGCCGTACAGCAGGGCGTCTTCCTTGCCGTCGAAGTAGTTGGAGAACGTCCGCCGGGAGATGTTCGCGGCGTCGGCGATGGCTTCGACCGTGACATTGTCCAGGCCGTGCTCGACGGTGAGCCGCAGCGCGGCCTCGTGCACCGCCTGCCGGGTCTCGGCCTTCTTGCGCTCGCGCAACCCTGCTGTGCTGTCCATGATGCGGACCAGCTTACCCAACGGGAATAATTGCTCAGTGCGCAAAGTTGCCGTATGTGCATGTATGGTGTCGGAGTCACCTTCCAGTCCTCAGATCGGAGGCTGCGCGTGAGCGCACAGCCGGCAGCGCCAACCGCGGCGGAGCCGATGACCCACCGCCAGATCCTCGAAGCCCTCAGTGGCCTGTTGCTCGTCCTGTTCGTCGCGATGATCAGCGGAACCATCGTCTCGGTGGCGCTCCCGCAGATCATCGGCGCGCTGGACGGCAGCCAGTCCCAGTACACGTGGGTCGTCACCGCCTCGCTGCTGGCCTCGACCGCCTCGACTCCCATCTGGGGCAAGCTCGCCGACCTGTTCAACAAGAAGCTGCTGCTCCAGATCTCCATCGTGATCTTCATGGTCAGCTCGCTGGCCTGCGGCTTCGCCCAGAACACCGGGCAGCTCATCGCCTTCCGCGCGATCCAGGGCCTCGGTATGGGCGCCCTGCAGATCCTCGTCCAGGTCGTCATCGCCGCCATGATCAGCCCGAAGGAGCGCGGCCGCTACAACGGCTACCTCGGCGCCGTCATGGCCGTGGCCACCGTCGGCGGCCCGCTTCTCGGCGGCCTCATCGCCGACACGTCCTGGCTCGGCTGGCGCTGGTGCTTCTTCATCGCCGTCCCGTTCGCCATCGCCGCGCTGGCGCTGCTGGCCAAGACCCTGAACCTCCCGACCCAGCGCCGCGCGAGCGTGAGCATCGACTACTGGGGCGCCACCCTCATCGCCGTCGGCGTCAGTGTCCTGCTCATCTGGGTCACCTTCGTCGGCAACGACTTCGACTGGCTGTCCTGGCAGACCGCGGCCATGGCCGGCGGCGGCGTGCTGGTGCTCGCGCTGGCCACCTGGATCGAGTCCAAGGTCAAGGAGCCGGTCGTCCCGCTGCACGTCATCAGCAGGCGCACGCCCGCCCTGGCCATCCTGGCCAGCCTCGCCGTCGGCATGGCCATGTTCGGCGGTGCGGTCTTCCTCGGCCAGTACTTCCAGATCGGCCGCGGCTACGGCCCCACCGCCGCCGGCCTGCTCACCATCCCGATGATGGCGGGCGTGCTGTTCTCCTCCACCATCAGCGGCAGGATGGTCTCCCGGACCGGCCAGACCAAGCCGTTCATCCTCGTCGGCCTGGTCGTCCTGCTCCTGGGCTTCGGCGGGCTGGCCACGATCGACCACGAGACCGCGCTGGTGCTGGTCGCCGCGTACATGCTCGCCGTCGGCATCGGCGTCGGCATGTCCATGCAGAACCTCGTCCTGGTCATCCAGAACACCGTCCCGCTACGCGAGATCGGCGCCGCCAGCGGTGCGATCACGTTCTTCCGCTCGCTCGGCGGCACCGTGGGAGTCTCGGTGCTCGGCGCCGTCCTGGCCAACCGGGTCGCCGCCAACATCGCCGAGGGCCTGGCCAAGGCGGGCATCCCCACCGGCGGCGGCGCGGCGGGCGGCAGCCTCAACATCGCCGCGCTGCCCGAGCCGATCAGGGTGATCGTCCGGTCCGCCTACGGCGACGCCACCGGCCACATCTTCCTGATCTCGGCCGGGATCACCGTGGTCGGCCTGATCGCCGCGGCCTTCCTCAAGCCGGCCAAGCTGCGCGACAGCCTCGACCTTCCCGAGCAGGCCGCCAAGCCGGAGCCCGCGACCACCACCGCCTGACCGGTCCCAGGCCCGGAAGGCCGCGTCCCCGCATCGCCCGCGAGGGACGCGGCCTTCCCTGTTCGTCAGGCGTCCATGCCTGCTGGTCAGGCACCACATCGACCCGGCTCAGCCTAAGCGCAGGTCTTCCGCTCGACGTCACACACTTTGACCTCCGGGTAGCGGGTTGACGGCTTGTCCAGCAGGGGCTGGGGCCTGTGGCGCAGGTGCAGGTCGAAGAAGGCTCGAACGTGGCTGCGGGTGATCTCGGCGGCGCGCTCTCCGGACAGGCCGGGATTGCGGTAGATGCCGAGTTGCTCCACCAGCAGGGCGGTGTCGGTGAAGGAGGCGTGCTCAGCCCCTGCCACCACCAGCCAGCGCTTCCAGCCCGTCAGCCGCACCCAGTCACGTTCCCACGTGGCGTCCTTGCCTCCGGGGCTGTGCATCGCCTGCGAGCCCAGGAAGAGGAACGGCCGCGACAGTCCCCTGTCCGGGAGCGGGGCGAAGGTGGTGCCGTCCATGTTGATCCCGGCACGTACGCGGGAGTCCTTCAGCATGGCGGTGATGGCGCTCGCGCCTCCTGCCGAGTGCCCGGCCATCGCGATCCGGGAGGGGGCGATCAGCGAGGCGCCCTTCCACGCGGGGTGCGCGCCGGTCAGTTCGTCGAGCACGAACGACACGTCGGCCGCTCGGTTCCGGCCCACCTTGTTCCAGAACTCCGCGCCCTTGACCCCTTCACAGGCGACGCACGTGGTGACCCGGCCGTCAGGGAAGGCCGTGGCCAGGCTCTCGTACGTGTGCTCGACGCCGGCCACCACATAGCCCCTGCTCGCCAGCTCCTCGGCCAGGGCGGTGAGCGAGCTGCGGGGTTCGGTGAAGCCCGGGGAGAGCACCACCAGGGGCAGGCTGTGTTCGCGTCCGGCCGGTTCGGCGTCGCTGAAGGCGGTGGTCCGCGTTCTGCTCAGCGCGTCGTACGGCACGCCGGTGATCTCGCCGCCTTTCAGGATGAGCTCCGACTCCTTCGCCGTCATGTACGGGGCCCGCTTCCCGCTGCGGGCTCTCGTCGGGTACCACAGGGAAACCATGAGTTCCCTCGCCTTCACGCTGGAGACCCAGGGATCGGCGCGGGAGGTGTCCTTGAGGTGGAGGGACGTGGTGCCGACCCGCTGGGACCCGGTCGGTTCGGGGAGGTGCGGTGTAGCGGTGACTGCCGCGGTCAAGCCGGGCGACGCCTTGCGCGAGGCAACGCCGGACGCGGCCGAAGCGGGCGCGGAGGCGCAGGAGGCGGCGGCCACCACGGCGACCAGCGCCGCGACGGCGCGACCCCTCTTCAACAGATGACCCATGAACTGTCCTTCCTCATAGGGGCCGCCTCGCCGGGGCATCCGCGGGCGGCCGGTGGCGGGAACGACGCTAGGGGCCGGCGAGATCCGTCCGCGTCGGCTGTCATGCCGATATCAGCCCCCTCCCAGGGAGGAGCCCTCGCCGTGTCATCCTTGCGATGTACTTCTGGCGGAGGCCGGACCCGATCCCTGGGGCTGACGCGGGACGTGCCGTACGGTCGGGACAATGCATCCGTGACAGCGATAGAACGACGTGAATGGTGGCGGCTCGGGCTGGACGTGCTCCGCCCTGTGCGGGAACCCGCCCGGCCCTCGCGCCGGTCGCTCCTCGCCGACCTGCTGCTCGCGATCGTCCTGACCGTTGTCGCGGTGGCCGCGACGGCGGGCGTCGCAGACGGTGCCCATCGCGTCGACGGGAAGCCGCCCGCCCTGCTGGAGCCCTTGCAACTGCGGCCCTCTCCACCGCCACGAAGCAGCGGGGCCCCGCCTGACCGCCTGGAACGTCCCGTCGTCCCCGCCGGCGACCAGGAGGATCCGGGTCCGCTTCCGCTCCTCGTCGTTCTGACGGCTCTGCCGCTGGCCGTCCGACGGCTGTACCCACTGATCACCTTCTGGGCGGTGCTGGCCGCGGCGTTGGCCACCCGCGACGACGCGACATGGATCACCGTGCTGACGTTCGCCATCGCCGCCTACGGAGCCGTGGCCCACAGCCCTCACCGGGCGCCGGCCATCGGGGGACTCGTCCTCGCCACCGTGCTGGCAGGCGCCGCCTTCCGGGACTCCGTCCCGCCGCTGCCAAGCTGGTTGGGACCGTTCGTGCTGCTGTTGAGCGCCGGCGTCGCCGCCAGTCTCGTCCGGTCCTGGCGGCGGCAGCTCGACGCCGGCCGCCGCCGGTTCGCCGAGCTGCAGCGCGACCAGGAGGAGGCCATGCGCAAGGCCCTCCAGGAAGAGCGCTCCCGGATCGCCGGCGAACTGCACGATGTCGTCACCCACAATGTGAACGTGATGGTGATCCAGGCAGGAGCGGCACGCAAGGTCATGGACACGGCCCCGGCCCAGTCGAAGCAGGCCATGCTGGCGGTCGAAGCCGGCGGCCGAGCCGCCATGGCCGAGCTGCGCCACGTCATGGGCCTGCTCGCCGGTCCGGAGAGCGAGCGGGCGGACAGCCGCGCCGACGGGCTCGAACCGCAACCAGGACTCGACCAGCTCGACTCGTTGATCGAACGGGTTCGCGCAGCCGGAGTGCCGGTCAGCGTCAAGATCTCTCCGCCGCACGGCCCGCTGCCGCCCGGGGTGGAGCTGGCCGTCTACCGCGTCGTCCAGGAAGCGCTGACCAACACCATCAAGCACGCGGCCGGTGCGGCGGCGTCCGTCACGATCGGCCACCGCGGCGACTGGCTGGAGATCGAGGTCACCGACACCGGCGGCAGGCGGACGACGCGTGCCGGAGACGGCCAGGGCCGGGGCCTGATCGGGCTGCGGGAGCGGCTCACCCTCTACGGCGGCACCCTGGAGGCCGGGCCGCAAGGCGGCGGCTACCGGCTCAAGGCGTGGGTTCCGTGGACCACCAGGTGAACAGGCCTGTGCGCGTGGTCATCGCCGACGACCAGGCGCTGGTACGCAGCGGGTTCGGGATGATCCTGGCCGCCGACGGCATCGAGGTGACGGCCGAGGCGGCGAACGGAGCGGAGGCCGTCGCCGCCGTCCGGCGTACTCGGCCTGACGTCGTACTCATGGACATCCGGATGCCGCAGATGGACGGCCTCGAAGCCACCCGGGAGATCATGGCGGAAGGCGCGGACGGCACCCGCGTCCTCATTTTGACCACGTACGACCTCGATCACTACGTCTACGCCGCGCTCACTGCGGGGGCCAGCGGATTCCTGCTCAAGGACGTCACGCCCGAGCATCTGGTGGCCGCGGTGCGTCTGGTGCGCGCGGGGGACGCCCTGCTCGCGCCGACGATCACCCGCCGCCTGGTCGAGCGGTTCGCCCGCCGCGACGAGGTCAGAGCAGCCGTACACCGGGATCTGTCGGAGCTGACACCCCGGGAGCTGGAGGTGTTGCGCCTGCTCGCCACCGGGCTGAGCAACGCCGAGCTCGCCGACCGGCTGAGCCTCAGCGCGACGACGGTGAAGACTCATGTCGCGCGCATCCTGTCCAAGCTCGGCCTGAGGGACAGGGTTCAGGCGGTCGTGCTCGCCTACGAGACCGGCTTGATCGCCCCTGGTTCACCCGCCGACCGGCCGCCAGGGACCGGCCGGACCCGTTAGAGGTGTGCCAGCCAGTCCGAGATGACGGTGTAGTCGCCGTCCGTGAGGCCATGGCACGGGTCGACGCGCCGGAGCAGGGCCGGTCCGGGATGGTACGCGGACACCCAGGCGCGATCGGCGCCCGGCGTGCGGTGGTGGCATCCCGAACGGGATCAGTGGTCCGTCCACGTCGAGGAACAACAACGCACGCTCCGCCGAACCAGGCATTGCCGAAGGATAGCGAGGCCGATCAGCCGCATGGGCCGATCAGCGGAGGAAGTCCAGGAGGACCGGGACGATGGCGTCCGGGGTGGGGCCGTGGCCCTGGCCGGGGAGGATGCGGCGGGTGGCGTGGGGCAGGGCCGCCGCCACCGCGTCGGCGGCCTCCGGCATGCCGGGGAAGGTCTGGTCGCCCGAGTACACGATCGTGGGCACGGTGATCGAGGACCAGCGCCCGGCCCAGTCCGGGTCGACGTTGACGTCGTGGACGGCCGCGAGGTCGTAGGCGAGCGTCGGGGCGACGGCGACCATGTCCGCCCATCCGGGTGACTGGGCCATCCCGTCGACGGCCTCGGCCGGCACGCCGATCACCGCAGTCAGGTTGTAGCGCATCGCCTCGTCGTTCTTGCCGGTGGCCAGCAAGGAGCGCAGCGTGTCGAGGTGCTCGGCATGGTCGGCGCCGGCGAACAGCGGCGGCTCGTAGAGCGCCAGCGCGGTGACCCCGACGCCGGCGGTCGCGGCGGCCAGGGCCACGGTCGCGCCCGAGGAGCTGCTGTAGAGGGTCGCGGTGCCCCCGGCTGCCTTGATCAGCGCGGCGACGTCCTCGACCTCTCGCTCCAGTGCCCACGGTGCGGTGTCGCCGGATCGGCCGCGTCCCCGCCGGTCGTAGTCGATCGCCGTGAAGCCCTCGGCGCCGAGCCGCCGCGCGACCTGACCGGTGCTCGGGTCGATGCCGCGATACTGGGTGGCCCCGCCGATGAAGACGACGGCGGGCCCGTCACCGTAGCGGTCGTAGTCGATGACCGTGCCGTCCTGCGAGGTGACTGTGCTCAAGATCGTGCCTTCCGTGCGTGATGGCGTAATGTGTTCCGGCTCCTCCCGGGCGTCCGCCGCCGCTGCGGCCGGGGGGCAAGGCCGAGGTCAACGCTATGGGAGAGGGCTGACATTTTTCTTCCGAGGGTGTCCGCAGGGGCCTCGCGGGCGCGCCTGAAGCATGCCCTTCTGTACGGCCGTGCGGTTTCTGGACGTTTTTTGTGCGCGCTCCCATCACGCTTGTCCGCTAGCAGGAGCGTTTCGGGGGCTCGGTGAACACGGCGCCCGCCGAGGTACGTCCTCGGCGTCCGTGCGGGTCCCCGACGTTACGTTGAGGAGACACACGTTGAAGGCTCGACTCCGCCGTCCAGCCGCGCTGTTAGCGGGCGCGATCATCCCCCTCTCGCTTCTCACGGGGCAACCGGCCGGCGCCGCGAGCGCCGACCCCGTCGCCGACGCCTTCGCGCGGGCCTCCTCCGCGTACGAGGTGCCGCGCGATCTGCTGGTGTCCGTCGCGTACGCCGAGACCCACCTCGACGGGCACGACGGCAAGCCCAGCGCCTCCGGCGGCTACGGCGTGATGCACCTGGTCAGCAACCCCAAGGTGCACTCGCTGGAGCGGGCCGCCACGCTGACCAAGCAGTCCGTGTCCGCCCTCAAGTCCGACATCGCGGCCAACATCACGGGCGGCGCCGCCGTGCTGCGCGCCTACGCCGACGAGCTGGGGCTGGACGTCGCCGCGCGCAAGGACCCCGCGAAGTGGTACTCCGCGGTGGCCAAGTACGGCAACTCCGCCTCGCCCGAGGTCGCCCGGCTGTACGCGGACACCGTGTACGAGATCATGGGCGACGGCGTCAGCGCCACCACGCCCGCCGGCGAGACCGTGAAGGTGGCGGCGCGCGGCGTGGAGCCCGACCGGGGCACGTACGCCAAGGTCCAGAAGCTGGGCGAGCAGAGCTCCACGCTGGCCGCGGCCGCGGTGGACTACCCCGGGGCCACGTGGGTCCCCGCCCACAGCACCAACTACGCCGTCTCCGATCGTCCCAACAGCGACGTGATCGACCGGATCGTCATCCACGTGACGCAGGGCTCGTACAGCGGGACGATCTCGTGGTTCCAGACCGGTCCCCGGGAGAAGCCGACCTCCGCGCACTACGTCGTCCGCTCCTCCGACGGCGCCATCACGCAGATGGTCAGGGAGAAGGACCGGGCCTTCCACGCCGGTGACTACAACCGCCGGTCGGTCGGCATCGAGCACGAGGGCTACGTGGACAACGCGTCCTGGTTCACCGACGCGATGTACCGCTCCTCGGCCGCGCTGACGCGCAGCATCGCCGACCGCTACGGCATCCCGAAGGACCGTGCCCACATCATCGGGCACAGCGAGGTCCCCACCGCCGACCACACCGACCCGGGTCCGAACTGGAACTGGACGACGTACATGCGGTACGTCACCAACAGCGGCGGGGCCACGAACCCGCACACGCCCGAGTCGGTCTGCGGCACCGGCTACAAGGTGATCGACTCCGCGCCCCTCGGGACCGCGGGCAACGTCTACCTGCTCTACAACTCCACCAGCGGCAACAACTGCGTGGCCACGCTCAAGACGTCCTCTCTCGGCCAGGCCACGGCCACCAGCGCCTTCCTGGAGGTGCAGGGCAGGACCCGGGTCACCGACAGCGGCAACTTCTCGTACTACGCGGGGCCGGTCGTCGCGGCGGCGGCCGACAAGTGCGTCAAGTGGGGAGGCAAGGCGGGCTCGTACACCTACGAAAGCGGTTTCGAGCACTGCCAATAGCGGCTGAGGACGACGCGAAGGGTGCTGGCCGGTTCACCGGCCGGCACCCTTTTCCGTGTCAACCGAGGAGGGCGCGGTGGGCGGTGAGCCACACCTGGCCGGCGCAGCGCCGTTCGACCTCCTCGGGCGCCAGCCACTCCGCCCCCGTGCTCTCCGACTCCGGGGGCGGCGCGGTGGGCGGCCCCGGCTCGGCGAGCCGGGCCTCGAACATCACCATGTACGTCAACGGCGCGTAGCGGTAGCCGGCCGGAGGCGGGCCGGTCAGCTCGATGCGCTGCCAGGCGAACACCGACAGCCGCTCCGGCGGCAGCGCCAGGCCCGTCTCCTCGGCCAGTTCGCGGGAGGCGGCCTCGGCGGCCCGCTCGCCCGGGTCCAGGTGGCCGCCCGGGATGTCCCAGCCGCGCCCTTCGCGGCCGACGCAGGTCAGCAGCGTGCGGCCCGCGCCGTCGAGGACGAACGCGAAGGCGGAGGTGGTCTGCTCCACCGGCGGCAGGCTCCGGGTCAGCGCGACCTCCAGGCGGTGGGGCGCGGGGATCCACGGCACGGTGATGGTCGAGAGGACACGGGTCATTGGCTCATTCTCCATCGGTGGGCCACCCCGGGGGCGCCGATCCTCCCTACGTCACGCTGCGCGACATTTCCCATGAAACGGGCATGAGAGGAGTGATTGTCGTTGCCCGTGACGCCGGCCGCCCCGGGGCTCAGACGCCCTTGCGCAGGGCCCGGTTGCCGGCGACGAGGCCGAGGACGGCGACCAGCGCCGCGGCGGCCGTGCCGTACAGGACCGAGGGGTGGGTGAGGTCACCGGAGAAGAGGGCGCGCTGCGCGTCCACGACGTGCGTGACGGGGTTGACCTCGCCCACCGCCCGCAGCCAGGACGGCCCTCCGCTCATGGGCAGGAACACCCCGGACAGGAGCATCAGCGGGAACAACAACGCCTGGGTGACCAGGAAGAACAGGGTGCCGTCGGGCGCCGACCTGATGGCCAGCATGAACGACAGCGAGCCCAGCCCCGTGGCGAACAGCAGCAGCATCGCGATCCCGGCCAGCGCCCCCGCGGGGTGGAGCCGGAACCCGAGCGGGAGCGCCAGGACGACGATGAGCAGGGCCTGGCAGAGCAGGACCACGGTGACCTTCATCGTCCTGCCGACCAGCATGGCGGTGCGGTTGAGCGGGGTGATCAGGAGGCGCTCCAGCGAGCCGCCGATCAGCTCCACCAGCATCGTGTAGCCGGAGGCCAACGGCCCGGTCAGGCACATCATCACAAGGATGCCCGGCACGAACCACTGCCAGGACGACCCGACCGCCCCGTCCAGCAGCGCCCCGTACAGGAACAGGAACAGCAGCGGCTGGCCCATCTCCAGCAGGAGCCCGGCCGGCTGCCGGAGCGCCGGGGTGATCTCGCGGCCGAAGACGGTGGCGGTGTCACGCAGGAAGGTCTTCATCGGTGAGGCTTCTCCCGGTGAGAGTGAGGAACACGTCGTCGAGGGTGGGGCGGCCGGTCTCGGCGGCGACGGGCTTGACCCCCGCCTCCTCCAGCGCGCGCAGGTGGACGGGCAGGGCGGCGGGAGCCACGGGGACGCGCAGGCGCACGGTCGTGCCGTCCACGGTGACATCGTCACCGGAGGTCCCGGGTGCGGCGATCGTGCGGGCGACGACCGCGGCCGTCGCCGCCTCGGCCTCCGTCCGGGTGGTGATCGTGATGTGGTCGCCGGCGAGGTCGTTCTTCAGCCGCTCGGCCGTGCCGTCGGCGATGATCCGGCCGCCGTCCACGATCACCACCCGCTCGGCCATGGTGTCGGCCTCCTCCAGGTAGTGCGTCGTCAGGAACAGGGTCATGCCGTACGCCTCGCGCACCCGCAGGATGTGCTCCCAGATGTCGGCGCGGCTCTTGGGGTCGAGACCGGTGGACGGCTCGTCCAGGAAGAGCAGGGAGGGCCGGTGGACGAGCCCCAGGGCGATGTCGAGGCGGCGACGCTGGCCGCCGGACAGCGTGCCCGGCCGGCGGCGGGCCAGGGCGCGCAGGCCGAGCAGGTCCAGCAGCTCGTCGGCGCGCCCGGCCGCCGTCGCGGTGGTCATGCCGTAGAAGCGGCCCTGGCTGACCAGCTCGTCGCGGACCTGGAAGTTCTCGCCGGCGCTGCTCTTCTGGCCGACGTACCCGATGTGGGCGCGCACCCGGCCGGGGTCGCGGACGACGTCGTGGCCGGCGACGACGGCGGTGCCGGAGGTCGGGGGCAGCAGGGTGGTGAGCATGCGCAGCGTCGTGGACTTGCCGGCGCCGTTCGGGCCGAGGAAGGCGACCAGCCGGCCGGCCTCCACGTCGAGGTCGATGCCGCGTACGGCGTGCACGGTCTCCTTCTTCACCGTGAAGTCTCGGGTCAGCCCCCGGGTATGGATCATGCTGTGGCTCCTCTGAGCATGGCGGGGAGACCCCGGGCGGGGTCGGTCTAGGGAATCCAGGACATCTTGCGGCCGCATGTCCCTTTCCGCAAACGTGAAACAGACGTTCATGTACGGCGCTGACCTGCGGATATGACGTCGTGGACAAGTACTCGAAAGGGCGTCTTTTCGGTCATTGAGCTGCGACTTCTGGAAATAAGGACATTTTTTGGGGAAAGCGCTTTGATAATGGTGAACTGAATCGCCTTGCGGGCCCGTACGGGCTCCACGATGATCGCCGGCGTGAATCGTCTGTTGGGGGCCGCGCTCGCGGCCGTGATGGCCGGCGCCCTGAGCGCGTCCGGCGGCGCCGCCGCGGCGGCGGACGGCGCGATCGCCGGGGTGGACGTGAGCAACTGGACCGGCGAGGTCGACTGGAGCACCGTCGTCTCCGGCGGCGGGAAGTTCGCCTTCGTCCAGGCCACCGAGGGCGTCGACTACCGCAACCCGCGCTTCGACGCGCAGTACGACGGCGCCGCGGCGGCCGGTCTGGCCCGCGGCGCGTACCACTTCGCCCAGCCGCACGAGTCCGACGGCGCGACGCAGGCGGCCTTCTTCCTGCTCAACGGCGGTGCCTGGAGGTCCGACGGGTGGACGCTGCCCGGCGTGCTGGACCTGGAGGACAACCCGTACAAGGACCGCAACGGCAAGGACGCCTGCTACGGCCTGTCGCCCGCCGACATGGTGAGCTGGATCAAGGGGTTCACGGCGAGGTACCTGCGGGAGACCGGCCGCCGGGCGATCATCTACACGACCGTGAGCTGGTGGCGGACCTGCACGGGCGACTCCGCCGCGTTCAAGGCCAACCCGCTGTGGCTGGCGCGCTGGGGGGCCGACCCGGGCGAGCTGCCCAAGGGGTGGAAGCGGCACACGTTCTGGCAGTCGGCCGAGAAGGGGACGCTGCCGGGCGGGCAGGACTCCTTCAACGGCACCCAGGACGAGCTGGACGACCTGGCCAACCCGCCGGCCGAGATCACGGTCGCGGGAGCGGCCAGGGACAGGAAGCACTACACGGTCACGGTGTCCAACACGGGGCCGCACCCGGTGACGAGCATCAAGGTCTCCGGCCGCGCGTACGGCGGGCAGCGGGTGGTGGCGGCGCCCGGCTGCTCGTTCAGCGGCACGGCGGTGCGCTGCGAGATCGCCGAGCTACGGCGGGGGCAGAAGGCCACGTTCACCTTCACCACCAGGCCCCGGTCGGCCAAGGGCGCCGTCGGACTGCGGTTCGAGGTCGGGTCGGTACGGCTCACGCTGAGCGCCTCGTGAGCTGATAAGGCAGTATCTGTCCAGAGAAGACCCTTTTGACCGGAGGGAGCGCTGGGTGTCCGTGAGGCGGCGGCTCGCGCTCGTGATGGCGCTCCTCCTGCTGACCGCGACCGCGTCCGTGCCGCTCATGCCGTACGTGCAGCCCGAGATCGTGCGGATCGCGCTCCGGGTCGAGGGGCAGCACATCGCCTACTCGTGGGGCGGCGGCCACGGCGCCGAGCCGGGGCCGTCGAAGGGCACGTGCGCGGGTTACCGGGGGAGCATCCTGCCGTGCCCGGCGGAGCGCACGCGCGGGCTGGACTGCTCGGGGTTCGCCCGATGGGTGTACGCGCAGGCGCACGGTGAGGACGTGCTGGGGCCGGGCACCACCAACGACCAGGTGCGCAGGATGCGCCGGGTCGGTTCGGCCGTGCCCGGAGACCTCGTCTTCTTCGGCAGGGCCACGCGGAAGGGCCTCGACACCCACCATGTCGGGATCTATCTGGGCGACGGAAAGATGATCAATGCGCCCGAGACGGGGGCGTTCGTCCGCGTGGACCCCATCACCCGGCTCAAGGACTTCGCCGGCTTCTACCGGCTCTGACGCCGTTCCGACCTGCTTGGTATGGGTGTAACGAGAGTCGCCTGGCGAAAAATGAGAGACCCGAGGGCTAATCTGTGCCGCTATGGACAGGCGATGGGTCGGGCTCGACGGCTATGAGATCGTTCCGGGGCTGCGCGACGGGCGGGAGGTGCTGCGGGTGTGCCGTCAGGGGCAGGTCGTCGCCGACTGCTTCTCGGTCGCCGAGGTCGCCGCGTTCGTCGACCTGGCCGATCTCTGCGAGGTCGTCAGCCTGCGGCCACGGCAGGGCTTCGAGGCGGTCGGCTAGCGCGACCGGCGCGGCCTCGACGAGTTCGCATCATCGCTGAGGGCCGTGTATGGTTACACCTGTCCGCAGCGCCGGACAGGCCCCTATAGCTCAGTCGGCAGAGCGTCTCCATGGTAAGGAGAAGGTCAACGGTTCGATTCCGTTTGGGGGCTCGCAGCACGAGCAGTCAGTACGCCCGACCCGCAGAAACGCGGAGTCGGGCGTTTCTCGTTGCGCCGGTTCCCGTCCTCTGCGCACCGACCACCGATCCCCGGAGGTGGGAGGGAGGGAGGCGGGAACGGGTCGCGCGGCCGGGGGCTCGCTGCTACGCTGGCGCGCACTCCGCGCGGCCAGGGAGCCCGCCCCCCTTCAGCCCCGCTCGGAGCGATCGGCCCCTCCCCGGAATGCGGGAACGGGCCCTTGACGTTGATTTCGTCAGAGTGGTGTTCCTGAGGCATACTGGGAGCACTCACCCGATCAGGCGAAGTACGTATGTGCTTCACGGGTCGGGTATCCTCTACGGGCCGGGTCGTTTCATCCGGCTCTAAGGCGGAGTAGCTCAGTCAGGCAGAGCAAACGGCTCATAATCGTTGTGTCGCCGGTTCAAGTCCGGCCTCCGCTACTGCCCCTCCCCAGGTCGCCGACCTGGGCTTGGGCATGTCCTAGTCCCGAACGTAGAAAGGCACTCCCACGTGGCTGCCACCGACGTTAGGCCGAAGATCACGCTGGCCTGCCAGGAGTGCAAGCACCGCAACTACATCACGCGGAAGAACCGGCGCAACGACCCGGATCGGCTTGAGCTGAAGAAGTACTGCCCCAACTGCCGCTGCCACCGCGCGCACCGCGAGACCCGCTAGCTCTTCCGAGCGCGGCTCGCCCGGCAGCACTGCCTGGCCACACGCACCACACAACCGGCGCCCCGGATCGAGGCGCCGGTTTGTCGTGTTTGCCCACCGGTGTCGCTCGGCTCGGTGGCCTGATCCCCTCGGCAAAATCCCGGAAAAGCGGCGGCGACAGCCGAACCTTGTTCTGTTAGCGTCTGGCTCGACGGCGCAGCCCATGCGGGGGAGCCGATGCGAAGGAGCACAGATGGCCTTGAACCGTGACTTCGTCGGGCGCACGTACGCGTCCAGCGCCCCGTACGAGGTCAGCCGGGTGAAGATCAGGGAGTTCGCGGCCGCGATCGGCGACGGCAACCCCATCTACCGGGACAAGGAGGCCGCGCGGGCGGCCGGTCATCCCGACGTCGTCGCACCGCCGACGTTCCCCATCGTGTTCAGCCTCCAGGGCGGCAGCGAGGCGCTGGTGGACCCCGAGCTCGGCCTGAACATCGCGATGGTCGTCCACGGCGAGCAGCGGTTCGAGTACATCCGTCCCATCTACGCGGGCGACGAGCTGGTCACCAGCTCCACGATCACCGACATCCGCAGCGCCGGCCGCAACGAGCTGATGACCATCCGCAGCGAGGTCACCACCGTGGCCGGCGAGCCGGTCTGCACCACGTACAACACGATCGTCGAGCGCGGAGGTGCGGCCTGATGACCGCGACGGTGAAGTACGACGAGGTCGAGGTGGGCCTGCAGATCCCGGCCGCCGACTACCCGGTCCGGCGGGTGAACCTGGTCATGTACGCGGGCGCGTCGGGCGACTACAACCCGATCCACTGGAACGAGCGCTTCGCCAAGGTGGTCGGGCTGCCCGACGTCATCGCGCACGGCATGTACACGATGGCGCAGGCCGGCCGCTTCGTCACCGACTGGGCCGGGGATCCGGCGGCGGTGGTGGACTACGGGGTGCGGTTCTCCTCGATGGTGGTCGTGCCCGACGACGACGAGGGCGCCACGATCACGGTCAGTGGCGTGGTGGAGGAGAAGCTGGAGGACCGGCGAGTGGTCGTCGGCCTGACGGCCCGCTCGGGCGACGCCAGGGTGCTGTCCAAGGCGCGCGCCGTCGTCCAGCTCGCCTGAGCCGTGCCCACCTGAGCCGTGCCCGCCTGAGCCGTGCCCGCCTGAACCCCGCTCCTCCGACCCTCCGCTCCGCGCTCCTTCTGCGGCGAGATCGCCGCCACACCGGCTCCACACCGGCGCTCCGTACATTCGAGTACGCCAAGCGATCAAGGAGAACGGAGTCAACAGCATGCCGACTCAGACCGTGGAAGTACCGCAGTTCACGCTGGCCGCGAACGCGGCGCCGGCCGTCACGACCGACGCGCAGCACGAGCGCGCCTGGTACCCGCCCTTCGCGTCCCCCCGCGCCGAGTAACGCGGGGCCGGGCGGCCGGCGGCGGGCCCTCCGCCGCCGGCCGTCCGGCGAGGTCCTCCCATGAGACCCCCTGGTGAGATCAAGGTGACGCCCGTGGACGCCGTACCGAACGACGACCTGATATCCCGCATCGACCTGGCGCTCGGCTCCGACCCCCGGTTCGGCGACGCCGCCGCCATCGAGACCCGCAACCTCGCCCGTCACCGCCTCGGTCTCGGCGTGCTCGCCCGGCACCATCCGAGCGCCGCCGGCAGGCTGGAGCGGCTGGCGCAGGCCGGGGACGCCGAGCTGCGCCCCCTGATGTACGACCCGGTGCTGCGCAACGCGTTCGAGAACGACCTGACGGCCCTGGAGCGGCGGGCCGGTCAGAGCGGGGCCCTCGCCGGGTTCCTGGAGAGCGGCGTCGCCGACACGCTCGACGGGGTGGGCCCGTGCGAGCGCCTGTCCGAGCCGAGGGTGCGCCCCTGGCCGGGGGCCGTCTCGTGGGTGTGGACGGACCTCCACCCGTCCTCCGGGCCGGAGCGCGAGCTGAGCGCCCGGCTGGAGGAGCTGCTGGCCGGGACGCTGTCGCAGGAGGGCTCCGGCGGCCGGGTCCGCCCCGACGCCGGCCTGCTGTCGGCCCTGACCCGCGCCGCGGCGCTCCTCGGCGAGCTGCTGCCCCGCACGGGCGCCGGGGTCCTGCCGCACGTCTCGCTGACCGGGTTCGTCCGCGACGAGCTGGCCGACGGCGCGCTCAACTCGATCTCCGGCGGCGACCCGCTGCCCTCGGCGCTGTTCCTGGCCCCCGAACGGCTGGACGACCCGTGGACGGCGGCCGAGACGCTGTTCCACGAGGGGCTGCACCTGAAGCTGTTCGACGTGCTCCGCACCGGGTCCATGGTCGCGGACGCCGACCAGATGGTCCCCATCCCGTGGCGGGTGAGACCGTGGACGCTGACGCGGGTCCTGTTCGCCCTGCACGTGTACGCCCACCTGCTGCTGTTCCAGGCGGCGGCCGCGGCGGCGAGTCCCGCCGTCCGGTCACGGTACGGCACGCCGCCGGCGACCGCGTTCGCCGACCTGGCCACGCCCGGCAGCCCGGCCGCGGCGGAGGGCACGCACACCACCAACCTCGAACGGGTCGCCTATCTCGCCGGGCAGGCCATGCTGGCGTACGGCGAAGGGCTGACGGACAACGGCAGGCGCTTCGTCGACTGGCTGGTGGAAGCCGTGTCTCCCCTCGCGCCGGGCCACCTGCCCGAGTCCGCCCCCTCTCGTCCTGCCCGGCCGCGGCCGGACGTGCGGCCGGAGGTGGAGCTGGAGGCGCGCGGCTACCGCCAGGCGCGGCCGGTTCACGTGTGCCCGATCCCCGAGCAAGGACAGCTCGTGGCCGTCTCTCCCGGAACGCCGCGGTTCCAGTGGCTCAACGGCCACGCCTGGCTGCTGTACGCCCTGTGCGACGGCGGGGACCTGACCTCGCTGCGCGCCCGCTACCGCGAGGCGGCGGGGCCGGACGCGGACGCCGGGCTCGGCGCCGGCCTGGCGGGCCTCCTGTCGGCCGGTCTCATCGAGCCGGTCGGCGCCTGACGGTCAGGACGCGGTCGTGCGTCGAGCCGGTCGGCGGCTGACCGCGAGGATGCGGTCAGCCGGTCACGCCCAGCTCGTCGAAGAGCCGCTCGGCCGTCACCAGATGGTGCCGGGCGGCCTCGGCGTCGCCCCGGGCCGCATGGGCCTCGGCCAGCTCCTGGTGGGTCTCCGCCAGCCCTTTGCGGTCCCCGATGCCGTCCCGGATGCGCAGAGCCTCGGCGTAGTGCGCCAGCGCCTCCTCCTCCCGGCCGAGCCGGTGGTAGAGGCCCGCGAGGTCGTTGGCCACCTGCCCCTCGCCCCTGCGGTCGCCCGTCGCGCGGTGCAGGGCCAGCGCCTGCCGCAGGTGCCCGAGCGCCGCGGCGTGCCGCCCCAGGGCGACCTCGGCCAGGCCGATGTTGTTGAGCGCGCGGGCCTCGCCCTTGCGGCTGCCCGCCGCCCGGCGCAGGTGCAGCGCCTCTCGGAACAACTCCAGCGCCTGGGCGGGCCGGCCCTGGGCGTTGCGTACGACGCCCAGGTTGTTGAGGGTGTTCGCCTGGCCGTGGACGTCACCGGTGCCACGGTGGACCGCCAGCGCCCGCTCGTAGCAGGTGACGGCCTCCTCCAGGCGGCCGAGGTGCCGCAGCACGATGCCGGTGAGGTTGAGCGTCCGGCCCACGGCGTCGTCGTCGCCCGACCTCTCCAGGAGCCGCCAGGCCTCGTCCAGCTCGGCCAGCGCGGCGTCGTACCGGCCGAGCAGCCACGAGACGGCGCCGATGCTGCGCAGCGCGACGCCGGCACCATGCGCGTCCCCGAGCCGCCGGTGGATCTCGAGCGCCCCGCGGTGCTCGGCCAGGGCCTCCGGGTAGCGGCCCAGGTGCTCGAACACGGTGCCGAGGTCGCCGCGGGCGGCGGCCTCCTCGCGGCTCCTTCCCGCCCGCCCCGCGGCGGTGGCGGCCAGGGCGTGCAGCTCGGCGGCGTCGATCAGGCGGTGGCGCAGCCGCAGCGGCTCGGCGAGCGCGGCGGGCAGCCGCCAGGCGGCGTCGAGGCCCTGCTCCGCGGCATGGCGAGTGGCGGCGAGCACGTTCTCGTGCTCGTCGTCGAGCGCGAGCGGGTCGCGGAGCGTGACGTACCACTCCAGCAGCCTCCTCAGCGCCTCCTGCCGCGTGTGCGGGGCGTCCTCGGTCTCGGCCCGGTGACGGGCGTAGTCGCGGAGGAGGTCGTGGAAGCGGTAACGCTCCTCGCTCAGCCGGCCGCGACGGCACTGGAGCAGGCTCGCGGCGCGCAACGCGTCCAGCCGGGCACGGGCCTCGGCGGCGGAGACGCCGAGCATCGCGGCCGCGGCCGGGGCGGTGAAGTCGCCGCCGGGGACCAGCCCGAGGCGGCGGAACGCGACCCGGTCGGGCTCGGCCAGCGCCTCGTGCGACAGGTCGAACGCGGCCATGACGGCGGCGGCCGGGGCGTCGCCGAGGCGCAACGCGGCGAGCCGTCCCCGCTCGGCGAGGTCGGCCAGGTAGGTGCGGATCGGCCGGTGGGGATGGCCGGCCAGATGGGCGCCGGCGATCCGCAGAGCCAGCGGCAGCCGCCCGCACTGACGGGCCAGCTCGGCCACGGCCTCCGGCTCGTCGGCGGCGCGGGGGCCGACGACCGCGGCCAGCAGCGCCACGGCCTGCGGCTCGGTCAGGACGTCCAGCTCGACGGTCGTGACCGCGTGGCGAAGGGCCAGCCCGGAGAGCCGGCCGCGGCTGGTGACCAGTGCCAGGCTGCCGCCGGTGCCCGGCAGGAGCGGCTCCACCTGTGCGGGGTCGCGGGCGTTGTCGAGCACGACGAGCACGCGCCGGTCGGCGAGCAGGGACCGGTAGGCGGCGGCGAGCTCGTCCTCCCCGGCCGGGACGCGCTCCGGCGGCATGCCGAGGGCGCGCACGAATCGGTCCAGCGCCTCCCGTGGCGTGACGGCCTCCCGCGGCCGGTGCCCGCGCAGGTCGATGAAGAGCCGCCCGCCGGGGAAACGCCCGGCCATCCGGTGCGCCCAGTGGACGGCGAGCGCGGACTTGCCCACGCCGGGCATGCCGCTGACCACGACCACGGTCTCGCGCCCGGCCGACGAGCGCCCGAGGTCGGCTGGCGAGCGCCCGAGGTCGGCCGATGAGCGTCCGTGGTCGGCTGGCGGGCGTCCGTGGTCGGCCGGTGAGCGGCTGCCGAGGGCCGGCAGCGGGTCCTCGCCCTCGGCGGGCGCCGTCTCGTTCCCGCCCTCGGCGAACGCGGTCAGCTCGCGCAGGGCGGCGCGGTGGCCGGTGAAGTACGCCAGATCGGGCGGCAGCCCCTGGGGCGCCCCGCCCGCCTCCACCCCGGCCTCCCCGTCACCGCCGTCCCGGGAGCCGCCGTCCCCGGAGCCGCCGGCGGCGGCCCTGGAGCGGCGCCGGAGGATCGTCTCCTGGAGCAGGCGCAGCTCCGGCCCCGGGTCCAGCCGCAGCTCCTCGGCGAGCACGCGGCGCGCCTCCTCGTAGGCGGCCAGTGCCTCCCGCGGCTGTCCCGACCGGTCCAGCGCCAGGATCAGCCGTTCCCACAGGGACTCGCGCAGCGGGTGCTCGGCCAGCATCCCTCGCAGTTCCCCGGCCGCCTGGGCGTGCCGGCCGAGCCCGGCGAGCACGTCGGCGTACTCCTCGACGACCGCTGGCCGCAGCCCGTCGAGCCGCGCCCGCTCGGCCGTCACGATCGGCGAGTCCGGCACGTCGGCGAGGGCCTCCGCCCGCCACAGCCCCAGGGCCTCACGGAACAGTCCCGCCGCGCGTTCGAGCCGTCCTTCCCCGGCGAGCTCACGCGCCCGTACGGCGTGCCGCTCGAAGACGCGGGCGTCGAGCGTCGCGCCGGCCGGCTCCAGCCGGTAGCCGCCCGGCTCCCTGACCAGCCCGGTCAGGCCCTTGCCGCGCAGCCGGGAGAGCAGGGAGTGCAGTGTGCCGTCCGCGCTGCGCGGAGGCTCCGCTCCCCACAGCTCGTCGACCAGTCTCTCCGCCGGCAAGGGCCGCCCCGCCCTGATCAGCAGAACGGCCAGCAGCCCCCGCTGCTTCGGCGCGGTCAGCGGCACGGGAGAGCCCTCGCGCCGGAACTCCAGGGGCCCGAGAATCCGGAACTCCAGGCATCCCTCCGCACCCGCCAAGCCCGTCGAACCCGTCAAGCCTGTCAAGCCTCCTCGTACCTGGCGAAGTAACCGGCGAAGCAATCGGCGAAGTCCCCGGCGAAGCAGCCGGCGGAGACACCCGGCGAAGCCGCCCCATGCGCGCAAGGTCCGCGCAAGCGCGGCGTGGCAGTCTAGATCGAGATCCGCTCCGCCCGATAGCACAGATGTGGCCTGTCCTTTTCAGCAGGAGCTCAGGAGGAGTCATTGCCCCCGACGTCCCAGGGAGTCCGTCTCGGCCTGCTCGGCCCGCTGCAGGTCCTCCGCGGTGACGGCGCGGTGGCCGTCACCGCGCCCAAGCACCGCGCCGTCCTTGCCATCCTCGCGATCAACGCCGGCCGTCCCGTCTCGGCGGACCGGATCGCCGAGGAGCTGTGGCAGGGCTCGGAGCCGAAGTTCGCGCGCAAGACGCTCCAGGGGTACGTGTGGCGGCTGCGCCGGCTGCTCGGCGACGACCTGCGCACGCGGCAGGGCTCGTACGAGCTGAGCGTGACCTCGGAGGAGACGGACGCCGCCCGCTTCGAGCGGCTGCTCGAGGACGGCCGGCGTGCCGTCCGGGACCGGCAGCTGACGCAGGCCCGCGCGCGGCTGGAGGCGGCGCTGACCTTGTGGCGCGGGCCCGCGCTGGCCGACGTCCCCGCCACCCCGATGGTCCGGGCGCACGCCGGCCGCCTGGAGGAGGCTCGGCTGATGGCCGTGGAGGCGGTCCTGCGGACCGACGTCGACCTCGGCCGGCCCGCGGCGGCCATCCCGGAGCTGCGGGAGCTCACCCTGACGTACCCGGCCCGCGAGCCGCTGCACGCGCTGCTCATGCTGGCGCTGTACCGCGCGGGCCGCCCGGCGGAGGCGTTGTCGGCGTACGGCGTGCTCCGCGCGACGCTGATCGCCGACCACGGCCTGGAGCCCGGCAGGCCCGTCCAGGAGCTCCACCGCCGCATCCTGGCCGCCGACCCGGACCTCGACCGGGCCGACGCGCGTCCGGACGCGGATCAGCGGAGCGAGTCGATAGGGCGGGTGGCTTCGGGGTAGCGGTGTGGACATGACCGAAGCTCCGCACCACGTCACAGTCTGGCCAACGGTCCGTTCGATCCCCGTGTCCGCCGTGACCGACGGCACGCCGTCGCGCCGCCTGCGTCCCCCGAGGCCGCAGGACATCGCGGGCGGCACGGGCACCGGCCGCGACACCGCGGGCGGCGCGGGCCCGGGCGGCGCGGGCCAGAGCCCCGCCGACGGGCCGGCCGGAACCGCTGAGACGGTAGCCACCGGAGTCGGCACGGGCAGGGCGCGTCCCGCCGGGGCGGGCGCGCGCGGCAACCCCGCCGCGGAGTTCGGCTTCTCCGGAGACCCGGCCCAGCACGGCGACCCCGGCGACGACCTCCTCCACGCCCAGCGCGTCTGGGACGGCTCGCTGGCCGTCAACCGCCTGGACGACCTCGGCGTCAACGCCGAGCGGCAGCGGGTGCGCACCGAGGACATCACGACCACCGTCGGCGTCGTGGTCGACGGGAACCCCGAGGACACGCGCCGGACGCTGCGGTCGGTGGTCGACCACACCGCCGCGCACGTCCTGGCCCTCGACCTCGGCGACGTGGACGGCGCCGGAGCGGTGCTGGACGAGCTGGCCGGCCGCCACCCGGAGCGCTTCACGGTCTGGCACGTCGAGGAGAAGCCCGCCTGGCGGGGCGGCACGGCCACGTGGGGGGAGTGCCGGGCCAAGCTGCTGCGGCTGGACACGGCCGAGGTGCACGTCGTGGTGGACAGCTCCGTCGTGCTGGACGGCGACGCGATCACGCCTCTCGTCGCGGCGATCGACGACGGCGCGGTGGCGGCCGGGTGGACGGGCCTGGAGCAGGACGGCGGCGCCTGGCGCGAGAGCGGCCCGGGAGAGGTCGCGCGGGAGGTCTCCGCGCTCGGCGGCGACCTGCTGGCGGTACGCAGGTCGGCGGCCCTCGGCGACGCGCCCGAGGACGCGCGGGACGGCTCGGAGCTGTCCCGGGCGCTGCGCGGCGTCCAGGTGGTCCCCGGTGACCGCCTCCCGGTGCGCCGCCAGCGCTGACGAGCCTCCCGATCCCGTCGATGAGGAGAGACCCCGGAGCGGTCCGGGCATCTCCTAAGCTTGGGGCTCATGGAGATGCTCGCGCCGTACACCACGCTGGGCCTGGGCGGCCCCGCCCGCCGCTTCGTCGAGGCAGCCACCGCTGAGCAGCTGGTCTCCGAGGTGGCCGAGGCCGACCGGACGGGCGAGCCGGTGCTCGTGCTCGGCGGCGGCAGCAACGTCGTGGTGGCCGACGACGGCTTCGACGGCCTGGTCGTGAAGGTCGCCTCCGAGGGCCTGTCGGTCTCGCGCGACGGCGAGCAGGTGGTCGTCACGGTCGAGGCGGGCGAGAGCTGGGAGCCGCTGGTCGCCCGCGCCGTGGCGGAGGGCTGGGCCGGCGTCGAGTGCCTGTCGGGTGTCCCCGGCCTGGTCGGCGCCACCCCCATCCAGAACGTCGGCGCGTACGGCCAGGAGGTCTCCCAGACCATCAGGTGCGTACGCGCCTATGACCGCCGCACCCGTCACGTCGTCGACCTGGAGGCGCGCCAGTGCGGCTTCTCCTACCGCGACAGCGCGTTCAAGCGCGACCTCGGGCGGCACGTGGTGCTCGCGGTGACCTACGCCCTGGACGTGTCCGGGCTGTCGGCGCCCATCGCGTACAAGGAGCTGGCCGGGCGGCTCGGCGTCGAGCCCGGCGAGCGGGTGCCGCTGGCGGACGCCCGTGAGGCCGTGCTGGAGCTCCGGCGCTCCAAGGGCATGGTGATCGACCCGGCCGACCCCGACACCCGCAGCGCGGGCTCGTTCTTCACCAACCCGGTGCTGAGCCGGGAGGAGGCGGAGGAGCTGGAGACCCGCGCGCCCGGTCACCCGCGCTGGGACCTGCCGGACGGCTCCGTCAAGATCCCCGCCGCCTGGCTGATCGAGCAGGCGGGCTTCGCCAAGGGCTACTCCCGCGGCCCGGCCCGCATCTCCACCAAGCACACGCTGGCGCTGACCAACCCCGAGGGCGAGGCGACGGCGGCCGACCTGCTGGCGCTGGCCGGCGAGGTGCGCGACGGGGTGCGGGAGAAGTTCGGGGTGACGCTGGTCAACGAGCCGGTGCTGGTCGGCTGCGAGCTGGACCCCGGGCAGCCGCCCGTGGCCGGGGCCCCGGAATAGGGCACACCCGGAGGCTTGTTACAGTTCTCCGGAAACACACCGAGGGGGAGTAGTCCCAATCGCGTGATCGACACACTGGCGCCGCGGCGCCCGGTCACGCGGGCCTGAGACGGGCGGACGAGACCTTCGGCCTGGCAGTCGTGGACATGTACGTCATGGACGAAGACGCTGCCGGGCCGGAGTCATGCCCGGATCTCCCCCGGGCGGCCCGCTCACGGTCCGGCCGCGCGGAAGAGGACCGTTGGAAGCGTTCTGGATCAGTCTCGCCGTCATCTTCGTGGCGGAGCTGGGTGACAAGAGCCAGCTCATGGCGATGACGTTCGCCACCCGTTTCAAGTTCTGGCCGGTGCTGGCCGGCATCACCCTGGCGACGGCCGTCGTCCACCTGTTCAGCGTGGCCGTCGGCGGGCTGGTGGGCGACGCGCTGCCCACCACCGCCATCTCCGTGGTTGCGGGCATCGCGTTCCTCGGGTTCGCGCTCTGGACGCTCAGGGGTGACGAGCTCTCCGAGGAGGAGTCGAACAAGGCGCAGCGCACCACCCGCAACGCGCTCGTCGCCGTCACCGTGGCGTTCTTCCTGAGCGAGCTGGGCGACAAGACCATGCTGGCGACGATCACGCTGGCCACGCAGCACGGCTGGCTGGGCACCTGGATCGGCTCCACGGTCGGCATGGTGGCCGCCGACGCGCTGGCCATCGTGGTCGGCCGCATGCTGGGCAAGCACCTGCCGGAGAAGGTCATCAGGTACGGCGCCGCCGCCGCGTTCGCCGTGTTCGGCGTCGTCCTGCTGGTGGAGGCGTTCGTGTGAGGCGTGCCTAGAGCGACAGCAGCGAGAGGCGGTGGGCCGCCGCGGCGGCCTCGCCACGCGTCGTCACCCCGAGCTTGGCCAGGATGTTCGACACGTGCACGCTGACCGTCTTGGCCGAGATGAACAGCTCGCCGGCGATGTCGCGGTTGGTGCGGCCGAGCGCCACCAGCCGCAGCACCTCCAGCTCGCGCGGCGTGAGCAGCTCCGGCGTCATCTGGGCGGGCTGCTGCGGCTGCGGCACGCCGACCCGCCGGGCCAGCGCGTCGATCTCCTCCAGCAGTGGCGCGGCTCGCAGCTCCGCCGCCAGCGGCCGGGCCAGTGCCAGCCGCGACGCGGCGCCGTCACGGTCGCCCGACCGGGCCGCGACCCCCGCGGCCCGCAGGTGCGCCTTGGCCTGGTTGTGCGGGCGGTTGAGCCGCTCCCACGCCGCCGCGGCGGCGTCGAAGTCGCGTGAGTACGACAGCCGGTACGCCCCGGCGACCGGCCCGCTCACCTTCAGCCGGGCGGCGATCTCCGCGGCCTGCTCGCGCACCGCGCGGGCACGGACCGGCTCGGCCTCCTGCATCGCGTCGCAGACCACGCTCAGCAGCGCGAGCAGCCGCCAGCCGAGCATGGCCTTCGGCGACTGGGCGGGCCGGGCCAGCGTGCGCTCGGCGACCGCCAGCGCGGCGTCCGGCTCGCCCCGCAGCAGGTGCCAGCCGATGCGCAGCCGCATGCTGTTGGTGATGTCCTGGACGAAGTCCTCCGGCCGCTCGGTGAGCACGCCGGTCTCGCGCAGGATGCTCTCCACGAGGTCCACCTCGCCGCGGCCGATGGCCACGTCGGCCCGCACCCGCAGCAGGTGGTACCGGTTGCGCAGCACGGGGCCGAGGTTGATCGCGCGCTCGACGGTGTCGAGGGCCTCGTCCCAGCGGCCGATCGCCTCCAGCGTCTCGGCCATGTTGAGCAGACTGAACAGGCCGGACAGCCGGACCCGGCCGTACTTCTTGGCCTGCCGCCAGCCCTCCTCGCCCAGCGCCAGGGCCTCCTGCCAGCGGCCGAGGTCGTTGAGCGTGTCGATGTTGTTGCCGAGCGCGCGGGTGATCACCCGGCCGGAGCCCTCCTCGCGGCCGATCTCCAGCGCGCGCAGGTTGGTGGCGAGCGTGGCCTCGGTGTCGCCCGCGAGCGAGTGGCCGAGCGCCAGGTTGAGCAGCAGCTCCGCCTCCTGGCAGCGGTCGCCGAGCTTCCTGGCCAGGGCCAGGCCCTCCTCGGTGAGCGCGGTGCCCTCCTCGGCGTTGCCGCGCAGCATGAGGTGCTGCGACATCATCACGATGACGTCGACGCGGGCCGAGGTTGGCTCGGGCACGAGGCGCAGCGCGTGGCGGAGCTGCTCCACCACGTCGGTCACCTGCTTGTAGCTCTTGAGCTGGGCCCAGCGCACGGTCAGCCTCGCCACCCGGGCCGGCTCACGCGTCTCGTCCAGCTCGGCCAGCGCCGCCTTGACGAACTTCAGGCCCCGGTCCAGGTCGCCGCTGGCGCGGGCGGCCTCGCCGGCCTGCTCCAGCACCGCGGTGTGGTCGGCGCCGATGCGCTCCTGGGCGTCGGGCACCCGGTCCCACAGCATGAGCACGCGTTCGAGCAGCGGGATGGCCTCGGTGTAGGCGAACGCGTGGAACGACGCGCGGGCCGCCTCCCAGGCGGAGACCAGCGCCCACTCGTCGTCGCGCGCGCCGTACCAGTGGTGGGCCAGCTCGACCTCGGCGCGGCCGGGCGGCACGAGCGTGCGGTCGCGCGAGATCTCCTCGGCGTAGCGGGCGTGCAGCCGCTGGTGCTCGCCGGGCAGCAGCTCGTCGTGCACGGCTTCGCGGATGAGCGAGTGGCGGAAGAGGTAGGCGCGGTTGTCGGCGATCTGCAGCACGTTGCCGGCGATGGCGGGGCGCAGCGCGCTCTCCAGCTCCACGTCGGACAGGCCGCTGACGGCGGCCAGCAGGGCGTGGCCGACGCGGATGCCGCCGGCGGCGGCGATGCGCAGGACCCGCTGGGTCTCCTCGGGCAGCCGCTCGACCGCGCCGAGGATGAGGTCCTGCATCGAGGTCGGGAACGCGCAGTCCACGCCGCAGTCGAGCAGCGCCTCGACGAACAGCGGGATGCCCTCGCTGCGGTCGTAGACCTTCTCCACCTTGTGGTAGGCGGGCGATTGGCCGAGGATGCCGGCCATCTGCTGGGCCACCTCGTCCTTGGACAGGCGGGGCAGGTCGAGCCGGAGGACGCCGTTGACCCGCCCCAGCTCGGCCAGCACCGGGCGCAGCGGGTGCTGCCGGTGCAGGTCGTCGGAGCGGTACGTCATGACGATGAGCACCTGCGGGGCGCTCAGGTTGCGGCACAGGAACGCGATCAGGTCGCGGCTGGACCTGTCGGCCCAGTGGATGTCCTCGATGAGGAGGACGGTCGGGCGGCTCTCGGCCAGCCGCTCCAGGAGCGTGAGGATCTGCTCGAACAGCCGTGCCCGGCCGGTGTCGGTGTCGCCGTCCCCGCTGGGCTCGCCGAACTCGGGCAGCAGCCGGGCGAGGTCGCGCTCTGCGCCCTCGGGCAGCAGCGCCGCCACCCGGGCGCGGCCCTGCTCGCGGACGAGCTGCCGCAGCGCGGCGGTGAACGGCGCGTAGGCCAGGCCCTCGGCCGACAGCTCGACGCACCCGCCGTACAGGATGAGGGCGCCGTCACGGGTGACCTGCTCGGCGAAGCGCTGCGCGAGCCTGGTCTTGCCGACGCCGGCCTCGCCGCCGAGCAGCACGGCCGTCGCGTTGCCCTGCCGGGCCTCCGCGAACGCCTGCGAGAGGGTCGCCAACTCCTCCGCCCGTCCGACGAAGACGGGACTCACCGAACGGCCCAGCATGTCTTCCAGCATGTCATGCCCTTTGATGAGCTTTCGCCGTATTTATGAGGGATTCCCGGAGGGGACGGTTCTTCAGGTGGGCGCAGAGGCCCGGCCGCGAGGGAGGATGCGGCCGGGCTCTCGTGACGTGCTCATGAGGAACGGCGCTTGCCGAAGACCGAGCGGCGCTCGGACTTGTTGCCCTTCTCCGCCTCGCGTACCCGGCGGTGCTGGTCGGCGGCGGCGCGCAGCTCCCGCGCGTGGCTCTTCATCAGCTGGTAGTCCATCTCGGGGTTCATGGTGTCTCCTGACTCAACCCGCTTCTTCCTGACATCTTCAAGATTCGGGCTAAGGCCCACCCCGCCACATCGGGCGGATTCCCTATCTCCGGGGCGGTTCCGGCAGGGGGGTACCTAGGACGTGGCCCCGTACCGCCTTAGACAGCCCTACGCGCACCTCAGAGCCGCCTTACGCCGCACTGGGGGCCCTCTCCTCCGCCCGCCGGACGCGAGTGGCCGGACACCAGGGGAAAGATCCGGTTTGGAGCTGGCCACCCTGGTCGGCGATGCTGTGGAGGTGTCAACTATGACTACTTCGCTCGCGGACGTGGCCGCTTCCGGCGCGACGCTCAGAGCGTTCCTGCACGGCCTGCCCGGTGTGGACCGGGTCGGCGCGGACCAGCGGGCGGCGATGCTGGGCACCCGTTCCATCAAGACGACGGCCAAGGCCCGGGCGATCGATCTGGCCATCTCGATGGTTGACCTGACCACCCTGGAGGGCGCCGACACCCGTGGCAAGGTGCGGGCCATGTGCGTCAAGGCCGTCCACCCCGGCGCCGGGGTCCCCCGTGTGGCGGCCGTCTGCGTCTATCCCGACATGGTTCCCGTGGCCGTGGAGGCCGTGGCCGGCTCGGGCGTGAAGGTGGCCTCCGTGGCCACGGCCTTCCCCAGCGGCCGCTCTTCCCTCGACGTCAAGGTGGCCGACACCGAGCTCGCGGTCGCCGCGGGCGCCGACGAGATCGACATGGTGATCGACCGGGGCGCGTTCCTGTCCGGCGACTACCTCAAGGTGTGGGAGGAGATCGTCGAGGTCAAGGCGGCCTGCGGCGACGCCCACCTCAAGGTCATCCTGGAGACCGGCGAGCTGGCCACCTACGACAACGTGCGGCGCGCCTCGTGGCTCGCGATGCTGGCCGGCGCCGACTTCATCAAGACCTCCACCGGCAAGGTCTCGCCCGCGGCGACGCTGCCGGTGACGCTCGTCATGCTGGAGGCGGTGCGCGACTTCCGCGACCGCACCGGCCGCCAGGTCGGCGTCAAGCCCGCCGGCGGCATCCGCACCACCAAGGACGCCATCAAGAACCTGGTGCTCGTCAACGAGGTCGCCGGCGACGACTGGCTCTCGCCCGACTGGTTCCGCCTGGGCGCCTCGTCGCTGCTCAACGACCTGCTGATGCAGCGCGAGAAGCTGGCCACCGGCCGTTACGCCGGTCCCGACTACTTCACCCTGGACTGAGGATGGCGATGTTCGAGTACGCGCCGGCCCCCGAGTCGCGCGAGGTCGTCGACCTGCGGCCGTCCTACGGCCTGTTCATCGACGGCGAGTTCACCGAGGGCTCCGGCCCCGAGTTCAAGACCGTCAACCCCGCCACCGAGGAGACGCTCGCCGAGGTGGCCTGCGCCTCGGCCGACGACGTGGACCGCGCGGTGCGCGCCGCGCGCAAGGCGTTCGGCGGCTGGAGCGCCCTGCCCGGCTCCGAGCGGGCCAAGTACCTGTTCCGCATCGCGCGGATCATCCAGGAGCGCTCGCGCGAGCTGGCGGTGCTGGAGTCCCTCGACAACGGCAAGCCGATCCGCGAGTCGCGGGACGTGGACCTGCCGCTCGTGGCCGCGCACTTCTTCTACTACGCCGGCTGGGCCGACAAGCTCGCTCACGCCGGGTTCGGGCCGAGCCCGCGCCCGCTCGGGGTGGCCGGCCAGGTCATCCCGTGGAACTTCCCGCTGCTCATGCTGGCCTGGAAGGTCGCCCCGGCGCTGGCCTGCGGCAACACGGTGGTGCTCAAGCCCGCTGAGACGACGCCGCTGACCGCGCTGCTGTTCGCCGAGATCTGCCGCCAGGCCGAGCTGCCGCCCGGCGTGGTCAACATCGTGACCGGCGCGGGCGAGACCGGCGCCGCCGTGGTGGCCCACCCCGAGGTGGACAAGGTGGCCTTCACCGGCTCCACCGAGGTCGGCCGGCTCATCGCGCGGACCGTCGCGGGCACCGGCAAGAAGCTCACGCTGGAGCTCGGCGGCAAGGCCGCCAACATCGTCTTCGACGACGCCGCGATCGACCAGGCCGTCGAGGGCATCGTCAACGGCATCTTCTTCAACCAGGGCCACGTGTGCTGCGCCGGCTCCCGCCTGCTCGTGCAGGAGTCGGTCCAGGAGGAGCTGCTGGCCGCGCTCAAGCGCCGGCTCGGCACGCTGCGGCTCGGCGACCCGCTCGACAAGAACACCGACATCGGCGCGATCAACTCCGCCGAGCAGCTCGCCAAGATCCGCTCGCTCAGCGACATCGGGGAGAGCGAGGGGGCCGAGCGCTGGTCGCCGGCCTGCGACCTGCCCGAGCGCGGCTACTGGTTCCCGCCGACCCTCTTCACCGGCGTGGCCCAGTCCCACCGCATCGCCCAGGAGGAGGTCTTCGGCCCCGTGCTGTCCGTGCTGACCTTCCGCACCCCGGCCGAGGCCGTGGAGAAGGCCAACAACACCCCGTACGGGCTGTCGGCCGGCGTCTGGACCGAGAAGGGCTCGCGCATCCTGTGGATGGCCGAGCGGCTGCGGGCCGGCGTCGTGTGGGCCAACACCTTCAACCGCTTCGACCCCGCCTCTCCGTTCGGCGGCTACAAGGAGTCCGGCTACGGCCGGGAAGGCGGGCTGCACGGGCTGGAGGCGTACCTTGACGTGTGACCACCGCCGCGCCCGCCGCAGGGCGCGCCGTGCCCAGGCCACCCGTGGCCACGCCTACGCCCGCGCCGGGCGGCCCGTACGCACCGGCTGGTACGCCCACCGCTGCGGCGTGAGCCGGTGCGGCCAGGTTTTCGTGCCGGTCGAGATGTCGCAGGAGATCACGTGGAGGGGACGCGGCGATGAGTAGGTTGGCCGTGCGCAAGACCTACAAGCTGTTCATCGGCGGGGCCTTCCCCCGCTCGGAGAGTGGGAGGTCCTACACCGTGACCTCGCCCGACGGCGACTTCCTGGCCAACGCCTCCCGCGCCTCGCGCAAGGACGCCCGCGACGCCGTGGTGGCCGCGCGCAAGGCGTTCCCCGGCTGGTCCGGGGCGACGGCCTACAACCGGGGGCAGATCCTCTACCGGATCGCCGAGATGCTGGAGGGCCGCCGGGCCCAGTTCGCCGACGAGCTGGGCCTCGGCCGCGCGGAGGCGCTCGCGTCGGTGGACGCGGCGGTCGACCGGCTGGTCTGGTACGCGGGATGGTCCGACAAGATCGCCGCCGTGCACGGCACGGCCAACCCGGTGGCGGGGCCGTACTTCAACCTCTCGTCGCCGGAGCCCACCGGCGTGGTCGCGGTCGTTGCGCCGGCCGACCCGCTGCTCGGGCTGGTGTCGGTGGTGGCGCCCGTCGTCGTCACCGGCAACACGTGCGTCGTGGTGGCCTCCGAGCCGTCGCCGCTGGCGTCGATCACGTTCGCTGAGGTGCTGGCCACCTCCGACCTGCCGGGCGGGGTGGTCAACGTCCTCACCGGGCGGCAGGCGGAGCTGGCGCCGTGGCTGGCGGCCCACATGGACGTCAACGGGCTGGACCTGACCGGGGTGGACGACGCCGACCTCGCGCTGCGCTGCGAGCAGGAGGCGGCCGGCAACCTCAAGCGGGTCCTGCGGCCGGCGGCGGAGCCCGTGGACTGGACGGCCGACCCGGGCCTGACCAGGATGACCCGCTTCCTGGAGACCAAGACCGTCTGGCATCCGCTGGGCGTCTGAGCCCCCCGTAGGCCGCTCGTACGTGGTCGGGGGCCGCGTGCTCGCCGGACAGGAAGGTGAGCGCGCGGCCCCCGGTCGAGAAATCAAAGAGATGAATACGCTCCTTGGCATAACATCCAGTTATGGAGCTCCGTCAGCTCGCCTACTTCGTGGCCGTCGTCGAGGAGGCGAGCTTCACCCGGGCCGCCGCCTCCCTGCACGTCGCTCAGCCCGGGGTCAGCGCGCAGATCCGCCAGCTCGAACGGGAGCTGGGCCAGCCGCTGCTCGACCGGTCCGGGCGCACGGTGCGGCTGACCGCGGCGGGCGAGGCCGTGCTGCCCTACGCGCGGGCGGCGCTGCGGGCCGTGGCCGGCGTCCGGCAGGTGGTGGACGAGCTGACCGGGCTGCTGCGGGGGCACGTCGTGATGGGCGCCGTCTCCCTGCCCGGCGTGCTCGACGTGCCGGGGCTGCTGGCCGACTTCCACGACGCCCACCCGGCCGTCGAGATCACCCTCAAGGAGGCCGAACCCGAGACCGTGATCCAGGAGGTGCGGTCCGGGCGGATGGACCTCGGGCTGTTCGGCCTCGGACCGGCCGTGCCGCCGGGGCTGGACGTCCAGATCGTGGCGAGTCAGCCGCTCGTCGCCGCCGTGAGCCTCGACCACGAGCTGGCCGGCCGGCCCGGTGTCGAGCTGGCCGACCTGGAGGGGCGGGTGCTGCTCAGCCTGCCGCCGGGCACCGGGCTGCGGGCCGGCCTGGAGGAGGGGTGCGCGGCGGCGGGGTTCCGGCCCAGGGTGGCGCTGGAGGCCAGCGAGCCGCTGGTGCTCGCCCGGCTCGCCGCCCGGGGCCTGGGCATCGCCGTGCTGCCGGAGACGGCGGTGAGCGCCGCCGAGGGGCTGGTGCACGTCATGGAGCTCACCAAGCCGCGGCTGCGCGGGCGGATGGCGATCGCGTGGCGGTCGGAGGGCGAGGTCAGCCCGGCGGCGCGGGCGCTCATCGGCCATGCCAGGCGGGCGCTGCCCGACCTGGGCCTCGACTAGGGCGCCGGGGCCTGCCGGCAGACGGTCCCGGCCGGGGGAAGCTCGCCCGACGTCAGGTAGTCGTCGATGCGGGCCGTGGCGCAGGCCGCTCTGAGGTAGGAACTGTGCCCGTCGCCGCCGTTCTCGTCGTTCACCAGGAGCCCGGAGCCGTGGATGCGGGACGACAGGCTGCGCGCCCAGGACAGAGGAGTGGCGGGGTCGTGGGTGTTGCCGACCACGAGCACCGGTGGGACGCCGCGGACGTCGAGCGGGCGTTGCGGGTTCGTGGGCCGGACCGGCCAGCCGAGGCAGCCCGCCGTCATGTCCCAGAACTCCGACGTGCCCTTCATGTGGGGGGAGAGCTCACGGACGTGGCCGAGCCTGGCACGCAGGTCGCGGTAGCCGCTGATGCCGTGGGCGATGTCCAGGCACAGGATCGACCGGTAGGCCGCCGTGCTCGCCGGGTCGTCCAGGGCGGATGCCCGGACGGAGGCGAAGATCTGGGCGTCGTCCTTCTCGGCCTGGGCGATGCCGTTGGCCAGGCCCTTGCCGTACTCGGGGAGCTGGTTGAGGAAGACGTAGGCGACGTAGCGCAGCTCCTCGGCGGTCATGGGGCGGCCGCCCTTGACCGGGATGGGCTCGCGCGCGGCCCTGGCCACCAGGTCGTCCCACACCCGCCCCACGTCGCGGCCGTGCAGCGCGCAGGCCGGTGTCCCGGCACACCAGTCCGTGAAGCGTTCGAAGGAGTCCTCGACGGCGACGGAGGCGTCGGCGACGAGCCGCTCCGAGCGGAGGCCGTGGTCGACGGCGCCGTCGAGCGCCATCGTGCGGACCCGGTTCGGGAAGAGCCGCGCGTACTCGGCGCCCAGCATGGTGCCGTAGGACTTGCCGAGGAAGCTGATCTTCGACTCCCCGAGCGCGGCTCTGACCGCGTCGAAGTCGCGGGCGACGCTGGTGGTGTCGATCTGGCGAAGCAGGGGGCCGGTGCCCGACAGGCAGCTCAGGCCGACGGCCCGGTTGTGGGCCACCAGCTCGCGGTACTGGGCGAAGGTCTCGGGGAACTGCGTCACGGCCGGGTCGTGGACGGGCCGCTCGCACCGCACGGCCGAGCTCTCGCCGACGCCCCGCGGGTCGATGCCCACCACGTCGAACCGGCGCAGCAGCTCGTCGCTGACGGCGTACTGGGGGTAGTCGCGCAGCAGCAGCACGGCCTGGGCCCCGGGGCCGCCGGGGTTGAAGAAGAGCGTGCCGAGGCGTTCGCCGGTGGCCTTACGGCGTACGACGGACAGCTTGACCGTGCGGCCGGCGGGGGCGTCCCAGTCGAGCGGGACCTCGACGGTGCCGCACTCCGCCTGCAGCGTGCCACAGGGATGCCAGGAGACGGACGCCGGAGCGGGCGCATGAGCGGGTGTTGGAGGTGACGCCAGGAGAAGCGCCAGGAGGACATGTTTCACAGCACGCCATACTGTCCGCGTGCCGGACCACGGACATCGGCCGTCCGGCCGATCCGGCTCGGCCGTCCGGCCGGAAGGCACCGCGCTTACGCGATGGCGGCCGTCAATCCCGCGCTCCCGGTCCGGGCGGGCGTCACGTGGACATGCCGGGCGGGCGGACCAGCGGGTGGGTGGCTTCGAGCTGGGCGGCCAGGCCGAGGAGCTGCGGCTCGCCACCCGGGGGCGCGACGAGCTGCACGCCGATCGGCAGGCCGCTCGAATGCGTCGCGATCGGCACGGCCAGAGCCGGCCAGCCGCACATGTTCCACGGCCCCGTCGCGGGGGCGAACCT
This sequence comes from Nonomuraea sp. NPDC050733, assembly GCF_040654215.1. Classification (NCBI taxonomy): domain Bacteria; kingdom Bacillati; phylum Actinomycetota; class Actinomycetes; order Streptosporangiales; family Streptosporangiaceae; genus Nonomuraea; species Nonomuraea sp. NPDC050733. The sequence continues at coordinate 222,671 of NZ_JBFAHO010000003.1, read as the reverse complement.
GATGTTGGCCAGCGCGTTCCGGGCGAACCCCCGCGCCCGCCAGCCGCCGGCCGCGGGCGGCACAGTGGCCAGGACGGGCGTGATGAGCACGTCCGCGGTCCCGAACCACTGGTCGGCCGCGTACGCCTGCCAGCGCGCCCGTCCCCGGGCCCCGTCCAGGCTCAGCGCCCGCAGCAGCCGGCCGCCACGGGCCAGCGCCCTGCTGCGACGATCGAGCCCACCGGCCCTCCCCGCCGGCGGGAGGGCATCAGCGGACTCCGCCGCGCGGGTCAGCCAGGTGGCGACCGTGGACGGCCCCAGCCAGAACGGCAGGCGGCGCTCCTGCTCGACCACCGTGTGCCCGGCGACCCGCAGCGTCTCCGCCGCCCCGCGCACCGCCGCCCGGAACTCCCGGTCCATCGGCAGCCCCGCCGGCAGCGGCTGCGGCGCGTACGCGATCCGCAGGTCGAACGGCTCCACCTCGGCCGGCGGCTGGGGCGCGTCCCACACCTCGTCCTCGCCCGCCCACACCGACCGCAGCATCCGGGGCGCCGGCTCCATCCGCCGGCCGGCCCGCCACGACTCGGCCAGCGTGGGATCGGCCGCCAGCACCGACAGCGCCAGCGCCAGGTCCGGTACGCGCGCCGCCAGCGGGCCGTTCTCGCTCAGCCCGTCCCAGTCGTCACCGGGCGCCGGAACGAGCCCCGCGCCGGGCTTGACCGCGTACACGCCGCAGGCGGCCGCCGGGATGCGCAGCGAGCCCATGCCGTCGTTGCCCAGCGCGATCGGCACCATGCCCGCCGCCACGGCCGCGGCGCTGCCCGAGGAGGAGCCGCCGGCCGTACGGGAGAGGTTCCACGGGTTGCGGACGGTGCCGAACACGCTGTCGCCGAACGCGACCAGGCCGAGCTCGGGCAGGTTCGTCAGGCCGACCACGACCGCGCCGGCCGCGCGCAGGCGGGCGACGGCCTCGTGGTCGCGCGGCGAGGGCGAGTCGGCCGTCGCGGCGGAGCCGGCGCGCATGGCCTCGCCCGCGACCTCCAGGTTGTCCTTCACCGCCACCGGCACCCCGGCGAGCGGCAGATCGGCGAGGTCACGGCGCTCGCCCACCGCCCGCGCCTCCTCCACGGCCCGCTTCCTGACCACCCGGAACGCGCCCACCTGGGGGTCGCGCCGGGCGATCAGGTCCAGATGCTCCTCGACGACCGCGGCGGCGCTCACCTCGCCGCGGCGCACGGCGGAGGCGATCTCTCCCGCTGATCTTCCGGCCCACGACATGCCTAGAAGTGTGCAACGTCCGGCGTCCGGTGGCGAGGCCCTTTTCCGGCGGCGCCGTCAGCTCCTGAGCCAGACCCTGAGGGGGCCGGCCGGGGTGAAGCCGTGGCGCTCGGCGGGCGCGGTGTCCGTCTCGTAGCCCACCAGCGGGCGGCCGAACCGTGTCGCCCGGGCGATCGTCCCGGCCCAGGCCGTGTCGTCGTCGCAGCCGTTCGCGAAGACGTTGGACACGCCCGTCGCCTCCCCGCCGACGGTCAGCACGCAGCCGCAGACGATCTCGCCGTCCCGCCGGCCGTACAGGATCGTGACCTCCTCCAGCAGCGACGGCGGGAAGAGCCCGTCCGTCCCGCCGCCGAAGCAGGCGTGCTCCCACTCGCGGAGCTGCGGCGCCGTGCGCACCCGCCGCCAGACGACCTCCCCGGCGTTGCCGGTTCCTTCCGGGGCCGGCATCGGCGGCCGGTGGATCCAGCGCGCCTCGAACAGCACGTGGAAGCCGTGCGGCGTGAGATCCAGCGTGGCGAAGCTGTCCTTGACCGAAGCCCCCGGGCCCGCGTCGATGCCGTCGAGCACGTCGGCCTCGGTGGTGTCCGGGGAGAGGGTGACGGCGTCGGGATAGTACGGCGGGGTCCGGCGCGGGCTCGTCCAGGCGAGGGGTGTGAAACGGCCGGGCACGCCGTGGGCGCGGCACATGGTGTCACACCAGGCCGCGTTGTCGCGGGCCGCTTCGAGCGCGTGGGTCATGGTGTCCTCGTCGCCCGGCCGGCGGGCGCGGGTCATGATCGCCGGTTCGCCCGGCGCGTGGGCGTCGCCGTCAGCGGGTCCTCCGGCCAGGGATGCCGGGGGTAGCGGCCGCGCAGCTCCGCCCGTACGGCGCGGTAGCCGTCGCGCCAGAACGACGCCAGGTCCGCCGTCACCGCCACCGGACGGCCCGCCGGCGAGAGCAGGTGCACCAGCAGCGGCACCCCCGCGACCGCCGGGGCGGCGTCCCAGCCGAACAGCTCCTGGAGCTTGACCGCGAGCACCGGCCGCTCCCCGGAGTAGTCCACGCGCACGCGCGAGCCGCTGGGCACCTCGACGCGCTCCGGCGCGACGGACTCCAGCCGCTCGCTCCACGGAACCAGCCGCAGCAGTGCCGACGCCACGTCGATCCGCTCCAGGTCGGCCCGGCGGCGGGCCCGCGACAGCTCGGGCTCCAGCCACCGATCGGCCAGGTCCACGAGGGCGTCCATGCCCGTCCCGGCCCCGCCCTGGCCGCCCACGTCCGGCCAGGGGTCGCCGGCGGCGCGGTGGCAGAACGCCAGCCGGTCGCGCACTGCCAGCGCCTCCTTCGTCCAGGTGAGGACGTCCTCGGTGCGCAGCCCGTGCAGGAGGGCGGCGCGCACGTCCGCGTCGAGGAGCGGCGCGGACGACAGCTCGATCGCGCCCAGCCGCTCGACGATCCGCGCGGAGACGTCGCCGCGCCGCTCGCCGGGAGGCACGCGCCAGGCGACCTCCTCCTCGAACGTGACCGGGTACGCCAGCCGCGCGATCGCCTCGTCGATCTCCACGGCCTGCCGGACGCGTGCCGACGCCGAGCCCGTGGGACGGTCGGCCACCGCCACGGCCAGCCAGGGGGCGCGGGCCAGCTTCGAGCCCTCGCCGAGGGCGGCGGCCGTGCCGGAGGCCATCAGGTAACCGCCGCCACGCCGCCTGGCGACCCGCTCGGGGAACGCCAGCGCGACGACCAGCCCGGCGAGCGCGTCGTCCGCGGAGACCCCGCCACCGGGTGCCCGGCCCTGAGATGTCCGGTCGTCCTGGGACGTGCGGCCGTCCTGGGACGTCCGGTCGCGGTCGCCGGCGGTGGCGGATCTCGACAGGCGTCCGACCTCCTGGCGCCAGCGGGCGGCGAAGGCGTCGCCGCCGCGGCGGGCCGCCCGCCAGACCTCCACCAGGTCGTCGCCCGCGTCCCGGGGGAGCTGCTCCGACAGGAGGGCGACCACCTCGGCGGCGCGCGGACCGGCGTCGATGAGCGCCCGCGCCAGCCTGGGATGCACGCCCAGCCTGGCCATCCGCCGGCCCCGGGCGGTCACCCGGCCGCCGTCCAGAGCGCCGAGAGTGGTCAGGGTCCGGGCGGCGGCGGTCATCGCGGCGGCCGGCGGCGGGTCGAGCAGCGCCAGCGCCGCCGGGTCGGTCACGCCCCAGCACGCCGCCTGGAGGGCGAATCCGGTCAGGTCGGCGAGCGCGATCTCCGGTCTGGCGTGCTCGGCCAGGCGCTCGTGCTCGGCCTCGGGCCAGCAGCGGTACACGGTGCCGGGGGCCTCGCGGCCTGCCCGGCCGGCGCGCTGGACGGCGGCGGCCTTGGAGACGCGGACGGTGGTGAGGGAGCCGAGGCCGCGGGCGTGGTCGGTACGCGGCTCGCGGGCCAGGCCGGAGTCCACCACGACGCGGACGCCCGGCACGGTCAGGCTCGACTCGGCGACCGAGGTGGCCAGCACGACCCGGCGGCGCGTCCCCGGCGACAGGACGGCGTCCTGCACCCGGGCGGGCGCCTGCCCGTGCACCTGGAGGAGCTCCACGGACGCTCCCCGGTCGTCCGTCACATCGTGCAGCAGGCCGGCCACCCTGCCGATCTCGGCCGTGCCGGGGAGGAAGCAGAGCACGTCCCCCTCCCGCTCGGTCAGTGCCCGCCGTACGACCTGGGCCACGTGGGTGAGCAGCGCCGGGTCGACGCGCAGCCCGTGCGGCGGCGCGACCGGGCGGGCGGGCGGCGCCCACACGGTCTCCACCGGATGCGGCGCACCGGACGCCGCCACGACCGGAGCCCCGCCCAGCAGCCGCGACCAGGGACCGGCGTCGGCCGTCGCGGAGGTGGCCAGCAGGCGCAGGTCGGGGCGGAGCGTCTCACGCACGTCCAGGAGGAAGGCGAGGGCCGTGTCGGCGTCCAGGTGACGCTCGTGGCACTCGTCCAGCACCACGACGTCGGTGCCGGGCAGCTCGGGGTCGCGTTGCAGCCGCTGGAGGAGGAGGCCGGTGGTGACGACCTCGACCATGGGGTTCGCGCCTGTGTGCCGCTCGCCGCGGATCGCGTAGCTCACCCCCATCCGGCGGGCCGCCGCCCGGACGGCGAGCCGCCGCGGCTCGGCCACCAGCACGCGCAGCCCCGCCTCCGCCAGGGCCAGCGGGACGACCGTGGTCTTGCCGCTGCCCGGCGGGGCGGTCAGCACGGCCGTGCCGTGCGTGTCCAGCGCGCTCAGCAGCTCGGGCAGCGCGTGCCGTACGGGCAGCGAGGCTCCGTTCGCCGTCACGGACGCCGGCTCAGGCGCCGTCATGAGGGGCGGGTACGGCGTCAGGTGCGATGGTGACGTCCGTCTGCGCGGCCCGCAGGATGGTGTCGAGGAGGCCGGGGAAGCGGGCGTCGAGGTCCTCCCGGCGCAGGCGCATGTACTTCTGCCGCCCGTCCTGCCGGGTGAGCAGCACGCCGGCCTCGCGCAGGGTCCGGTAGTGGTGTGAGGCCGTGGACTTGTGCACGCCGAGCTCCTCGAGCACACTTGAGCAGTTCTGCTCCGTCTGCGCGGCGAGCCGGACGGCGATCTCCAGGCGCACCGGGTCGGCCAGGGCCCGCAGGACCTCCGTGAGCCGGATGTCCTCCGTCGCCGGGTGCGGTAGCTGGCGCATGGTCAGACCCTATCTCCGTCGCATGGTTTGACAATTATCAAACTATGCGGCGGTTCGATGGGCGTCCAATCGATGCGTACGGATTGATCGCGTGCGAAGGATCAGCGGCTCGGCGGGTCAGGCCGTGGTCAGGCCGCTGCGGGCCAGGACGCGCAGGTGCTCCAGCATGTCGCGGGCGGTGTCGGCGAGCGGCTGGACGCAGACGTGGTCGGCGCCGGCGTCGTGGTGGGCCCGTACCCGCTCGATGATCGTCTCGGGGTCGCCCCACGCCACGACGGCGTCCACCAGCGCGTCGCTGCCGCCGTCGGCGAGGTCCTTGTCGTCCCAGCCGAGCTCGCGCAGGTTGTTCGCGTAGTTGGGCAGGGAGAGGTAGAGCGACATGAAGCGGCGGGCGGTCTGCCGCGCGCGCTGCGGATCGGTGTCGAGCACGACCGTCTGCTCCGGCGCCAGCACGGGATCGGGGCCGAGGGCAGCTCGGGCGCGGGCGGTGTGCTCGGGGGTGACGAAATAGGGGTGAGCGCCCTGGGCCCGCCGCGCGGCGAGCTCCAGCATCCTGGCCCGGAGTGCCGCCAGCAGACGCGGGGCGGGTGCCGGCAAGGGGGCGGCGTACTCCGTCGCGTCCATCGCGTCGAGGTAGTCGCGCATCACCGCGACCGGCTTGCGGTAGTCGTGGCCTCTCATCGACACCGCGGGCGCGTGGCTGACGCCCAGGCCGAGCACGAAGCGGCCGTCGAACGCCTCCGCCAGGGCGTTCGCCCCGTTCGAGGCGGCGGTGGCGTCGCGGGCCCAGATGTTGGCGATGCCGGTGGCGATCAGCATCCGCTGCGTCGCGCCCAGCAGGATCGACGCATGGACCAGCGCCTCCTTGCCGTGCGGAGCCTCGCCGACCCACAGTGCCCCGAAGCCCAGGCTCTCGATCTCGGCGGCGACCTCCCGCTCGAACGCGGCCGGCTCCCCGCCCAGAGCGCCGCTCCAGACCCCTACACGCCCCATGCGCCGCTTCAATGCCGCAACATCGATGCTCGTACCGGCCATCGTGGGATCACCACCTCATCGACACCTGGTCACCGGGTCACATCTGCTCACGATATGCAGCCCATCGTCGGAGCGGGTTAACGCCCGCTTCATGACTTCCCGCATTCCCGGTGATCACAGCTGCTCCGTAAAAATGTTTGACAATTATCAAACTATACGACAGTTTGATGGACGTCCAACTGATGTGTACGGAGGATCATGTGACCACCCGGCTCTACCCCCTGGCGGTGGGCAACTTCGCCGTCGGCACCGGCATGTTCGTGACCGCCGGGTTGTTGCCCCCCATCTCCCGCGACCTCGACGTCTCGCCTTCGGCGGCCGGGCAGCTCATGACCGTGTTCGCGCTGGCCTACGCCGTGCTGTCCCCCGTGCTCGCCGCCGCGACGGCGCGCCTGTCACGCAGGCGGCTCCTGCTCGTCGCACTGGCCGTCCTCGTGCTGGGCAACGCGTTGACCGCCCTCGCGCCCACGTACCCACTGGTCATGGTGACGCGAGTGATTGCGGCGGCGGGGGCGGCCATGTTCACCCCGACGGCGTCCGGCGTGGCGACGGCGCTGAGCTCGCCCGAGCGCCGAGGCAGGGCTCTTGCGCTGGTGATGGGCGGCCTGACCGTGGCCTCGGCGATCGGCGTGCCGCTCGGCACCTGGCTGGGCGGCGCCGCGGGCTGGCGGGCCACCATATGGCTGGTGGTCGGGCTCGGCGTCGTCGGGTTCGCGGGTGTGGCGGCCATGGTGCCGGAGGTGAAGGTGACCGTCGCCGGCCGGCTCGCCGAGCGGCTCGCGCCGCTGACCGACCGGCGGATGCTCGCGGTGCTGGTCACCCAGCTCCTCTTCTTCGCGGCCGGGTTCACCGCCTACACCTACATCGGCTCGCTGTTCGACCTTCCGTTGCCCGCCGTGCTCTGGGCCTGGGGCGTCGGCGGCGTCGTGGGCAACCAGCTCGGCGGGCGGATGACCGACGCGTACGGGCCGCGCCGGATGGTGCTGATCGGGCTGGCCGCCTCCACCGTGGCGCTCGCCCTCATTCCCGTCGCCAACCTGGCCCTGCCCGTCGCGCTGGTGTGGGCGTTCGTGTGGGGCGTGCTCGGCTGGATGATCGCCCCCGCGCAGCAGTACCGGACGGTGGGCGCGGTGCCCGGCAACGTGTCGATCGGCCTCGGCCTGCTCGCCTCGGCCCAGTACCTGGGGCTGTTCGTGGCGGGCGTCACGGGCGGGCTCGCCCTCGGCTGGTACGGCCGTGCGGGTGTGGAGATCCTGGCGACCGCGATCGGCCTGGTGGCGGTGCTGTTCACGCTGGCGACCTACCGGCCCGCCAAGGATGCCCCAGAATGGGTGGGTGTCCGAACCGCAGACCGACCCGCGTGACGAGCCCGCTCCCTTCGGCGCCGTCGTCCTCCTGACCATCGCCTCGGCCGTGGCCGTCATGGCCGTCACCAGCCTGCTCGACCAGCCGGCCGGCCTGAAGTTCCTGCTGCTCGGGCCGATCGCGCTGGTCGTGTTCGAGGTGATGGTCCACGAGGTGTGGTGGCAGCGCTGGTGGGGCGCGGTGCCGGGAGCCGTGCTGGGGCTGACGCTCTACTTCGAGGGCCGCGAGGCGCTGGGCGACGTCGTCGGCGACTCCTGGGCCCATCCGATCGCGTACGTCACGGCCTGGGCCCTGTTCGCCGTCGTCTTCGCCCTGGCCAGCCGCTACCCGCGCACCCTGAGCTCCTAGGGCCTCAGCCCTGGGCGGGGATCCAGCCCAGCGTGACCGCGAGGATCACGAACAGGCCGAGCGCGACCCGGTAGACGACGAAGCCGGTGAAGCGGTGCTTGCTGATGTAGCGCAGGAACCACGCCACCGCCGCGTAGCCGACGACGAACGAGATGATCGTGGCCAGGATCGTCGGACCCCACGCCGGCGACTGGCCACCGCCGATCTCGCGCAGCTCCAGCAGGCCGGACGACAGCACGGCCGGGATGGCCAGCAGGAAGGAGTACTTCGCGGCGTCCTCGCGGCGGTAGTCGAGCAGGAGGCCCGCGGTGATGGTGCCGCCGGAGCGGGAGACGCCCGGGATGAGCGCCAGCGACTGCGCGAAGCCGTACACGACGGCGTGCGTGAAGCTGAGGTGCTTCTGCAGCGTGAGCCTGTTGCGGGCGGTGCGGTCGGCCCACCACAGGATGAGGCCGAAGACGATCAGCGTGGTGCCGACCAGGCGGAGATCGCGGAAGACGGTCTCGATCTGGTCCTTGAGCAGCAGGCCGAGCACACCGATGGGCAGGCTGCCGACGATGACGTACCAGCCCATGCGGGCCGCGTGGTGGGAGCGCAGCGCGGGGGTCCACAGCGAGCGCGTCCACATGGAGACGATCTCCCAGATCTCGCGCCGGAAGTAGATCAGCACGGCGGTCTCCGTGCCGAGCTGGATCACGGCCGTGAACGCCGCCCCGGGGTCCTGCCAGCCGAAGAACGCCGACACCACCCGGATGTGGGCGCTGGAGGAGATGGGCAGGAACTCGGTCAACCCCTGGATGAGGCCCAGCACCACCGCTTCGAACCAGCCGATCACCGGAGCACCTTTCCAAAGCCGCGAAAGTGACGAGGTGAGGCTAGCGGATGCGTGGACCCGGCACGCCCTGCGCCCAGTCGCGGGCGAAGGCGGTGAAGTCGCGCGCGGGCCGGCCGAGCGCCTCCCGCACCCCGTCCGCCACGTACGCGTTGCGCCCGTCCAGCACCTCGGCGAACAGCGCGTTGAGCATCTCGATCTCGTCCCGCGGCACGCCCGCCTCGGCGGCTCCCGCGGCGAACTCCTCCGGCTTGACCGGCGCGTACTCCACCGTCCTGCCCAGCGCGGCCGACAGGTCGGCGGCGGCGTCCGCGAACGTCAGCAGCCGCGGCCCGGTCAGCTCGTAGACCCGCCCCGCGTGCCCGTCCTCCGTGAGCGCGGCCACGGCCACGTCGGCGATGTCGTCCGCGTCCACGAACGGCTCCGCCACCTCCCCGGCCGGCAGCGCGATGACCCCCGCCTGGACCGCGTCGAGCAGGTAGCCCTCGCTGAAATTCTGCATGAACCAGGCGCAGCGGACGACCGTCCACTCCAGCCCCGACTCCTGGACGATCCGCTCGCACGCCTGGGCCTCCGGCTCGCCCCGGCCCGACAGCAGCACCAGCCGCCGGACGCCGCTCTCGGCCGCGAGCTCGGTGAGCGCCCGGATGTCCTGCCGCGACCCGGGCACGGCCAGGTCGGGGTAGTAGGTCACGTACACCGACTCGGCGCCCTGGAGGGCGGCCGGCCAGCCGTCGAGGTCGGCCCAGTCGAAGGCCGGCGTGGAGGAGCGGGACCCGGACCGCACGGGACGGCCGAGAGCGGTGAGCCTGTCGATCACACGGCGGCCGGTCTTGCCGGTGCCGCCCAGCACCAAAGTTGTCATGCCCCCAGTAAGCCCGATGATCGTTGGACTATCCATGGTTGAGAAGCGCACTTCCATATGCGATCGTCTAACGCATGGATCATCTGGCCGCACTGCTCGACGGGCCCCGCGCCCGCGGCGCCTTCCTGCTCCGCTCCCTGCTCGACCCGCCGTGGTCGCTGCGCGTGCAGGACGAGGCCCCGCTGACGCTCGCCGCGCTCGTCCGGGGCACGGCCTGGGTGGTGCCCGACGGCCGTGACCCCGTGTGCCTCGCGCCCGGCGACGTGGCCCTCATGCGCGGGCCCGAGCCGTACACCGTGGCCGACGACCCCGCCACCCCGCCGCAGATCGTCATCCACCCCGGCCAGCGCTGCACGACGCTCGACGGCGAGGCGCTCTACCAGTCCATGGAGCTCGGCGTGCGCACGTGGGGCAACGACCCCGAGGGCGCCACCGTGCTCATCACCGGCACGTACCAGATGGAGGGCGAGATCAGCAGGCGGCTGCTGGAGGCGCTGCCGCCCTTGCTCGTCCAGTCCGGCGGCCCGGTCATCGGGCTGCTCGGCGCCGAGATCGTGCGGGACGAGCCCGGCCAGGAGGTGGTCCTCGACCGGCTGCTCGACCTGCTGCTCATCTCCACGCTCCGGTCGTGGCTCGCGGAGAACGACGCCCCCGCCTGGTACCGCGCGCAGAGCGACCCCATCGTGGGCAGAGCCCTGCGCATGCTGCACAACAACCCCGCCCACGCGTGGACCGTCGCCTCGCTCGCCGCCGCCGTCGGCGTCTCCCGCGCGTCGCTGGCCAGGCGCTTCACCGACCTGGTGGGGGAGCCGCCCATGACGTTCCTCACGGACTGGCGGCTGGCGCTGGCCGCCGACCTGCTCCGCGAGCCCGACGCCACGATCGGCTCCGTGGCCCGCAGGGTCGGCTACGGCAGCTCGTTCGCGCTCAGCGCCGCCTTCAAACGCGTGCGCGGGATCAGCCCGCAGGAGCACCGGGCGGGAGTGGCCGGATGAAGCCGCTGCTGCTCATCGACGTGGACGGTGTGCTCAACCCGTTCGGCCGGCCCGACCCCGGCTTCCGCCGCTACCGCTGCACGGTCGGCCACGAGGTCTACACCGTCCACCTCAACCCCCGCCACGGCGCCCGGCTGCTGGAGCTGGCCATCGCCACGGGCGCGGAGCTGGCCTGGGCCACCACCTGGGAGGACCACGCCAACGAGTGGATCGGCCCGCGCATCGGCCTGCCCGAGCTGCCCGTCGTGCCGATGGGGCCGGTGCTGGGCAGCGACGCGGGCGAGATGTTCAAGACGCCGCACGTGGCCGCGTACGTGGAGCGCAGGCCGTTCGTCTGGTTCGACGACCAGGTGCGGTGGGAGGACGAGGACTACCTCAGGGAGCGCCAGGGTCTCGACGACTTCCTGCTCGTCCCCGTGGACCCCAGAGCCGGCCTGACCAGCGCGCATCTGGCGGAGGCGCACCGGTGGCTGACCCTGTCAGGGTTTTCTCAGGGTCCGTGAGGGGAGAGCGACCGTCTGGTTGTCCGTTGTCCAGATAGGTGCAACCACACGGAGGAACAGCATGTACCGCTCACGAGAGCACAGAGTCCTGGCCGGCGTCTGCGGCGGTCTCGCCGACAAGATGGGCCTGCCGCCCACGCTCGTCCGCATCCTGTGGCTGATCCTGTCGCTTCTTCCCGGCCCCATGTGGGTCCTGTACGTCGCCATGTGGATCCTCGTGCCGGAGGAGCCGAAGAAGTACTGACCGCGCGGGCGGCCTATCCTCTTAACCATGAAGGCTAGGCCGCTGACCCTCATCCAGGACGAGCTGGTCGACTACGACAAGGCGATGGAGCGCATGGGCGACCTCGTCGCCGAGCGCCAGCGAGACGAGCGGCCGGACACGCTCTGGCTGCTCAGCCACCCGTCGGTCTACACCGTGGGCCGCCGCACTCCCGCGGCCCACCTGCCCGACCCGTCGCGCGGCATCCCCGTGGTCGAGACCGGCCGCGGGGGCCAGCTCACCTACCACGGCCCGGGCCAGCTCGTCGGCTACCTCGTCGTCAAGCTGGCCGAGGACGAGGGGATCGTGGACTACGTCCGCGAGGTGGAGCTGCGGCTCGTCGAGGCGCTGGGCGCGCTCGGCCTGGCCGCCGAGCGCCGCGACACCCCGCCGGGATCGGAGCTGCTGACGGGCGTCTGGACGTCGGCCACCGGACGCAAGATCATCTCGATCGGGATGCGGCAGAGCCGCGGCGTCACCAGCCACGGCTTCGCCCTCAACGTGGACGGCGACCTGGAGCCCTGGCACTGGGCGGTGGCCTGCGGCATGCCCGACGTGGACATGACCTCGCTCAAGCGCGAGCTGGGCGACACCTCGATGGACAAGGTCCGCGCCGCCGTGGCGGCCTCCTTCGAGGCCGCCTGACCGTCCGCCTTCGCGGGTCAGCCCTGCGGGAAGACCCGCACGTCCACACCGTGCCCGCCGCCGGAGAGCTTGCGGTCACAGGTGTAGAGCGGTGCTTCGAGCGCTTCGGCGAGCGCGAGGTAGGAGGCGTCGTAGGCGGTGTAGTTGCCCCGGAGCCCCCAGATGCGCTCGGCGATGCCTCTCGTCTCGTATCGAGTGATTCTGAGTGCGAGGTAGTCGGCGCGCGCCTCGTCGGCCGGCTCGGCGCGGAGCTTGCCGCTGAGCAGAAGCCCGCGCAGCGTCGACAGGACCTCGACGTCGAGGAGATGAGGCGCGTGGACGCTGCCCTGCAGCGCGTCGAGGAGCTCTCCGTCGGCTTCACGCCCGGTGAGCGCCTCGACCATCGCCGACGAGTCGATGACGATCATCGCCTGCCCTCCTGCACCGCGTGCAGGATGTCGGCCGTGGAGGGGCCCGCCGAGCGGTCCCGCGCCCTCAGGCGTGCGACGATCTCGGTGTTGGTCGGCCGGGCGGCGATGTCCGCCAGCTCCCTGGCGACGTAGGCCGAGAGCGACATGCCCGCCTCCGCCGCCCTCGCCTTCAACGACTCGGCGACCGGCTCGGGGACGTCCCGGATGTAGAGCGTGGCCATGTCCCGATGCTAGCAAACTGCTAGCAGCGGGGACATGGCCATTGATGCACTGGGTCGCGTCAGCCGACGGGGAGTTCGTCGACGGTGCGGCGGGGGCCGGTGAACCAGTGGCGGGCCGACAGGGCCCACCACAGGGCGATGCCGAGCAGTACGACGCCCACCGCGATCGGGGCGTAGTTGACCGACGTCCACGTGAACTTCGGGTCGCCCGGCACGCCCGCCGGCGAGAACGGCATGATGAAGTAGACCGACACGATGGCGATCTCCGCGCAGGCGATCCAGCCCATCACCCGGTACTTCCCGCCGAGCGTCCACGGCCCCGGCCGGAACCGGTCGCCCATCCGCAGCCGCAGCCAGATCGGGATGATGAACGCCAGGTACAGCCCGATGACCGCGATCGACACCACGGCGAAGAAGGCGACCGGGGTCGTCGTGCCGGGAGGCGCGTACAGGGCCGGGAGGGTGATCAGGGCGGCCACCGCGCAGCCCGCGAGGATGGCGTTGACCGGCGTGCGGTTGCGGTCCACCTTCGACCACAGCCGCCATCCCGGCACCGCGCCGTCCCGCGAGAAGGCGTACGTCATCCGCGACATCGACGTCACGCAGCTCATCCCGCAGAAGAACTGGCCGATCGTGGAGATGGCGAAGATCACCGTGGCCAGCGGAGAGGAGAGGGCGGTCTCGAAGATGGCGCCGACGAAGCCGGACTGCTTGTTGATCTCGTCCACGTTCGTCGCGGCGAACAGGAACGCGAGCAGCAGGATCCAGCCGCCGACCGCCGAGTAGAAGATCGACTGCCACAGCCCGCGGGCCGCCGTCCTGGCCGCGCCCTGGGTCTCCTCCGACACGTGCGCGCACGCGTCGAAGCCGGTGATCGTGTACTGCGTCAGCAGGAAGCCCAGGGGCAGCACGTACAGCCAGAACGGCAGACCGCTGTCGCCGTCGCCGAACCCCGAGTTGTTGATCGTCTCGGTGAAGACGAACCCGAGCGACTGGTGCTCGGCCGGCGCGAAGACCAGGATGGCGACCACGACCGCGGCGCCGGCCACGTGCCACCAGACCGAGACGTTCTGCAGCAGCGAGATGAGCCGGTGGCTGAAGATGTTGATCAGCGCGTGGAGCACCAGGATGACCACGAAGAGCAGGAAGGCCTGGTGCAGCGTCGCCTCCCAGGCGCCGCCCGTCACCCGGTTGAGGGTGATGCTCAGGAACGTCGCGCAGCCGTAGTCCACCGAGGCGGTCACCGCGATGAGCCCGATGAGGTTGAGCCAGCCGGTGAACCAGCCGTGGATCGGCTTGCCCATCGTGGCGGCCCACCAGTAGATGCCGCCCGCGGTCGGATAGGCGGAGACCAGCTCCGCCAGGCATAACCCGATGACGAGGATGAACACGGAGATCAGCGGCCAGCCCCACGAGATGGCGACGGGGCCGCCGTTGTTCCAGGCCTGTCCGAAGGTCGTGAAGCAGCCGGCGAGGATCGAGATGATGGAGAAGGAGATCGCGAAGTTGGAGAAGCCGCTCCAGGTCCTTGCCAGCTCCTGCTTGTAGCCGAGCTCGGCGAGCCGCCTGGAATCCTCTTCAGTGGTCATGGGGTCTCCCTGTGCGCGGGGGGAGTCACTGATTGGTCTACCTGTAGACCATTTCGGAGGTCAGGGCAAGGCGTTACAGCGGATTCATGTCGATGATCGCCTTGCCGCGGACCTTGCCGTCCCGTACCGCGGCCGCCATCTCGCCCGGCCGCTCCCATGACCACCGCCCGCCCACCCCGGCCGACAGCTCGCCCCGCGCCACCAGCTCCACCAGGTACGCCAGGTCGGCCGCGGGCGCGGCGGCGTCACCGAAAGAGCTGATCGTCCGCGCCGCGCCGAGCACGAACGTCGAGTTCGGGACGAACACCGCGGGCTCGCCGGCCGCCCACCCGACGCTCTGCAGGTCGCCGCCCGGCCTCAGCAGCCGCCAAGCCGCCACCAGGTACGGCCCGCCGAGCAGCTCGATGACCGCGTCCACCGGCTCCACGCCGTCGAGGTCCGTCACCGTCTCGGCCCCCAGGTCGCCGGCGCGTGCCGCGTCCCGGACGTGGGCGATCACGTGCGCCCCGGCCCGCCGGGCGAGCTGCACGGCCAGCCGTCCCGTCGCCCCGGACGCGCCCGTCACCAGCACCCGCCTGCCCAGCAGCGGCCCGGTGGCGCGCAGGGAGCGCAGCGCCGCGATACCCGCCATCGGCAGCGCGGCGGCGTCGGCGAGGTGGACGCCGTCCGGCACGACGGCCAGCGCGTCGGTCGCGAACGCCGCCCGCTCCGCCCACGCCCCCGCCGCGAAGGCCACCACCCGCGCGCCGGCGGCCGGCCCGGTGCCGTCCTCGGCGGCCCGCAGGACCACGCCGGCCGAGTCGTAGCCGAGGACCGCGCCGTCGGGGAAGTGGCCGATGTGGCGCAGCTCGGAGGGGTTCACGGAGGCGTGGTGGATCTCGACGAGCGCCTGGCCGGGGCCGGGCTCGGGATCGGGGACGGTGACGGGCGCGGCGGGAAGGGCTCCGCCGGAGACGACCAGGGCACGCATCGCTTGACTCCTCGACATCCAGCTAGCCGGACTGACGGTCCGTTTTCCTGTCGGGATAGTATGGGGACCGTTGGTCCGGTTGCAAGCGGGCGAGACGGAACGAGGTGGGCCGGGTTGCGAGCCGACGCGACGCGTAACCGCGAGGCGATCCTGCGCGCGGCCGAGGAGCTGCTCGCCGCGCACGGGGCCGAGCACGTCTCGCTCGACCGGGTGGCCGCCGCGGCAGGGGTGGGCAAGGGCACGGTGTTCCGCCGGTTCGGCAGCCGTACGGGGCTGTTCCAGGAGCTCCTGGCGGAGCGGGCGGAGGCGCTGGCGCGTGCCATCGACACCCCGGGCTCGCCGCTGGGTCCCGGCTCGCCGCCCCTGACGAGGCTGCTCGCCTTCCTGGACGAGCTGGCCGGACTGGCCGAGCGCAACCTCGCGCTGTTCGCCGCGCACGAGCGGGCGTGCGCCGAGGACAAGTACGCCGACCCCACCTACGTGCGCTGGCACGCGCACGTCACCGCGCTCGCCGGGCAGGCGCGGCCCGGCCTCGACGCCTCCTTCGCGGCCCACGCCCTGCTGGGGCTGTTCGACGCCGACCTGGTCAGGCACGTCATGCGCGAGGGCGGGGTGACGCGGCTGCGGTCGTCGGTCCGCGCCTTCGCCGAGGCCCTGCTGGGCTGAGCCGGCGGCGGATCAGGCCGGCTCGGGGATGTCCTTGAGTTCCCCGAGGACCGTGCGCAGGGCCAGGTCCGCCACCTGGCGCAGCTCCTCGCGGGTGCGGCCGCTCGCGGCCTGCACCGCGATGCCGTCCGTGACGGTGTGGACCAGCCGGGCGAGGACGGTGGGGTCGCAGTCCGGCGGCAGGTCGGGCGCCTGCTCGAAGCGCCGCCGCAGGGCGGCCTCCCCGGCCCTGCGGCACGCGATCGCCGCCTCGCGGGCGGCGGCGGAGTCGGGGCCGCAGGCGTGGACGCTGTTGACGCTCAGGCAGCCCGGTCCGTTCGCGCCGGTGGTCAGCTCGACCGCGCCCTCGACCAGGCGCCGGACGACCTCCCGGACGGTGGGCGCGGTCAGGGCCTCGGCGGCGAAGGCTCCCGGGCCGCTGACGTAGCGGTCGAGCGCCTTGGCGAACAGCTCCTCCTTGTTGCCGAAGGCGGCGTACAGGCTGGGCCGGTTGACCCCCATCGCCGCGGTCAGGTCCGACAGCGACGTCCCCTCGTAGCCCTGCCTCCAGAACACCTCCAGCGCCCGGTCGAGCGCGATGTCCGCGTCGAAGGCGCGTGGTCTGCCGCCGGGCATGCCGTACCTCCCCAAGTTTTATACCTATCGGTACGTTACCTCTTGATTCCGCGTTCCGCCTCCTCTAGTTTCATACCGTTCGATACATAACTAGGAGAGGCCGGACATGATCAGAGCAGGGGTCGTCGGAGCGAGCGGCTGGGCGGCGGTGTCGCATCTGCCCGCGCTGGCCGGGCTGGACGGGTTCGAGGTGACGGCGGTGGCGACCACGAGCCCGGCCAGCGCCGGGAAGGCGGCGGCCGAGCACGGCGTGCCGCTGGCGTTCGCCGACGCCGGCGCGCTGGCCGCCCATCCCGACGTGGACCTCGTGGTGGTGTCGGTGAAGGCCCCCGGGCACGCCGCGGTCATCAGGGCCGCGCTGGAGGCCGGCAAGCACGTGGTGTCGGAGTGGCCGCTGACCGTGGAGCCGGCCGAGGCCGACGAGCTGGCCCGCGCCGCCACGGCGGCCGGCGTGGTCCACGCCGTCAGCCTCCAGGGTCACCACTCGCCGGACGCGCGCTTCGTCCGCGACCTGGTCGCGGCGGGCCGCATCGGCCGGCTGGAGTCCGCCGTCCTGGTCGCCGCGGGCGACCCCCTGGGCGGCGCCGTCATCCCGGCGGGCATGGAGTGGAGCACCGACCCCGCCGGCGGCACCACCATCCTCACGATCATGGGCGGCCACTTCCTCGCGACGCTGGAGCGGATGGCGGGCCCGCTGACCGAGGTGTCGGCGCGGCTGCCCCGCCGGTACGACACGGTCGCGGTCGGCGACACCGGCCGGACCGTCGCGAACCGGGTGCCGAGCCAGGTGCTGCTGCACGGCACCCTGGCCGGCGGCGCCACCGCCTCCGTCACGATCCACGGGGGCAGCGGCAGCCCGGACGGGTTCCTCGTCAAGCTCGTCGGCTCCGAGGGCACGCTGACCGCAGCCCCCGCCCGGCCGGGCGTCCACCTGCACTGGACCGACTGGGAGATCCGCGTCGGCGGCGAGCGCGTCGAGGTGCCCGCTTCCTACCGGACCGTCCCCTTCGACCCGGCCGGCGGCCCGGTGGCCAACGTCGCCGCCTTCTACCAGGAGGTCGGGCGGGCCATCCGGGACGGCCGGCCGGCCGATCCCGACTTCCACACCGCCGCGCGCCTGCACCGGCTGCTCGCGGCCGTCGAGCGCGCCGCCCTGAGCGGTGGGGCGGAGGCGGTCTCGTGAAGATCCTTGCTCGGGAACTCAGGCGCTGAACGCGTCGACCGTCGCCTGGTTGAACGCCTTGAGGTCGTCGGGCTTGCGGCTCGTGACCAGGATGTTGAGGCCCGTGGTGTCCACCACGACCTCCTTGTCCACCCACGTGGCGCCCGCGTTGCGCAGGTCGGTCCGAAGGCTGGGCCAGGAGGTCATGGTGCGGTCGCGCACCACGTCGGCCTCCACCAGCGTCCAGGGCGCGTGGCAGATCGCCGCCACCGGCTTGCCCGCGTCGAAGAAGTCGCGGACGAACCGCACGGCCTTCGGCTCCATGCGCAGGAAGTCGGGGTTGGCGACGCCGCCCGGCAGCACCAGGCCGTCGAAGTCCGACGCCGAGACCTCGTCCACCGTGGTGTCCACGGGGTAGGTGTCTGACTTGTCCAGGTGGTTGAAGGCCTGGATCCGGCCGGAGGCGGTGGAGACGAGCTTCGGAGTGCCGCCCGCCTGCGTGACCGCCTTCCAGGGCTCGGTGAGCTCCACTTCCTCGACCCCCTCGGGAGCGACGAGGAACGCGATCGTCTTGCCGTCCATCATCAGGATTCCTCCTTGGAGCGGATGTCCACACCCCCTATCCGGCGTCCTGGGATGTATGCGTGCGCGGCCCACGCCCCGGCGGCCCCGACGGCGTACCAGAGCAGGTCGGGCGGGTTGAAGGTGCTGCCCAGCACCGGCCGCAGGACCGGTGGGATCTCGGCGAGCTGGGCGAACTCGATCGCCCAGCTCAGCCCGGCCGCCACGAGCGCTGCCATGACGGGCCGGATCCGCGGGCGGACCAGCACGACCAGCGTGTAGATCAGGACCGTGTACAGCGCGTCGCCCGCGTACTTGGCGAAGGCCCCGTCGGCCAGCGCCCGCACCCCGAGCCCCGCCACGACGGTCAGGACGGCGGCGAGGGCGACGGGCAGGCGCGGCATCGGGCCACCCTAACCGGGTTGACGCGGCTCGATAGCATCGGGCCACATGAGCGCGACCATGGTGGTGAAGGACCTCGCGGCGGGTCACGGGGACCGGGTGCTGTTCTCGGGGCTCGACCTGGTGGTGAGCCCGGGCGACGTCGTCGGCCTGGTCGGGGCCAACGGCGCGGGCAAGTCCACCCTGCTGCGGATGCTCGCCGGCCTCGACGCCCCCGAGGAGGGCGCCGTACGCCTGAGCCCGGCGACCGCGACCGTGGGTCACCTGCCGCAGGAGCCCGAGCGCAGGGCGGGCGAGACGGTCGGGGCGTTCCTCGCCCGGCGCACCGGAGTGGCGGCGGCGCAGCGCGACCTCGACACGGCCACGCAGGCCCTCGTCGACGAGCGGCCCGGAGCCGACGACGCCTACAGCGAGGCCCTGGAGCGCTGGCTGGCGCTGGGCGGCGCCGACCTGGAGGAGCGGGCCGAGGAGGTGGCCGCCGACCTCGGGCTCGCCGTGGACCTGGGCCAGCCCATGACCTCGCTGTCCGGCGGCCAGGCGGCCCGCGCGGGGCTCGCGTCGCTGCTGCTCAGCCGGTACGACGTGTTCCTGCTGGACGAGCCGACCAACGACCTCGACCTGGACGGGCTGGACCGGCTGGAGAGGTTCGTCACGGGCCTGCGGGCGGGCACGGTGCTGGTGAGCCACGACCGCGAGTTCCTGGCCAGGACCGTCACCAAGGTGCTGGAGCTGGACCTCGCCCAGCAGCAGATCCGGCTGTACGGCGGAGGCTACCAGGCGTACCTGGAGGAGCGGGAGGTCGCCCGCAGGCAGGCCCGCGAGCAGTACGAGGAGTACGCGGGCACCCGCGCCGACCTGGAGGCCCGCGCCCGCACCCAGCGCGCCTGGATGGAGAAGGGCGTGAAGAACGCCCGGCGCAAGGCCACGGACGGCGACAAGATCGGCCGCAACATGCGGGTGGAGTCGACGGAGAAGCAGGCCGCCAAGGCCCGCCAGACCGAGCGGCTGATCGAGCGCATGGAGGTCGTGGAGGAGCCGCGCAAGGAGTGGGAGCTGCGCATGGAGATCGCCGCCGCGCCCCGCGCGGGAGCGGTCGTGGCGACCATGCGCGGCGCGGTGGTGCGGCGTGGCACGTTCACGCTCGGACCGGTGGACCTGGAGGTGGGCTGGGCCGAGCGGATCGCGATCACCGGTGCCAACGGCTCGGGCAAGACCACGCTGCTCGGCGCGATGCTCGGCCGGATCCCGCTGGACGAGGGCAACGCCGCGCTGGGGCCGGGCGTGGTGGTCGGCGAGGTGGACCAGGCCAGGGGGCTGTTCGAGGGGGAGGAGCCGCTGCTGGACGCGTTCTCCGGGCACGTGCCCGAGATGGTGCCGGCCGACGCGCGGACGCTGCTGGCGAAGTTCGGGCTGCGGGCCGCGCACGTGCTGCGGCCGGCCTCGACGCTGTCGCCGGGCGAGCGCACCCGGGCCGCCCTGGCGCTGCTCCAGGCCAGGGGCGTCAACCTGCTGGTGCTGGACGAGCCGACCAACCACCTCGACCTGCCCGCCATCGAGCAGCTGGAGTCGGCCCTGGACGCCTACCCCGGCACGCTGCTGCTCGTCACGCACGACCGCCGGATGCTGGACGCCGTCCGCGTGGATCGCCGGCTACGCGTGGATCAGGGCAAGGTCGTCGAGACCGACTGAAAATTTACACCGGATCGGGAAACGAAGATGAAACAATTTTCCGTCACTCGTTGACACGCGCTGCACGTATGGTGTGCCTTTCTCTACACAGGAATTCCCGCCTGAAGGTGAGGCACATATGAGGAAATGGATCGCACGCCTGGCTGTGCTGGGCGTAGCGCTGTTACTGGCAGGTCAGGGTCAGGTGGCACTGGCCCAGGAGCCTGCGGCGGGGAAGAAGGTCCTCCGTGTCGGGGCCACCCAGGCGGTGGACTCGATGAACCCCTTCCTGGCGGTCCGTCTCGTCTCCACCTCGATCCACCGGTGGATGTACGGCTACCTCACGGTGCCCGACTCGAAGACCCTCCAGCCCAGCCCCGACCTCGCCGAGTCGTGGACGTCCTCCGAGGACGGTCTCACGTGGACGTTCAAGATCCGGCAGGCCAAGTGGTCCGACGGCCAGCCGGTCACGGCCGACGACGCCGCCTGGACGCTCAACAAGATCATGACCGATGACGCCGCGAAGACCGCCAACGGCCCGGCCGTGGAGAACTTCGAGAGCGTCACGGCCAACGGCCAGGACCTGGTCATCAAGCTGAAGGCGCCCCAGGCCTCCATCCTGGAGAACCCGATCCCGATCATGCCCAAGCACGTCTGGGAGAAGGTGACCGACCTCGCCAACTACGAGGCCGACACCTACCCGACCGTCTCCAGCGGGCCCTACGTCGCGGTCGAGCACAAGAAGGACCAGTACGTCAAGCTGCAGGCCAACCCCACCTACTGGCGGGGCAAGCCGAAGATCGACGAGCTCCAGGTCATCTTCTACGACAACCCGCAGGCCGCCATCGCCGGCCTGAAGAAGGGTGACATCGACCTCATCGGCCGTCTCGCGCCGCCGGAGTTCCAGGCCATCCAGAACGACCCGAACATCGTGGCGTGGAACAACCAGGGCCGCCGCGCCGCGTACCTGGAGGTCAACCCCGGCGCCACGACGACGGACAACAAGCCCGTCGGCGACGGTCACCCCGCGCTGAAGGACGTGAAGGTCCGCCAGGCGCTGCACTACGCGATCGACAAGCAGAAGCTCGCGGACGAGGTGCAGAGCGGCCTTGCCAAGCCGGCCGACGGCTCGATCGTGCCGCCGATGTACAAGGACTTCTTCTGGGAGGCCGGCGGCGACACCAAGGTCACCTACGACCCGGCCAAGGCCAACAAGATCCTCGACGACGCGGGCTACAAGAAGGGCGCCGACGGCGTCCGGACGATGCCCGACGGCAAGAAGAAGCTGGAGTTCCGCTTCACCATCCACGCCGACACCCCGATCGAGGACAAGCTCGGCGAGTACCTGACCGGCTTCTTCAAGGAGATCGGCATCACGCTGACCACCGTGAAGCTCGACTCCAGCAAGTTCTCCGAGGAGACCGGCGTCACGGGCAACTACGACATCGCGATCAGCGGCTGGTCGGTCAACCCCGACCCCGAGGAGGTCCTGGCGACGCACCTGTGCAGCCGCCGGCCGACCCCCAAGGGCGAGGGCGGCGGCACCGAGTCGTTCTACTGCGACCCGACCTACGAGAAGCTCTACCAGGAGCAGCTCAAGGAGCTCGACCGCACCAAGCGCGCCGGCCTCATCAAGCAGATGCAGGAGCGCCTCTACACCGAGGCCCCGATCATCGCGATCTACTACACGAACGACCTTGAGGGCTACCGCAAGGACCGGATCACCAGCATCACCTCGATCCCCGAGGAGAACGGCCTGCTCTACGGCGGCAGTGGCTACTGGCCGTTCTACACCGTGGACACGGTCGCGGCCCCGGCCGCCGGCTCCACCGCCGACGGCGGGTCCAACACCGGCCTCATCCTCGGCGTGGTCGGCGGCGTGGTCGTCCTCGGACTGGTGGCGTTCCTCGTGACCAGGCGACGCAAGGGCGTCGCGGACGAGCGCGAATGACAGCACCGCTCGAAGCAGCGGAGCCCGCCGCCGTCCAGGCGGCGGGCCTCGCCGGCCCCTCCGGAGGCGAACGCCCCACCTACCGCGGCACGCTGCAGTACGCGTTGTCGAAGGCGGGTGGGGCGCTGTTCAGTATCGCCATGGTGATCGTCGGGACGTTCTTCGTGTTCCGCCTGCTGCCCGGCGACCCGGTGCGCAACCTCGCGCAGGGCCGCAACATGACGCCGACCCAGCTCGCCCTGGAGCGCCACCGGCTGGGCCTGGACAAGCCGCTGATCGACCAGTTCGCCGACTTCGTGGGCAAGACGCTCCGCTTCGACCTCGGCACCTCCTACGAGTACAAGCGGCCCGTCCTCGACCTGATCGGCGAGCGGCTCGGGCCGACGCTGCTGCTGGCCGGCGTGGGCCTGGTCATCGCGGTCAGCCTCGGGCTCTGGCAGGGCGTGCGGGCCGGCTGGCGGCACAACTCCCGCTTCGACCGGGTCTCGACCGGGGTCTCGCTGGTGCTGTGGTCCGTGCCGACGTTCTGGCTCGGGCTGCTGCTGCTCATGGTCTTCGGTGTGGGCATCGGGCCGATCCCGGGGCTGTTCCCGACGCGGGGCATCGAGAGCGTGGACGCGCCCGACGGGTTCGCGTACGTGCTGGACGTGGCCTCGCACATGGTGCTGCCGTGCCTGACGCTGGTGGCCGTGGTCTACGCCCAGTACCTGCTGGTCATGCGCTCCTCCCTGCTGGAGGAGGTCAGCCAGGACTACGTGACCGTGGCCCGCGCCAAGGGCCTGCGCGACGACGAGGTACGGCGCCGCCACGCGGTGCCCAACGCGCTGCTGCCCACGGTGACGCTGGTGTTCCTGCGCATCGGCTTCGTCGTCGGCGGCGCGGTCACCGTTGAGACGATCTACAGCTGGCCCGGTCTGGGGCAGCTCTTCTACGAGGCGATCAGAGTGCCGGACTTCACGCTCATGCAGGGCACGTTCATGCTCATCACCGTCGCGGTGATCCTCATGAACACCCTGGCCGACGTGGTCTACCGCCTGCTCGACCCGAGGGTGAGGTCGGCGTGACCACCGCAACTGCCGGATCGGTCGCCTGGAGCCGCAGGCGGCTGGCGTTCGGCCGGTTCTGGCGGAGCTTCCGGCAGAACAAGGCCGGGATGGCCGGCCTCGTGGCGCTGCTCGCGGCCGTCGTGCTGGCGCTGGTCGCGCCGCTGTTCATCGACGAGAGCGTGACCAGCGTGGTGTCGGGGACCGGTGACAAGTTCGCCCCGCCGAGCCTGGCCGCCCCGTTCGGCACCGACGAGTCCGGCCGGTCCATCCTGCTGATGGTCTGGTGGGGCTCGCGCACCTCGCTGCTCATCGGCTTCCTCGCGGCGCTGCTGAGCATCGTGATCGGCATGGTCGTCGGCATCGCCGCCGGGCACTTCCGCGGCTGGCTGGGCGCCACGCTCATGCGGATCACCGACTGGTTCCTCGTGCTGCCCTCGCTGATCACCGCCATGGTGCTGGGGGCCATCCTGGGCGGCAGCACGTTCACCATCATCGTGGCGATCGGCGTGACCACCTGGCCCGCCACCGCCCGCCTCATCCGGGCGCAGACCCTCGCCGTGGAGGCCCGGCCGTACATCGAGCGGTCCAGAGCGCTCG
Source organism: Nonomuraea sp. NPDC050733 (assembly GCF_040654215.1). Classification (NCBI taxonomy): domain Bacteria; kingdom Bacillati; phylum Actinomycetota; class Actinomycetes; order Streptosporangiales; family Streptosporangiaceae; genus Nonomuraea; species Nonomuraea sp. NPDC050733. Next base: position 199,055 of record NZ_JBFAHO010000003.1, on the reverse strand, counting down.
GCGGCGGCCACTGGCACATCACCACCCGCCACGTGCTGCCGAACGTCGCGCCCCTGCTGCTGGCCAGCACCACCCTGGAGGTCGCCAGCGCCATCGTCACCGAGTCGACGCTGGCATTCCTTGGCGTCAGCGCGAACAAGACCTCGTGGGGCACGATGCTGCGCGCCTCCTACGACTTCGGCGCGGCGACGGCGGGCGCGTGGTGGTACATCCTCATCCCCGGTCTCTGCATCCTGGCCGTCGTCATGGCGTTCACGCTCTGCGGCCGGGCGCTGGAGGCCGTGCTCAACCCGCGACTCAGGAAGGCGGGCTGATGGCTCTGCTCGAACTGGACGACGTCTCCGTGACCTACCGCATCGCGGCGGGCGAGGTGCCCGCCGTGCGCGGGGTGTCGCTGACGCTGGACGCGGGGACGGCACTCGGGGTCGCCGGCGAGTCGGGGTCCGGCAAGTCGACGCTGGCCATGGCGCTGCTGCGGCTGCTGCCGCGCGACGCCCGCGTCGGCGGCCGGATCCTGCTCGACGGCGAGGACATCCTGACCATGAAGTGGGGCCGGATGCGCGCCGTCCGCTGGGCGGAGGCGTCGATCGTCTTCCAGGGCGCGCAGCACGGGCTCAACCCGGTGCAGCGCATCGGCGACCAGATCGCCGAGCCGCTCCTCGTCCACGGCCTGGCCCGGCCCGAGGCCGCCCGGGGGCGCGTCGCCGAGCTGCTGGAGCAGGTCGGGCTGCCCGCCTGGCGGGCGCGCAGCTACCCGCACGAGCTGTCCGGCGGGCAGCGGCAGCGCGTGATGATCGCCATGGCGCTCGCCTGCTCGCCCCGGCTGATCATCGCCGACGAGCCGACGACCGCCCTGGACGTGATGGTCCAGGCGCAGGTGCTGACGCTGATCAAGGAGCTGCTCGCCGAGCGCGGCATCTCGCTGATCATGATCTCGCACGACCTGTCGGTGCTCGCCGACGTCTGCGACCGCCTCGCCGTCATGTACGCGGGCCGGGTGGTCGAGCACGGGCCGTCGCACGAGGTGTTCCACAACCCCCGGCATCCCTACAGCGCCGCGCTGGCCGCCGCCTTCCCCACGGTCGGCGACCCGGCCTCGCGGCTCGCGCCCAAGGGGCTCGGCGGCGACCCGCCCGACCCCATGGAGCTGCCGACGGGCTGCTCGTTCCACCCGCGGTGCCCGGTCGCGCTGGACGAGTGCCCCACCCTGGACGTCGAGCTCTGGCGCGCCGGCCCCGAACACCGCGCGGCCTGCGTACACGTGCGATCGGCCGCCGCCAGTGCCGCTGAGCCCGCGGAGTCCACCGAGCCCGCGGAGAACGCCACCATGGAGACCTCGTGACCGAGACGCAAGCCCCCGTGGAGACCGTCGGCACGGTCAGCCCCACCCTGCTGGAGGCCCGCGACCTGCACGTGGAGTTCCCCTCGCGCGGGCGGCGCGCCCGCGCCGTCGACGGGGTGGACCTCGCGATCGGCGAGGGCGAGGTCGTGGCGCTCGTCGGTGAGTCCGGCTGCGGCAAGACCACGCTCGCCCGCACGCTGCTCGGCCTCGAACGCCCCACCTCCGGCTCCGTCCTGTACGGCGGGACGGCCCTGCAGTACGGCTCCAAGGCACTCAGGGCGTACCGCCGGGAGGTGCAGCTCGTCCTGCAGGACCCGATGGGCTCGCTCAACCCGCGCCAGACCGTCTACGAGGCCGTCGCCGAGGGGCCGCGCATCCACGGCCTGGCCGGCGAGCAGGAGATCGTCGCCTCGGCGCTGTCCCGGGCCGGGCTCCGGCCGCCCGAGAGGTTCTTCCTGCGCTACCCGCACGAGCTGTCAGGCGGCCAGCGCCAGCGCGTCGTGATCGCCGGAGCGCTCGCCCTGGAGCCCAGGGTGCTGATCGCCGACGAGCCGGTGGCCTCGCTCGACGCCTCGGTGCGGGGCGAGATCCTCGCGCTGCTGCTCCGGCTGCGCGACGAGCTGGGCCTGTCGGCGCTGGTCGTCACCCACGACCTCGGCCTCGCCTGGAACATCGCTGACCGGGTGGCGGTCATGTACCTGGGCCGGATCGTCGAGTCGGGCCCGGTCGAGCAGGTGCTGACCGCGCCCCGGCACCCGTACACGCAGGCTCTGATGTCGGTGCTGCCCGAGTCGCCCGAGCGGATCGTGCTCAGCGGCGAGCCGCCGGACCCGACGCGCATCCCGGGCGGATGCCGCTTCCACGCCCGCTGCCAGGTGCTCGCCTCCGGCCGCGCGGCCGAGGCGGGGGTGGACGGCAGGTGCCGGGCGGAGCCGCTGGCCGTCCTGCCGGCGGTGCCCGTGGCCCAGGCGGCCTGCCACTACGCGGCGGCCACCACCGGCGCCGGGGACGATCAGGACTCCGCGGTCGTGTAGTCCGCCGGCGCGATGGCGTTGGCGGCGCGGTGGATGGCGCCGGCGACCCGCTCGATCATCCGGTCACGGCCGGGCAGGTGGGGGAGCAGCCTGATCATCATGAGCTGGATCCGGATGGCGAGGCGCGACCCGATCACCATCCCCTTGAGGTTGGCCGGGCCGAGCTTCTGGTTGGCCTCGACGAACGGCCGCAGCACGGTCTCGTACCGGTCGAGCGCGCCCTCGGCGCCCCGGGCCAGCTCGCCCGCCAGCACGTACGCGCCGACCAGCGCGAGGCTCGTGCCCTGCCCGGAGGCCGGCGAGGCGCAGTAGCCGGCGTCGCCCACCAGCACGACCCGGCCGCTCGACCAGCGGTCCATGTGGATCTGGCTGACCGAGTCGAAGTAGAAGTCGTCGGAGCGCCGGACGGCCTCCAGCAGCGCGGGCACCTCCCAGCCGGCTCCGGCCATGGCCTCGGCCAGCAGCTCCTTCTGCCGGGCCGTGTCGCGGTGGTCGTAGGCGAGGGGCGCTGACGACCACATGAACAGCGCCTTGGCGGTCGGGTCCTGCCGGGTGCTGTAGACGTTCGCGGTCCTGCCGGGCGCCACGTGCACGGCCTCCTCGCGGTCGAGGCCGAGATGGTTGGGGACGGTCGAGATCGAGATGTGGCAGCCGAGGTCGCGCCGGAACCTCTCCTCCTCGCCGAACACCAGCCGCCGGGTGACGGAGTGGACCCCGTCGGCCCCGATGACCAGGTCGAACCGGCGCGGTGCGGAGCGCTCGAACGTCACGGTCCCGTCCTCGGCGATCCCCGTGATCGTGTCGTCGAAGATGTACTCGACGTCGTCGCGCGTCAGGTCGTACAGCAGCTCGTTGAGGTCGCCGCGCATGATCTCCGCGTCGTCGCCGTGCCGGCCGCCGAACAGGTCGGCGTCCATGGTCGCGACGGGACGGCCACCGGCGTCGTAGTGGGTCACGTGGCGCATCTCCGTGCTCCGCGCGCGGACCGCCTCCAGCAGGCCCATGCGCTCGACCACGTCGAGCGCGACACCGCGGACGTCCACCTTGTAGCCGCCCTTACGGATCGCGGGCGCCCGCTCGACCACGGTCGGCGTGCAGCCGTGGCGGCGCAGCCAGTAGGCGGCCGTGGTGCCGGCGATGCTCGCCCCGGAGATCAGGATGTTCGTCATGCCCTGAACGGTACATCTGTGTCAGACGCTTGTCCAGAACGTATGTGTGAGACGGTTGTGCTACTCTCGCGGCATGGGAAATCGTGAGGACCTGCTGGCCGGGGCGAAGCGGTGCCTGATGGAGAAGGGCTACTCCCGCACCACCGCCCGCGACATCGCGAGCGCTTCCGGAGTGAGCCTGGCGGGCATCGGCTACCACTTCCGCTCGAAGGACGCGCTGATGAACGAGGCGCTGTTCGAGGCGATGCGGGAGTGGGGCGACGAGCTGGGCGCCACGCTGGCCGGCTCCGTGGAGCCCGGGGCCACGCCGCTGCGCCGCTTCGAGGTGGCGTGGGACCGGATCGTCGAGTCGTTCGACCGGCTCCGGCCGCTCTGGATCACCCAGTTCGAGCTGGTCGGCCAGGTGGACCATCTGCCGGAGGTGCGCGCCTACCTCGTCCAGGGGCTGCACGCGGCGCGGGACGGGCTGGCGGAGCTGTTCGCGGGCATCGACCCGGCGACGGACCCGGAGCGGGCCCGGCTGGTGGGCTCGCTGTACCAGGCCATGCTGACGGGCTTCCTGTCACAGTGGCTCCTGGACCCGTCCACCGCGCTCAAGGGCCACGAGGTGGTCCAGGCCCTCCGCCTGGCCACCGCCTGACTTTAGTGAGCCCAGCGGCACCTGCCGCGCCCCGGTCAAGTCCTCCAGCTCCACGGCATCGGGTCTAGCCCGCGAGGACCCTGTCCCAGTCCACGGTCTTGGCCCAGTCGGCGTAGCTGTGCCAGCGCACGGCGGGGTACCTGGCGTGCAGGGTCTCGATGTCCAGGAAATCGGTGTTGTTCTCGAAGCTCTCGAACATCGTGGCCACCTCCTCGCCGGCCCACTGCCGCACCATGTCCAGCGGCATCTGCTGGTAGGGGATCTCCCGGCCGAGCACCTCGCTCAGAATCCGGGCCGCCTCCTGCCCGGTGACGCGATCGGAGGCGATGTCGATCCGCTCGCCGACGAGCTCGTCGGGGTTCTCGACGGCATGGACGGCCATGCCGGCGATGTCCAGGACGCTCACCTGGTCGAGCGGCTTGCCAGGAGTCAGCGGGTTGGCGAGCACGCCGTCACCGAGCCGGCTGAAGCCGAGGTTGAGCGCGTTCTCCATGAAGTACACGGGGCCGAGCACCGTCGCGCGCACCTGCCGCTCGCGTAAGTACGCCTCGACGAGCTGCTTGCTGTCGGCGTGGTCGACGTTGGTGACCGTCAGCCGGTCGCCGCCCCGCACGGAGGAGTACACCAGGTGGACGTCGAGGCGCTCGGCGGTGTCGACGAGCAGGCGTCCCTGCGCGACCTCCTCGTCCTTGCCGCCCTCGCCGAAGGGCACCGACAGGCCGAAAACCGCGTCGGCGCCCGCGCAGGCCCGCCCGAGCGCGTCGGGATCGGCGAGGTCGCCGGTGGCGAGCCGCGCTCCCCGGGCCGACAGCGCCCTCGCGGCCGGCGACTCCTCCGAGCGCACGTACGCCACCACCTCGTGACCGCGCTCCAGAAGCAGATCGGCGACCGCGCCGCCCTGCTTGCCGGTGGCGCCTACGACGACGACTTTGGTCATGAGACATCTCCATGGTTGGGATGGGATTCGATCCAGGACATGCGGGCGCGTTCCGACCGGCCGGTCCGGCCGTGGCGCCCGCCGTCAGCGATTCTGGGACCTCAACCACAGTCGAGGTCAACCGCCGGACCGTCTGGACTCTCCCTTGGGCGCCATCCGTCAGACCGGCTTCCCGGCCCACCTCGCACGATCACCAACGTGGCGGCATGTCAGGTCCCGGCTCATGGCCAGGTCAAGCGGCCGGCAGATCTCTCACCCGAGCCACCCGATCGAGTCGTGACCCGGCGGTGCCGCCTGTTTCGCGAAGCCGAGGCTGAGGCTCGAACCCCGCGAGCGCTGCGCGCAGCCGTGGTTCATGGCACCTGGGTCGCGGACCGGTCCGGCAACGCCCACGGACGATCGGAGCAGGTTGGCACACGGCCAATCTCGGGCGAAATGCCCCAAAAGCCACGCGCTGTCGTGGAAGCCTCCACCCGCGCCCCTGGTTGGAGGCATTGAAGTCACTCGAAGCCGAGAGATGAGCGGGGAGACGTCATGTCGATCCAGCACTCCATGTCCATCCAGCACTTCGTGCCCTTCGCGTTCCGTCCGAAGGAGCGGGACGTCTCGCTGCTGGAACTCCGACAATCCAGCGACAGGCGCCGTCGCAGTAGTCGCCGTCGCAGTAGTCGTCGCCGTCACTGAGCGGTCGTCCTTCGGCACCTCGACTCTGTGCCGACGGATCGGGCGCGGGCCGCGGGGCCCGCGCCCGATGCGCTGCCGGGCCGCCGAAGCCGAGTGACGGCCCCTGGTCCTAGAACGCGCTGATCGTGGCCGGGGCGCGCTCCGTGCGGCTGAGGGTGCGGATGACGGCCGTCGCGCCGTGCCGGTGGACGGCGAGGCGGGCCAGGAGGTCCACCACCGGCTCCACGACCGACGAGGGCAGCGCCGGCGTCCCCATGCCCACGCTCGCCGCCAGGTCGTCGGAGTGGACGACCAGCTCGATCACGCGCGTCAGGAGGAAGTCGTCCAGCAGCAGCGACCAGCCCGACGGCAGGTCCAGGACCCGGTCGCCCGGCTCGGCGGGCAGGGTGACGCGCTGGCGCTCCAGCAGCTCGGCTGTGGCGGCGGCCAGCGCGGCGGGGCCGGCGGAGGCGGACTCCTCGCCGGCGCGCCTGATGCCGACGTTGATCTCGTGGTCGAGGCCCGCCTCGACCCATGGGGACCTCGCGTAGTGCTCCAGCAGGCCGATCGGCTCCGCGCCGGGCGCAGGGTCGGCGGCGAGCAGCCGGTCGACCCGGACGAGCTGGTGGGCGAGATGCCCGGCCAGGCCCGCGACGCTGAACTCGGTGAGCGCGCTCGGCTTGTCCCAGGCGGCGGCCACGGCGGGGTCGCCCAGCAGGGCCACCGCCGACTCCGCGGCCGTCAAGTAGGACGCTCTGATCTCCCCCATAAGATCCCACCCTTTCCGCCTATGTCGTGATTCGGGCCAAGACTATCCCCGCGACGATCAGGCTCAGCGCCGCCATCCGCCCCATCGAGATCGGGTCGTCGCCGAGCACGATGCCCAGCGTGATCGCCCCCACCGCGCCGATGCCGGTGAACACGGCGTACGCGGTGCCGACGGGCAGTGTGTTCATGGCCTGTGAGAGCAGCCAGACGGCGGCGGCCATCAGAGCCAGGCAGATCAGGGTGGGCACCGGGCGGGTGAAGTTCTGTGTCGGCTTGATGCTCTGGGACCAGGCCACCTCCACCAGCCCGGCGAGGAGGAGGACGAGCCAGCTCACGACGACACCGCCTTCAGGGCCGCGGCCAGCGACTCCTCGTGCTTGCCGCGCAGGTGCGCGAGTGCCGGGTCGAGCCGGGAGTTGACCAGCTCGGCGTGGAAGAACGTGACGTCCTCGACCGCGAAGTGGCCCTTGAAGAAGTCGCGCAGGTAGCGCTCCTGGTGGTCGTACGGCTCGCGCGGGGTGCCCGGGCCGTACGCGCCGCCGCGGGCGCCGGTGACCACGAACGACCGGCCCTTGAGCGACATCTTCGGGAACGTGATCTGGTCGATCCACGCCTTCAGCGACGACGGGATCGAGAAGTTGTACATCGGCGTGCCGATCAGCACCACGTCGGCCGCCACCACCTCGTCCAGCAGCGGCTTCACGATCGCCCACGCCTCGCGCCGGGCGGGGGTCCGGACCGCCTCCGCGTAGCGGGAGATGTCGGTGATCTCGTGTTCGAGGATGTGGTCGCACAGCTCGGTCCACGCCTCGCCGATGTGCGGCACGGGGTCGGCGGCCAGGTCGCGGTAGACGTACCCGGCGTCGGGGTGCGCGGCGCGCCAGGTCTCGGCGTACGCCTTCGACAGCCTGCGGGAGAACGAGGCGCGGCGCGCGCTGGCGTCCAGGTGGAGCAGCATGGTTTTTCCGATCTCTAAGCGGACACTATGTCCAGTTAACCATAACCGGACGCAATGTCCACCTAAACTGGCAGGCATGGAGAGAGCCGACGCCGCGCGCAACCGCGCCCGGATCCTCGAAGCCGCCGCCGCGCTGTTCGCCGCCAGGCCGCCGCACGAGGTGACGATGGACGACATCGCCAAGGCCGCCGGAGTGGGCCGGGGCACGCTCTACCGCCGCTACCCGGACCGCGCGTCGATCGCCGTCGCGCTGCTCGACGAGCACGAGCGGGAGCTGCAGGAGCGCCTGCTGCGCGGCGATCCGCCGCTCGGCCCGGGGGCGCCGCCGGCCGAACGGCTCGCCGCGTTCTACGCCGCGATGGTGCGGCTGCTGGAGGACCACGTCCACCTGGTGCTGGGTAGCGAGGTCGGGCGCACGCGGTTCGAGACCGGCGCGTACGGCTTCTGGCGGGCGCACGTCCGCTCGCTGCTCGTGGCGGCCGGGACCCCGCGACCCGACGCGCTCGTCGACCCGCTGCTCGCGCCGCTCGCCCCTGAGGTGTACTCCTACCAGCGCTCGGACCTCGGCCTCACCCCTGAGCAGATCACGGAGGCCCTGACCAGGCTCACCCGCGTCCTGTGACCACCGGTGACGCGAGAACCCCTGACGGCCGCGACGACGCCCCCCGTCCACGGCCGCCGGCCCCGGTCAGCCGGCGCGGGGACGAATCCGGGTCCGTGCGGTGGTGGTTTCCATGACGTGAACGATCGCGCCACCCGCGGACACGGTGCTTCCACAGTGCCGACACGGCGCTGTGACGGCGTTGACACGGCGCGGCCGACGGCGCTGTGACGGCGCTGATACGGCCCGGCCGACGATCAGGACGTGCTGAACAGGGCGCTCACCGACTCGCCGTCGTGGATGCGGCGCATGGCCTCGGCCAGGGCAGGCGCGATCGACAGGACCGTGAGCTTGTCACTCGGCTTGGGCGGCGGGACGGTGTTGGTGCAGACGATCTCGGCCACCTCGGGCAGCGAGCCGAGCCGTTCGATCGCGTCGCCCGCGAACAGGCCGTGCGTGCAGGCGATCCGCACCGAGTTGACGCCGCGCTCCCGCAGCCGGTCGAGCAGCTCGATGACCGTGCTGCCCTTGGCGATCTCGTCGTCCAGGATGATCACGTCCTTGCCGGCGACGTCGCCGATGACCGAGCTGATCACCACGCGGTCGTCGCTGAAGCGCTGCTTGGCGCCCATCGCCACCCCGGACCCGAGCAGCCGGGCGAAGGCCGCGGCCTCCTTGGCGTTGCCGAGGTCGGGGGAGACGACGACGGTGTTGGACAGGTCGTAGCGGCGGAAGTGCTTGGCCAGCTCCCGCAGCGCGTGCAGGTGGTCGACGGGCACGCTGAAGAAGCCGTGGACCTGCGGCGAGTGGAGGGTCATCGCGAGCACCCGGTCGGCGCCGGCCGCCACCATGAGGTCGGCGACGAGCCGGGCCCCGATCGAGATGCGCGGCGCGTCCTTCTTGTCGCTCCGGGCGTAGGCATAGTGAGGCAGCACCACGGTCGTGCGGGCCGCCGACGCGCCCCGGGCCGCGTCCAGCATCAGCAGCAGCTCCACGAGGTGCTCCTGTACGGGCGGCACGAGCGGCTGGATGAGGAACACGTCCCGCTCGCGGCAGTTGGCCTGGAGCTGGACCTCCAGCACGTCGTTGGCGAAGCGGTTGATCGCCACCGGGTGGAGCGGAGTCCCGAGATGGGCGCAGATCTCCTCGGCGAGCTGGGGGTGGGCGGAGCCGGAAAAAACCGTGATGTCACGCACGATTCCCAGAGGATATCTCTAGGGGTTCACGTAGTGGTGCAGCAGGGCGGGCTCGCCCGCCGCGTTCAGCCAGTCCGCCCGGCTGCTGGCCACGCGCCGCCAGCCGGTCCGCTCGTAGAACGCGATCGCGGCGCGGCCCTCGCTGGAGACCTCCAGGGCCAGGGGCGGGGCGTCGGCGGCGTGCGCGGCGCGGGCGGCGGCGAGCAGGTCGGCCGCGACGCTCCGGCCGCGGGCGCGCGGGACGACGAACAGGCGGGACACGACGGCGCTGACCGGCACGCCGACGAGCCGCGTGACGTGCTGGTCCGGCCGGGCCAGCCCGATGTGGCCGAGCACGGTCCGGCCGTCGTCGTCGACGGCCACCCACGCCCGGGCGAGGTCGTCGGGCGTGAGCCAACCGGCCGGGTCCGTGGGCCAGTCCACGGGGTAGCGGTCGGCGGCGTGGACCTCTTCCAGGGCGCGCACGCAGGCGGGCAGGTCGTCGGCGGTACGGGGGCGGATCAGGGCGGGGCGGCGGGTCATGGCTGGAGGGTCTCCGGGGTGAGCTTGCCCAGGTCGTGGACGACGAGCCAGGCCAGGTCCAGGGCGTCGGGCGCGGGCGGGTACCGGGGGTGCGGGACCGCGACGACCCGCATCCCGGCCGCGTGCGCCGACCGGAGCCCGTTGCTGGAGTCCTCCACGGCGAAGCAGGCGCGGGGGTCGACGCCCAGCCGTGCGGCGGCCTCCAGGTAGCCGTCGGGGGCGGGCTTGCCGCGCTCGACCTCCTCGGTGGAGACCGTGGCGGCGAAGCACTCGTCCAGCCCGGCGGCGTCCAGGACGACGTCGATCAGCCGCCGGGGCGAGGAGCTGGCCAGTCCGAGGGTGAAGCGACCGGCCAGCCGTCGTACGGCCTCCTGGGCGGCGGGCATCAGCGGGATGGACTCGCGGTAGCGCTCGGCCATCGCGTCCACCACCTGGCGGGCGATCTCCTCCGGCGGCCGGCCGACGCCCAGCTCGTGCAGGTACGCGGCCCACTCGCCGGTGCTCATGCCCATGAGCCGGGACTGCGTGTCGGGCTGCCACGTGCCGCCGTTGTCGGCGACGTAGGCGCGCCGTACCTCCTCCCAGACGGGTTCGGAGTCGACGAGCACCCCGTCCAGGTCGAACACACACGCTTCCACCGCGAAACCCCCATGACGATCAGTCAGCGTCCAGCCAATCACACACCGCCGCGGCCTCCCGCAGCGGTAGGGGTTTGTCCGTATTGCCAGACTCTATTGACCCTGTCCGTACCGGAAGGCGGGCATGCAGGGGAGCATGCCGGACCTTCCATTCCATGATCGTGACGACTCCGACGACGCCGGCCGTGGCTTCGTCGCCAGACTCGACCCCGGGGTGATCAGGAACATCGACGGCAGAGTCGTCTGGGACGGAGACTCCTACGCCTTCCTCCAGGAGGAGTGCCCCGAGAGCGCGCATTCCGGCCTGTGGCGGCAGGGCGGCCTCTGCGCCCGTCAGGGTCTGTACGAGGTGGCCGAGGGCGTCTACCAGGTGCGAGGGCTCGACCTGTCGAACATGACGCTGGTCGAAGGCGACACCGGTGTCGTCGTCGTCGACCCGCTCGTCTCGGTCGAGTGCGCGGCGGCGGCCCTCGGCCTGTACCGCGCGCACCGGGGCCACCGGCCCGTCACCGGTGTCGTCTACACGCACTCCCACGTGGACCACTTCGGCGGCGTGCGGGGCGTCACGAGCGGCGGCGTGCCGATCCTCGCGCCGGACGGGCTCATGGAGCACGCGGTGTCCGAGCACGTCTACGCCCGCTCCGCCGTGACGCGCCGCTCGGTCTACACGTACGGCCAGGCGCTCGAACGCTCCCCGCTCGGCCAGGTCGGCGCGGGACTCGGCCTGGCCGCCTCCACGGGCGCGATGTCGTTCATGCCGCCCACGGTGACCGTCACCCGCACCGGTCAGGAGGAGGTCGTGGACGGGGTGCGGATGGAGTTCCAGCTCATGGCCGGAGCGGGGGACCCGCCGCAGATGGCGTTCCTCCTCCCCGGCCACCGGGCCCTCTTCCTGGCCGAGAACGCCACCCGTGACCAGCACGACCTGCTGCCCCTGCACGGCGCGGCGGTCCGCGACCCCCGCGTGTGGGCCCGCTGCCTGACCGAGACGATCGCGCGGTTCGCCGGCCGCGCCGACGTCGCGCTCGCCTCACACCATTGGCCGGTCTGGGGTGCGGACGGCGTCACCCGGTTCCTGACCGGGCAGCGGGACCTGCACACGTACCTGCACGACCAGACGTTGCGCCTGATGAACAAGGGGCTCACCGCGTCGGAGATCGCCGAGACGCTGCCGCTGCCGCCGGCGCTGGAGGACGCCTGGCACACGCGCGGCTACCACGGCGCGCTCAGCCAGCACGTCCGGGCCGTCTACCAGCGCTACCTCGGCTGGTTCGACGGCAACCCCGCGCACCTGTGGGAGCACCCGCCGCGCGAGAGCGCCATCCGGTACGTCAGGTGCCTGGGCGGAGGCGGCGCCGTGGTCGAGTTCGCGCGCGGCTACATCGCCCAGGGCGACCTGCGCTTCGCCGCCCAGCTCCTCAACCACGCGGTCTTCGCCGACGAGGGCAACAAGGAGGCCCGCGACCTGCTCGCCGAGGTCTACACCAGGCTCGGGCACGGCGCGGAGAACGCCACGTGGCGCAACCTCTACCTGACGGGGGCGCTGGAGCTGGCCGACGGGATCGTGCCCGCGGTGCCCGCCGCGCAGTGCCCCGACCTGGTCGCGGCGCTTCCCGTGGACCGGATCTTCGACTCGATCGCCATCCGCCTGCACGGGCCGCGCGCCTGGAACGAGAGCCTGGCGATCGACTGGCACCTGACGGACCTGGGGGAGCGCCACCGCACGACGCTGTCGAACGGCGCGCTCGTCCGGCAGCAGGACCCGCCGGACGGGCCGGTGGACCTGACGCTGCGGCTGAGCAGGCAGCAGCTCGTCGGGCTGCTCTGCGGCCGGGGCGCGGAGGGTGTCGAGCGGGAGGGCAACATCGGGGCGCTGCAACGCCTGGTGGCCCTCCTGGACGACGCCATGCCGGACTTCCCGGTGGTCACGCCCTGAGTCACAGGCCGGTGTGGGTGATCATCAGTACGACCGACCCGCAGGCCAGCACGCTCGCGGCGAACGCGCCCGCCCACAGCGGCAGCGCCCGCGCGCAGGTGAGGGCGAGCGGGAGGACCAGCCAGACGAACGGCGGCGCGGCGGCGGCGAGCGCGGCCCAGGTCAGCACGACCGGGAGCAGGCACAGCAGCGCGAGCACCGGCCGGGCCGGGACCAGCTCGCCCTCCAGGAGCACCCAGGCGACGTACAGGCCGCCGAGCAGCGCGCCGCCCGCGGCCACGGCCGTGCCGCCGTCGCGGGCGGTCGCGGCCAGGGCGGACACCAGCAGCGCGCCGAACGCGCCGTGGGAGACCCACCGGAGCGCGCCCGGCCGCCGCGGTGAGAACAGGAATCGACTCATACGATCACCCACGGTAACCGTCGCGGAGGTGCGAGGCACTCACCGGGACCCCGCGAGTCCCCTCGGCGCCCTGTTCCGTGCAGGCGTCCGGGGCCCGCGAAAGCCGGTCAGAGGCTGAGGAGCTTGGCCTCCGCCTCCGGGGTGAGGCCCACCGGGGGGCGGCCGGGGCGGGGTGGGGCCTGGCCGCCGATGCCGGTCAGCCAGCTCCAGGTGTCGGCCACCGTCTCCTCGACCGGCCGGCACCGCAGGCCCGCCGCCACCGCCTTGGACACGTCGCCCTGGTGCATGGTCTCGTGCCCCTCGTCCACGGCCCAGATCGGCAGGTCGGTCCACTGCCGGACGCCCGCCGCGAGGACCGCGCCGGCGTCGATCCAGCGCAGCTCCGCGTCGGAGCCGGTGACCCGGACGCAGGTCTCCAGCAGCCCGCCCATCGTCGTGAACTCCGGGACGCTCACCGTGTTGTAGGCCCCGCCGAGTCCGCGCCCGGCGGCGTCGAGGCACCACAGGGCCAGGTCGCGGGCGTCGATGTACTGCAGGCCGAGGCCGGGGGAGCCGGGGGCGGGCACCGTGCCGCCCCGGGCGATGCGGCTCAGCCACCACGGCAGCCGCCCGATGTTCTCGTACGGGCCGAGGATGAGCCCGGCGCGGGCCAGCAGCGCCCGGTCGCCGAACGCGGCCACGGCCGCCAGCTCGCCACCGGCCTTGGCGCGGGCGTAGTCGACGTCGCCGCCGTCGTCGGGTGACGCCTCCACCACCGGCGCGCTCTCGTCGGCACCCGCCGCCGTCGGGTAGGGGTGGACCGAGCGGCTGGAGACGTACACGTAGTGCTCGGCCCGCCCCGCCAGCAGGTTGGCGGCGTCGCGGACGGCCGACGGCGCGGAGGACCAGGTGTCGACCACGACGTCCCACTCGCCGCGCTGGATCGCGGCCAGCCCGCCGGGGGCCGACCGGTCGCCGCGCAGAGCCCTCGCCCCCGCGGGGGCCGCCCGGGTGCCCCGGTTGAAGACCGTCACGTCGTGGCCGAGGGAGAGCGCCTCCTCGGCGAAGGCCCGGCCGACGAAGTCGGACCCGCCCAGCACCAGCAGCTTCATGCCCCCACCCTGGCGCACTGCGCCCCGCCCGGGCAGCTCCGCACGCCCACAGCGGAATCGCCCACAGCGGAAGCCGGGTGGGAAGCCCGGGTGGGAAGCCGGGTGGAGGCCGGTGAAGGCGGGGCGTGAAAGCATCGGGGCCCTCCGGGAAAGAAGGGGCGATCATCGTCCACCGACCCAGCGGAGACGCCCGCATGGCCGTTCCACCTGACCTGGCCGACCCGCCCGATCTCCGGGCCGGTTTCGAGGAGGTCTTCAACGCGCACTTCTCCGAGATCCACCGTTACATCGCCAGGCGGCTGTCGGACGACGCCGCCGACGACCTGGCGGCGGAGGTGTTCCTGGCGGCCTACCGGGGCGGCTACGACGCCTCACGCGGAGGGATGCGGCCCTGGCTGTACGGCATCGCCACCAACCTCGTCGCGCGGCACCGCCGCAGCGAGGTCCGCAGGTGGAAGGCGCTCAGCCGCACGGCCGAGCGCCCCGAGCACGACCACGAGGACGCCACGCTGGCCCGCGTGGCGGCGGGCGGGCTGACCGGCAGGCTGGCGGGGGCGCTGGCCGGGCTCAGCCGCGGAGACCGTGACGTCGTGCTGCTCAGCGTGCTGGGCGACCTCAGCCACGCCGAGGTCGCCGCAGCCCTCGGGATACCGGCGGGGACGGTCGCGTCCCGCCTCAGCCGGGCCCGCAAGAAGCTCCGGAAAGCACTCGGCGACGTCAACCCCCTGGAGGAGACCCATGGATGAGCTGAATCTCCTGGCGAGGTCACTGCCGGACGCGCCGCCGCCCCGGGCGGAGGTGGTCGAGAAGGCGCGCGCCCGGCTGGCCGCGGCCCGGCAGGAGCCGGTACGGCCGCACCGGGCGGGGCGGGCAGGGTGGCGTGGCAGGACCTGGGGCTGGACCCTGGGGACGGCCGCGGCCACGGTCGCCGTCGTCATGGCCGTCGTCGCGCTGGTCGGGAACCTGACCACCGCGCCCGCGCCACCGGTGCTCGCGCCCGACGCCGGCGCCGACGCCCTGATCCGGCTGGCGGACCGGGTCGCCCGGCTGCCCGACGACAGCGGCGCCTACTGGCGCAGGCCGCTGCTCGACAACGGGCTCATCCGGGTTCGCGCGGGCGACCAGACGTTCAACGTGCTGTACTCCAGCCGGATCGAGCTCTGGCAGCCGCGCGACCCCGGCGATCCCGTCCAGGTGGTGCGGGGGAAGACGATCACCCGCCCCGCCACACCGGCCGACGAGCGGGCCTGGCAGGCGGCCGGCTCTCCGGCGACGCTCCGGCGCGTGTGCGCGCCGGGGGACGACGAGTGCGCGAAGGTGCGGCTGCGATCCAAGCTTTCCGACTGCCTCTACACGCGCGCGGCCGAGCCGGGCGGCGTGTTCGGCGACCGGCGGCTGGGCGAGCTCACCCTCGCCGACCTCGCGGCGCTGCCGGATGACGCGGCCCGGCTTCGGGAGGCCCTGCGGACCCGCTGGGAAGGGCGCGAGGAGAGGATGGGCCGGGAGAGCTTCGACGAGTTCCTCTCCCGTGCCGGGGCTCTCCTGGAGATGCCGGTCAGGCCCTCGGTCCGGGCGGCCGCCCTGCGTCTTCTCGCGGGCCTGCCGACGACCAAGGTGCTCGGCCCGGCCGTCGACCCCCTGGGCCGCGAGGGTCTCGCGGTCACGTTCGGGAAGAGCGAGGGTTTCACCATGACGTTCGGCGCGGACGACGAAGTGCCGGAAGTGCACGCCACCATCCTGGACCCGCGGACCGGCACCGTCCTCTCCCACACCACCGCCGCGGGCGAGAGCACCGAGGGGGTCGCGAAGGGAACGATGATGTACTACCAGGCATGGGCGCCCGAGGCGGGATGGACCGGCGAGCGCCCCGAGCGGCCCCGCGCCTGCCGGCTCAGCAAGAGCGTCATCCCCTGACGGGAGCGCGGAGGGTCGGGCGGAGGCGCGGGCGGGTGACGCCGTGCCGAACCGTTCCGGCGTGCGTCGCCCGGAGTTTGACTTCCGGCCATGGACGGGCCGGACATGGTCTGTAAGGATCTTTCGAGTACTTTTCCCCCTCGGAAGGCACACGGAAGAACATGCGGGTCGCACACGTACTGCTCACGGCAGCCCTCACCGGCACCCTCGCCTCCGCCCCGGCCGTCGCGGCGCGGGCGGAGGCACGACCGATCGAGCTGCCGGCGGAGGTGAACGGCGGAGCCTGGCAGTCGGGTCACGTGCAGGGCATCGCCATCGACCAGAAGAAGGGGTACATGTACTTCTCCTTCACCAACCTCCTGGTCAAGACCGACATGAAGGGCAAGCCGGTGGGCTCGGTCACCGGGTTCACCGGCCACCTGGGCGACCTCGACTTCAACGACAAGGACGGCCGCGTCTACGGCTCGCTGGAGTACAAGGACGCCAAGGCGTTCTACATCGCCATCTTCGACGTGGACCGGATCACCAGCCTCGGCATGAACGCCGAGGGCTCCGACGTGGTGACCGCCGTCTACCTCAAGGACGTGGTGGACGACTACAGCGCCGACATGAACGGCGACGGCGTCTTCGACGGCAACACGGGCAACACCCCCGACCACCGCTACGGGTGCAGCGGCATCGACGGCGTCGCCTTCGGGCCGGAGTTCGGCAAGCGCGGCGGCCGGCAGAAGCTGACCGTCGCCTACGGCATCTACTCCAACACCACGCGCCAGGACAACGACCACCAGGTCATCCTCCAGTACGACATCCGCGACTGGCGCCGGTACGAGCGCCCGCTCACCCAGGCCCAGCCGCACACGGCCGGCCCGGAGCGGGCGGACGGCAAGTACTTCGTCCGCACCGGCAACACCACCTACGGCGTGCAGAACCTGGAGTACGACCGCCGGTCGGGCAACTGGCTGATGGCCGTCTACAAGGGGGTCAAGCCGCAGTTCCCGAACTATTCGCTGTTCGTGGTCGACGGCTCCGCCCGCCCGGTGGAGGGCCCGATCGAGGGGCAGCCGCAGCCGGAGCGGGGCGCGCTCCTGCCGCTGCTGCGTCAGGGCCTGCACCACGACGCGACCGACGTGTGGGGATGGGAGTCGGGTGGCCAGTACGGCCTGGCCTCACTCGACGACGGCCGCTTCTACCTGGCCAAGGACGGCAAGATCGTGGAGGACGGCGTGACCAAGCAGACCGGCGTCGCCCAGCTCCACCGCTGGACCGGCCAGGCCCCGACCCCGTTCGAGCAGGTCCAGTAGGGACGAGGTCACTCCCCCCGGCGGGCACGGGCGCGGCGCTTGCCCTCGTGCATGGCCTGCACCCGTGCCACCGGGATCGTGTGCCCCTCCTCGACCAGGCCGGCGGGCAGCCGCTGCGGCGGCGGCATCAGCTCCGCCCACGGGTCGCGGCCGTCCAGCAGCCCCGGCACGGACCGGACGGTGAAGTCGCGCGGACTCACCTCTTCGAGGTCCGCCCAGGGCACCGGGAACGACACCGGCACGCCCGGCCGGACGCGCGGGCTGTAGGCCGCCACCACCGTCGCGCCGCCCGCCCGGGTCGAGTCGATGAACACCTTGCCCTCGCGGTCCTCCCGGATGAACGCCGTCGTGGCCAGCTCCGGGTCGAGGCGCGCGGCCCGGGCGCCCAGAGCGCGGGTGGCCGCCGCCAGGTCCTCCGCCGAGACGCCCTCCTCCACGGGCACGAACACGTGCGTGCCCTTGGCGCCGCTGGTCTTGACCGCCCCGGCCAGGCCGGCGTCGGCGAGCGCCTGCCGGACGAGCAGGGCCGCGCGCACGGCGAGGTCGAACGCGCCGCCCTCCGGCGGGTCGAGGTCGAGCACCAGATGGGTGGGGACGCCGGCACGCGCCAGCGCCGGGTGGTACTCGACCGCCCGCTGGTTGGCGAACCACAGCAGCGTGCGCCGGTCGTCGCACAGGGCGTACGACACCTGCCGGTGCGATGCCTCGGCCCAGACGGAGACCGTGCGCACCCAGGACGGGGCGTACTTGGGGACGTTCTTCTGCATGAAGGCCGGTTGGCCGGGGCGGACCCGCACGACCGACAGGGGGCGCTCGCGCAGGGCGGGCAGTATCCGGTCGCTCACGGCGTCGAGGTAGTCGACCAGGTCCCGTTTCGTGGTGCCGGACCCGTCGAACAGCGGCTGGTCCAGGTTGGTCAGCGGCACACCGTCGCGCGTCTCATCGCTGCTCACCAGCCCCACCCTGCCCGCCTCACGGCTCGTCACGCAACACCTCCACGTACTCCTCTGAGCCGTTCACCGGGATGCCTCGTCACGCTGCTCCGCCGGGTGGGCTGTCGGCCCCAGGTGTAACGTCGGCACCTCGCGCCACTCGGCTCTCCCGCCGGGCGAAGGTCTGCCGGGCGCGACACGCCGCGTCTGCTCGGGGGAGGCGAATTGTGGTGTTTTGGGCGGGGGTGGGGACGGTATTCCGCTTGTGGGGGGTGCCATGAAACAGATCGTTGCCGCTGGTCTCGGGGTGGTGGTCATGCTCGGCCTGTGCGCCGCCTCGGCGCGGGCCGACGGGGATCTTCGCGACCTGGGCTCGGCGAGTGCCGACGTCGGGGCCGCTGCGGACGGTGACGGCGATGGGCAGGACGTCAGCAGCCGCCAGTACCGGATCCTGCTCCGCCAGTGCTCGTACGCGAACACGCACGGAGCGCGCGCCCGCTGCCGTTCCCACGTGAGGAGCACCTACCGCATCGGCGCGACCGACCCGTCGCTGGACTGCCGGACCTACTCCGGCGTGACGGTGTGCGGGAAGCTCATGCTGAGCCGGTCCGAGCGCGCCTGCGTCAGGGACTCGCTCACGAAGGGGCTGTCCTACCGGCGCTCCGAGGTGGAGTGCTACGCCTTCCTCTGAAAGGTGCCGGCTCTCGTGGCGAGGCTGCCCCCGGGCGGAGATCCTCAGCCGACGATCACCCGTTCCTCCGGCAGCTCGTAGCGGCGGGTGCGGTCCTTCAGGGCCAGCGCCGACCCAAGCGTGAGCGGCCCGATCCGGCCGGCGAACATGAGCGCCACGAGCAGCACGTGCCCGGCGGTCGTCACGTCGGCGGTGATGCCGGTGGACATGCCTGCCGTGCCGAAGGCCGCCACCACCTCGAACAGCACCCGGTCCAGACCGTGCGGCGTCAGGACCAGCAGCACGTACGTCGAGACGACGACGAGCGCCATGCCCATCGCCGAGATCGACACGGCCTGCCGCTGCGCCGACTCGGGCAGCCGCCGCCGCCCGACCGCGACGTGCCGCTCGCCCCGCAGCTCGGCCCAGATGACGAACG
Source organism: Nonomuraea sp. NPDC050733 (assembly GCF_040654215.1). Lineage (NCBI taxonomy): Bacteria > Bacillati > Actinomycetota > Actinomycetes > Streptosporangiales > Streptosporangiaceae > Nonomuraea > Nonomuraea sp. NPDC050733. The sequence goes on along the minus strand of NZ_JBFAHO010000003.1, from coordinate 179,904 downwards.
CCAGCAGCCCGAACGTGGTCACCTTGATCCCGCCCGCGGTGCCCGCGCTGCCGCCGCCGACGAACATCAGCACCTCGGTCACCAGCCAGCTCGACGGCTGCATCTGGGCGATGTCCAGGCTGTTGAAGCCGGCCGAGCGCGCCATGACCGAGGTGAAGAAGGCCGCCAGCAGCTTGCCGCCGTCGTCCAGCGGGGCCAGCGTCGCCGGGTTGCGCCACTCGGTGGTGAGGTACGCCAGCGTGCCCGCCCCCAGCAGGATGAGCGTCGCCCCGACCGTGACGCGGGTGATGACCGACCACCGGCTCGGCCGCCGCCAGGAGCGCAGCAGCTCGAACACGACCGGGAAGCCGAGCCCGCCCACGATCACGGCCGCGGACACCGTCAGGCAGATCCACGGGTCGGCCACGAACCGCATCAGGCTGTCCGGCCACAGCCCGAACCCGGCGTTGTTGAACGCCGACACCGCGTGGAAGGCCCCAAGGTAGAGGGCCCGGGACAGCGGCTCGTCGTACCCGGCGACGAAGCGGGCGGTGAGCACGACGGCGATGACGACCTCACAGGCGAGGCTGAAGAGCGCCACCTTGCGCACCAGCCGCCGCACCTCGGCCATGCTGAGGGCCTTGGTCTCGGCCTGGGCGAACAGCCGCGCCCGCAGCCCGAGCCGTCCGGCGACGAGCACGGTGAACAGGGTGGCCAGCGTCATGATGCCCAGCCCGCCCGCCTGGACCAGCCCGGCGATCACCACCTCGCCGAAGACGGACCAGTGGGAGGCGGTGTCCACCACCACCAGCCCGGTCACGGACACGGCGGAGGTGGCGGTGAACAGCGCCGTCACCAGGCCGGCGGACTCGCCGGTCGTGGTGGCCACGGGCAGCGAGAGCAGCCCCGTGCCGAGAGTGATCGCCGCGCCGAACCCGGTGGCGATGACCTGCGCGGGGTGGTGGAACCGGTCGAGGAGGAGGGACGAGTAACGTCCGGCGCGCCGTCTCATCGCGCAAACCGTAACAGCCCCCGCGGCAGGCTCCGCGGCCCCCGTCGGAATACCGTAGGGGGGTACCGTGTTAGGGTGGGTGACAGCAAGGGAGAGGGGGATCGGCATGGCGGGATACTCCGCACGCAAGGACGACCACAGCCGGCGGCTGCGCCGGATCGAGGGGCAGGTCCGCGGTCTGCAGCGGATGGTGGAGGACGACAAGTACTGCATCGACGTCCTGACCCAGGTGTCGGCGGCCACCAGTGCCCTCCAGTCGTTCGCCCTCTCCATGCTGGAGGAGCACCTGGCCCACTGCGTCGCCGAGGCCACCCGCGAGGGCGGGCCCGAGGCGCAGGCCAAGGTCAAGGAGGCGTCCGACGCGATCGCGCGGCTCGTCCGCTCGTGACCCGGCATCGATTTCCGTTCTGAGTTCAGCGTTCTTCCACTGACGTTTTCGAGGAGTGATTCGGTATGGCCACCACCACCGCTACCTACACCGTCAAGGGCATGACCTGCGGCCACTGCGTCAGCTCGGTGAAGGAGGAGGTCGGCGAGGTGCCCGGCGTGACGGGTGTCGAGGTCGACCTGGCGAGCGGGCTGCTGACCGTCGGCAGCGAGCAGCCGATCGAGCCGGAGCGCATCGTGTCCGCCGTCGAGGAGGCCGGTTACACGGTGGAGAGTGCGTCGTGAACACGGCAGGCAGACTCGGGCTGTACGCCCTGGGGCTGGCTGTGGCGTTCGGCGGGGCGTTCGGTGTCGGCGGCGCCGTGGGCGACCCGGGCGCGCCGGGGACCGCGGTCCCCGGCGCCCACGCCGAGCAGGCCGGAGGAGGCCACGGCAGCGAAGGCCACGGCAGCGAGGGCCAGGGCATACGGGTACAGGCAGGTGCGGTGGATACCCCCGGGGGGCTTCAAGTGTCGGAGAGCGGCTACACCTTCGTCCCGCTGACCGGCGAGATCCGGCCCGGCGAGCCCACCGACTTCCGCTTCGCCGTGACCGGCCCCGGCGGGGGCAACGTCACCGGCTTCGACGTGCGCCACGACAAGCGGCTCCACCTCATCGTGGCCTCGCGCGACCTGACGACGTTCCAGCACGTTCATCCGGAGATGTCGGCCGACGGCGTCTGGACGGTCAAGCTGACGCTGCCCGCCGCGGGCGCCTACCGGGCCTTCGCCGACTTCACGCCCACCGGCGGCCCCGCGCTGACCCTCGGCGCCGACCTGTTCGTGGCCGGCGGCTACACGCCCCGGCCGCTGCCCGCGGCGAGCCGTACGACGACCGTGGACGGCTACACGGTGGAGCTGGCCGGCGACCTGATCCCCGGCCGGTCGAGCCGGCTGGCGCTCAAGGTGACCAAGGCCGGCGAGCCGGTCACCGACCTGCAGCCGTATCTCGGGGCGTACGGGCACCTCGTCGCCCTGCGCGGCGGCGACCTGGCCTACCTGCACGTCCACCCGGAGGGCACGCCCGGCGACGGCGTCACCAAGGCCGGTCCCGAGATCGTCTTCTACGCCGAGGCGCCGAGCGGCGGCGACTACCGCCTGTTCCTGGACTTCCAGCACCAGGGCCAGGTGCGCACCGCGGCGTTCACCGTCCACGCCGGCCCGTCCGGCGCGCAGCCGGCGCCGAGCACCACGCCGAGCACCACGCCGAGCGGCAAGCCCGCCGGCACGCCGAGCGCCGGCGAGGGCGACCACGCCGACCAGGGCGAGCACGCGCACTGAGCGCGGGACGCGACGAAAGGAGAGGCGATGTCCCCCATCACGGAGTCTCCCATCACCGGTGAGAGGCCGCACGACGCGGTCGAGCTGTCGATCGGCGGCATGACCTGCGCGTCCTGCGCCAACCGCATCGAGCGCAAGCTGAACAAGCTGGACGGCGTGACCGCCACGGTCAACTACGCCACCGAGAAGGCCAAGGTGACCTTCCCCGGCGGGCTCGACCCCCAGGTCCTGGTCGCGGAGGTGGAGAAGGCCGGCTACAGCGCCGCGCTCCCCGCTCCACCGGCGCCCGAGACCGACGAGCCGCGAGAGCCGGAAGCGGCCCAGGACGAGCTCGCGCCGCTGCGGGCCCGGCTGATCACCGCCGTGGTGCTGAGCGTCCCGGTGATCGCCATGGCGATGGTGCCGCCGCTGCAGTTCGCCAACTGGCAGTGGCTGTCGCTCACGCTGGCCGCGCCGGTCGTGGTCTACGCGGGCTGGCCGTTCCACAAGGCCGCCTGGACCAACCTGCGGCACGGCGCGGCGACGATGGACACGCTGATCTCGGGCGGCACGCTGGCCGCCTTCGGCTGGTCGCTGTGGGCGCTGTTCTTCGGCACGGCCGGCATGCCCGGCATGACGCACCCGTTCGAGCTGACGATCGCCCGCACCGACGGCTCGGGCAACATCTACCTGGAGACCGCGGCGGCGGTGACCGCGTTCATCCTGGCCGGGCGCTACTTCGAGGCCCGCTCCAAGCGGCGGGCCGGTGCGGCGCTGCGGGCGCTGATGGAGCTGGGCGCCAAGGACGTGGCCGTGCTGCGCGACGGCGCCGAGGTGCGCGTCCCGGTCTCGCGGCTGGCCGCCGGCGACCGGTTCGTGGTCCGGCCGGGCGAGAAGATCGCCACGGACGGCGTGATCGAGGAGGGCACCTCCGCAATCGACGCCTCGATGCTGACGGGCGAGTCCGTCCCGGTCGAGGTACGGCCGGGCGACGCGGTCACCGGCGCCACCGTCAACGCGGGCGGCCGGCTGGTCGTGCGCGCCACCCGGGTCGGCTCCGACACCCAGCTCGCCCAGATGGCCAGGCTCGTGGAGGAGGCGCAGACCGGCAAGGCGCAGGTGCAGCGGCTGGCCGACCGGATCTCCGGCGTGTTCGTGCCCATCGTGATCGCGCTGTCGCTGGGCACGCTCGGCTTCTGGCTCGGCGCGGGCGCGGGCCCGGCGGCGGCCTTCACCGCCGCGGTGGCCGTGCTCATCATCGCCTGCCCGTGCGCCCTGGGCCTGGCCACCCCGACCGCGCTGCTGGTCGGCACGGGCCGGGGCGCCCAGCTCGGCATCCTCATCAAGGGGCCGGAGGTGCTGGAGTCGACCCGCCGGGTGGACACCGTCGTCCTGGACAAGACGGGCACCGTCACCGAGGGCCGGATGACGCTGGTCGAGACGCACGTCGCCGACGGCGAGGACGAGACCGAGGTGCTGCGCCTGGCCGGCGCTCTGGAGAACGCCTCCGAGCACCCCATCGCCCGGGCCGTCGCCCGGGGCGCGGCCGAGCGGGCCGGCGAGCTGCCCGTGCCCGAGGACTTCGCCAACGTCGAGGGCCTGGGCGTGCAGGGGATCGTGGACGGGCACGCCGTGCTCGTCGGCCGGCCCCGGCTGCTGGCCGAGTGGTCCCAGCACCTGCCGCCGGACCTGGAGCGGGCGCTGGACAAGGCGCAGGAGGCCGGTCGCACGGCCGTGGCGGTCGGATGGGACGGCAAGGCCCGCGCGGTGCTCGTCGTGGCCGACGTGGTCAAGCCCACCTCGGCCGAGGCGATCCGGCGGCTGCGGGCGCTCGGCCTGAAGCCGGTGCTGCTGACCGGCGACAACGAGGCCGTCGCGCGGAGCGTGGCCGCCGAGGTCGGCATCGACGAGGTCATCGCCGAGGTGCTGCCCCAGGACAAGGTGGACGTCGTCAAGCGGCTCCAGTCCGAGGGCAGGTCGGTGGCCATGGTCGGCGACGGGGTCAACGACGCCGCCGCGCTGGCCCAGGCCGACCTGGGCCTGGCCATGGGCACCGGCACGGACGTGGCCATCGAGGCGTCCGATCTCACGCTCGTGCGGGGCGACCTCCGCGTGGCGGCGGACGCGATCCGGCTGTCGCGGCGGACGTTGCGTACGATCAAGGGGAACCTGTTCTGGGCGTTCGCCTACAACGTGGCCGCCCTGCCGCTGGCCGCCATGGGGCTGCTCAACCCCATGATCGCCGGTGCCGCGATGGCGTTCTCCAGCGTCTTCGTGGTCAGCAACAGCCTGCGGCTGCGCGGGTTCAGGTGATCGACGCGCAGCCGCCCGAGAGCGGCCGAGGCGGCCGGTGACGAGAAGGTCCCGGCCGCCTCGGCTCTGTTCTCCCGGTCAGGTGCAGGTCAGGCGGGGTTCGGGGGCGTACACGGTGTGGAGCTTCTGCTCGCGCACGACCTCGCCGCCCTTCCTGAGGATCCGCCACACGTCGATCGCGAAGCCCTGCACCCCGCCCATCGGCAGGCAGTCCGGTCCCGAGTCCGTGAGCGTGGGGAAGTCCTTGACGGCGTAGCGGGACGAGCTGCGCGACTCGACGTCGTACCGCTTGGTGCTCCAGAACTCGACCGTGACCGACGTCTTCGTGTATGACGTCCTGATCAGCACCCCGTACGGCGAGTCGTTGCGCCAGCGGAAGTCCGGCTGCGGGAACGACACCGTGGACTCCCGGCCCGCCGGGTAGCGGGAGATGTAGAACTGGTGGGGCGTGTGCCGCACGTCCTCGAACCCGCCGAAGAACACCGCGTTGAACATCGTCGTCGCGAACTGCGACACGCCTCCGCCCACGTCGTCGACGAAGCGGCCGTTCAGGATCATCGGCGCCTCGACGAAGCCGCGCGCCCGGTCGCGCCTGCCCACCAGCCCGTTCAGCGAGAACGTCGCGCCCGGCCGCACCACGTGGCCGTCGACCAGGTCGGCGATGCGGTGGATGTTCGTGACGCGGGGCGCGCAGCAGGGGTGGCGCGTGGTGAACGAGCTGACCTTCTCCCTGATGCCGAGCGCGCGTGCCCGCTCGGTCGTCAGGGACGGCTGCACGCTCGTGAGGGGGACGCCGGCCGTGCGGGCGCCGGCCGCGAGGGCCGCCGAGACGGCACGGCCGAGCGTCCCGGTGTCCACGCCGCTGCCCGGCCGGCCCGGCACCACCGAGGGGTGGCCCTTGGCGATCGTGAAGCCCGCGTCCTCGGGCCGCCGTGCGGCCGGCACCAGCTCGTCCCGCACCTCGGCGGCGACGTCGCGAGCGTCGTACGACGGCCGCAGCCCGCCCCGCCCGTCCGCGACGAACCGCAGGTGAGCCGCGAGGCGCGACCGTGACAGGGTGGCCCGCCTCCCGCCCGCCGTCAGCGTCAGCGGCGCCGCCACGGCGGTGCGCGCCGCGGAGCGGGCGACCGCGCGGGCCTCGTCCGCCGTCACGGACGGAGCCACCAGGCGCACCGGCAGCGCGACCGACGCCCGCCGGGCCAGGAAGGCGTCGCGGATCATCCGCGCGGCGGCGGCCCGGTCCAGGGCGCGTCCCGCCTCGGGCAGCACCGGCCGCGGCTCCAGCCCCCGGTAGCGGACGCCGCCCTCCCGCGGCGCCCGATCGACGGTACGGGCGAGGTCCGCGACCTTCCGGGCCAGCAGCCGCTCGTCCACCCGGGCCCGCGGCGGCACCGTACGGCTGCCGATCAAGGCGCGGGTGACTCCGGCCGGGGTGGCGGCGCCGTCCATGGCCGCCGCGACCGTGGCCGGGGCGTCGAACGCGAGGCCCAGTCCGGCGGGCGTCACGGTGACGGTCCTGCCGGCCACGCCGAGCGCCAGGCGGCCCGGCCGGGCGAACGCCTCCTCCAGCCGGGCCCGCGCCGTGCCGGGCGAGAGGCCGCCGATGTCCACGCCGCCGGCCGTGGTCCGCGGCGGCACCTCACCGGCCAGCACCACCGCCGGCACCCCGTACGCGAGGAGCGCTCCGGCGGTGAGGGCGGCGAGCACCACGCCGGCGCGTCCCCGGCCGGTCGAGGGCAGCCCTCTGCGCCCCCTGGGGCGGCGGGTCAGCCGGCTCACCGGCCGCGATCCCAGGTCCTGACCCGCCGTGGAGCGGCCCCCGGCCGGCTGCCCCACCCTGCGCTGACTCGCGGTGCGCTGAGTCGCGGTGGACTGACTCGCGGTGGACTGACTCGCGGTGGTCTGACTCGCCGTGCGCTGATTGTCCATGCGCGACTTGTCCATGCGCGACGCCTCCTGCTCACGGCGCCGCCTCGATGCCGGCGCCGTTGGGAGATACGCGGGCGAGCGCGCCGGCGGCCGACCCGGAGGTCTCCGGCCTGCCCGCGTGTCGGTGCCGCGCACGCGGGCCGATCACTTCCACGATTACGTTCGACGCACATTCCATCACCGGGAGTCACATCACCATGCTCGCCCACCGTACGACCGCTCGTGCCGCGACCGCCGCGGCAGCCGCTCTCGCGCTGCTCACCGCCTGCGGCGGGACCGGCGACGAGGCCGCCGCTCCCGGAGCGACGGCCGGCGCGCCCGTGCCGGCCGCCCGGCAGAGCGGCGCCCAGCCCTCCGGCGAGCACGACGACGCCGACGTGATGTTCGCGCGGATGATGATCCCGCACCACCGGCAGGCCGTCGAGATGGCCGACCTGGCGGCCACCCGCGCCGAGGACCCCGAGGTCAAGAAGCTGGCCGAGCGCATCAAGGCCGCTCAGGAGCCGGAGATCGCCGCCATGAGCGGCTGGCTGCACGAGTGGGGCGAGCCGGAGTCCGCCGGCAGGCACATGACACACCGCATGCCCGGCATGATGTCCGCCGACGACATGGAGGACCTCGAAGCGCTCAGCGGCGAGGTCTTCGACAAGGAGTTCACGCGGCTGATGATCGAGCACCACAAGGGGGCGGTCGAGATGGCCCAGACCGAGCGGCGGCAGGGCCTGAACGCCGGCGCCAAGCAGCTCGCCGGAAGCATCGAGTCGTCGCAACGGGATGAGATCGACCAGATGCGGCGCATCCTCGACCGCCTCTGAGCGCGCCGTCCGATTGCCGGCGCCGGGTCAGGCCCCGCCGTGTCAGGTGTCGTACGGGCGGCCGGTGCCCTCGCCGGGCAGGTAGCCGCCGTCGTCCGCGTCCGTGCGGCCGGAGCCGCCGTCGGGGTCGTCCGCGTCCGAGGCGGACCAGTCCAGGTCGGCCGTCACGTGCCCCTCCTCCGGCTGCCGGGCCGTGGCCGGGCGCTTGACGACGTCGTCCTCGACCACCCCGTGGGCGGCCTCGTCCACCGGCCCCTCGACCCGGAACTCCGGGTGCCCGTCGTGGCCCTGCCGCTCGACCGCGCCGGGCGGCATCGGGTGCGGGCTGGGACCCGCCGTCTCCAGATGGTCCTCGATCTCGTCCGTGCGCGCCGCCACGGACTTCTCGTCGGAGCCGGCCGTCACGCCCCACTCGTCGTCGCGGCCCGTGACGTACCCCATGGGCTCGGCGTAGCCGCTCTTCGGCTCGGCGTCGTCGCGCGGCTTGCCGCCGGGGCTCGGGTTGGAGCCGCGGATGGAGGCGGGGCCGATGTCGCCTCCCATGTTGTGCAGATCACCGTCGAAGGTGGTGCCCTTGTCCTCTTCCCTGGTCATGTGCGCTCCTCACTGGTCCGGTCGTGTCCACTGGCAGTGCGACCCGCTCACTCGGGCTCCACGCGCATGGCGGCCTCCTCGGCGGTGAAGCCGCCCGCGTCCGGGCCGACCTCCCGGGCCACCTCGTCCGGCTCGACGTCCCCGCGGACGCCCTCGTCGGGCGCGACCAGCCGGCCCGCCGGTCGCGGGTCGTCCCAGACGGCGCCGGACGGCTCCTCCGGCTGCGCCTGCCAGGCGGGGTCCACGTCGTCGTCCGGCTGGAAGTCGGTGTCGAGGTCCGAGCCGACGCCCAGCCCGCCGTCCTCGGTCACCCGCTCGTCGTCCCCGGCGGTCTCGTCGCGTACGGTCGCCGGACCGTCCACCTCGTACAGCGGCTGGTCGTCGGGCACCTCGCGGCTCAGGCGGCCGTCGAGCGACTCGCCCTGGATCTGCTCGTCGATCGTCGTCCCGTGCTCGTCCACCGCGATCGGCCGGTCGCCGGGCAGCGGCGCCTCCTGCGGGTCCACCGCCCACTGCTGCTCGGGAGTGCCGTCCTGGAGGTCCGGGATGCCCTCGTCCTCGAACCGCGAGCGCGGGTCGTGCTCCGGAGTGTGCTGCGTCACTGCGTCCCCCTCGTGGTCTCTGGTGTCGTCTCTGATCTCTTCAGAACCCCGCACGTACCCCCGACCGCCGTGACCTCACGGATTCGGGCCGGCCTTTCGGGTGGCCGCCCGGGTCCCGTCTGGTTTGGCTCATGGGCGGCCGGGGAGGTGACGGACTTCCGTCCTTTCACACGCTCACCGGGGGAGCCGTTGACGATGGATCATTCGTGTGCGCCCGTGCTGGAGGCGCTGGAGGCGTATCACCGCACCGGCCAGACGCCGTTCAGCCCGCCGGGCCACAAGCAGGGGCGCGGCGCGGACCCGCGGGTGGTCGAGGCGCTGGGGGAGGGGGTCTTCCGCTCGGACGTGCTGGCGAGCGCGGGCCTGGACGACCGTACGTCCTCCGGCGGCATCCTGGAGAAGGCGCAGGAGCTGATGGCCGACGCCGTGGGCGCCGACCACACGTTCTTCTCGACGTGCGGCAGCTCCCTGTCGGTCAAGGCGGCCATGCTGGCCGTCGCGGGCCCGCACGAGCAGTTGCTGCTCGGCCGCGACGCGCACAAGTCCATGGTGGCCGGGCTGATCCTTTCCGGGGTGAACCCGATCTGGGTGGACCCGCAGTGGGACCCCGACCTGCACCTGGCGCATCCGCCGTCCGTGGAGTCGTTCGAGAAGGCGCTCGTCGCCAACCCGGACGTCAAGGGCGTGCTGGTGACCACCCCCACCCCGTACGGCACGTGCGCGGACCTGGAGAGCCTGGCCCGGCTCTGCCACGAGCACGGCAAGCCCCTGGTCGTGGACGAGGCGTGGGGCGCGCACTTCCCGTTCCACCCGGACCTGCCGACGTGGGCCATGGACGCGGGCGCCGACCTGTGCGTGACGTCCATCCACAAGATGGGGTCGGGGCTGGAGCAGAGCTCGGTCTTCCACCTCCAGGGCGACCTGGTCGATCCCGGGGTGCTGAAGGCGCGGGCCGACCTGCTGGCCACGACCAGCGCGTCGGTGCTGGTGTACGCGGCGCTGGACGGCTGGCGCCGGCAGATGGTGGAGCACGGCCGCGCCCTCTATGACCGCACGCTGGCGCTGGCCGAGCGGGTCCGCGCCGCCGTCCAGGAGATCGACGGGCTGCGCGTGTACGGCGGCGACGACTTCGTCGGCCCCGGCCGCTCGTTCGACATGGACCCGCTCCAGGTGATCATGGACGTGAGCGCGTTCGAGGCGCCCGGCTACGCCATGCACGACTGGCTGCGCGAGCACCACCGGCTCAACCTGCACCTGTCGGACCAGCGGCGGATCAGTGCCCAGCTCACCCACGCCGACGACGAGGAGTCGACGGGCAAGCTGCTCACCGGGCTGCGTGACGTGGTCCGGCACGCCGGTGAGCTGCCGACGCCCGAGGTGCGCATCCCGTCGCCGCCCCGGATGCGGCTGGAGCAGGCCGTGCTGCCGCGCGACGCGTTCTTCGCCGCGACCGAGCAGGTGCCGGTGGAGAAGGCGGCCGGGCGGATCTCGGCGGAGATGCTCACGCCCTACCCGCCGGGCATCCCGGCCGTGGTGCCGGGGGAGCGGCTGACGGAGGAGATCCTGGACTACCTGCGGACCGGGGTGGACGCGGGCATGGTCATCCCGGACTCGATGGACAGCAGCCTCCAGACCGTACGAGTCATGGCAAACCCGTACGAAGGGTGACAAAAACCTTAGGTGGGTAGAACCACGGACGACCCCCTCTGTGCGCGTAGCTAGTGACGGCGAGGAGGTGGGCACGTGGTCATCACCTCCGAGGCGGTCGGAGCCGCGACCCGGACGCTCACGATGGGTGTGGAGGAGGAGTTCCTCCTCGTGAACCGCGCAGGCGGCGACCTCTCCCTGTGCGGCCCTGAGATCACCGGCCTGCTCGGCGACGAGCGGGTCAAGACCGAAGTCATGCGCTACCAGCTCGAAACGGTCACCGGCGTGTGCGGCTGTCCCGAGGAGGCGGGCAGCCAGCTCCTGGAACTGCGCCGCCGCGCCGCCAGTGCCGCGGCCGAGGCCGGCTGCCTGCTCCTCGCCTCCGGGGTCGCGCCGCAGCGCCTTCCCGGCGGGCCCGCCGTGACGCCCGACCCGCGCTACCGCGAGCTGGACAGGCGCTTCGGCCGGCTGCTGGCCCGCACCGGCACCTGCGGCTGTCACGTCCACGTCGGCATACCGTCGCGCGAGGTCGGCGTGCAGGTGCTGACCCGGGTGCGGCCGTGGCTGGCCACGCTGCTCGCGGTCAGCGCCAACTCGCCGATCGCGAACGGCCGCGACACCGGATGGGAGAGCACGAGGTACAAACGCTGGACGCGCTGGCCCACGGCCACGGCGCCCCGCGCGTGGCGCTCGGCCGCCGACTACGACGCCGCGGTGTGCCGGCTGGTCCGCCGGGGGAGGGCGATCGACGAGCGCGGGGTGTACTTCCACGCCCGGCTGTCGTCCCGCTACCCGACGGTGGAGCTGCGCGTCATGGACACCGGCCTGTCGATCGACGACACCGTCCTCGTGACCGGCCTGGCGCGGACGCTGGTCGGCCTGGCCCTGGCCGAGCTGCGGGCGGGCGAGCCGATCAGGCGCATCGGCGACATGCGCGTCGCCGCCGCGCTGAACGCCGCCGCCCGCCACGGGCTCCGCGCCCCCACCCGCGACCCGTACACGGGCCGGGTGGTGGACCACGAGCGGATGCTCGCCACGCTGCTGGACCGCATCCCCGATCCCGGCCCGATCGCCGGGCTGCTCCAGCGCTTCCGGGAGCGGGGGACCGGCGCCGCGCGGCAGCGGGCGATGTGGGCGGCGGCCGGCTCACCCCAGGAGTTCGCCCGGATGATGGCCGACGCCACGCTGCGGCGGGGGTGAGCCGCCGTCTTTCCACACCACGCTGCGGTGGGGGTGAGACGGCGGCGCCCGGAGCCCTTCCCGGCCTCGCTCAGACGTCCATGCGCAGGACGGCGGCCCCGGTGACGCGGTCGGCCGCCAGGTCGGCGAGGGCCTGCCCGGCCTCGTCCAGCGCGTACGGGACCGTGGTGACGTGCAGCGGGCTGCGGGCGGCGTGCTCCAGCAGGGCGCGGCCGTCGGCGCGCGTGTTGGCGGTGACGCTGCGCAGGGTGCGCTCCTGGAACAGGTGCTCCTGGTAGTTCAGGGACGGGATGTCGGTCAGGTGGATCCCGGCGACCGCGAGCGTGCCGCCGCGGTCCAGGGCGGCGAGCGCGACCGGCACCAGGTCGCCCACGGGGGCGAACAGGATGGCGGCGTCCAGCGGCTCCGGCGGCGCGTCGTAGGCGTCGCCCGCCGAGGCGGCGCCCAGCTCCAGCGCCAGCCGCCGGGCCTCCTGGGCGCGGGTCAGCACGTGCACGGTCGCGCCCTGGGCGATGGCCACCTGGGCGGTCAGGTGGGCCGAGGCGCCGAACCCGTACACCCCGAGGCGCCCGCCGGGCGGCAGCTCGGCGCAGCAGCGCCCGGTAGCCGATGATGCCCGCGCAGAGCAGGGGCGCCAGCTTCTCGGCCGGCGGATCGGCGGGCAGCGGGTGGACGAAGTCCTGGGGCGCGGTCAGGTACTCGGCGTAGCCGCCGTCGGCGTCCCAGCCGGTGTAGCGGGAGTACGGGCAGAGGTTCTCGGCGCCGCGGACGCAGTAGCGGCAGGTGCCGCAGGCCGAGCGCAGCCAGGCCACCCCCACGCGGGCGCCGTCGGGCAGGTCCGCCCCGGGGCCGCGGCCCGCGACGCGGCCCACGACCTCGTGCCCGGGGACCGTGCGCGGCCGTCGCGGCTTCAGGTCGCCCTCCGCGAGGTGCAGGTCGGTACGGCAGACGGCGCACACCTCGACCTTGACGAGCACCTCGCCGGGACCGGGCGCGGGCACGGCCGTCCGCACGCGCTCCAGCGGTCCCGTGGCCATGGGCCCGGGGCGCGCCACCACCCACGCGGTCATCGTCTCCGCCATACCTCCATGGTCACATGCAGGTCCTGCCCCGCCCTGTCGCGCCCGCCCCGGCCCGTGCCCGACGAAAGGGACACCGGCCGAAAGGGACAAAGGGATTGCCTAAAAGACCAGTTCTCATTGGTCAGGAGGGCGTGAACGTGGCGCGCAGCCTGCGGAACTCCTCGGCCATCTCCCTGTGCGAACTCCCGTCACAGGGCAGGGCGCCGCCCCGCCGCTCGTGCAGCGTGCCGAGCCGTTCGTGCAGTACGGCGAGCCGTTCGTGCATCTCGGCCGCGTTCGCGCAGACGGTCGTCCCCTGCCGCTGCAACGTCTCCAGGCGCTGGGCCGTGACCGCCTTCAGCTCGGCGGCCCGCCTCAGGGCGGGATGCGCGTACGAGCCGGCCTCCACCACGGCGCGGGCCGGGCGACGGACCCTGGTGCCAGCGGGCCCGAGCCCCCGCAGAGTGGGCAGGTGGCGGCGCGCGGGCGGAGCCGGCTCACCGGCGTGCCCGCCGGCGAGGGCGGGCGCCGATCCGTCCGCCACCGCGAGCTCCTCGGGCGCCAGCGACGGCGCCACCATGCGCAGCAGCCGGATGGCGGGCCCATCACCGACGATCTGGAGTTCGCCGCCCTCACCGTGCATCAGCGCCTCAACGCTCGCCAGCGCCCGGCCACCGCCCACATCGCAGAACCTCAGCCCGGTCACGTCGACCACGATGCGCGGCGCCTGCTGGAAGAACAGCAGCGCCAGCGCCCCCTGGAACCACTCGGAGCAGGTGAGGTCCAGGTCTCCGGCGAGCGACACCCGCGCCTCGACGCCGTCGTTGTGGACGAGGGTGAGTGTGAGCGCCATGGGAACGCTCTACCCATTCTCGGCCTGTTCGTGCATGAAGGAGTACTGTCGGGACAGGTGAGTTCGGTGGAAACCGCACAGGCAAGGAACCTCGTGGTCGTCGCCGCCTCGGCGGGCGGCGTGGAGCCTCTCCGCGCCCTGGCCGCCGGGCTGCCGGCCGGTCTGGAGGCCGCCGTCCTGGTCGTGCTGCACGTGTCGGCGAGCGGCGGGAGCGTGCTGGCCGGGATTCTCGACCGGGCCGGGCCGCTCAAGGCCGCCCCGGCGGAGGACGGCGCGCCGGTCGTCCACGGGGAGATCCGCGTGGCCGTGCCCGACCACCACCTGCTGGTGCGCGACGGTCATGTGCGCCTGTCGCGCGGCCCCCGCTACAACGGCCACCGGCCGGCCGCCGACCTGCTGTTCATGAGCGCCGCGATGGACGCCGGGCCGCGGGTCTCCGGGATCGTGCTCAGCGGCACGCTCGGTGACGGAGCGCGCGGCTGCGCCGTGATCGAGCGCAGGGGCGGGGCCGTCGCCGTGCAGGACCCCGCGGAGGCGGACTTCGAGGGAATGCCGAGCGCGGCCCTGGCCGCGACGCGGGCAGCTCGAGTGCTCCCTCTCGCCGGCCTGGCGGACTGGGCCGTACAGCGGAGCAGCGTCTCCGTGGTCACAGAGGAGACCATGCCGGAGACCACCCCGGACACACCGGATCTGGACGCCGAGATGGAGCAGGAGCTGGCGCGCTACCTGTCGGCGCAGCTCCCGGAGACCCCCAAGGGGGAGCTCAGCGGCTTCACCTGCCCCGAGTGCAACGGCCCGCTGTACGCGAGCCGCGGCGCACCGTCGTCCCGCTACACCTGCCGGGTCGGCCACTCCTGGTCGATGGAGAGCATGGTCTCCGGCCAGGCCGAAGCCGTGGAGCGGGCGCTCTGGATCGCGATCCTCCGCCTGGAGGAGCGGCTGAGGCTCCTCCAACGCATGATCCACACGGCGGAGGAGCGGGGCCACCGGATGTCGGCCCGGCGGCTCGTGGAGGAGGCGGACGAGACCGAGGAGGCGCTGCGGACGATCCAGGGCCTGCAGGCGCGCGTGGGCACCGGCGAGGGTCTCGTGGAGGCGTGAGCCGGGCGGCGGAACGATCCGGCGGCGCGGTGCGGGGACATAGGGTGAGGCGCTGTGACACCGGCTGAGGAACGCGAGTTCGACGACCTGCTCGTCATGCTCAAAGAGACCCGCGGCTTCGACTTCACGGGCTACAAGCGGACCACCCTCATGCGCCGGGTCGGCCGCCGGCTCGAAGCGCTCAAGCTGCGCGACTACGGCGAGTACCGCGACTACCTGGAGCTGGAGCCGGAGGAGTTCGGCCGGCTCTTCGACAGCCTGCTCATCAACGTCACCAGCTTCTTCCGCGATCCCGGCGCCTGGCAGTCGCTGCGCGAGGTCGTCGTCCCGTCGCTGCTCGCGGGCAAGCCGGTGGGCAAGGCGATCCGGGTGTGGAGCGCCGGATGCGCGACCGGCGAGGAGGCGTACAGCCTGGCCATGGTGCTGGCCGAGGAGCTCGGCGTCGACGAGTTCAGCGAGCGGGTGAAGATCTACGCGACCGACCTGGACGAGCAGGCCCTCCAGGTGGCGCGGGCGGCCACGTACACCGACCGCCAGATGAGCGAGGTGCCCGCCGAGCTGAAGGCGGCCTACTTCGAGCCGGTCGAGGGCGGCCACGCCTTCCGTCGGGACCTGCGCCGCCAGATCATCTTCGGCCGCAACGACCTGACCCGCGACGCCCCCATCTCGCGGGTGGACCTGCTGCTGGCCCGCAACACCCTGATGTACTTCAACACCGAGACGCAGCTCAACGTCATCAGGCGCTTCCACTTCGCGCTGGCCGACCCGGGCTACCTGTTCCTCGGCAAGGCCGAGATGCTGCTCAACCACAGCGACAGGTTCCAGCCGGTCGACCTGCGCATGCGGCTGTTCAGGAAGGTAGCGACCAGGCCGCACGGCCCGCGCTCGCCCTGGGCGCACGGCGCGGCGGCGGGCGGGCCGCAGGAGACCGTGGGCGACCTGCGCGGCGCGGCGCTGGCCTCCGGCCCGGTCGCGCAGATCACGCTCGACCGCGAGGGCCGGCTCGCGCTGGTCAACTCCAAGGCCGAGGTGCTGTTCAACCTGCACCCGCGCGACGTCGGCCGGCCGTTCCAGGACCTGGAGGTGTCCTACCGGCCGGTGGAGCTGCGCTCGCTGATCGAGCGGGTGCAGGTTGAGCTGCGCACGGTCGAGGTGCAGGACGTGCTGTGGAACCGGCCGAACCAGTCCGAGACCAGCGTGTTCGACGTCTCCGTGGTGCCGCTCCAGGAGGGCGAGGAGCTGCTCGGCGTCGGCGTGAACTTCTACGACGTCACCCGCTACCGCAGGCTCCGCGACGAGCTGGAGCACGCCAACAAGGAGCTGGAGCACGCCTACGAGGAGCTCCAGTCGCTCAACGAGGAGCTGGAGACCACCAACGAGGAGCTCCAGTCCACCAACGAGGAGCTGGAGACCACCAACGAGGAGCTCCAGTCCACCAACGAGGAGCTGGAGACGATGAACGAGGAGCTCCAGTCGACCAACGACGAGCTCCAGCAGATCAACGAGACGCTCAACGCCCGCAGCCTCGAACTCGACCAGGCCAACGGGTTCGTCTCCTCGATGGTGCGCAGCCTCGGCGACGCGGTGGCGGTGGTGGACGAGGAGCTGCGCGTGCTGGTGTGGAGTCCGGGCGCCGAGGAGCTGTGGGGCGCGCGGGCCGACGAGACGGTGGGCGGGACGCTGACCGACCTCGACATCGGGCTGCCGTTCGACCGGCTCCTGCCGTACCTGCGCCAGCTGCTCGACGGCGGCTCACGACCCGGTGACTGGCCCGACGGGCTGGTCATCGACGCGGTCAACCGCCGGGGCAGGGCGACCCGGCTCGGCGTGGAGTTCGCGCGGCTGCGCATGGAGAACGACGCCGTCAAGGGCGTCATCATGGTCATGAACGTCCTCGACTCGCCGGCGTGAGGTCGCTGCTGCGGCGGCTCCGCGGGGGACGGCGGGTCGTCGGGCAGGCGGAACCGCCACCGGCACGTGCCGCCCGGCTTCAGAGGATTCCTGCCCGCTTGGCCGCCCCGTTGACGAGCGCGGCCGTCAGGCCGCCGTGCTGGTACGGGAACGCGTGCGCCCCCGGCACGGTCACCGAGCGCCCGTCGGCGGCGGCCGTGGCCAGCCGGTCGGCCCACGCCTGGGGCGCGAACGCGTCGTGGACGCCCCGGGCGACGACCATCGGGCACGACACGGCCGGGACCAGCTTCTCCGGCTCGTCCTCCTGCGCCGTGCGCACGAACCGGGCCAGCGCCTTCAGCCCCGCCCGCCCGTAGTACGGCATCGTGGCCGGGAGCAGGCCCGCCGGCTCGTGCCGGGTCGTCCGGAGGTACGGCACGAGCAGCCCCGGACCGGTGCGCAGCCTCGGCGGGAACGTCGGCCCCAGCAGGACCAGCGCGCGTACGAGATCGGGCCGCTCGGCGGCCACCCGGAGCGCGACCTGCGCCCCCGTGGAGTGCCCCACGAGCACGACCGGCCCGGCCGGCACGGAGTCCAGCCACCGCGTGACCAGCTCGTTGACGGCGGGCAGCTCGGGCGCGCACGACCACGGCGGGCGGCGCCCGAACCCGGGCACGTCCAGCAGGAACGAGCGCGCCCACGAGCCGCAGCCGGCCAGCGTGTCGAACAGGTAGCCGAGGGCGCCGAGCCCGGGGACGATGACGACGGTCCGGCGGTCGGGGTTCTCCCGGCCCGTCTCCAGGCTGCGTACCCGCCGCCCTCCGGCGCCGTCCCAGCGCTCGTCCACCCGCACCCGCCCCATTCCTTCACCTACTCGTCCGTGTCCCCGCCATCCCCGGACTACCTATCATCGGTCCCCCCAAACCCACCCGCGCGCGTACGAGCGGTAACACTCGTGACGATCGGGTAGCGACAGCGCCATGAGTACGAAGGAATACCACGCCACCCGCGAGGTGGCTGCCCTGGCCGAGGTCGTCTACAACACCGCCGGCGACCTGGATCGGCTGCGCCGCTGGCTGCCCGCCGGTGTCACCGCCGAGCACCTGGAGAACGGGCTCGCGCTGGTCCGCTGGCGGGTCGGCGGGCGGCAGGGGGAGGCGCGGTGCGCCCTGTCCACGGATGACGAGCGGCTGCGCGTGGAGTGGCGCGCCCAGGACGTGCGGGGAGCGGGCGGCTGGCTGGAGGTGGGCCAGGCCGGCGCCGGCGCGTCCCGGGTCGAGGTGTGCGTGACGGCCCCCGCCGACGCCCACGAGACCGTGGAGAGCCTGGTGGAGAGCGCCCTCACCAACCTCCAGGAGGAGGTGGGTGAGAACTTCACCGCCGGGTGACGGCCGGGCGCTCAGCTCACGAGGGCCTGGGTGGCCGACTCCTTGAGCCGGGCGTTCGCCCACCGCACCTGCCGGAGTGTCTGCGGGTGGCACCGCTCGGCCAGCTCCAGCAGGTCCCGGCGGCGCGAGCCCTGCGCGGCCTGGGCCAGCAGCTCCCAGTCCAGCGACACCCCCGACGCCACCCGGTACAGGTGGCGCAGGTCCGCCAGGAGCAGCAGCCCCGGCTCGGGGCGGCGTCCCAGCCACTCGGAGGCTTTCTCCCGGACGCGCTCGGCGATCGTGGACTCGGCGGACGGCTCGGCGTCGAGCTTCAGGCCGTAGTCCTCGCCGATCCGGGCCAGCTGGCGCACGTGGTCGTGGCACCACCGGACCAGGTCACGGGCCACGTGGTACGTCTCGTGGTCGGCCTTGTGCCGCTCCGACATGCGCAGCAGGACGTGGGCCAGCTCGTTCTCCGAGCGGTGCAGCTCCCGGATCACCAGGTCCAGCTTCATCGCGCGCCTCCCGACGCCGTCACGGACTCCACGGACTCCACGGCCTCCGCGCCGGGGCCGCCGCGCGTGGCGGAGACCGCGCCCTCCGGCGCGACGGGCCGGGACGCGGTGGTCGTCGGCGCCGGCGCCGGCATGCCCCGGCCGCGCTCCACCAGCGACACGCGCGCCGCGGCGGTCTTGAACAGCGGCTGCTTCGAGACCGGGTCCCAGTCGGTGACCGTGGACTCGTTGGCCGCCCGTTCCATCCCCTTCTCCGGCCCCTTGCCCGCGTCGTACCCGCCGGGCCGGTCCCAGTAGCCGTAGTGGAACGGCAGGAAGACCACGCCGTCGCGGATGCCGCTGACCCGCAGGCGCGCGTTGACGGCGCCGCGGCGCGTCTCCACCTCCAGCAGGTCGCCCTCGGCGAAGCCGAGCCGCCCGGCGTCGTGGGGCGACATCTCCACCCACACCTCGGGCGCCGCCCGCTGGAGCTGCGGGGCCCTCGCGGTCTTCGTCCGGGTGTGGAAGTGGTAGAGCGTGCGCCCGGTCGTGAGCGCGAACGGGAACTCCTCGTCCGGCGGCTCGTGCGGCGGGACGTACTCGGCGGTCTTGATGACCGCCTTGGCGTCCGGGTTGAGCGCCCGGTACTCCGTCGGGGACAGCGGCGCGCCCGTCACCAGGTCGCGGCCGTAGTCCTCGCAGACCTCCGGCGCGCTCCAGAACGCGCCGTCCGCGTAGAGCCGCTCGGTCCCGTCGGGGTGCCCGGCGTCGCACGGCCACTGCACGCCGCTCCCGCCGCGCAGCTTCTCGTACGACAGGCCGCTGTAGTCGCACGGCCGCCCGCGCGAGCACTCCTTCCAGCCCTCGAACGCGCCCTCGGGGTCGCTCCACTTCACCAGCGGCGCCCCGTCCTTGTCCCGCAGGTCGAGGCGGCGCGCGAAGTCCAGGAAGATGTCCAGGTCGGAACGGGCCTCGCCGGGCGGGTCCACGGCCTTCTCCGACAGGTGGACCGTGCGGTCCGCGTTCGTGAACGTGCCCGTCTTCTCACCCCACGTCGCGGCCGGCAGCACCACGTCGGCCAGCATGGCCGTCTCCGACAGGAAGATGTCCTGCACCACCACGAACAGCCGCTCCTGGGCCAGGATCGAGCGCACGCGGCGCAGCTCGGGCAGCGACACCGCGGGGTTCGTGCCCGTGACGTAGAGGAAGCGGATCGACCCCTCCTCCATGTAGCGGAGCATCTGCATGGCGTGGGTGGGCGGCGAGTAGTGCGGGATGTCCAGCGGCTCGACGTTCCAGATCCGCGCCAGCTCCTGCACGTGCTTGTCGTTGGACCAGTTGCGGAAGCCCGGCAGGTCGCCGTCGGCGCCGCACTCGCGGGTGTTCTGCGCGGTGGGCTGCCCGTTCATCTGCAGGAGGCCGCAGCCGGGCCTGCCGAGCATGCCGCGTACCAGGTGGATGTTGTTGACCTGCACCGCGGCGGCGGTGGCCTGGTGCGACTGGTAGAAGCCCTGGAGCACCGTGGACAGCAGGCGCCGGGCCGTGCCGATCAGCCGCGCCGCCTCACGCAGCGCGTCCACCGGCACGTCGCAGATCCGGGCGGCCTTCTCGGCCGGGTAGTCCTTCACCCGCTCGCGCAGCTCCTCGAACCCCACCACGTGCTCGCGCAGGTAGTCCTCGTCGATCCAGCCGTTGGCGATGATCTCGTTGAGCAGGCCGTTCATCAGGGCGACGTTCGTGCCGGGCCGGTTGGCCAGGTGCACGGTGGCGGCGCGGGCGACCGGCGTCTCACGCGGGTCGACGCAGACCAGCGCCGGCGGGTTCGGCCCGGCGAGCCGGTCGAGGATCCGGGCCCACAGGACGGTCTGCGTCTCGGCCATGTTGTGGCCGTACAGGGCGATGACGTCGGCGTGGTCCACGTCGGTGTACGAGCCCGGCTGGCCGTCGCAGCCGAACGACTCCTTCAGCGCGGCCGCCGCCGTGGCGGTGCAGAGCCGGGTGTTGCCGTCCACGTGGTTCGTGCCGATGCCGCCGTGCGCGATGAGCGCGAGCGTGTAGTACTCCTCCAGGAAGAGCTGGCCGGTGGTGTAGAACCCGACGGCGCTCGGGCCCTGCTCGTCCAGCAGCTCCTTGACCCGGCCCGTCACGCGCTCCATGGCGGTGTCCCAGTTGGTCTCGACCAGCCGGCCGTTCTCCCGCACGAGCGGCCGGGTGAGCCGGTCGGGCGAGTGGTTCGCCTGCCAGCCGTACAGGTCCTTGGGGCCCAGCCGGCCGTGGTTGACCCGGTCGGCGGCGCGGCCCCGGACCCCCACGACGCGGCCGTCCTTGACCGCGATGTCCAGGCCGTCGCCGTTGCTGTGCAGGATCGTGGCGCTCTGCACCCAGCGGTCCACGTCCTCCGCGCGGATCCCTTCCTGGAGGAAGCTGTCCACTCTCACGGGCCACGTCTCCCCGGGCCCGTACGGCGTGCGCGTGCCCCACGGTTCGGCGATCCTGTCCACTTCGGCCATGGCGTCCCCGCTCCTTCCACCTTCTGCTGCCCGGTTACCCCGGACACGGGGCGTCACGCCTCGTCAGGTGAAGTGCCAGGACCCGTCGCTCCTCAGGAGCGTGACGGCCGGATCAGGAGGCGCTCCGCTCGCCGCTCCGTACGACGTCCAGGTACTCCTCGATGGCGTCGCGGTTGCGGGTCAGGCAGGTGATGCGGTCGTTCATGCGGTCGAGCTCCCCCTGCAGGGTGGCCAGCATCTCCGGGGTCGCGTCCGGGAAGTGGATCACCCGGGGCTTGTCCAGGCAGGGCAGGATCTGTTTGATGATCCGGGTGGGCAGCCCGGCGTCGAGCAGCCCACGGATCTGCACGACCCGGTCCACCAGCCGCTCGTCGTAGTCGCGGTAGCCGTTCGCGCACCGGGCCGGCACGATCAGCCCCTGCTCCTCGTAGTAGCGCAGCAGCCGTCGCGGCGTGCCGGTGCGCTCCGACAGCTCTCCGATCCGCATGTGACCGACCTCACACGTCGTCGCTTTGACCTTCACATCTATGTGATGGTTCGAGCATACGCAGCATGAGCGATCACACCACACGGCCCGCCCCGCCCCGCACCTCGGCCCCCGAGGAGCGCCTGCCCCTGGGAGCCCTGCTGGCGCTGGCCACGGCCGCCTTCATCACCGTCCTGACCGAGACGCTGCCCGCCGGCGTCCTGCCCGCAATGAGCGCCGGCCTCGGGGTGAGCGAGGCCGCGACCGGACAGCTCGTGACCGTTTACGCCATCGGCACCGCCGTCTCCGCCATCCCCCTGTCCGCCGCCACGGCGGGCTGGCCGCGCAAGCGGCTGCTGCTGAGCGGGGTGGCCGGGTTCGCCCTGGCCAACACCGTCACCGCCTTCTCGGCGTCCTTCCCGCTGACACTGGTGGCGCGCTTCGTCGCCGGGGTGGCCGCCGGGGTGGTCTGGGCGCTGCTGGCCGGGTACGCCCGCCGCCTGGCCCCCGTCCGCCTGCAGGGCAAGGCCATGGCGATCGTCATGGCCGGCATCCCGGCGGCGCTGTCGCTGGGGGTGCCGGCGGGGACGTTCCTCGGGGAGGCGCTCGGCTGGCGGGTGACGTTCTGGGCCATGACGGCGATCGCCGCCGTCCTGCTCGCCTGGATCTTCGCGCTCGTCCCCGACCACCCCGGACAGGGCCGCGGCGCCCACCCCGCCCTGCTGCGCACGCTCGGCGTGCCGGGTGTCACGCCGATCCTGTTCGTGACCCTGCTGTTCGTCCTGGCGCAGACGATCCTCTACACCTACGTCGCGACGTTCCTGACCGCCAACGGCATGGGCGACGTCGTCGACCTCGTGCTGCTGATCTTCGGCGTCGCCTCGCTGGCGAGCATCTGGCTCGTGGGCGCGCTCATCGACCGCCGCCTGCGCACGCTCACCATCACCGCCGCCGCGCTGGTGGCCGTGGCGGCGGCCGTCCTCGCGGTGGCGGCCGGCAGCCCCACGCTGGTGTACGCCGCCGCGGCGCTGTGGGGGCTCGGCTGGGGCGGGGCGCCCACCCTGCTCCAGACGGCCGCGGGCGACGCGGGCGGCGAGGCGGCGGACACGGCCCAGGCGATGCTGGTCACGCTGTGGAACGCGGCCATGGCGGCCGGCGGCGTCGTGGGCGGCCTCCTGCTGGACCTCTTCGGGCCGGTGTCGTTCCCGTGGACCACGCTGGCCCTGCTGGCCCCCACGCTCGCGGCCGTCCTGACGGCCCGCCACCACGCCTTCCCACCCCACCGCCTCACCCCGGCCCCGTGAACCCCCTCGTCACTCCGTGGCTCGGGCGCGCAGGGCGTGGAGGGTCCAGTCGAGTGACGGTGTCAGGCTCTCGGGAGGGGGCCAGGCGTTGACGACGGCGAGCAGGCGCAGGTAGCGCTCCCTGCGCGGATCGTTCACCAGCTCCAGGTACTCCAGCAGCCGGCGACGGAGTCCTTCTCCGTCGCCCGTGGAGCCGCCGGCGGGCGCCGTCTCGCCGGGCGGGTGCACGAGCCGGGCGTACCGCGCCAGGACCGCCGCGACGACGGGCTCCGCCTCCGCCGACTCCGGATCGACCCCCGCCGCCACCGCCGGCCCCACCTGCTCCCGTACGACCGCGACCGCGTCCGGCCGTGGCACGGCGCCGGGAGCCGTTCCCGCCGCGTGCGCGTCCGCCATGCGCCGCATCACCGCCCGGAAGCCGGGGTCGCGGGAGAGCTCGGCCAGCTCCACCCACGCCTCCACCTGCTCCGGCTCGGGGTCGTCGGGCAACTCGGGCGTCATCGAGTTCCGGGTCCCCGCGAACGCCTCGGCGCCCGCGTCGCCGGGGGCGCCGAACGCGGCGTCGAGGAACTCCCCGATCAGCCGCCGCCGCTCGTCCTCGGAAAGCCTGGCCAGTCTGTGCATGAGCTCCGTCTCCTCAGGTGTGGACCCGCGCCTGGCCACCGCCGTCAGCACCGCACGCCGCAGCCGCAACGTCCGGATCTGCACCGCGAGGGCCTCGGCGTGCGCCGCGGCGACCTCCGGCAGCGACACCTCCCGCTCCACGACCCTGCGCACCGTGGGCAGGTCCAGCCCCAGCTCGCGCAGCGTCCGTACGAGATCCAGCCGCGCGACGGCCTCGACGCCGTATCGGCGGTAACCGGCCGGGGTACGGCCGGCCGGCGGCACGATGCCCTGATCGGAGTAGAACCGGATGGCCTTGACCGTCACGCCGGTCCGCCGTGCCAGGTCACCGATCGAGTAGAGCGCGTCACCGTCCATGCCCCCACCCTGCCGTCTCCCCGTACGGGAGACTCAAGCGGTGGTGGCATGATGCCGGGATGGAAGATCGTTCGCTCGCGATGCCCGAGCTTCCGGCCGGCGGCGGCCTCCTGCTGCGCCCGTGGCGGCTGGACGACGTCGCGGCCGTGCGGGAGGCGTCACGGGACCCGTACATCCCGCTGATCACGACCGTGCCGTCCGAATACTCGGAGGCGGAGGGCGTCGCGTTCGTGCGGCGCCAGTGGAGCAGGGCCGCCGAGGGAGCCGGATACTCGTTCGCGATCGCCGACGCCGGAACGGGCGACGCGGTCGGCCAGATCGGGCTGTGGCCCGGCCCCCACGGCCGGGCGGAGGTGGGCTACTGGGTCGCCGGTTCGGCCCGCGGGCGAGGGGTGGCGGTCGCGGCGCTGGTGGCGATCTCGTCCTGGGGACTGGGCCCGCTGGGGCTCGCTCGGCTGGAGCTGCACATCGAGCCGTGGAACACGCCGTCGTGGCGGGCGGCCGAGCGCGCCGGGTTCGCCCGCGAGGGGCTGCTGCGCAGCTGGCGGGAGGTGGGGGGCGAGCGGCGCGACATGTGCATGTACGGGAAGGTCACCGCGGACCTCGCCGGAACGCTAGGGGCGTGACCAGGGGGTGAAGGGATCGGGGGGCTCCAGAGCCTGCTTCGCCCTGGCCACGCAGTCCGGGCAGACGGGCTCCTCGACGGACCGGGCCACCGCCTCCGGGGTGGGCTCGCGGACCGTGCCCAGCACCGTCATACCGGGCGGGAAGCCGGTCTCCGGGTCGATCGCGAACATCGTGACCGTCGCCGGATCGAAGCCGAACGTCCGCTTGCAGCCGTAACAACGGCCGATCGTGGTGATCCGCTCGTCCGTCATGAGATGTCCGTCAGGGCCTTTTCGCGGTCCATGCGCCCATGGTCGCACACCGTGTCCGAGAAGAGAGGGTGTCCGTGTCACCGTTGAAAGTCCGTCAGGCGACCCCCGGGGACGCCGCCCTCCTCGCCGGGATGAACCCGCACGTCCACGGCCTCCACGCCGACACCGGCCCGACCTGTTCCAGGCGCGGCCGTCGGCCGAGGAGCTCACGAAGCGGTTCGCGGAGCGGCTCGGGCAGGAGTCCACCCGGATCTTCGTGGCCGAGCCGGCGGACGGTGAGTGCGCCGGGTACGCGGAGGCGACGGTGTACCACCGCGGGCCGAGCGTGCTCCTGAACGCGGACTCGTTCATCGCCCTGAACCAGATCGTCGTGGCGCCGCAGGCCAAGCGGCTCGGGGTCGCGACCGCCTTGCTGGACGCGGTGCGGGAGGCGGGCAGGGAGGCCGGGTGCCGGCGCCTGGTGACCGAGGTCTGGGAGTTCAACGAGGGCGCGCGCTCCTTCTACGAGGCGGCCGGTCTCCAGCCCATGAAGCGCCTGCTGGAGCAGCCCCTCTGACCCCCGTCACCGGTACACGGCGACGGCGGCCTCGGCGATCAGGGTGTCGACGATGTGCACGAGCTCCTTCACCACCGGCGAGTGCTCGTCGGCGATGGCGCGCAGGCGCTCGACGAGCCGGCCCGACGGCTGGCTCAGGTAGAGCTCCGCCTCCACCCGCAGCACCGCCACCAGGCCGCACAGCGTGGCGCACGCCGCGTCCGGCTGCTTGAAGCCCTCCGCCGCCGACCGCACCCCCGACGACGCCCGCACGGCCCAGGAGATGTCGGTGAGCTGGTAGCGCAGGTACGGCAGCATGCCCATGCGCCGCCTGGTCACCTGGGCGAGCACACCCTTGGCGACCAGGTCGTCGCGGGTACGGTCGTAGATGTCCTTGGCCGCCGCCTTGAACCAGGATCGCACGTCCCGGTGGTCCCGGTCCCAGGGGATCAGGTTGACGAGGGCGTCGACGATCGGGTCACCGGTGCGGCGGCGTTCGGAGACGGTGACGCGGCCCTGGACGACGGCGACGCGTTCGGCCAGGACCAGCTCGGTCAGCACCGCCCCCGCCAGCCCCAGGGCCAGCGACGACTGGTGGGTCAGGAGCTTGCCGGCCTCGTTGTGGGCGATGAGGTAGAGGTCCTGGTAGAGCGGCAGCCGGTTCACACCCGCTCCCGTGCGGCCAGGCCCTGGACGGTGGGCCGGCGTCCGGCGGCGTACATGCCGGCCAGGACGATCGCCCCGACCCCGAGCCAGACGAAGCCCGTCACCTGCGCCAGGATGTTGGCGTTGATCACGACGAGGACCAGGATCGCCATCCCGATCAGCGGCGAGACCAGGTGCGACCAGAGATCGTCCGAGCGCTGCCTGATCCGGTAGTGCACGATGACGGACACGTGCAGCACGATGAACGCCACCAGCGCGCCCATGTTGATCAGGCTGCTGAGCACCTCGACGCCGTCCTTGAGGGCGGACACCCACAGCCCGAGCCCGACGGACAGCGCGGAGACGAGCAGGATGGCGTTGGTCGGCACGGAGTTCTTGACCGACACCTTGGCCAGGAACGCCGGGAGCTGGCGGTCACGCGCCATCGCGTACAGCAGGCGTGAGACGGCGACCTGGGCGACCAGGGTGTTGGCCACGCCCCAGGAGATGGCGGTGGCGTTCGAGGTGAGCTGCCGCAGCCAGTCGCCCCCGGCGACGGCGGCGGCCTCCTGGAACGCGGTGTCGCTGCTGTGGGCCAGCAGGCCGGCCGGGTCGGGCACGAGCAGGGCGGCGACCCACACCTGGACGATGAAGAGCACGCCGGCCAGGATCAGCGCGAAGCGCATGGCCCTGCTCACCTGCGCCGAGCCGCCGGTCGACTCCTCGACCAGCATGCTGATCCCGTCGAACCCGAGGAAGGACAGCACCGCGACCGACACAGCCGCGAACACCACCGGCCACGAGAACGTCTCCGGGTTGAACAGCGGCGCCAGGCTGAATCCCCTGCCCGCGCCCTGGAGCATCGCCCAGACGCCGGCCACGAGGAACAGCGCCAGCACGACCAGCTCGGCGGCGATCATCACCCTGGTGAGCTTGATCGTCATGCGGACGCCGCGCAGGTTGATCACCATGTTGACGGTCACGAAGATGATCAGCCAGGCCCACACCGGGACCTGCGGCACGCCGGCGTTCATGGCCTTGGACGCGATCAGGTAGAGCAGGCCCGGAACGAGCAGGTAGTCGAGCAGGATCGCCCACCCGGTCATGAACCCGACCGGCGCGCTGATGCCGCGCCCCGCGTAGTTGTAGACCGAGCCGGACAGCGGGAACGCCTTGACCATCTGGGCGTACGAGGCCGCGGTGAACAGCAGGGCGACCATGCCGACCAGGTACGCGAGGACCGGCATGCCGGCGGAGCGGTAGTAGACCAGGCCGAAGATGGCGAACGGCGCGATCGGCACCATGAAGTTGAGGCCGTAGAAGACGAGGTCGGCCAGCCCGACCCCGCGACGCAGCTCCTGTCGATAGCCGAACTGCTCGATGTGCTCTTGTGGCTGCACGACAGTCTCTCCATGTCGCCATGCACCGGTGTGCGGGGGGTGACCGCCGGTCCGGACGAAGGTTCGGACATCGCGGAGTTTCAACCCGTGATCCTCCCGTAGCGGAGGGTCGCGTCGCAAGGGGCGGATGGTGCAAATGGGTACTGAGTGCTTGTTGTGACCTCAGGGTGATCCTTTGGTGGTCAAAGCACCCTGTCGTGGTCCTCGGTCTCATCCACGAACCCGAGGCGCCGGTTCATGCCGATCGCGGACGTGTTGCGCGGGTGGTGGAGCGTCCTGAGCCGCCGGAAGCCCGACGACCGGACGAAGCGGATCGCCAGCAGTTTCAACGCCAGCGAGATTCCCCGCCCTCGGTACGGGGCCAGCACGCCGGTCATCTCGCTGAACGCGTACCCCTCGGCCGGGTGCAGGGAGGTCGAGGACATCCCGACCCACGCGCCGTCGTGGACCGCCAGGGCGACCCCGGCCGGATCGAAGCCGGGCACCTCGATGCGCTGGGCCACGTAGTCGTCGTAGGTGTAGAACTCTCCCCGGTCGGGGATGTCGGCCGAGCAGGTCCGGTTGAGCTCGTAGAGCGCGCGCCGGTGGCCGGCCGTGTCACCCAGCTCGGCCATCGTCGTGAACGCGACGCCGGCCGCTTCCGCCCGCCGCAGGTACGGCTCGAAAGCCGCGCCGTCGAACCCGTCCAGGTCCAGTTGCAAACGCACCCACTCCACCATGAACGCGAACCTATCGGACGGCCCGGCGCGTCGGGATTCATCAGGCGGCGTCGAGGGGCGAAGCGATGGAACTCAGCCCGACCGCCTGAGGAGCCCCTGGCGCGTGCGTCTCCACGGCGCGCCGCACCGCATGGGCGCGGGCGGGCTCCCATTCGCGCTCGGCCGCCACCCGGCCGACGACCCGGACACGCTCGCGCAGCCGATCCATGGTCCAGCCGACCTCGGCATAGTACGGCCCGCCGATCTCGTCGACGTCGACGAACCGGCGTCCGGTGGCTCCGGCGAGCAACCGCCCCAGCGTGCTCTTGCCTGCCGCGGCCGGCCCGATGAGCACCATCCACGGCGTACTCGTCACCATGGGCCCTTCGGGACGGACGGGCGAGAGCGCACGAGTAACGGCTGCCGAGCATCGGCACAGCCGTGCTCGTCACACGGGGCGAGCGGGGAAAGACCCCGCACCGTCCCACGCCGGACTGGCCGATCCGCCAGATCGACCGCCGACGTGGACGCTCTCGCGTTGACGTGCCTTCCCGCAGTGCGCGGGTTCAGAGCTTGTACAGCTTGTTGAACGGTGCCGTTATCCGCTCCTGCCGGGAGCCGAAATCGACGAACACGGCGACCTCGTCTTCCACGCTGACGACGACGCCAAGACCGTAGCGATCATGCGTCACCTGGTCGTTGACGCTGAACCGCTCGACAGGCGGGGCAGGGGGCGGGGGTTTGAAGGGACTTGTGGGCATGTGGCGACGGGACGCGCCGCTAGCTGGCTTCATCCCCTCCAGTATGTGCCGCCTGCGAGGACACTCGCCACCGAAGATGGACAAGCTCTGCCAAAAGATCAAGCTCGGCGCGAAAAACCGGCCCTCGACCTGGGCCTCCGCGAGCAGGTAGGTGATGGGAATCGCATTCCGGTCACCGGCCGGGCGCTGCCGGGCCGTCCGTTGACGCGGGGCACAGCATTTCGTATGTTCCGCGTGGGCCGTCTCCCCGGGGCGCCCGGACCGGAAGGGGTTGTGATGACCACCGAACGGAATCCGGACGGGACCTGGCCCGACATCGTCCCCGGACCACTCGCCACGCCGCCGCCGGAGTTCGCTCACCGGCGCGAGTCGGGGCCGCTGGCGCCGGCGGCCATGCCCAGCGGCGACCGCGTCCCGCTGGCGGTCCGGTACGAGGACGTCCGCGCCCTGCTGGCCTCGCCCACCTCCAGCCGCAACCTGCGGCTGCCGGGGTTGCCGCGGTTCGTGAGCGGCATGGGCATCGACGACGACCCCGACGCGCTGGTGAACCAGGACCCGCCGGAGCACACCCGCTACCGCCGGATCATGCACGGCACGTTCACCCCGCGCCAGATCGAGCCGTGGCGCCCTCGTATCGCGCGAATCGCCCAGGACCTCCTCGACGGCCTGGGCGACGACTTCGACCTGGTCCAGGGGTACGCGCTGCGGTTACCCGGCCACGTCATCTGCGAGATGCTGGGCGTGCCGATGGACCACTACGAGCAGTTCGTCCGGTGGACGGACATGTTCCTGACCACGTCCACGGCCACCGAGCAGGCCCGTTACGAGGGCTACACCGACTTCATGGCCTATGCCGCGGAGCTGGTCGCCCAGCATCGCGCCGAGCCCGGCGAAGACCTCATCGACCTGCTCATCCAGGCCAGGGACGAGGACGACCGGCTGTCGGAGGGGGAGCTGGTCAACACCGTCTTCTCCCTCATCACGGCCGGCCACGAGACGACCGCCTCGATGATCACCCGCGGTGTCTTCCGCCTGCTCCTGCACCCCGGCCAGTGGGCCGAGCTGGTGGCGGACCCGACCCTGACGGCTGCCGCGGTCGAGGAGATCCTGCGCTTCGACGGGCCGCCCGCCAGCGCCTTCATGCGCCGCGTCACGAAGGACACCGACCTCCCCAGCGGCTCGCTGAGCGCCGGAACGGTCGTCATGCCGAACCTGAACGCGGCCAACCACGACCCGCGGGCGTTTCCCGAGCCCGGCCGGTTCGACATCCACCGCTTCACCGAGCATCCCCCCAACCCGCATGTGGCCTTCGGTTACGGCCCGCACCGCTGCCTGGCCGCCAGCCTCGCCAGGGTCGAACTCACCGAGGCGATCAAAGCTCTGGTGACCCGACGCCCCGGCCTCCGTCTGACCGGCACGCCCGAGTCGGTGACCTGGACGGACGGCCTGGTGTACCGGCCGGTCGCCATGCACGTCACCACGGGTGGCTGACGCTCGTACCCGGACGACCTACTGCGCCTGGCTCTCCTCCACGCGGCCGGCCAGCCGCTCGTAGCGCTGCCGGGCGGCCTGCGGGGTGCCGAGCCCCAACCCGAACGCGATCTCCTGCCAGGTGAGGCCACGGCCCCGTGCCATGAGCAGCAGCGAGGTCTCCAGCTGGTCCAGCTCGGCCCGTACGAGCGGCACGAGGGTGAGGGCGGCGGTGATGTCGGCCTGGTCGACCTCCGGCTCGCCGTCGTCGTGCTGCGCGGTTCCCGCGGCGAGGAACGACACCAGCCTGACGGCCTCATGCGCGCCGACGACCTGCGGATGGATCTGACGATCGCGTTGGTCTCGCGTCGCCGCGTGCCGCTCGGCGATGCGGGCGAGGGCGGCGTACACGCGATGAGCCCGCGCCTGGCCGGGGTCCGGCGGAACGAAGGGATCTTCTGACATGCCACCAGAGTGCGCCATGAACTATTTGTTGTCAACGATCTGTTCAAATGCTGGAGCCGGACCCTGCCGGCTGTTCGTTGGTTCACGCGACTGGCTCACTCGGTCTGACATTTCCCGCTATGGTGCCGAAGATCCCATACGCGCGTCACAGGAGTCCCATGTCGCACGTCGAGCCTCTCCGGGAAGGCGACCCCGCTGCCGTGGGGCCCTACCGGCTGTTCGGCCGGCTGGGCGAGGGCGGCCAGGGGGTCGTCTATCTGAGCCGGGGGCCCGACGGCAGACCGGTCGCGGTCAAAGTGCTGCGCGAGGGTCTTGCCGACGAGCGCTTCGCCAAGGAGATCGACGCGGCGCGCCGGGTGGAGCCGTTCTGCATCGCCCAGGTGCTCGACGCCTCGCTGAGCAGCGGCCGGCCGTACATCGTGACCGAGTACGTCGAGGGGCCCTCGCTCCAGCAGGCGGGCCGCCACGTCGGCGCCGACCTGCAGCGGCTCGCGGTGGCGACCGCCACCGCGCTGGCGGCCATCCACCAGGCGGGCATCGTCCACCGTGACTTCAAGCCCGCCAACGTGCTGCTCGGGCAGGGCGGGCCCCGGGTGATCGACTTCGGGATCGCCCGGTCGGTCGAATCGGGGCTCACGGCTACCAGCAGCATCGTGGGAACACCCGCGTACATGGCGCCGGAGCAGCTGGCCGGAGAGCGGATCGGCCCCGCGGTGGACGTCTTCGCGTGGGCGTCGGTGATCGTGTTCGCCGCCACCGGGACACCTCCGTTCGGCGAGGACTCCCTGCCCGCGGTGATCAATCGGATCCTGCACAACGAGCCGCAGCTCGGCGACCTGCCACAGCCGTTGCGCGCGATCGTGCTGGAATGCCTGGCCAAGGATCCGGCGCGCCGGCCCGCCATGCGGGACGTGCTGCTGCGGCTCCTGGGCGGACCGGCCCCCGGTCATCCGGACGGTGGCCGCGGCCCGTCCACGGCTCCCGGGCGGCGACGGCGGGGGAGCAGGACGGCGCTGGTCGCCGGTGTCTCCGGGGTGGGGGCGCTGGCGGTCGCGGGCGCCCTCGTCTGGGGGGCCACGAGCGTCTGGGATCTCCGGGAACCGCGAACGAGTACGCAGGAACTGGCGTTCCACTCCGCCGGGACACCGACCCCGACGAGAACGCGCCACCGTTCGAAGAGGACCAGAAGCCCGTCCACCCCGAAACCGTCGACCACCCCGAAACCGGCAATCACGACGAAGCCGACCACGACGCAGACCGCGAAGCCGACGCGGTCCGCTTCCCAGCCGTCGACCTCACCCACGAGGACCTCGTCGGGCAGCGGTGCTTTTCGAGTCGTGTGGGTGCGGGCCCTCGGCGCCAGGAAGGCCAACACCGAGGACTGCCAGGTAGGCAGCATCCTCACCTCCGCCCTCGTTGAGGGGACCAAGCTGTCGACCACGTTCCGTTACGAATGGATCCTGGACGGACGGGTGAAGGCGCGGTCTGAGTCCGTCATCGCCGAGTCCCACACTCAGCAGGTCCCCGGCCCGCTCGTGACCTCGGCCGGCCCGCACCGGATCACCTTCCGCGTCACCTCGCCGGGAACGGCGTCGAGGGAGCTCACGTTCACCGCCTGCCCGCCCGGGACCGAGTGATGAATCCGCTCCTGCCCGAAGACCCTCCGGCCGTGGGCCCCTACCGGCTGCTCGGGCGTCTGGGCGCGGGCGGGCAGGGGGTCGTCTACCTGGGTCAGGGCTCCGACGGGCGGCCGGTCGCGGTCAAGGTGCTGCAGGACGGCCTGGCCGGTGACCACCGCTTCGCCAAGGAGATCGACGCGGCGCGCCGGGTGGAGCCGTTCTGCATCGCCCAGGTGCTCGACGCCTCACTGGGCGGCCGGCCGTACATCGTGACCGAGTACGTCGAGGGGCCCTCGCTCCAGCAGGCGGGCCGCCACGTCGGCGCCGACCTGCAACGGCTCGCCGTGGCGACCGCGACCGCACTGGCGGCGATCCACCGGGCAGGGGTGGTGCATCGCGACTTCAAGCCCGCCAACGTGCTGCTCGGCAGGGACGGTCCGCGGGTCATCGACTTCGGCATCGCCCGCGCGTCCGGCCATTCGCTGACGGTGACGAGCAGCATCGTCGGCACGCCCGCCTACATGGCGCCCGAACAGCTCGCGGGCGCGCCGCTCGGTCCCGCGGTGGACGTCTTCGCGTGGGCGTCGGTGATCGTGTTCGCCGCGACGGGAAGTCCGCCGTTCGGCAACGACTCGCTGCCCGCGGTGATCCGCCGCATCCTCCACGGCGAGCCGTACCTCGGCGACCTGCCGGGCCCGTTACGCCCGATCGTGCTGTCCTGCCTGGCCAAGGACCCCGCCGCCCGGCCCGCCATGCAGGACGTCCTCCTTCGGCTCATCGGCGCCCAGCCCGCCGCCGGCCCGGCCGGGGACCCGACGGACCGCCGGGACGGTACGGCGGGTCCCACCGTGAGCCGCTCACGCCGCAAGGCGCTGCTGGCGGCCGCCGGGGCACTGGCGGTGTCCGCTGCTCTGGTGGGCGGGGCGATCATGTGGACGCCTACGCCCGCGGAGACGGACGCGTCCTCCCCGCCGGCCACGAGTACAGCCGCCACCACGAAACACCGCAAGCCGGCCACTACCACGGCCCCCAGCCCGCCGGCCAAGAAGCCAGGCACCGGCCAGACACCCAGTGCGCCGGCCAAGAAGCCGCAGCCCACCAGAACCGGCGACTCCAACCCCACCGCCTCCCACCGGCAGCCGACGCCCAGAGCCACCTCCTCTCCCTCCAGAACCGCGACCACGGCCGCCGCCGCGGGGACCGTACGTCTGGTGTCACTGAGGCTGGAGGGACTGAAGACCGACAAGGGCTGCTGGTCGTCCAGCCTCTTCCCCACCGCCTTGATCAAGGGGCCGTCGGGCAGGCAGGTGGAGTTCGGCTACCGCTGGGTCGTGGACGGCCAGGACGAGGGATGGAGGACGGACTGGGTGACCGGTACGGTCAAGAACCAGCGCAACCCCTTCGGCGCCTTCGAGCCGGGCCACCACACGATCGCCTTCCACCTGCTGACCCCCTCGAAGGCCGCCAAGAGCGTGTCGTTCACGGTGTGCGAGCCGTACTCGTAGACACGTCGTTCCTGCCCCCTCACCAGCTCAGTACCTTCGAGCGGCCGGTCGGGGTCGGCAGCCGATCACGCAGCATCCGAACCCCCAGCGGGACAAGGGCGACGCAGAGCAGGCCGGTGACCAGCACATCGGGGATCGAAGCGCCCTTGAGCACGCCCATCCACGTGCCGCCTGCCAGGAGCAGCATCAGGGCACGGGCGGTGCCGAAGAGGCCGGTGCGCCAAGCGGCGATGGCCAGCAGGAGCGAGCCCGCGTACTGGCCGACCGAGGCCCAGACCGGTACGCGCCACGGTCCGTAGGAGATGTCCACGTACTCCTTCATGATCGCGTTCGTTGCCTGGTCCAGCCCGATGACCTCGGTGAGCTGAAAGGCGGTCTGGTCGGCGCCGGCGAAGTACAGGCGCGCGAAGAGCCCGGCGACGAGCAGCGTGGCGCCCCAGAAGGCGAGGCCGCCACCCACGCGCTGGGCCACGGTGACGAAGGCGGGGAAGAGCAGAACCGCCCCCAGGGCGAAAACCGCGTAGGAGAGGGTGACCAGACCGGGTGCCGAGGTGTAGGCGAGGAGCTGGCCGTAGGCGGCGAACGGCTGCGTCTCGGCCCACGCCTGCTGTTGCGGGGTGAGGGCGGTGACGGAGCTCAGGTAACGCAGCAGGAATCCGGCGCACAGGACGACGGGCCCCAAGACGAGCGTTCCGCCGCCGATCCACCGTCCGGGAAAGCAGGTGTTCATGGCAGCGAGCTTCTCTGGGGGAGCGGCTCGGATCATCTGCCGATCGTCTATCAGCACCCCTGTCGAAGGTCAGGTCGGCACGTAGCCGCCCATGGCCGGGCACAGGACTTTGGATCAAGCCTACCGACGCCGGCTGGGTCGTCGCGGGGCCCGCTGACGGACGCTCACCTGCTGACAATCAAGGTCCCGACCAGCCCGAGCACCCCGCCCCGTCCCATGTCTGTCCCGTGACCTGCAACTTCAGGCTGGAAAGGCTGACTGTGTGGTTCGTCTACGATGATCTCTATTTGCCGCAGACGGTGAGAGGCCCCGCCATGTGGAACGATTTGATCGGCCGGTTGTACGACGATGCGCAGTTCGCCGCGTCCGCCTCCGAGGAGGAGATCGACCAGATCGAGCGGCGTCTGGGGCAGAGAGTTCCGACCCAATTGCGAGAACTGCTGCGGGAATCCAACGGGATCCAGGACCAGTATGGATCCGGGCTGGTGTGGTCCGTCCAGCAGATCATCGAGCGGAACGAGGAGTTTCGGCGGCGAGCCGATTTCGCGGAGCTCTATATGTCCTTCGAGCAACTCATGTTCGTGGGGGACAACGGCGGCGGCGACCAGTTCGCTCATGTCCGGGTCCCGGCGGCGCCTGACGATGTGTTCGTATGGGATCACGAGACTGATGACCGTAAGTGGGTCGCGGGGTCGCTGCAGGACTACCTGGAGCGGCGTGCGGCCTCGGTCGGGGACGACTGGTACAGGTGACGGTGTGGAAGCGATCCGGAGATTCGTGATCGATGACGTGTCGATCGTGGCAGAGGATCACGGTGGGCACGGCAAGGACATTCTGCTCCTGCATGGCGGCGGACGGACACGCAGGGACTGGGATGCCCTCGCGGGGCTTCTCATGAGCAACGGGTTCCGGCCGGTGTCCATGGATCTCCGTGGCCACGGAGAATCCGGTGAGGCGCCATGGTCGTGGAAAGAGGTGCTGGCGGACGTCGCCACCGTCGCCAAGGAGTATGAACTCCACCGGCCCATGGTTGTCGGGCATTCACTCGGGGGAATGGTCGCCGCTCTGTGGGCCGGTGAGCATCCGGAGTGCCCGCTCGCGGTCAACCTCGACGGCCATGGCAACGCGACGCGGCCTGACCAGTTCTTCGGTCTGGACGATGACTCGGCGGCACACGCCTGTCAGGAGATGACGTCGTTCCTCGCGGAGATGGGTCGAGGGCTTCCTGAGTCTTTCCTGCAGGTCATGCGGGAGATAGACGCCCTTGATCTGTTCGCCGCCTATCGGGCCACGCGCTGTCCGCTCCTGGTCGTCAGCGGCGACGCGACGGCGTTCGCCGGAATGTTCCCCGAACATCTCGTCCCTGCCTGGAACGCCTATTGCGTCTGGACGCAGCGAGAGCTCGACGCGGTCGTGCGAGAGTCACCATGGGTACGGGAAACGTCCCTGCCGACGGGGCATGATCCGCATCTAGAAGATCCCGAAGCTGTGCTGCGCCTGTTGATCGAATATTCGAGTGAGCAGGGCCAGGAGAAGCGGAGCGGGTGACGGGAACAGCC
Organism: Nonomuraea sp. NPDC050733; assembly: GCF_040654215.1. Classification (NCBI taxonomy): domain Bacteria; kingdom Bacillati; phylum Actinomycetota; class Actinomycetes; order Streptosporangiales; family Streptosporangiaceae; genus Nonomuraea; species Nonomuraea sp. NPDC050733. The sequence continues at coordinate 143,836 of NZ_JBFAHO010000003.1, read as the reverse complement.
CGCGGCATCAGCTCGGAAGGCTTTCGCGATCAGACGCCCTGGCCTTGGGAGCAGGTTTATCGCATGGTTGAAGCAACCGAACTGGTCGAGTTGGAAGATCGTTGGCTGCTGCCGTACCGCGGCATGCGGGTGACCCAAGTCCAGGTGAGCCATCAGTTGACGTTGCTCTTGGACGGCGAGGCACAGGTGGACCTGGAGACTGAGGCGGTGCTCAGCGAGGACTCGCCACGCGCCTCCGATGCGGTGACGTCGCGTCTTGTGCCCGAACGGCAGGAGGTGGCACCGGCTCTGGCTCTCTTCGGCGCGACGGTCCTCTCAGCGGTCGCCTTCAAGTCGGGGGCGCTGCAACTGGTGTTCGACAGCGGGATGCATCTGGATGTGCAGCCCGACCCCCGATACGAGGCGTGGAGCGTACACGGCCCGGCAAGCGTGCACCTCGTTTGTCAGCCAGGGGGCGGTGTCGCGATGTGGCGGTGACAGGAGCGGGCCGGCGCAGTGGGCAGACCTCGTTCCACCCTCTGCCGATCGCCTGATCGGGCCTGGGCTGCTTGCAAGGATGGCAGAATTTGTGGCCGCGTTCCGCTGTATCGAACTCGCGGACGGACCGCCCGCCCACCGAGGCCGACCCCGGGCCGCCGATGGTCATCCAGGTCGGTGAGGAACGGCCGTGAGGTCAGTGGTGGCCTGGACCGGCTGACTGTTGGAGCGTCTGGCTGCGGTCGATGAGGTCCAGTACGGCGTCCCTGGTCTCACGGAACACGGCGACGGTCTGGTCGGCGGCCGCCGTGATGGCCGGCTCGCCGGGTGCGGCGGGAGGTTCGAGCAGTTGGGCCACGGTGTCGGCGAGGACCTCGTAAGGGTCGTCGACGCCGAGCGGGGCGGTGGCCGGATCGGTCGTGGCGGTGCCGAACCCGGTGAGCACGGCGTGCAGGGCGTAGGCCTGGCTGGGCAGGGGGCGGTCGTGGCGGATCAGACCGTGTCGGTGCAGGATCGGCACGACCGCGTTGCACAGGGCGCTGGGCCTGGTCCGGGCGAACAGCTCGCGGTCGCCGGCATGCTGGGTGAGCAGCCGCACCAGTTCGGCATCGCTGCGCAGGCGGTGCGCCAGCGGGAGCTGTGATCCTGTGCGGATCAGCAGCGGGGCGAGGCGGCGCGGCAGCACGTCGGCGGGGTCGGCGGTGATGCTGCCGATGACCTCGTCCAGGAAGGCCAGCAGGTCGCGGGCGAACAGCCCGAGGATGAGATCTTCCTTGGTGGGCCAGTACAGGTAGACGGTGCCCTTGCCGACACCGGCCGTACGGGTGATCTCGGTGACGGTGACCTTGCGGACGCCGTGGTCGAGCACCAGCCGGCGCGTGCTGTCCAGGATGCGGGCGGCTTTGCGCGAGTGGTGTTCGACCAGCTGGCTCACCGAAGCTGTTCCTCTTCGTTCACGCTCGAGTCGGGTCACACGGCGGCGACGTCGAGCTCCTCGTTGCTCATGTCCGGGCCATTCATTATCTTGCCCATGGCCTGCCCGGTGACCGGCGCGCGCAGCATGGTGCCCGGCGGCTCGGCCAGGGTCAGCCTTGCCATGGGGTCGGTGCCCCTGAACGGAGCGGCTGGAAGGGAACCGGGCCGTGGCCTACTGGTTCGCGCCAGAGGATCGCCAGGCCGAGACCGGGGGGCGCACCATGAACACGTCCACCTCGTCCTCGGCCTCCACCGTGAACCCGTGCCGCTCGTACAGCCGGCGGGCCGGGCTGCCCTGCAGCACGTTCAGCCGGACCACGGCGTCTTCGCGGTCGCACCCTTCCAGCAGCCTGCTCAGCACGGCAGAACCGAAGCCCCTGCCCTGCCGATCAGGGTTGAGGTAGAAGTGCTCCAGCCAGTAGGCGTCCTTCGCCGGCCGCAGCGCCACGCAACCGGTGAAGGCGCCACCCACCTCGATCATCCAGGTGTGCACCGGCGTGAACGCGTCCCGCAGGCGCTGCCGCACGCGGTGCTCGTCGTACCGCCCGAGCCGCACGAGATCCGGCCTCATCACCACGGCCCGCAACTCGGCCACCGCCTCGACGTCCGCCATCGAAGCCAGCCGAAGCTCCCAATCCGCCATGATGGGGATGTTATCGCCCAAGATTCTGCCGACCCGGGGCCGGCTACGAGGCACCGAGTAGCTGATCCGTCTCGATGGCGGGCTGGAAGATCAGGCTGCCACCTCGTCCGCCGCCCGATCTATGAGCAGTGCGGCTCCGGAGGCGTGATCACCGTGCTGCCCGGATATCCGTCAGAGCGGACCTCGCGATCGGGTGCGGGGAAGTTCGGCTTCGATGAAAAAGCGGTGGTCATGCACGGTGAAAGCGCCCTCGGACCGGATGCGTTCATGGAGCGCGCGTAGCGGTTTCTCATAGCGATCGTGATCGAAGCCGGGAACCTGCCACGGGACGGCGCGTAGTTGGAAGACTATGGCGCCGATGTCGTGAAAGGTGTGGTCGACCATCTCCTCGCGAGCGTCCAGCACGAGCATCCCGCAATTGTGGAGTTGCTCGACCGCGATGGCCAAGGTCCAGCTTTCCGGATCGGCGGAGGGCGGTGCGCCCAGAGCGAGGTTCAGCTCCAGACCATTGCGGCTGCCCACTTGCTGGGTGAGGAGACGGCCACCTGCGGCAAGAACTCGCGCCACCTCGACTGCGTCAAGCCCACCGTGCCTGTTGAGCACGAGGTCGAACGTGGCTTCACGTGCAGGGATGCGATCTGCCGTACCACCCAGCAGAGTAACGTTCATCGGTCCGAGCCGCTTGGCGGCGATGGGCAGGTTGGGCTGCCAGCCCTCCATGGCCACGGTGTGGTGGGGCAGCGGTGCCAGAGAAGCCAGCACCTCTCCTCCGCCGGTGTCCATGTCGAGGACTCGCCGCGCGGTCGAGAGCAGCACCGAGGCTCGCTCGGTGTAGGCCCAGGATGGTTTCCCGCCGGTCGTTCTGCCGCGCAGCCAGCTGAAGTCCCATCCACGAATAGACGCTCGAACGGCTTGGTCCACGAGATCGCTGTAGCCGGGCACGCGGTCACGTTAATCAGGAAGGTGGCCGGCGGCCACCGGATTACTGGTCCGGCAGCCCGTATGCCATGACCAGGCTTCCTGTCCCGGCCCTGCCCCCCCGCGACCATCCTGTGGTCGAGCAGCCCCGCCGGAGGAATGTCTTGTAGGTTGATCGCCATGGTTGGCGAGGATGATTCGATTAAGGCTGCTGTCGCCGGAGAAATTCGACTTCTCGACCATGAGGTCCGCTCGTCGGCGATTCTCATGGGTGAGTTGATGGATCCCGAGTTCTTTGAGATCGGCGCCTCGGGGCGTCTGTGGGACCGTGATTCGATCATTGCGGCCCTTTCCCAGGACACAGAACGATCGATGGCTCCGATCCAGGTGAGCGAGATGGCAGGGACTCTGCTCGCCCCCGATTTGGTCCACCTGACCTATGTGTCGAACTACGACGGTCGCCGTGCGCGCCGTAGTTCGTTGTGGCGCCACTCGACGGAGAAGGGGTGGCAGGTGTACTTCCACCAGGGGACGTTGAGCACGTACTAGATGGGGTGGGACGTCTGGCCCAGGTCGCCCGCAGGCGCGAGTCCACCGGATCCCGGGACTGACACGCGCACGTGCATGATTGCTACGTTGATCTACATGGGCGACGGGACGAGATCACTGAACCTGACGGATATAACGACGGCATTGGACAAGGCGCTCGTCGCACTCGGAGCTACGGGCACCGACATGGCGTATCGCGTGTGTGGCACAAGCGCAGCGCTTCTGCAAGGCGTCCCACTCCCTGTCGGGGACATCGACATCCTGCTCGCCGGCCGGGATGACGTGGACACGTTCGCTGCAGCACTCTCGTCGTTTCCCTGCCGGTACGCCGCCTCATGGCTGCCTGAATCTTCGCAATACTTCACCAGGTTCGAGGTGAATGGGGTCGACGTCGAGCTGAGCACAGTGGAGCGACAAGTCGATTCGGACGCCATGGAATGCGTGGGCAGCGGGCCATGGCAGCATTACGTCCCGATCGCCTGCGGCTCTCACCATGTGCCGGTGGTTCGGCTGGAACTCCGGTTGGTCACGGAGCTCCTGCGAGACCGGGCTGATCGATATGACCCTCTCCTCGACCACATGGGTACGCACGGGTTCGATGCTGATCTGTTGCACCGGGCCATGAACGCCCACCGCATTCCTGCTCACCGCCGGAGGCTGGTTCAAGACCGCCTCGCGCGGTCCCCTGCCTGACGCTTCCATGGAGGAGCCGCCCGAGATCTACTCAGCTCAATATCGGGGAGCGACGCCATTTTCGGTCAGTGGGCGCGCCGGTCGTCCACCTCGACCGACAACATCCCCCACTGGGCGCGAAAATTGGCCAGCTCGCCGGCCAATTCCTCGCTCGGCCTGCCCAGGTGGTCGTGGGGGAGGAAGTGGACGACTGTCCCGGTCGTGTCGTCATCGCTGATCGGTGTCAGACCCGTGACGGGGATGCCGTGTTCGTAGCGCTGGGTCCAGGCTCCGCCTCGGCGACGGTTGGTGTGGACCAGCCAAACGCTGAACGCCGCGACGACGGACATGCCGCGGCGCGGATGGCCATCGGGCAGCAACTGGGCGTCGGGATTGTCGAAGAACCGCAGGTCTTTCGAAGCCATGACGGGCTTCTTCACGACTTGTCCGTGATCGTCGATGCGGGTGTCGGTACCTCGTCCGTCATCCGCCACGGACACCGAGCCGTCGGGATGGAGGGTGATGGTGCAATGCCCCCCGTTGTTGCTCTCTGCTTCGTCAGCCGCATAGGCAAGGACCTCAAAGATCAGATGCCGGACGCCACCTGGAGCGAACACGGCTGCGTTCTGCCGGATGTATGAGAGGTGCTCAACGTCCACGCCGCTCGACCAGTCGTGCGTCGTGTTGCGCCAGGAGGCCCTTGGTGTGTTCACCGGGGAAGACTACGCCCGCCGGACGGGTCACAGCTCCCGGTCGTATGCATGCGTCGTAGGCTCCGGCGCATGCACAGCAACCTGGCGGAGCACGCCCGGTGTCTGTACGGGGACGAGTACCGACCGACACCGGAGTGCAGCCTTGAGCACCAGGAGCGCTACTTCGTCGAGGAGTTGACCTTCGCTGACGCGGATTCGATCCTCACCATGTTGCGTGAGCTCTGCCCCCAGGTGGTCGACGGCCACCTGCCGGTCTGGGTCCGGAACCTGGCCTATCGGCTTGTGCTCCTGCAGCGGCCGAACGAGCCGGCGCTGATGCGACAGGCCGCCGAGAATCTGTGGCTGCACGGCCCGGACTGGGACCACATCGCAGCAGACCTGACGAAGCAGGCAAACGCTCTGGAAGCGGGCTGATCCCGGGTCGAGCGAGAGGTGGATCGAAGCCACGGTGACGGTGCGGTGGCTGATCACCAGTCCCGCGATCCCGCCGCGATGTCCCGCCGACGCGGGGCCGCGAACGCGGAACCGACATGAATCAGTGGCCCGGCGCGGCGCGGGCACGACCGGCCATTAGATCTAGGGCACGGTTGGGGAGGGCCTCAGCGCAGAGGGAGCGCCCGGACGCGGATGCCTCCCGGGGTGAAGGCCGCGATCGCGCCTGTCTGAAGGTGCTGTTCGAGAACCTCGAGATTAGCCAAGATGACGTTGACCAACTCGGGTGGACGAAGCTCCACCAGCTCCCGCACGAGGATCACGGAGGGTTCGGTAGCGCGGGCGTGGGCCAGGAGCGCGCCGAAGTCGGTGTCGGCGGAGATGATGGTCCGACTGTCTGCGACGGCAAGTTCCATGATCGTGGTTTCGGGTGCGCTCGTTGCCTGGAGATCGCGTACGTGGACCGCGTCGTGCCCTGCTTTGGTCAACAGCTCGGCGACGCGGGGTGAGAGGTTCTCATCGACCAGGAAGTTCACGCCGGCTCTCGGAGACGGTAGAAGTGGACATTCGTTGACGCTGCGGCGTACTCAAGCGCTTGCCTGATGTCCTCGCGCTCCAAGTCCGGGTAGTCCGAGAGGATCTCGTCGAAGGTCCATCCGCCGGCGACGAGCCGTACCACCGTCTCCACCGTGATGCGAAGACCACGGATGGTGGGCTTGCCTTCGAGCTTGTCGAGCTCGAAGGTGATCCGATCGAAGTTCATGGTGTTTCCCTCTCCTCCTGATGCTGCCAGGTTGGTCACGAGGGAGCGACCAAGATACGCCGTAGGGAAGCAGTGGGTCGAAATCCGCGACGTCTCTGTGACGAGGACATCACATGCGCAGTGGGTGACGGGAATCGAACTCGCGCTGTCAGCTCTTCCAAGATCACAGCATCTGATCAGGGGAAACGCTGGCCTGGGCCGATGCGGGTCCTGTGGCCGTGAGTGTTCGCGACTCCCCGTTGATCGCCGCCCGAACGGGCACGCAACGGGCACGGGGCCTACGTATGGCGCTGCGTTGCGGGCGGCGGCCATGTGAGGAGGTGGGTCGTGCGGTGCTCAAGTCTGACTGCGAATCTCCTCTGCCAAGCCCGCAAGAGACTCGACCGGCAATTCGGTCTCTGTCCAAGGCGGGGTGAGGTCGGTGAGCGTGTAGCGGGGAACCACGTGGATGTGGAAATGGAAGACGCTCTGCCACGCGGTTTCGCCGCTCGCGTGCCAGAGGTTGATGCCAGGCACACGAAGAGCTTGAGTCAGTTGGCGAGAGACATGAGCGGCGGTTCGCATGACCTGTGCCGCTTCATCGGGTGAGATCTCTGAAAGGTCCGCGTGATGCTTTCTCGGCACGACCAAGCTATGACCTTTGGTGACCTGGGCGATGTTGAGGAACGCAATGGCGTGATCGTCTTCATGGATTGTCTGTGAGGGCTCGTCTCCTGCGATGATTCTGCAGAAGACACAGGCGTTCGCGGTCATATCGGATGTCCTCGTCGTCGCGGCAAATAGCGATCATGAAGTTTCGTCGCCTTTTTTGTGCTGAGGCAAGTCGGTGTCCGGCCGACACTCACGCGACGCGTATACCCGGCCGTCTGCTAATCCCGTCTGCCGTTGACCCGCCCGAAGCGGAAGTGGCCCTGGTCTGCTCGGCTTGTTCCGGGTCGATGGCGGGCCGGATGGCCAGGTTTCCACCTCAACCACCTACAGCCCGCCCCGGCACGGCGATCATTCCGGAGCTGGAGTGCCCCCGCCGGAGGCTGGGGTTTCGTTGAATCGAATGAGTGTCCATCTGGGAGGCGGCCACTGCGTCGGGTCCTGGTCGGTGACCCATTCTGTTATCGAGGCAGCAAACACCTTGAGGTCGAAGGACCGGTAGACCGGGAGCAGCCCGAGGGCGTTGAACGAGATCTCGACCGTCTCCGCGTGGCCGACGATGATGACGGATTCGCCGCGGTGGCGGTGGGCGAGGCCGATGATGGTGCGGCTGGTACGCGTCACCATCTCGGCCCAGGTCTCGTTGCCTTTCTGCCAGGGGCGGTAGATGCCGCCGCCTTCGATGTCGAGGCGCCGGAATTCCGCGTGGGTGAGTCCGTCTGCCTCTGGCGGCGTGTGCCATGTGCAGAGCCCGCAGTCTTGTGATGCGGGTAGGCCGCTGGCCATGGAAATCGCAGCGGCTGTTTGTACGGCTCGTGGCAGGGGTGAGGAGTAGATCGTCGTCTTGTCACTGCCGATTTCAGCGGTGATCTGCCGGCCGAGTCGTGCGGCTTGTTGGCGTCCGGTATCGGTGAGGCCGCGGCATCCTTTAGGGCCGCCTATCACGCCTTCTCTTTTGTGGAGGGAGTCCCCGTGACGCACGAAGAGCAGCCGAGTTCGCATGTGGTGGATCATGTCAGAGGGTAATGGGGCGGATGAGGCACGACAACGTGTGTGCCGCGATGATCTATCAGCACGCCGTCCGGGCGCCGACAGAGCGATCACGGATGCGATCGACCGCCACATCAACAGGACCGATGACGAGGACAGAGACGGATCGGCGGATGTGCTGTCCGGTGGGCCAATTGCACGCCTGTTGCACGGAGGATGGAGAAGGCCCTGGAAACAATCAAGGCCCGGGTCGGGAATCTCTCCCTGGCCTGGGCCTTCGCTCGGAGAGCGGGTGACGGGAATCGAACCCGCCCTGTCAGCTTGGGAACTGCACCGATCACGGTCGACGTTGCAGGGCTCCGCTGGGTTGCGTCCACGGGAGTGGTGTAAGAATTTGACCTGGCCACAAGTGTGGCAGCCGTGAAAGAGAGACGGCCATCGCGTGATCCTTTGAGTGCTATCCGAGACCGGGTCGATGGTGGGCGGGATGAGCAGGCTTCCACCTCAGCCATCCACGGCCCTCGTAGACGGCGTGATGGTCATCCCGGAGCCAGAGTGCTCCCGCCGGAGGCCATAGCTGCGGCGGTCGGTTACTCGGGAAGGTCGAGTCCGTGTTGCTTGAGCGCCTTACGGGCGCGGCGTAGGCATTCTTCTGCGGAATCTGCATCGGTGCGAACCGACCAACTGTCGTCGTGCTGTGGCTCGCTGCTCGCGTGGAAGGTCCACGGGCGTATGCCGTCTCGGCCGGCATCTACTCGAAGGAGAGCGCTAACGTTGCGCTCCAGAAGCCACTCCAGCATGGCGGTCGCATCCATCCGAGCAGGCTACTCGGGCTTTGCTGGACGTTGGATCGCGGTGGCTGGTATCGCTCACGGCCCCGGCCGTTGCCGCCCGGGACCGGCCCCCAGGCCGCACGCCCGGGCGGCGGGCGGCAGAGGCCGTCGGCGGCGCGCAGCGCCGCCGCTTGATGGGGCGTGAACGAGCCCGCGACGGCGACGCACAGGACCCGCCCGGCGCGCTCGCCCCCATCGGCTAATGGCCCGCTAATGGCTCGACGACGTCAAAAGGCTCCTGACAAGATTAAAGCCCAAGTGCCGAATCCATCGGTCTGCCTGGGCCTTCTCGCGGAGAGCGGGTGACGGGAATCGAACCCGCGCTGTCAGCTTGGGAAGCTGATGTTCTGCCATTGAACTACACCCGCATCGGCCGAAGCCGCGGTCCCACTGTAGCGGAAACCCAGCCCACTTCAGCAAGCCCACACACGCCCGAAGCAAGCCCACACACGCCCGAAGCAACTCCGCCCACACCAGAACGGAACCAAGCCCGCCCACCGTATGAGCAAGCCCGCACACGGTAGGTTGCTCCACGTGCTGCTCTCTGACCGTGACATCCTGAACGAGATCGACTCGGGACGGCTGGCGCTCGAACCGTTCGATCGGGACATGATCCAGCCGTCGAGCATCGACGTGCGGCTCGATCGGTTCTTCCGGGTCTTCGAGAACCACAGGTACCCGCACATCGATCCCTCGACCGAGCAACCGGACCTGACGCGCATGGTGGAGCCGGACGGGGACGAGCCGTTCATCCTGCATCCCGGTGAGTTCGTGCTGGCTTCGACGTACGAGGTCATCACGCTCCCCAGCGACCTGGCGTCCAGGTTGGAGGGGAAGAGCTCGCTGGGGCGGCTGGGGCTGCTGACGCATTCGACGGCCGGGTTCATCGACCCGGGGTTCAGCGGGCATGTGACGCTGGAGCTGTCGAACGTGGCGACTCTGCCCATCAAGCTGTGGCCGGGGATGAAGATCGGGCAGCTCTGCGTGTTCCGGCTCAGCTCGCCGGCGGAGCATCCGTACGGTTCGGAGAAGTACGGGTCCCGGTACCAGGGACAGCGGGGGCCGACGCCGTCCAGGTCGTTCAAGGACTTCCACCGGACGCGGATCTGACCAGGCTGGCGGTACGGGAGGAAACTCACGAAGATGGTGACCGTACGGCAAACAAGTCCGCAGCGAGATGGCTCCCGGACCGACAGGTTCCCCGGTGTCGCAGAGCATACGGAGGGTAGCGACTAGGAGAAGGGGACATGAAGTTCGCATTTCGCCTGGTAAGCCGTACCCTCTTCCACGGACCATCCCCGCACATCTGGAGAACGACGTGCGCCTGCGTCTCACGCCACGTGAGGACAGCTACTACGACCTGTTCGCCGACTCGGCGAACAACCTGGTCACGGCCTCCCGCCTGCTGGTTGAGATCATCAGTGACGGGTCGGACAGGGAAGCCCTGGCCGAGAAGATGCGCGCCTGCGAGCACGCCGGCGACGACCGTACCCATGCGATCATGAACCGGCTCAATGAGAGCTTCATCACGCCGTTCGACCGCGAGGACATCTACCGCCTCGCCTCGAACCTCGACGACGTGATGGACGCCATGGAAGCGGCCTCCGACCTCATCGTCCTCTACCAGATCGACCACCTCCCCAAGGACGTCGTGCGCCAGGTCGAGGTGCTGGAGCGGGCGGCCGAGCTGACCGCCGAGGCGATGCCGCGCCTGCGGTCGATGAAGAACCTCAACGAGTACTGGATCGAGGTCAACCGCCTGGAGAACCAGGGTGACCAGGTCTACCGCCGGCTGCTGGCCAAGCTGTTCAGCGGCGAGTACGACGCGTTGACGGTCATGAAGATGAAGGAGGTCATCGACGCCCTGGAGGAGGCGGCCGACGCCTTCGAGCACGTGGCCAACACCGTCGAGTCGATCGCGGTCAAGGAAAGCTAGGCTCGTGGACCTCACGCTCGCCCTCGTCATCGGCGTGGTCGTCGTGGCGCTGGCCTTCGACTACACCAACGGCTTCCACGACGCGGCGAACGCCATCGCGACCTCGGTCTCGACCCGTGCCCTCACCCCCAGGGCGGCGCTGTTCATGGCCGCGGCGATGAACTTCATCGGCGCCCACCTCGGCACGCAGGTGGCCCAGACCGTCGGCAAGGGCATCATCGACGCGCCACAGGGCTCGCACGGGCTGGTCATCGTGGCGTCGGCCCTGGTCGGCGCGATCGCCTGGAACCTCATCACGTGGTACTTCGGCCTGCCCTCCTCCTCCAGCCACGCGCTGATCGGCGGCCTCGTGGGCTCGGCGCTGGCCTCGGCCAGCGTCGTCCACTGGGACGGCGTGGTGGTGAAGGTCGTCATCCCCATGATCCTGTCCCCGCTGCTCGGCTTCACGCTGGCGGCCGGGATCATGATCGGGATCTACTGGATCTTCCGGCACGCGCAGCCGGGCAAGACCAACCGCGGCTTCCGCTACTCCCAGACCGTCTCGGCCGCCGCCATGGCGCTCGGCCACGGCCTGCAGGACGCGCAGAAGACGATGGGCGTGATCTTCCTGGCGCTCGTGGTCGGCGGCTACGCCGGGGAGCAGGACCCCATCCCGCAGTGGGTCATCATCTCCGCGGCGAGCGCGATCTCCCTCGGCACGTACGCCGGAGGCTGGCGCATCATGCGCACGCTCGGCCGGCGCATCATCGCCCTCGACCCGCCGCAGGGCTTCGCGGCCGAGTCGGCGGCGGCGACGGTCCTCTACGTCGCGGCGATCGGGTTCGGCGCGCCCATCTCCACCACCCACACCATCACCAGCGCCATCATGGGCGTCGGCTCGACCAAGCGGCTGTCGGCCGTGCGGTGGGGCGTGGCGGGCAACATCGTGACCGGCTGGATCCTCACGATCCCGGCCGCGGCTCTGGTGGCCTGTCTCACCTACTTCGCGCTGCACTGGATGGTGGAGTAGCGGCGTACATGACGTCGGCGTCCCAGCGCGCGAACCCCAGCGCCTCGTACAGCCTGATCGCCGCAGCGTTCGTCCCGTCCACGTAGAGCATCGCCTGCGCGAGCCCGCGCGAGCGCAGGTGGCTCAGTCCGGCCAGCGTGAGCGCCTTGCCCAGGCCGGTGCCCTGCTGGGAGGGGTCGACGCCGACGACGTACACCTCGCCGAGCGGCTCGTGCCCGTGGTCGGAGGATCCGTGGATCTTCGTCCAGTGGAACCCCACGAGCCGCTCGCCCCGTACGGCCAGGAAGAACCCGGCGGGGTCGAACCACGGCTCCCGCTCACGCCTGAGCAGGTCGTCCAGGGTCCACGCGCCCTGCTCGGGGTGGTGGGCGAAGGCCGCGGCGTTGACCTTGAGCCACTCCTCCTCGTCCTGGCCGGGCGTGAACGCCCGCAGCCGTACCCCGTCGGGCAGCGTGTACGGCGCCAGCGGGGCGTACAGCGACCGGCGCATCTGCCACAGGGACCGCACCCGCCGGAGCCCCAGAGAGGCGGCGAGGGCCCCGGCCCCGTCGTGGTCGCCGTGCGCCCACAGCCGCAGCCGCCCGCCGGCCTCGTCCAGCACGGCCCGCAGCAGCCGCCGGCCGTGCCCCTGGCGCCGGTGCGCGGGATGGACGACGAGCTCCCCGCTCGGCCCCTCGACCTCGTCGGTGGGGTCCACGTGCGCGTACCCGGCCAGGACGTCGCCGGCGTACAGCAGCACCGACCGCGCGTGCGGATCGCCGCCGTAGCGCAGGTGGAGCATGACGTGCTCGTTCAGCGGGCGGACACCGTCGGCCTCCGTCGCCGCCTCGACGAGCGCGAGCACCTCGGTGATTTCCTGGTCAGTGAGCCGTTGCCGGACTTCCACGCGTGCCGTCACAGATCGAACTCTAGGCGTACGACTGGCAGAACACGCCATGTCACCGGCGGGTGAATCGTTACCTTTGCGACATTGGCCGCAAAGCTTCGCGCCGTAACGTCTTGGGCCATGACGTCTCGTTCCCTCCTCCGGCTCGCGGTGGCCGGAGCCGTCGCCACCGCCACGGCCCTGCTGGCCGCGGTCCCGGCGGACGCGAAGCAGGCCCCCCGGACGGTGCCCGTCCGCCTGCTCGCCCTCAACGACTTCCACGGCAACCTCGAACCCCCCACCGGCTCCTCCGGACGCATGGTCGACGAGACCGGCGCGACGGTGGAGGCCGGCGGAGCCGCCTACATCGCCACCCACATGAAGGCCCACGCCGACAGGAACACGATCGCCGTGGCGCAGGGCGACCTCATCGGCGCCACTCCGCTCATCTCCGCGGCCTACCACGACGAGCCGTCGGTCGAGTTCCTCGGCAAGCTCGGGCTGAAGGTCGCCGCGGTCGGCAACCACGAGTTCGACGAGGGCTACGGCGAGCTGCGCCGCATCATGAAGGGCGGCTGCCACCCGGTCGACGGCTGCTCGCCCGCCGGGGAGTGGAAGGGCGCCCAGTACGACTACGTGGGCGCGAACGTGCTCTTCAAGAACCCGGGGGAGAAGACCGACGCGCTGGCGGCGCTCGGCGACCAGCCCGCGGTGCAAAAGCTGCTGTCCGACTGGGGCGTCCCCGCGCTGCCGCCGGTCAGCGTCAAGTGGATGAACGGCGTGCCGGTCGGCTTCATCGGCCTGGTCACGCAGACCACGCCGGGCATCGTCACGGCCGAGGGCATCGAGGACCTCAAGTTCGTGGACGAGGTCAAGGCCGCGAACGTCGCCTCCAAGGTGCTCAAGCTCATCGGCGTCAAGGCCCAGGTCGTGCTCGTCCACGAGGGCGACCAGGTCAACGCCGGGCAGTCGCCCGACGCGTGCAGCGCCGTCCCGGGCGCCGGCAACCGCATCGCCACGCAGGTCGACCCCGAGATCGACGTGGTGCTCAGCGGCCACTCGCACCAGGCGTACCTGTGCAAGGTCAAGGACCCGGCCGGCCAGGACCGCCTCTACTCGCAGGGCGGCTCGTTCGGCCGCGTCATCACGCAGGTGGACCTGAACGTGGACGTCCGCACGCGGGACGTCGTGCGCTCCTCGGTCGTGGCGGACAACCACGTCGTGACGCGCACGGTCGAACCGGACCGGGAGATCTCGGACTTCGTGAAGACCTGGAAGGACCGGGTCGCGCCGGTCGCCAACAAGCCCGTGGGCCGCATCACGGCGGACATCACCAACACGGCCGCGCCGAGCGGGGAGACGCCCCTGGGCGACCTCATCGCCGACGCGCAGCTCGCCGCCACCAGGACCGGCGGCAACGCGCAGGTCGCGCTCATGAACCCGGGCGGCGTCCGCGCGTCCCTCACCTACGCGGGCTCGGCGGCCGGCGAGGGCGACGGCGTCGTGACGTACGGCGAGGCGTTCACCGTCCAGCCGTTCAACAACCTCATGCAGGTGGTCACGCTGACCGGCGCGCAGCTCAAGACGGTGCTGGAGCAGCAGTTCACCGGTGGGCCCAACAACCAGGCGTTCACCAAGATCCTGCAGCCCTCGGCGAACCTGACCTACGCCTACAGCACGTCGGCCCCGTGGGGCTCGAAGGTGTCGGACCTGCGCATCGACGGCGCCCCGGTCACGGACACGCAGCAGATCCGCGTCGCGGCCAACAACTTCCTGGTCGGCGGCGGTGACGCGTTCCTCGCCTTCAAGGACGGCACGGACCTCTGGAGCGGGCCGCTGGACATCGACGCGTTCGTCGACCACCTCGGCAAGGACAACCCGATCGCCCCGCCCGCCACCGGCCGCATCACGGTGACGAGCTGACCCACCGCTGAGGGGCCCGCTCCGGGCGGGCCCCTGTCGGGGTCAGACCTGGGCCGGGTCGGTACGGTCCGGGACGAAGCGGTAGCCGACGTTGCGGACCGTGCCGATCAGCGACTCGTACTCCGTGCCGAGCTTGGCCCGCAGCCGCCGCACGTGGACGTCGACCGTCCGCGTGCCGCCGAAGTAGTCGTACCCCCACACCTCCTGCAGCAGCTGCGCCCGGGTGAAGACCCGGCCGGGGTGCTGGGCGAGGTACTTGAGCAGCTCGAACTCCTTGAACGTCAGGTCGAGCACCCGCCCGCGCAGCCGGGCCGTGTAGGTGGCCTCGTCGATGGACAGGTCGCCGCTGCGGATCTCGTCGGGCACGTCCTCGCCGCCGGCCTGCGAGATGCGGCCGGTCGCCATGCGCAGCCGCGCCTCGACCTCGGCCGGTCCGGCGCTGTCGAGCAGTACGTCGTCGACGCCCCACTCGGCGGTCATCGCGGCGAGCCCGCCCTCGGTGACGACCACCAGGAGCGGGCAGTCGATGCCCGTGGTGCGGATGAGCCGGCACAGGCTCTTGGCGTGGGCGAGCTCCTTGCGGGCGTCCACGAGCACGGCGTCGACCGGTGGCGCGTCGATGAGGGCGGACGCCTCCGCGGGGGAGACGCGGACCGAGTGGAGCAGCAGCCCCAGCGCTGGCAGCACCTCGGAGGACGGCTCGAGGGCGTTGGTCAGCAGGAGCAGGTTGCTCATTTCGGCCTCCTCAAACACGCAAGGACCCGGGGGCTACATCGCCCAGGTCCTGTAGGGGAGGATAACCCACGCGAATGTCGCGTCCATTGGGCGTCCATCAGATGAACAGCGTTTTACCAGCGACGACGGTGTTAAGGATGTCGCACAATGGCAGAGCTACGACTATGAGGTTGCCATGGCCACTGGAAAAGTGCGGTATTGGGCCGCGGCGAAGGAAGCGGCGGGTGTCGCCGAGGAGCCGTTCGAGGCGGCGACACTCGGCGAACTCATGACGAACATCACACGAGATCGCGCCGAGCTCGCCCGGGTGGTGAGCCGTTCCTCCTTCCTCGTGGACGGCTCCCCGGTCGGCAAGCGCCCGCATGACGCCGTGGTCCTCGGAGACGGGGCGACGGTCGAGGTGCTGCCGCCGTTCGCGGGCGGATGACGACGACGCGGTGAGCGCGGGGCCCGGCGGGGAAGGGGCATTGCAGTCGATAAGCTCATGATCCGTGGCCTGAGACAGGGAGCCCGATGCGCAAGCTGCTCGTTTTCCTGATCGTGCTGGGAGTCCTCCTCGCCGTCGTCGACCGGGTGGCGGTCGCGGGCGTGGAGCGGGACCTGTCCAACCGGATCGCGGCCTCCGCCGACCTGGACCGGCAGCCTGAGGTGTCGATCGAGGGCATCCCGTTCCTCACGCAGGCCGTCTCCGGCCGCTACCCGGAGGTGCGCTTCGATCTGGGCACGCTCACCTACGGCGGCGTCCCGGTGAAGAACCTCCAGGGCGTCGCCTACGACGTGACGGCGCCGCTCGCCGACGTGATCCAGAACCGGGCAGACGTCAGGGCCGGGCGGCTGACCGTCCGCGGCACCCTGACCAGGGCGACGATCGACAAGTACGCGCCGCAGGGCGTCAAGATCAGCGGGAACGGCTCGCGGCTCGTCGCCTCGGGTGAGGTGGCGGTGGGCGTGACCAAGGTCAAGTTCGACGCCGAGATGCAGGTCGAGGTGGCCGACGGCGGCATCCGGCTGCGGGCCCAGAAGATCGAGGGGGTGCCCGACTCGCTCGCCAAGCTGGTCAGCTACACGATCCCGTTCAAGGGCGATCTGCCGTTCGACGTGAAGGTGACGGGGGTGCGCAATGTGGCGGACGGGCTGGAGTTCTCGGCAGAGGCGAGGGACGTGCCGCTCAGTGGCCGGCGGCTGTGACCCGGCTCCGGCGCCCGGCGGGCTGACCGCCGGGGGAGCCGCCTCCGGGAGAGGGCCCGGTGGACGGCTCCTCGCGGGATGACGACGCGGCGCGTGACGGATTTCCGCGCGGCGTTGAACCGGCCCGGCCGCCCGTACGTGATGAGGGCGTGAGTCCAGCAGGCACCGCCGACGAGGAGCTCGTGCGGACCCTTTTCGACGAGCACGCCGGGCCGCTCTACGGTTACGTGCTGCGACTGACCGGCGACGCCGGACGGGCGGAGGATGTGGTGCAGGAGACGCTGCTGAGGGCGTGGCGACACCCCGACGCGCTGACCGACCGGCCCATCCGCGCCTGGCTGTTCACCGTCGCCCGCAACCTCGTGGTCGACCAGCATCGCGCGCGCCGGTCGCGCCCGCAGGAGACCGGCGACGAGGCGCTGGCCGTCGTCCCCGCGGACGACGAGCTGGAGCGGGCGGTCGAGTCGTGGGCCGTGGCGGAGGCGCTCGCCGCGCTGCGGCCGGAGCACCGCGAGGTGCTGTTGGAGGTCTACTACCGGGGGCGATCGGTGAAGGAGGCGTCGGCCACGCTGGGCATACCGCCCGGCACGGTCAAGTCGCGCACCTACTACGCGCTGCGGGCGCTGAAGCTCGCCCTGGAGGAGCGGGGGCTGGCGCCGTGATGACGTGCGAGGAGGTGCGGATCGCGCTGGGCGCCCATGCCCTGGGCGCGCTGGAGCCGGACGAGGCGCTGGAGGTCGACACCCACCTTGCGGGCTGCGAGGCGTGCGGCGCCGAGCTGGTGGAGCTGCAGGGCGTGTCGGCGTTCCTGGAGAAGGTGTCCGAGCGTGACGTGCAGCTGGTGACCAGCCCGCCGCGCCAGGTGCTCGATCGGCTGCTGAACGCGCGCGTCAAGCGCCGCCGCAGAGGGCGGATGCTGATGGTGGTGGCCGCCTCCGCGGCGGCGATCGTCGCGGGCGGCGGCGTGTGGACGGCCGCCGTGAACCAGCCGGACATGACGACGTCGTCGGCCCCGGCGGCGTCCCGGCCCGAAGAGGGCGCGTCGAAGGCTCGTGACGCCGCCCCCTCGGCGAGCACCGCGCCGCGCGCGAAGGCGACCGAGGGGCCGCGGGCCAAGGCGCGGGACGACCAGCCGAGGGTGCTGGCCGAGACCCGTCAGGACGCGAGCGGGTCACCGAAGCCGGACCGCCGGTCCGCCGCCGAGCAGGAGTTCTCCGGACAGAACGGGTACACCGACGCCTACGCGAGCGTGGCGGCGTTCCCCGGCACACACGGGACGGGGATCTCCGTGCGCGTGTCCGGGGTGCCGACCGGCACGACGTGCCGGCTCGTCGTGGTCGGCCGCGACGGACGGCGCGACGTCACGGACAGCTGGACGGTCAACCGGGCGAGCTACCAGGGCAAGCCGGCCTTCGCCGGCCAGACGCGGATCTCGATGGGCGACATCGCGCGGTTCGACGTGGTGGACGTCTCCTCGAACCGGGTCCTGGTCACCGTCGAGGTCCCGCGCTGAGACGGCCGGAAGGAATCCGGGGCCGCCGTGGTTGCACCTGGCGATGACAGGCGTGTGGGTGGTGCTGGCCGTGCTGGCGCTCGGTACGGGAATCGGGGTGGTACGGCTGCGCCGCGACGGACGCATGCGCGACAGGGCCGGCGACCGGCTCACCGCCGACGTGCTGGGAGCGCCCCTGGGGCCGAGGGCGACGCTCGTGCAGTTCTCCACCGCGTTCTGCCAGCCGTGCCGCGCGACGCGGCGGGTCCTGGCGGACGTGAGCGCGCTCGTGCCGGGGGTCGCGCACGTCGAGATCGACGCGGAGTCACGCCTGGACCTGGTGCGGGAGCTGGACATCCTGCGCACGCCGACGGTCCTCGTCCTCGGCCCGTCGGGCGACATCGTGAAGAGGGCCTCCGGCCAGCCGCGCAAGGCCGACGTGCTGGCCGCCCTCGCCGTCGCCGTGCCACCGGGCGAAACGCGCTCCGAGGCGCCGTCGTCTCAGGAATCGGACGAGATGTGACAGATGGCGAGACGACGAGTAGTGTCGTCGGCATGAACCTTTCGACAGAGCTGCTGACGAAGCGGCGGGCAGTTGATTTCTGCCGCGTCGCGACCGCGCTCTGTCGCGCTGCCTGAGGACGGTCTCGCGCGGACTTCCGATCCGCCCCAACCCGACCCCCTTCAGGGAGCATCTCTCGATGCGTGCCGACCCTAGAGCGCTGCGCTTCGGCGCGGCCGTCACCACCCTGGTCCTCGCTCTCGTCCTCGTGACGGGAAGCGCCTGGCTGCTCGCCGCGCAAGCGGTGGTGTTCGCGCTGGGTGTGGCCGGTCGCTCGCCGTACGGGATGGTCTTCCGGGCGCTCGTCAGGAGCGCGCCGAAGGTGACGGAGGACGCCCGCCCGCCGCGTTTCGCGCAGGGGGTGGGGCTCGTCTTCGCGGTCGCGGGACTGGCCGGACTTCTCGCCGGGATCACGCCGCTGGCCCTCGGGGCCACGGCAGCGGCTCTCCTCGCCGCATTCCTCAACGCAGCCTTCGGACTCTGTCTCGGCTGCGAAACGTACCTGCTGATTCGCCGTCTATCGCCCGCCGCCACATGGGAGGTTCACCAATGAGCCGCGCCGCCGTTCTGGTGGATGCCGACTGGGTCGAGGCCAACCTCGACACGCCAGGTGTCGTTCTCGTCGAAGTCGACGAGGACACCAGCGCCTACGACAAGGGCCACATCCGTGGCGCTGTCAAGATCGACTGGAGGCAGGACCTCCAGGACCCCGTCCGCCGTGACTTCGTCGACAAGACCGGGTTCGAGACGCTGCTGTCCGAGCGTGGCATCTCCAACGACGACACCGTCGTGCTCTACGGCGGCAACAACAACTGGTTCGCGTCCTACGCCTACTGGTACTTCAAGCTCTACGGCCACGACAACGTCAAGCTGCTCGACGGCGGCCGCAAGAAGTGGGAGCTCGACTCCCGCGAGCTGGTCAAGGACGTCCCGCAGCGGGACAGGACGCAGTACGTCGCCCAGGAGCAGGACCCCGCGATCCGCGCCTTCCGCGACGACGTCGTCTCGGCCATCGGCAAGCTCAACCTGGTCGACGTCCGCTCGCCCGACGAGTTCACCGGCAAGCTGCTCGCGCCCGCCCACCTGCCGCAGGAGCAGGCGCAGCGCGGCGGCCACGTGCCGACCGCCCGCAACATCCCGTGGTCCAAGGCGGCCAACGACGACGGCACGTTCAAGGCCGACGACGACCTGCGCACCCTCTACCAGGAGGCCGGCGTCGACTTCGGCAAGGACACCATCGCCTACTGCCGCATCGGTGAGCGCTCGGCGCACACGTGGTTCGTGCTGCACGAGCTGCTCGACCAGGCCAACGTCAAGAACTACGACGGTTCGTGGACCGAGTACGGCTCGCTCGTGGGCGTGCCGATCGAGCTGGGGGAGGCCCGATGACCACCGCGCAGGGATGCGGAGCCCCGGAGCAGACGATCGCTCTGCCCGCCGGCATCGACCTGTCCAACCAGGCTGTGATCCAGGGTGTGGTCACGGGCGTCGGCACGGCCTACGCCCGGCTGCTCGACCACTCCGGCGAGTTCACGGGTGAGGTCGTCGTGTCCGACGACGGCGTCTTCCGGTTCTTCGCCGCACCGGGCGACTGGACCGTGCGCATCATCGCGGGCGGCGGCGTCACCCGCGACGTCCAGGTGGAGGCCAAGCTGGGCGAGGTCTCCCAGCTCGCCGTCGCCGTCTGAGCCCTTGACCGCAGTCTGATCTCTTGAACGCCGTCTGAGCTCGTCGAACGAAGGACCCGCGCCGGCACCGGCGCGGGTCCTTTCGCCTCTCGTGGCGGAATCACGGGGCTCCGGGTGCCACCGAACGGCCCGTGGCGGTGTTCGTGTAGATGTGAGTCATATGGACTGTCTCGACCCGGTGCAGAAGGCGCTGCTCGACGACCTCGACGCGGGCTTCGCCGAGCTGTACGGCGCCTACCGCGACGTCGTCTTCTCGACGGCGCTGCGGCTGAGCGGGCGCTGGGCCGACGCCGAGGACCTCACGGCCGAGACGTTCCTGCGCGCGTACCGGGCGCTGGCCGGCTACGACCGGGAGCGCGTCGCGGCACTGCGGACGCGCCCCTGGCTGCTGACCATTCTCATGAACATCTGGCGCAACTGTGCCCGCGCCAAGTCCCGCAAGCCGCCACCCGATCTCCGTGAGGAGCCCGTCGACGCCGTCGATCCCCGTGAGGGCGTCGAGGACGCGGCGGTGCGCCGCGAGACCGGCGAGGAGCTGGCGGGGCTGCTCGCGCTGCTGCCGGACGAGCAGCGCGCCGCGGTGGTGCTCCGGCACGTCGCCGACCTGCCGGTCAGCGAGATCGCCACGGTGCTGCGGATCCCGCAGGGCACGGTCAAGTCACACGTGTCGCGTGGGCTGAAGCGGCTGCGCGCGCTAGGAGGTGCCCGATGAACCACGATCCCCTGCTCGACAGGCTCGCCGGCCTGGCCGTGGAGGCGCCCGCAGGGCTGCTCGACCGGATCGCGGCGCGCTGGACGGTGCTGCCGAGCCCGATCGGGGAGCTGTCCGTGGCCTGGACCGGGCAGGGCGTGGCCTATGTGCACCACGGCGACGGGTTCGCCGCGGCCTTCCGGTCACGGTTCGGCCGGCCGCTAGTGGCCGCCACGAGGCCGCCGGCGGGGCTGAGGCCCGCGCTGCGCACCGGGAGACTGTCGGGGCTGTCGCTCGACCTGGGAGAGCTGGGCGGCTTCCAGAGGGACGTGCTGCGGGCCGTCCAGGAGATCCCGCGCGGCGAGGTCAGGCCGTACGCGTGGATCGCGGCCCGCGCCGGCCGGCCTGGGGCGGTGCGCGCGGTCGGCACGGCGCTCGCCCGCAACCCCGTGCCGCTGCTCATCCCCTGCCACCGGGTGACGCGCTCGGACGGGGTCGTGGGCGAGTACGTCTTCGGTGCGGCGGCCAAGGAGCGGCTGCTGCTGGCCGAGGGCGTGGACCTCGGGCGGCTCGGCGGGCTGGCCAAGGAGCGGGTGTTCTATCTGGCCAGTGACACCACGGGCGTGGTGTGCTTCCCGACCTGCCACAACGCCCGGCGCATCACGCCCGCGCACCGGCACGGCTTCCGCACCCTCGACGCGGCCCGCACGGCCGGCTACCGCCCGTGCCGCACGTGCCGTCCGGACGCCATGGCCGGCTGAGCGCGGGCTGGGGCTGCGGCGAAAGGGGCAGGCCGCTACGATTCACCAGATGTCAGGTTCGTCTGGTGTGGCGGCACCGCCCCGACCTGCGCCCTCACCGGCCCGGAAGCTGCCGTCGCCGTTCTCGCTGCCCGTGCACGCTCTTCGCCTGCTCGGGCGCTGCGTGCTGCCGCTCGTGCTGTGGTTCGCGGCGGGGGAGGCCGTCCGCTTCGCGCTGCTGTACGGCGCCACCGAGGTGGCCTACGGCGACTTCCGGCAGGTCCGGCTGGTGGCCACGATCACGCTGCTCACCCTGGTCGTCCTGGCGGCGCTGACCGTGGTCACGGGCATGCTGCACACCCTGCGCGGCGCCCTGTGGGAGATGCGCGCACGGACCGCCGAGGGCGCGAAGGACGAGCGGTTCTTCACGGCCCTGGACCGGGTCGCCCCCGCCTTCGCCGTGCTCTACATGGCCTGGGGCTTCCAGACTGAGGACGCCCGCGACCTCCAGCAGATGGACCTGTTCCACCACTTCTTCGACCTGACCGACGCCGCGTTCTTCGGCGAGAAGTCGACCGTCGGCCGCAGCCTCACCGACCTCGACTGGCGGGTGTCGGTCGGCACGATGGTGGTCGCGTTCGGGCTGAAGACGCTGTTCGCCCGGCTGGTGGAGAGGGGCGGCGGGCGTTTCTACGGCTTCGCCGCCGCGTTCTCCGAGTTCGCGTTCGTCTTCTACGGGCTCAACGCCACCGTGGCAGTCGCGGACGCGCGGTCGGAGTGGGTGGACCACCGCACCGTGGTCGTCGGCACCGAGAGCCTCTGGACGAAGGCGCAGGACGCCGTGCCCGTCCTGAAGGCCGTCACGACCTGGTTCGGCGAGGTGTGGCCCTTCTTCCTCGACTCCATCGCCATCCCGCTGGCCTGGCTGACCGTGGCGATGCTGGTGTTCGGCGCGTACGCCGACGACACCCGCACCATGGTCAGGGGCACCCGGTTCGAGCGCGGCATCGACCGCCTGGAGAGCAGCCACGACCTGACGAAGCGGTCGTTCGAGCGGGTCACCGGCGGGTTCCAGGAGCGCTGGGTGCCGCTGGTCAACTCCCTGCGGCTGGTGATCAAGGGCGGGGCGCCGCTGTTCGGCATGATGTGCCTGTGCTACGTGGCCGTCGCGGTGGGCTCGCAGTACGCCGACCGCGCGGTCCGCACGCTCGTCGGGTCGGAGGTGGAGTGGGCGTGGTTCTACCTGGAGCCGCCGCTCTCCTTCGGCCGCGACCTGCTGGTGACCGTGGTCACCATGGCGCTGCTGGCCGCCACCTTCGACCTCGCCGCCACCCGGGCCCGCCTGCGCGGCGAGGCGTTCTCGACGGAGTGAGCCGCTAGCGCCGGAACCTCAGCACGTCCACGTCCGGCTTGGCCGTCCCCCGCTTGAACAGGTCCTTGGTCGGCGTGTCGGAGCGGTAGCCGCTGGGCCGGAACGACAGCTCCACCTCGCCGGCCACCCCGTGGGGCACCACGGCGAGCCCCTCCAGCGCGTACTCCTTGCCGACCTCCAGCCGGTCGGTCGGCCGGTCGCCCGCCGCGAGCTCCACGACCCAGGTGCGGCCCGCGCGGTCCTGGAGCCGTACCTCGTCCGGCTTGGCGGTCATGGTGGCGCTGCCGGGGTCCACGACCTTCTCCGAGATGTCCACCTTGAGCCAGGCGACGCTGTCGCCGTGCTTGCTGCCGGGCGGGGCCTCGGTGGGGGCGAGCGACGCCTTCCACTCGATGCCGTACACGGTGCCGGCCTGTCCGGGCGCCACCTGCACGAGGCGTGTCTCCTTGGAGGCGACCTTCTCGTAGAACAGGTAGCCGTCGTACGTGGTCGCGCCCACGGCCACGGCGACGCTCACCAGCGCGCCGGCGGCCACCAGCAGGAGCCGGCCGCGCCTTCGGGGGCGCGGCGGGGCCTGCTGCGGCGGGGCCTGCTGTGGCGGGGCCTCCTCGGGCGGCGCCGCAGGGAGCCGGGGCGGGGAAGGAGGCGGGAGGGGAAGGCTGTCCGGTACGGCCGGCAGCGGCTGGGTGACCCCCTCGACGGGCTCGGGCGGCACCGGCGGCCACACCTGCCGGTCGGGCCAGATCCGCGACTGCGCCCCGGGCCTCGGCCGCGCGGGCCGCAGCCCGCCTCCCTGACCGGGCGGGGCGGGGCGCGGCGGCATCCCCTGAGGTGGCATGCCCTGGGGCGGCGTTCCCTGAGGCGGGGGTCCCTGGCCGTTGCGGGCCGCCCCGTTGGCGGGGCGGGGGTTGCGGGGCGCGAACCAGTCGCGGTCGTCGGCGCTCATGTCCCGATCACTTCTTGACGAGGGAGTAGACGTCCTGGGGCTTGGCGGCGAGGTCGCGGGCGGCCTTCTCGTCGAGCCCCAGGTCGATCTCCACTTCCGGCTGGTACGGCTCGACCAGGACCGACGGCGGCAGCCCGAACACCACCTTGGCCCCCGGCAGGGCCGAGGCGGGCACCTCGAAGAAGAACCGCCCGGTCACCCAGATGTCCGGCTGCACCCAGGTGGATGCCATCGTGAGCGCGTCGTTCACCCGGTCGGTGGCGTCGAAGCGGTGGCCGTCGGCGGTCAGCAGCGTGGGCTGGCCGAGGTGGTACGGCTTGAGGCTGGACTTGGCGGCGGCGTTGACGACGAGGAACAGGTTGTCCGTCTCGACGGTCTCGGTGCTGCGGGTCTGGATCGCCCTGGCGACGGTGAAGGAGTCGAGCCGCACGTGAAAGCGCCGGGCGTCGACGTCCTGTCCCTTGTCGCCCGTGTACGTCAGCGGGGCCCCGGTGTCGTTCTCCGTCAGCGCGAGGGTCTGCAGGCCCACGGCGCCGCCGGCGAGGAGCAGGCCGAGCAGCGCGTTGAGCGCCCGCGAGCCGCCCCGCCCGGAGCCGGTGCGGCGGGCGCCCCGGCCGTCCGAGGCCGCCGCGCGGGGCTGGACGGCGGTCATGCCGTGGCGTCTTCCTGGACGGGCAGGGTCACCTGCGCCTTGACCTCGGGGACGAGCTTGTCCCCCTCGTCCTGGGTGATCATCGTCCACCTCTCGGACGGGTCGTTGAACCCGGCCACGTACTCGTACGAGCCCACGTCCAGCGTGACCTTCTCCGGCGGCTTCCGGCCCTCCTTGAGCTCGTACCGGACGATGACCGTGCTCTTGATCCCCGGGTGGAGCTGCCCGGTCTCGCCGCCCTTGGCCAGGGCGAAGGCGGAGGGCCGGGAGTCGGCCGGGAAGGCGGGGCTGATCTTGACCAGCGAGCTGCCGAACGTGTCGCCGTAGCCGGCGTTCTCCTGGCTCGGGGGCACGCCGACGGAGGCGGTGTCGTCGCCGCGGTTGGTCACCTCGAAGACCAGCTCCACGAACCGCTTGTCCTCGTCGAACTGCGTCTGGGCCTTCTCCAGCCGCACCCGCGACTCGACGAAGCGGGTGGCGAACCGGCCCTGGTCGAGCACGGCGCCCTTGCCGAGCTGGGGAGGGGCGTCGGGAGCCTCGCTGAGGCCGCCCGCGAGGGCGGTGATGCCGAGGGCCGTGACCAGCACCAGGGCCACCGCCGGCACCACGATCGGGCGCCTGGGCCTGCCGCTGCCGCCGGAGGGTTCGGTCATGGGTAAGGATGGTAATAGGTCACGCTTGTCCCATCCGCCGCTATCCTCCCAACGGGCCGGTCTAATTGCCGAGAACCCTGCCGTAGAAGGGGTTCTAGCTCATACGCTGTCACGGAGCGGGCGGGACAAGCCTCTACTACTAACGACATATCGCGGCCGGAGGGTCACGTGGTGGACGTGCATCCTGAGCATGCGCAGCTCCAGGCGGACCGCATCTACCTGGGCTGGCAGTACATCCTGCTGCACCCGGACCCCGGTCCGCCACCGAAACGCCCCTCGCCGGCCGAGGAGCCGCCGCCCGCGCGCCCCGACCCCGACGTGGCCCGCCGCAAGCGCATGCAGGAGGACATGCTCAACCGGCCGGTACGGGTCTTCCGGCTGTTCATGGTCGTGCTGACGCTGCTCATCCTCGCGCTGGCCGTGGGCGGCCTCCTCCAGTGGAAGTTCGCGTTGCTCGGCCTGGTCGCGGCCTGCGGCGTGGCGATCATCTGCAGCTACGCGCTCGTCCAGGGCGACCGGGCCGTCCGCTACCGGATCAGCGAGCAGCAGGCCCGCGATGACCGCCGGCGACAGGAACGTGACAAAGAGCTGTTCCGCGCCCAGGAGGAGCACGCCCAGCGCTACCGCGAGTGGCAGCGGCTCAAGGAGCGCCACGACCGCCAGCTGAGCTGGTACGCCGTCGCCGTGCCCGACGAGATCGACCGCATCGACGTCGCCGGTGGCACACTGCCCGGCTGGTCGGCGCTCGTCACCCTGCTCGGCGCCACCCGCCTCTACAGCGGCGGTCACCTGACCGTGCTCGACCTGTCCGAGGGCGCCATCGCCAAGGACCTCGTCGAGCTGGCCCGCCGGGGCGGCGACGACCCCCTGGTCTGGGTGCTGCCCGTGGACCTGCCCCGCCTCGACCTGGGGGCCACCCTCAAGCCTGAGGCGTTCGCGGACGTGCTCGCCCACGTCGTCAGCGTCAGCGAGGAGCACCGCACCACCCGCGACCTCAGCTTCGACAACGCCATCCTGGAGCGCGTCCTGGAGGTCCTGGGCGAGAACGCCACGATCAGCCAGGTCACCGCCGCGCTGCGGGCCCTCGCCCAGGTCGGCGACCCGCGCGACGACCTCAGGTACGGGCTGATCACCGCGACCCAGCTCGAACGCATCGGCACGCTGTTCGGGCGCGGCGTCAGCGACCGCGTCGTCATCGAGCGGGCCTGGGCGCTGGAGTCACAGCTGCGCAAGCTGGAGACGCTGGGCACGGAGGCCGTGCGGCTGCCGCCCGCCCGGCTGCGGGTGGTCAGCATGGACCGGCAGGCCGGCGTCTTCGGCAACCGGGTGCTCGGCACGTACGTGGCGACCGCGCTCACCCACATCCTGCGGCAGTCACCCGCCTCCGACCGGCCCTGGTACCACACGATCATCGTCGCGGGGGCCGACAAGCTCCGCGGCGACGTGCTGGACCGGCTCATGGACGCCTGCGAGACCTCCCGTACGGGGCTCGTGCTGACGTACCGGTCGCTGACCCCGCCCGTGCGGGAGCGGCTGGGGCGCGGCCACGCCGCGGTCGCGTTCATGCGTCTCGGCAACGCCGAGGACGCCCGGGTGGCGAGCGAGCACGTCGGCACCGAGCACCGGCTGGAGCTGGCCCAGCTCACCGAGACGATCAGCGAGTCGCTGCCCGGGGTGGACGGCGGCTACACCTCCACGATCGCCGAGGTCGAGGGCCGGCACGAGGAGCACGGCGACAGCGCCACCGACCTGGCCGAGGACATCACCGAGTCCACCGAGTGGGGCCGCACGACCGGCAAGATCGGCGAGAAGGAGCGGGTGCTCCAGCGTTCCCGGGAGTTCCTCGTCGAGCCGCACCAGCTCCAGCAGCTCCCCACCACCTCCGTCATCGTGACCGACGCCACCGCGCAGGGCCGGCGGGTCCGCCTCGCCGACGCCAACCCGGCCATCCTGACCTTCCCCAAGACGACGCTCGGCGAGCTGGACGACGTGCGCGACGCCGTGCTGGCCGTCGACGGCGAGCACGGGACCGAGGAGGGGCATCAGGAGGCCGGGGAGAGAGTCCGGCAGGGGACGCCGCAGCGCGGCGCCGGACGGCCGAGCGAGCACGCGGCGACGCCCGGACGCGACGGCTCCGAACCGCCGCCGAACCTCGGTCCGCCCCCGCCACGCCTCGACTGGCGCAAGGGCAGGCAATGAGATGGTCAATGTCAAGGCGACGGGCTGACGGTCGGCCGATTTTACTAAGAGCCGTCTGTGGGGGGATGCAATGCAGCCGAGTGTTTCGCTGAGCGGGCCGTGGTACCGGATCCAGTCCATCGCCGCACCCTCACGAAGCTCGTCGGCGGAGTGGGACTTCGTCACCGTGCTTCCAGCCGTGCTGTCCGCCGCCCAGCGGGACCGGCCGTTCGCCATCGGGTGGCTCTCCCGGGGCTCCGGCGCGCCCCTGGAGCTCATCACGAACGCGGGTCCGCTGTCGCCGCCCCGCCAGCCGCGCCGCGCCACCGACGCCCCGGAGGTGCCGACCGGGCCGCAGCCGCTGCTGTTCCCCGGCGGGGCGCGCGGGGTGCAGCTCGGCGAGGAGTACCTGGCCGACCTCGCCGACCTGGTGTGGACGCCGTGTCCCGGCCGGCAGGCGCCGCCGCTCGGCGGACGCCGGGAGTTCGACCCCGACGAGCTGAAGCGGCCCACGCTGTTCGAGTCGACGCTGATCACGCTCATGTCGCGGCCGTTCGCCTGGCTGGTCGTGGCCGAGCCGACCGGCCTGCTCGACGCCGAGGTGGCCCACCTGCGCACCCAGCTCAACGTGCTGCGCCAGTACGGCGACGCCTCCGAGCGCTCCCGGTTCGACGCCGAGCGGGCCGAGCGGCGCATGCAGGAGCTGGACGCGTTCCGCGAGGCCGGGCTGTGGAACGTCCGGGTGCTGGCGGGCGGCGCGACGGCCGAGGAGCTGCGGCAGATCGCGCCCGTCCTCGTCGGCTCCGTCGAGATGAGCCACCACCCCTACCGGCTGCGCAGCGCGCAGGGAGCCGTTCACACGCTGGCCGAGGCCCTGACCATCACCATGCAGGACCCCGCCGACGGGGCCGCCGCGCCGTTCGCCGCCACGGCCGGGGCGCTCGCCGCGCTGGCCGGGCTGCCCAGGCGCGAGGTGCCCGGCGTGCGGGTCCTCGACTCCGGGTTCTTCGACGTGACGTCCGAGGCCGACGGCGGGGAGCTGGAGCTGGGCGAGATCCTCGACGGGCAGGACCGGGGGGTCGGCTCGTTCCGGGTGCCGCTGGCCACGCTGAACCGGCACGCGTTCGTCACCGGCGCCACCGGCTCCGGCAAGTCGCAGACCGTCCGGCACCTGCTGGAGCAGCTCAGCGGGGCCCGCATCCCGTGGCTCGCGATCGAGCCCGCCAAGTCGGAGTACGCCGCCATGGCCGGCCGCGTCGAGCAGTTCGGGCCCGTCACCGTGATCAACCCGTCGGCGCCCGCCGGCGTGCCGTTCAGCATCAACCCCCTCGAACCCGAGCCCGGCTACCCCGTCCAGGCGCACATCGACATGGTCAGGGCGCTGTTCATGGCCGCCTTCGACGCCGAGGAGCCGTTCCCGCAGATCATGTCGCTGGCGTTGCAGCGCGTCTACGAGGCCACCGGCTGGGACGTCGTGACCGGCGGCGCCGTGCCCGGCTCCAAGGTGCCGCCCAGCGTGCCGACCCTGGAGCTGCTCCAGCAGCACGCGATGGACGTGATCAAGGAGATCGGCTACGGCCGCGAGGTGCAGGCCGACGTCGAGGGCTTCATCTCGCTGCGGCTGCGCTCGCTGCGCGTCGGCTCGGCCGGGCGCTTCTTCGAGGGCGGCCACCCGGCCGACATCGGCGGCCTGCTCCAGCGCAACGTGGTGCTCGCCATCGAGGACGTGGCCAACGACGAGGACAAGGCGTTCCTCATGGGCACGCTCATCATCCGCATCGTGGAGCACCTGCGGATGCGCGCCCGGCAGGAGAAGTCCACCGGGCTGCGGCACGTCATCGTCATCGAGGAGGCCCACCGGCTGCTGCGCGACCGCGGCGCCGGCCGGGCCGCCACGCACGCCGTGGAGCTGCTGGCCGGCATGCTGGCCGAGATCAGGGCGTACGGCGAGGGCATCGTGGTGGCCGAGCAGATCCCCACCAAGCTCGTCTCCGACGTGGTCAAGAACACCGCGCTCAAGGTCGTCCACCGGCTCCCGGCCGAGGACGACAGGCAGCTCGTCGGCGCCGCCATGAACCTCAGCGAGGAGCAGTCCCGCCAGGTCGTCTCGCTCCAGCCGGGCTCCGCGGCCGTGTTCGCCGACGGCATGGACCGGCCGCTGCGCGTGCGGGTGCCGCTGGGTGAGTCGCGCGAGCGGCTCATGCCCAGCCCTCCGCCGCCGATAAGGGGACGCCGCTCGGCCGCCTGTGGCAGCCAGTGCCGCACCGGTCAGGCGTGCACGCTCGTCGAGCTGCGCGAGGCCGACGTGCTGGCCGACGCGCCGGACTGGGCGTGGCTGCGCGTGTGGTGCGACACGGTCGTGCTGGCGTTCGTGACGAACCGCCCGATGCCCGGCGTGCCGCGCGCGCTCGCCGCCGCCTGGTCGGAGCTGCCGGTGCGGCGCGGCGAGTGCCTGCTCGCCACGCTGGTCGAGCGGTCGGTGCAGCGGCGCGCCTGGTCGCTGCGGAGCTGGCTCGACCCCGCCCTGCTCACGGAGAAGGCCGCGGAGTGCGCCACGCGGCTGCTCGCCGCGCTGGACCGGGGCGGCGAGCGCCCCGGCTCGGCGTGGGTCATCCCGCAGGTGCGCTGGCTGCACGAGGTGGACCGCCTCTTCCCGTACGGCCGGCCGGCGCCGGACCTGCGCAGCCCGGCGCCGCCCATGGAGTACGCCCTGTTCGGCGACACGCCCGGCGGGACGCCCCGTGACACGTCCCCTGGGACGCCCAGCGGGACGCCCAGTGGGATGCCCGGTGGGACACCCGGTGGGACGCCTCCCGGGGACGCGCCCGACGGAGTCGCGGGGAACGCTGCCGCGAGCGCCTCGGGGGTGGCCACCGCGGTGGCCACCGTCCCGGGCGCCGCCGCCCCGCACGGCGAGCTGCTGGGCCACCGCGCCAAGGCGCTGCGCCACCACCCCCTGTCCATGGCAATCGAGCACAACAGGGCCCTGGCGTGGCGGGTCATCCTCGGCGACGACGAGAACGAGGGCTTCCAGCGCGACATCATGAACGTGGCGATCGGCATCGAGCCCGCCGCCCGGCTGCGGCACGTGGGCCAGACCATGGGAGCCGGGTGGCTGGAAGGCGTCCTGTCCTGGCCGGGCCGCTTCGTGCTGCCGTTCGACCACGGCGGCGTGCCCGAGCTCCCCTTCGCCGGCATGCCCTAGCCGTGGCTCGCCGGACACGCCTCGCGCTCGGGGATCTTCAGGCCCCCGCCGCACCGGGCCGCGTTTTCGCGTGCGTATCCAGAGCAACGGCCGACGCGGACTAGGATTCTGTGCCATGACCCAGCTTCCACTGCGGGCCCAGCTCGCGAGCGCCCTGGGCCGCAGCGCCGCCACGCTGTCCAGGATGACCGGGCGCGGTGACGGCTCGGTGATCGGCGGACGGGTGGGCCTCATGCTCGAGCCCGATCTTCTCCGCAAGCTGGCCCGCGACCGCAAGCTCGCCCTGGTCAGCGCCACCAACGGCAAGACGACCACCACCCGGCTGATCACCTCCGCGCTGCTGGAGATGGGCGAGGTCGCCACCAACGTGTACGGCGCCAACATGCCGGCCGGCCACGTCTCGGCGCTGTCGCAGCACAAGGACGCTCCCTACGGCGTGCTGGAGGTGGACGAGAAGTACCTCCCCGAGGTCCTCGACACCACGGGCGCCAGCGTGGTCTGCCTGATGAACCTCAGCCGCGACCAGATGGACCGCGCGGCCGAGATCTGGCTGCTGGCCCAGAAGTGGCGGCGGGCGCTGTCCGGCAAGCCCACCCACGTCATCGCCAACTGCGACGACCCCCTCGTCACGTGGGGCGCCTCCACGGCCGCCAAGGTCACCTGGGTCGCGGGCGGACAGCGGTGGAAGGAGGACTCGTGGTGCTGCCCCGAGTGCGGCGGCCCCCTGGACCGCAAGGACGCCGACTGGGCCTGCCGGGAGTGCACCTTCCACCGGCCGGAGCCGCAGTGGATCCTCGACGACGACGCGGTCGTCGACCCGCGCGGGCAGCGGTGGCTGCTCGACATCCAGCTCCCCGGCCTGGCCAACCGCTCCAACGCGGTCATGGCGCTGGCGGTGGCCGAGGCGTTCGACCTGCCGGTCGAGCGGGCGCTGCCCCGGCTGCGCGAGGTCACCTCCGTCGCCGGCCGCTACACCACGGTCGAGCGTGGGGGCCGCCAGGCGCGGCTGCTGCTGGCCAAGAACCCGGCGGGCTGGCTGGAGGCGTTCGACGTCGCCGACCCGGGGCTGCCGATCATCCTGTCGGTCAACGCGCAGGGCCCCGACGGGCGTGACACGTCCTGGCTGTGGGACGTCGACTACCGCGTGCTGCGTGGCCGGCCGGTGTTCGTCACCGGTGAGCGCCGCCTCGACCTGGCGCTCCGGCTCGACGTGGCGGACGTGCCGTTCGCGGTGTGCGAGACGTTCTCCGAGGCGCTCGCCATGCAGCCGCCCGGCCGTGTCGACGTGATCGCCAACTACACCGCCTTCCAGCAGATCCGATCGGAGTTCGGCCGTGCCGTCTGACAGCGCCCTGCGCATCGTCTGGATCTACCCCGACCTGCTGAGCACGTACGGCGACCAGGGCAACGTGCTGGTCCTGGAGCAGCGCGCGCAGCGGCGCGGCATCGAGACCGAGACCATCCACGTGCGCTCGGCCGACCCGGTGCCCGAGACCGGCGACATCTACCTCATCGGCGGCGGCGAGGACCGTCCGCAGATCCTCGCGGCGGCTCGGCTGCGCCGCGACGGCGGCCTGCACCGCGCCGTCAACCGGGGCGCCGCGCTGCTGGCCGTGTGCGCCGGCTACCAGATCATGGGCAGCACGTTCGGCGGCGAGGAGGGGCAGCCGGTCGACGGCCTCGGCATCCTCGACATCGCCAGCGTCCGCGGCCCGGCCCGCGCCGTGGGCGAGCTGGTGGCCGAGGTCGACGCCGCGCTCGGCCTGCCGACGCTGACGGGCTTCGAGAACCACATGGGCGTCACCCGGCTCGGCCCCGGCGTCAAGCCGCTGTCGCGCACCGTCAAGGGCGTGGGCAACGGCGACGGCTTCGAGGGCTGCTACGCCGGCCGCGTCGTCGGCACCTACCTGCACGGCCCGGCACTGGCCCGCAACCCGGCGCTGGCCGACCTGCTGCTCTCCTGGCGGGTCGGCGCCCAGCTCGCCCCGCTCGACGACACCCGCTACGAGCAGCTCCGCCAGGAACGGCTCAACACGGTCCTCGCCGCCGGCTGACCCGCCGCGAGCGGGCCGGTCGCTAGAGGTCGTCCTGGCGCACCGCGACGTCGATCACCCCGGCGGCGTGCAGGCTGGTCAGCAACGTCCAGTCGTCCGCCGGGTCCAGCCACACCTGCAGCTCCTCGGGGCCGCGCGGCCGGGGCAGTGACCCGGCCGGCTCATAGAACGTCGTGATGAGCACCAGCGGCACGGGCGCGGTCCATTCCTCCGGAGCCGGCGGTACGTGCCTGCCGCCGAGCAGCACGGCCCGGTCCTCGGCCGTGCACTCCTCCAAGCGGTCGGTCGCGGCCAGCTGCGCCTGCAGCCGGACCTGAGCGTCCAGCGCCATCCGCACGCGCGCCTGGTCCCGCTCATCCGGCGTGCCGAGCGCGTCGTATCCGGGGCTGAGCGCCCCCACCAGCTCGCCCGGCTCGTCCGCGTACGCCCGCGAACCCCCGCCGGCGAAGATCATCTCGTACCGGTACAGCGAGCCGTCGACCTTGACCGGCACGGCGGGCGGCCGGTCCGCCGACGAGCTGTTGCGGATGACTACGGTCATAGGAACCCCTCGTACAAGCCTCTCTTGCTCCATCGTGTCACCGCGAACAGCGCGGTGAGCTGCGCCTTGTCGACCGCCCGGTGGAACAGGAGATCGGCCAGTTCGAAGTAGGACGAGTAGTCCATCCGCATGCGGTCGGCGCTGTGGACGCCATGCAGGTCCTTGTCGCCGTGGTTGAGCGGGAAGTGGTCGTCGGCGAGCCGCTGGGCCAGCCCCACTGTCCCCAGCACCAGCTTGGTCTGCGCCTGGATGACCCCGGGATCCAGTGAGCCGTCCGGGAGGCGGAACTCGGTGTGGTCGGACCTGCCCCCCTGGACGGATTCGAAATTGATCGCGAGCGTGTGCTTTTCGTGCTGTTTGCGCATCGCGTCGATCGACGCGTACCCGCCTGTGTGGACCTGGTTGGGTACGCAGAACTCCATCCGCCGGTGATCGGGCTGCTCCGGGTTCGTCCACAGCCGGATGAACGTGTCGTAGTAGTCCTTGAGCACCAACCTCAGCGTCCGCTGGTAGAAGGCGGGAATGTGGTCGAAGGCGGAGGTGTCCACGTGGAGGTGGCCGCCCGTGTCCTCCGTGATCACGCCGCCGTGCGACTTGATGATCTCGGTCGCCAGCGCCAGGCTCTGCCACGTGCGTGGCGTGTCATACAGCGGCGGCGAGACGAGCTCGCCGGCGACCGTGTTGTCCTTCTCCAGCCGCCAGCCGTTGTCTCCCTCGGGGTAACCGACGTCGTGGGAGGCGTGGTAGTCGTGCAGCCAGGGGTCCTGCGTCAGCCCCGCGTCGTAGAGGTCGCGGGCGATGGCACTGTTGATCGCGTCCCGGTGCCGATCGAGCGCACGGGGGAAGTCATACTCGATCTCCCGGCCGAACCTCATGCCGGTGCCGGGCGCGGCCAGCCCGGCGGTCGCGTCCTCGGTCATGTAGGGGATGACCGGCTCGCCGCGGTCGGCGCGCGCGAACGCCTCGGCCAGGTCGCGATCGAACGCCTCGGGGTCGGACCGGTAGGAGACCTCCGGCTCGCTCGGCCAGCTCTCCCAGGCGCGGGCCCGCGCCTCCAGTGCACGGAGGCGTTCCCGTTGCAGACCGGAGGTGAGGGGGTCGCCCTGGCCGATCGACGCGCGGGCGGCGCCGGCGTCGCGGGCCGAGCTCTGGCGAAGCTGGTCTGAGAGCGCCTCCTCCGCCTGGCGCATCAGCGTGCGGCTGAAACGGTACGGCTCCTCCGTCGGCGCGCGGTAGTAGGCCTTCAGCCGCTGGACGAGATCGGCGCGGTCGGCGGCGCCGGCCGGGTCGAACCCGCGCTCCTGGGCCGCCGTGAACACGTGCGCCAGCCGCTCGACCGAGTGCTCCAGGCCGAGGTCGCCCGCCAGCCTCCGGAGCGGGTCGAGCACCCACGCGCGGGCCTCCCTCTGAGGTCCCAGGATGCGGTCGACGCGCGCCAGCGCGCTCGTGACGGGCTCGCTCAACGGGGTCGAGTACCGTTCCGACACCCGGACCTTCGCCCACGTGTCCGGGGCGGTGTCCATGTATCCCCGCAGCGCCTCCACCAGCGCCGGGCGGTCTCCGGCCCCCATCGGGTCGAAGCCGAGCCGCTGCGCGCGGCCGGCCACGTGGGCCAGCCGGGCCGGCGAGTCGCCGAGGCCCAGCTCGCGTGACAGAGCGAGCAGCGGGTCCAGCGCCGTGTGCGCTCCGCCACCGGTGGTCACACGGTCGAGACGGCCCAGGGTCGACGCTCTCGCCTCGTCCATGCGCGTGCCGGGGAACCGCTCCTCCATCACCCGCACGTCCCAGCCGTTCGTGTCGCGCTCGCGGAACCCCGCGAGGCTGTCCACGAGCTCCGCGCGGGTCGCCGGGTACTCGGGGAGAGCACCCAGGGCGTCGGCCGCGGTGAGCATCTCGGAGAAGGTGCGCATCGCGTGGGAGAAGCCCGTCTCTGCCGCGAGGTCGAGCAGCCTGCCGTCCGGTGAGACCCAGCGGAGCGCTCCCTCGGTACGGCTCAGCGCCCGCGCCGCCGCGTCGTCGAGCCCGCCGATGGAGTGCTCGTCCACGATGCGCAGCCCGTTCCACAGCTCGTGATCGTCCCGCCGGGCCTGCCTCAGCTCGTGGACCAGCCCGAACCGATCCCGCGCGCCCTGGACGTCGTAGCCTCTGGCGTCCGCGTCCAGGAACAGCCGCCCCACGTGCTCGATCGAGTAGAACCCGAGGTCGGCGGCGTTCGTCAGGGTACGCAGCCGCGCGACGCTCACATGGGGCCGGGATCCCGTGTTGCCGCTGAGTACCTGGTCCATCCGGGCGAGGGACCGCGCGATCGGGAACGTGGGCCACGCGATCTGGTTGTGCGCGATCCACAGGCCGGGAAGGAGCATGGGGTCGCTCTGTCGATGCTGCTCCAGCCTGTCAAGGAGCTCCCCCTTGTCCGTCGCCCCGGCGGGGTCGAAGCCCTGCCGCTGGGCCTCGTCGAAGACCCTCACCAGCTGTTCGTAGCCTCCAGGCACGCCCATGCTCTTCGACAGGGCGTAGAGGCGGTCCTGCTTCTGGGCGTTCGCAGGGTTTTGTATGTCATGGGTGACGATGTCGGTCATCGTGCCGAGGGTGTGCGCGAACGCGTCGTCCGGGACCGGCGTGTGGATCAGCCGGGCGACATGGCGGCCCCTGGCGACCAGGGCGGGGTCCAGGAGCGGGGGCGGGGTGCCGTCGCGGTTGATGAGCTGGTCGATGCGTCCCGTACCGGAGCCGGAGTCCTTGGCGGCCTGGCTCGGGGGAGTCGTTTCGTCCCGCGTGGCGGGGGCGTGGCCGGCGGGATCGCGGCCGTGGCCGGAGTCGTGGGGAGCGGTGGCGCGGCCCGCGTCGCCGGAGCCGTGCGGGGCGGTGGCCCGGCCCGCGTCGCCGGGGTGGGCGGGGGGCGGGGCGTGCCGGTCGCCGGGGTGGGCGGGGCGTGCGTCGTGCGGCTCGGCGGGGTGGCCGGGGGGTCTGCCGTGGGGCTCGGCGGCGTGGGTGGGCGGGGTGTCGTGAGGGCGGCCGGGGCGGGCCGGCGGTGGCGTCTCCCTGGGGGCGGCGGCGCGGGCGGCCGGCGGTTCGTGCGCGGCGCCTACGGGGACGACGGGTCCGTCCTGGGCCTGGCCGGTCCTGGAGCCGCCCGCGCCGTGCCTGTCGCCCGCGCGTCCGGCGGCGCCGTCCTGACCGTCGCCCGTGCGTCCGGCGGCGATGCCGTGCCCGTCGTCGGACGCGTGCGCGGAGACGCCGCCCTGCCCGTCCGCCGTCCGCTCCGGGGCGGCGCCCTGGGCGTGCGTCGCCGCTGCCGGGGCCGTGTCCACCGGATCACGGGCCTGGTCGAGGACGCCGGGGCGGTCCGAACCCTGCGGGGCGTCCCGGCCGTCTTCCTGCCGCGGGCTGCCGGGGTCGTGGTGCTGTGCTCTGTGACCGGCGTCGCCAGGGGAATCCGGCCGGCCGTCCTGCGCGTCCGGTTCCGGCCCGGGTGGCGGCGGCGTGGGTGGCACGTAGGGCGTGCGGAGGGGCACGGGGTCGTGCAGGGGCTGCGGGTGCCCTGGCGCGGCGTTCGGCGTGGCGGCCAGGCCGACCACCGCGGCCTGACCGCCTGCCGGGACGGGCATCGGGTGGCCGGCCTGGCCGCCCATGGGGCCGGGTGCCGGGTGGCCTGCCGGACCGGGCATGGGACCGTCCGCTTGGCCGCCCGCCGGAACGGGCAGCGGGTGCGCTGCCGGAGCGGGCGCCGGGTGAGCCGGGGCGGGCCCGTGGGTGGGCCCGTGGGTGGGCTGGTGGGTGGGGGCGCGTGAGGCGTTGGTGCCCGTGGAGGGCTCGGCGCCCTGCGGCGGCGTGTCCTGCCTGCGGACGACCTCGCCCTCGATCACCCGGGCCTGGTGCGCCGTGGCGGGAGTGGAGCCGTCGCCCCCGGCCGGAAGCGGGTGGGCCTGCCGCTCCGGCCCGCCCGGTGCTCGCGGGGCCTCGCCGCTCAGCACCACCTGGGCCGGCTCGACGACCCGGCGCGGTTCGGCCCCGCTCGTGGTTCTGCCCCCCGCGGCCTCGCCACTCGGCCCGCGCTCCGGGACGGCGGGGCGTCCGCCGGGGACCGGGTCAGGGCCGACGGGGTGTCCGTCGGAGAACGGAACCGGTCCGGTGGGGTGCCGGGTGGAGGACAGGTCCGTGCCGGTGGACCGGCCGCCCAGTGCTGGCTCGGCGCTGTGGGCCAGATCCAGTGTGCCGCCCGCCGCCCATGACGCGGTGTGGCCGGACGGGGGAGCGCCGGGCGGAGGAGGGCCGGGCAGGGAAGCGGCGGACGGGGCAGGGCCGGACGACGTATGGCTCGACGGGGCGGGCCCGGCGGTGAGCTCGCCGGCCGGCGCCGGCGTGTAGCGGACGCGGGCACTCTGCGGGATGGCGATGCCGCCGGCCGTGCCCGCCACGAAGGAGTAGAACAGGTGCGCCGGGTCGAGCTGGTCGCTGAGGGCCAGCCCGGGGATCGAGCCCACGGTGCCCGACACGCCGCCGACCAGCGCCCGCCCGTAGATGCTCTGCCCGAAGGCCGCGAGCTGGTCGCGCACCCCCAACTCGGCCCGCGACACGACGAACACCAGCTCACGCGTGGCCAGGCGCGACAGCCCGAAGTCGACCCCGGTGAACACCAGGCCGGTCAGCGCGCCGTTGCCCAGGGACATCAGCACCGAGCGGAGGTCGAGCTTCTCCCGGTTGCCGAAGAGGAACTGCGCCCCCTGTACGGCCAGGTCCATGCCGCCCATGATCGCGGAGAAGGCCAGCATGTTCATGATCAGCCGCCGCTTGAGGGCCTGGATCGACATCCGGGTCATCAACGTGCGTACCTGGATCAGCCTGAGCACCGACGGCCCGTACAGGTACACCCACACCAGCAGCCGGGCGATGGCCAGCGCGAGCAGCGCGAGCGCCGCGTACTGCATCCACTGGGTGTGCTCCATGGTGACCGCGTGGTCGCGCAGCAGCCGGGCCTCCTGGCGGATGGCCTGCTCGACCCGCTCCAGCAGCGCATCGCCCTCCAGGTCCGCCAGCGGGGCCGCCTTCCCCCCATCACCGGCGAGCACGTTCAAGACCTCCTGGAACGCCTCCTTGGCGGCGCCGTCCCACTCCGAGCCCTTGAGGTAGCGCAGCACGGGCTCGGCGTCCTCGACGCGGATGGCGGCCAGCTCGTCGGCCAGCGCCTCCAGCGCCTCGGCCTCCCGCACGAGCGCGTCCGGCTCGGCCTCGGGGAACGCGCCGGCCGTCAGCGGCAGCGCCAGATGCCTCACCAGCTCGGGGACCAGTCCCGGATCCAGCCCCATCAGCCGGCTTCCCCGACCGTCACGCGCCCGGCCCGCGCCGGTCGGCGCCGGGCAGGAACGACTCGAAGCCCGTGCCCTCCCCGAACAGGTCCTCGAACGGGACATCCTCGGCGATCAGCGGCCCGGCCAGGGTCCTGAGCTCGTCGGCCACCTTCCGGGCGGCCACGGCGGCCTGCTCGACGACGCACGCGGCCAGCTCCGTGGGGGTCAGCTCGCGGTACACGCGGGGATCGAACTCGACGGCCCGCAGCTCACCCTGGGGTCCGACGGTGACGGTGACCATGCCGTCCTCGGACTGGGCGGAGCCCGTGAGGTCGCGCACCTTGTGGTGCATGTCCTTGACCTGTTCGGTCTGCCGGTCGACATCCTGGACGAGTTGCCGGAGCAGATCCCATGAATCACTCATCGTCGCATCAACCTCACGAAGCCGTCAGGACGCCCGCATACTATCGATCAAGTCGGTGAGTCAGGGAGGGCACGGCCGTATGGAACGCAAGGGCGCCAGCTACAGCGCCAGCCAGATCAAGGGGCTGGCAGGGGCGATGGACGATCTCGCGGGCAGGCTGCGGGACGTGGGTGACCGGTACGAGACGCACAAGGTGGCGATCCGCAAGGCGCTCGGCGACGACGACTACGGGCAGACGTACTGGCGGACGCACGAGCGACTGGAGGCGATCGGCACCGCGCTCCAGCTCCTCACCGCGACCGCCCAGCGCGAAGGGGGACGCCTCGGCCAGGCCTCCGCCAACCACCGCGCCACCGACGAGGCCAACAACAGCTAAGGGTCCCCGGCAGCGGCTCGATCCGCGCCCACGCCTCATCGGCCGACGCGTACATCTGCAACGGTTGTGCCGTCGTTTCGCTGCGAGGTCGGTTGACGTCACGGCGGCCGAGGGGGATCGAAATTCACCAGCAATTCACCGCATGGTGCCGGACAGTTCTTGTGGAATTTTCTAAGCTTCTGCTTTGTCCACCGTGAACCGACCATGCCCCGAGAAAGCGATGTCGCGTGACTTTGAGAACAGAACCGCAAGAGGATGGAGCGCGCACGAGCAGCGCACCGAAGTCCGGTGACGATTGGCCTGGGCTCGGCGGCATGGTCAGGGATGGCATTGATGTCGATCGCGGCGCGTTGCGGAAGACGGCCGAGCGTCTCGTGATCGATCTGAACGATGTCGAGATCCCTGGCTGGTGGGACGGGTCGAGTTTCAATGCCGGCGACTGGGGCAGGGCCAACGATGTCTCGATCATCTTCCGATCTTTCACGGATGACTTGTACTGCATCACCGCTGATGCGGTGGTCGAGTGCATCGTGGCCGCGTGCGGTATTGCCACCGCCGGCCAGAACTACAATATCGCCGAAGAGCACAGTTGGCTGCACAGGCAGTCTTCTTGGAACAGGTATCACGACCCCACCTCCTCGGTGAGTCGTTATTCGGACACTCCGAGAAGCAGTTGGAGCAGTGTTGAGAAGGGCTACGCCGTCAGCGCCCATTATCCGTCCGGATATATCGTCGTCGACTGGAACGGCATCGAGCTGCGTCATGACTACGACCACCTTGACAAGGAACAAATCAGGACGCTTTTGATGACCGGCGACGAGCAATCAATGCGAAACTTTTCCAAGTCCATGGAGGCGATCGCCGACGACCTGGACACAATGGCCGGCAAGCTGCGGTTCCATGCGAATGACGTCAGCCACCATTGGGCCGGTGCCGCAGCAGAGAGAGCACAGTGGTCGCTGAGGGGGATTTACGACACCGTCCGCCCGTCGGCCGAGGTCTACAACACAATCGGTTCGCTCGCCCGTACCTGTGCTGATGACATCGTGGCGCCCGCCAAGGCACGCTTCGATCACGCGGTGGCCGACGAGAACTGGTTCACCGACATCTTCCAGGACGACGACGACAACTCCGCCCGCAATTACCTGAAAATGATCGATCAACAATTTTGCGATGAAGTGCTTCCGCATTTCCCGCAGTCCGCACAGCTCGGCCTTCCGGGCCTGATCCGCGCAGAGGACCGACTTGTATATTCCTCCTAGCTAGTACACCAGCGCCTGGGCGTCCTTGGCGACGGCCTCCTCCACGAAGGCCGACGCGCCCGCGATGCGGACACCCTCGATGAGGTCGTCGACCGTGATGTCGCGCCGGGCCGCGCACTGCGTGCAGACCGTGACCCGCCCGCCCGCGAGGACGGCGTCCAGCAGGTCCGTCAACGGAGCCGCGTGGGGCAGGCTGAACTCCTTGGCCCGCCCCGGGAGCGCGAACCAGGAGGACTCGCCGGTCAGCCACAGGGAGACCGGGACACCACTCGCCAGCGCGGCGGCCGCGACCGTGAACGCCTGGTTGCAGCGCTCCGGCGCGTCGGCCCCGGCGGTCACCTTGATCACCAGTGATCGTGCCATGCCCGCCACACTAACGCCCGCGTCCGCACGCGCGGCCACTAGGGTTGGGGGACATGGAAGAACCTGAGATGCATCCCGATCTGGAGCCGATCGCCTTTCTCATCGGCAGGTGGGAAGGCGCGGGTGTCGGGGGTTATCCGACGATCGAGAGCTTCAACTTCGGCCAGGAGATCGAGTTCGGCCACAACGGCAAGCCGTTCCTGTCGTACGTGAGCCGGACCTGGCTGCTCGACCAGGACGGCAACCGGGTCAGGCCGCTCGCCACCGAGTCCGGATACTGGCGCCCGCAACCGAACCGGCAGGTCGAGGTGGTGCTCGCCCACCCCACCGGGGTGGTGGAGATCTACGTCGGCGAGGTCGTCTTCCACAAGATCGAGCTGCAGACCGACGTGGTGGCGCGCACCGTGACGGCCAAGGAGTACACCGCGGGGCGGCGTCTGTACGGGCTGGTCAAGGGCAACCTGATGTGGGCCTACGACATGGCCGCGATGGGGCACCCGCTCACGTCGCACATGTCGGCCGAGCTGAGGAAGGTGGCATGAGCGGCGGTCCGTTCACCGCGGAGGCGGTCGAGGCGATCAAGCGCCACATGAACGACGACCACGGCGACGACGCGCTGCTCATCGTGCGCGCGCTCGGCGGCCGGCCGGAGGCGAGCCGCGCGGTGACGAGCGGTCTCGACGGCGAGGCGATCGAGTTCACGGTCGACGGCGGCGAGCGGGTGCGGGTGCCGTGGGGCGAGCCGCTGACCGAGCGGGCGCAGGTGCGCATGGCCGTGGTTGAGCTCTACCGGCGGGCGTGCGGGGAGCTGGGCGTCGAGCCTCGCGGCGAGCACTGACCTCCGCCGGGAGGGGGCATGAAAAAAGGGCCCCCGGGCGTGCTCCGCTCTCTGTCGAGCGGGCTGGATGGACCATGGACGGGATGAGTCTCCCGCCCTCCAGCCGCCGGGGGCCCCGGTGGTTGCCTCGTATTCGCCGAACGGCGCGAGACGGGGCGTCCGCGTCGTCAGCGGACAACCACCTCGCTAGCCCAACTATGAATCACCATTGTTTGGACCACCTCCTTTCCGCGTACTCACGAAGTTATGTGGTCGTCCGCGAGGAGGGCAAGCGATTAAAGCTCCGGCCGTAGACTCAGGGCATGACCGAGACGCAGTGGCACGAGGAGCTCCGCGCCAAGGGCTACCGGGTGACTCCCCAGCGGCAGCTGGTGCTGGAGGCGGTCAAGTCGCTGGAGCACGCCACCCCGGAGGAGATCTGCGTCAAGGTCCGGGAGACGGCGCGCGGCGTCAACATCTCCACCGTCTACCGCACGCTTGAGCTCCTGGAGGAGCTGGGCATGGTGACGCACACCCATCTCGGGCACGGCGCGCCGACCTACCACCTGGCGGCCGAGGCTGACCACGTCCACCTGGTGTGCCGGGGCTGCGGTGACGTGATCGAGGTGCGGCCGGAGCTGGCGGAGGGGCTCGTGCGGGGGCTCGACGAGGAGCTGGGGTTCGCCGCGGACGTTCACCACCTGACGGTGTTCGGGCGCTGCCGCCGCTGCCGCTGACGGTTCGGCCAGCGGATAATCTGGACGGCATGCGTAGCCCTCTGCTGGACCTGCCCGGAGCCGTCGCCGCCGAGGCCCCGGACTCTGACGTCGCCGCCCACTACGGCGACCTGTTCGCCGAGCAGCGCGCGCTGGTGCGGGGCGAGGCCGTGGTCGACCGCAGCAACCGCGAGGTGGTGCGGATCTCCGGCGCCGATCGGCTGAAGTGGCTCAACGACCTGACCACGCAGAAGCTCGACACCCTGACCCCGGGCCGGTGGACTCAGACGCTCGACCTCGACCTGCAGGGCCGCATCCTCCACCAGTTGACGCTGGTGGACGACGGCGAGAGCATGCTGGCGCACGTCGAGCCGGGCACCGCCGACAGCCTGGTGGGCTACCTCGACCGAATGCGGTTCATGCTGCGGGTGGAGGTGTCGCGGGCCGACGACCTCGCGGTGCTGTCCACGGCCACCGAGGACTTCCTGGTGCCGCGCGGCGAGCTGTCGGAGCACCTGGGCCGGCCGCTGGCGGGGCTGTGGGCGTACGAGGCGCTGCGGATCGAGCGGTTCGAGCCGCGGCTGGGCTTCGAGACGGACCACAAGACGATCCCGCACGAGATCGGCCTGATCGGCACCGCCGTGCAGCTCGGCAAGGGCTGCTACCGCGGTCAGGAGACGGTGGCCCGGGTCCACAATCTCGGGCACCCGCCGCGGCGGCTGGTGTTCCTGCACCTGGACGGCAGCGTCGACACGCTGCCGCCGCACGGATCGCCGGTGATCTTCGAGAGCCAGGAGGTGGGCACGGTCGGCTCGTCCGCGCGCCACCACGAGCTCGGGCCGATCGCGCTGGCGGTGGTCAAGCGCACGGTGCCGGTGGACGCGCCGCTGCTCGCGGGCGGCGTCGCCGCGTCACAGGAGGTCGTCGTCCCGCCGGACGCGGGCCGCAATGTCCAGATCGACCCGGCGCTGCGGCGTCGTGTTCGATAGACCTTCCTCTGCAGCGCGGCCGTCGCAGGGGCCGAGCCCAGGCCCCGGCCTCAGACGTCCACGACGAGCGTGATCGGGCCGTCGTTGACCAGGGAGACCTGCATGTCGGCGCCGAAGCTGCCCGTCTCCACGTGCGCTCCGAGTGCCCTCAGCTCCTCCACCACGGCCTCCACCAGCGGCTCGGCCACCGGTCCCGGGGCGGCGGCCTGCCAGGTGGGCCGCCGGCCCTTGCGCGCGTCGCCGTACAGGGTGAACTGGCTGATGACCAGCAGCGGCGCCGACACGTCGGAGCAGGACTTCTCGCCGTGCAGGAGGCGCAGCCCCCACAGCTTGGCGGCGAGCCTGCGGGCCTCCGCGGCCGTGTCGGTGTGCGTGACCCCGACCAGCACCATGAGGCCGGGCTCGTCGATGGCCCCGATCGTCTGACCGTCCACCGCCACGG
This sequence comes from Nonomuraea sp. NPDC050733, assembly GCF_040654215.1. Lineage (NCBI taxonomy): Bacteria > Bacillati > Actinomycetota > Actinomycetes > Streptosporangiales > Streptosporangiaceae > Nonomuraea > Nonomuraea sp. NPDC050733. The sequence continues at coordinate 100,116 of NZ_JBFAHO010000003.1, read as the reverse complement.
AAGCCGACGTCACCCGCTGCACCACTGCTCGCATGGGATCCCATTCTGGCGTAGGACGGGCGCTTCGTAGACTCATGGCCGGAAAGGGGCCTGAAATGCCGCTGGTGGTGGAGGTTGTCCGTTCTGGGTTCGTGGAGTCGAGGCATCATGCGCGGATGCTGACGCTCGGCGCGGACGGCGGCCCGGTGGAGGCGCACGGCGCGGTGCACGTGCCGGCGTCGCCACGCTCGTCGATGAAGCCCCTCCAGGCGCTCGGCATGCTGCGCTGCGGGCTCGACGTGGCGGGGGAGCTGCTGGCGCTGGCCTGCGCCTCGCACGCCGGTGAGCCGTTCCACGTGGAGGGGGTGCGGAAGATCCTCGCGGGGGCGGGTCTGGACGAGTCGGCGCTGCGGTGCCCGGAGGACCACCCCGAGGACCGGGCGGTGTCCGAGCGGGCCCGCGTCTACATGAACTGCTCGGGCAAGCACGCCGCCATGCTCGCCACCTGCGTGGCGAACGGCTGGCCGCTCGACACGTACCTGGAGGTCACGCACCCGCTCCAGCGGGCGATCCGCGCCACGGTGGAGGACCTGACGGGGGAGCGGATGGCGGCCTCGGGCGTGGACGGCTGCGGCGCGCCGCTGTACTTCGTGTCGATGCTGGGCATGGCGCGGGCGTTCCGGGCGTTCCCGCTGGGCGCGGCGGGGTCGTACGAGCGGCGGATCTTCGAGGCCGTGACCGCGTACCCGGAGTGGACGTCGGGCACCAGCCGGGTGGAGGTCTCGCTCATGCGCGCCGTGCCGGGGCTGATGCTGAAGTCGGGGGCGGAGGGGTTCGAGGTCTTCGTGTTCGAGGACGGCCGGGCGGGGGCGGTCAAGGTGGAGGACGGGGCGCAGCGGGCCCGCACGCCGGTGACGGTGGCGGCGCTGCGGTCGCTGGGCCTCGACGCGCCGGACCTGTCCTCCTCGACCCCGGTGCTGGGCGGCGGCCGGGTCGTCGGCGAGCTGCGCCTCGCCTCCTCTCCGGCCTGACGGCTTCCACCTGCTGACTCCCGGGCCGCTCCGACGCCGGACGGCTCTCAGTCGGTCTCGGGCCAGTCCCAGGCGAGCTGGAGGAACAGGCCCAGGCGGTCGCTGACCGCGCGGATCTCGCTGATCCTCCCGTCGCGCACCGTGAAGATGAAGATCGCCTCGGCGGCGAAGCTCCTGCCGGTGGGCTTCGGCATGCGCGGGTGGTGGCCGGTGTGCGTGCCCGTCATGAGCAGCCGCGCCACGACCCGGTCGCCCTCCTCGACGAGCTCCTCGACCGAGAGGTGGAAGGGGTCGAACGCGTCGAGCTGCATCCTGATGCCGTCGAACGCGGCGCCGGGGACGTCGGGCTCGCCAAAGATGATCTTGTTGTGGTCGACGACGTCGGCGGCCATGAAGGCGGGCAGGTCGTCCAGGCGCCGCCCGTTGAGTGCGGTGATGAAGTCGCGGACCAGAGTCTTCACGGTGACCTCGCTCTCTTACGGTGTAAGACACTATCTTACGGTGTATGAAACGAGCGGGACTGTCAAGGGAGAAGATCCTGGACGCGGCCCTCGACCTGGTGGACCGGGACGGCATCGCCGCGCTGTCCATGCGCAGACTGGGCAAGGAGCTGGGCGTCGAAGCGATGACCCTCTACTACTACCTGCCGAACAAGGACGCGGTCCTCGACGGCCTCGTGGACCGCACGCTGGCCGGTGTCGCCGTGCGGCCGGAGGGGCCGTGGCGGGAGTGGGCGCGGGCGTTCGCGCTCTCGCTGCGGGCGGCGCTGCTCGCCCATCCCGCCCTGCTGCCGCTCGTCGCCACCCGCCCCGTCTCGACGCCCGGCGGCCTGGAGACCGTCGAACGGGTCGCGCGGGCCCTGGTCGCCGAGCGTTTCAGTCCGACCGACGCACTCCACGTGATCACCACGCTGGCCACGTTCGTCATCGGGCAGGTGCTCGCGGAGGCCGGCCGCACACCGGGGCACGACGGGCCCGACCCCGAGCCGCAGCTCGACCCTGCCCGTCACCCCGTCGTCGGTCAGGCGCTGGCGGCCGGGCTCGGCACCGCCGACGACCACGAGGACCGCTTCACCTACGCCCTCGACGCGCTCCTGTCGGGGCTGGCCCCGCGATAGCGCCCGGAGGGTTCCCTCGGCTCACAGGCGGGGGTGTGTGGCGTCGCGCAGGACGGCGGCGATCTCCAGGTGGCCCTTGGCGACCGCGTGCTCGAACGCCGAGACCCCGTCCCGGTCGGTCCGGCGCGGGTCCGCCCCGGCCGCGAGCAGCAGCCGGACGATCTCCTGGTAGCTCTCCGAGCCGTCGCCCGCGATGACCGCCTTCAGCAGCGCCGTCCGGCCCAGGTCGTCGGTGTGGTCCACGTCGATGCCCGTCTCCAGCACCGCGCGCACGTAGCCGGTGTGACCGCGCTCGCAGGCCGGGATGAGCACCGTGGCCCCGTTGCGGTCGGTGCTGTTCACGTCGGCCCCGGCGCGCAGCAGCACGCGCAGCATGGCCACGCTGCCCGTCACCCCGCTGAGCAGCCACGGGGTGTCGCCCTGGAGGTCGGCCGCGCCGGGGTCGGCCCGCGCGGACACGAGGAGCTGCGCCACCTCGACGTGGTCGGCGGCGGCCGCCAGCAGCAGCGGGGTGCGGCCCCGGGCGTCGCGGGCCTCCAGATCGGCCCCCTCGGTCACGGCCTCGCGCACGGCGACGGCGTCGCCACTGGCCGCGGCTGTCAGCAGTTCCTCGTCGCGCACACCTGATCCTTTCACGCCGGCGTCCGCCGGCCGCGACAGGCCCGCCCGGCGCCGTCGGAGCGCCGTCCGTTCCCGCCGTCCACCGGGTCGCCTACCCTCCGGTACGCCCTCCGCACCCCGCTGACCAGGCGAATCGGCCAGCAGCGATCAGAGGGTGCGGAACTGGCGGGTCGCCGAGATGGCGCCCGAGGTGGTGGTCGTGAACGTGCGCATCGAGCCCGCGAACTTCGACAGGTCCCACTCCGCCGGCCCGTGGTACCAGTACAGGTTGTCGGCCTCCCGCCCGTCGCCCGTGACCGAGGCGACGACCCGCGACCAGTGCTCCACCCCGTCGAAGATCACCGCGTACGGGAGGTAGCGGGAGAACAGCTCCACCCGGTGCTGCTCCGGCACCTCGCCCAGGTCGCCCGAGAACAGGTACTCCCGGAACGCCAGCGTGTGCGCCAGCGCCGCCGACCCGCGGGCCGTCTTGGCCGGCATGTACTGCCCGCCCACGGCCAGCGCCCCACCCGCGATGACCAGGGCCAGGCCCAGCAGGCCGTACGTCGTGAGCCAGGCGAGCGCCACGGTGGCCAGCAGGCCCACGCCGATGAGCACCACGCCGGCCAGCGTCCACCGGGTGCGCTCGGTGTCGGGGCGGCGGGCGAACCAGCCCTGCCTGACCACGTCGGCGTACAGGGCGTCGCGCACCTCACCGAGGTGGCTGGCGAACGAGCCGGACAGTTGCGACAGCAGGACCGCGTCACGCCCGTCGAAGATCGCGTCGTAGAGCGCCCGCTCGTACGGCAGCAGTGCGGCGGGGTGCCCGGACGGCACCCTGACCAGCATCCAGTCGGGCGCGTCATAGGTCTGCCGGGGCTGCTCGTCGATCCGCAGGAACCCGCGCACGGCCAGGTCCACGATCGTCGCCGTCACGTCCACCACGTCGGCCTGCTCGTCCACGAGCGTGCCGATCTGGCCGGGCCGCACCCCGTCGGGCGGGGAGAAGTGCCCGTTCTGCACGGGGACATCCTGGGCGTGGTCCTTCTCGTGGGCCACCACCCTGGCGTCGCGCCCGCGCGTCCAGTACAGCAGCCCCAGGCCGCCGAGCAGCAGCACGAGGAGGGCGGCGAGCGCGCCGCCGGTGACGGTGTTCAGCGCGAACGCCGAGGTCAGCGAGAAGCGCCGGTCGAGGATCGGCGCCCCGGCGACGGAGTCCTCGGGATAGGCGACGACGACGGTGAGCGCCTGGCCGGCCGCCAGGTTCGCCTGCTCGAAGGCGGCCTCGGTGCCGGTGTGGTCCATGGACGCCGAGGTGCAGCCGACGGCCGAGGTGAGCTCGCCGGCGAAGCACGACAGGCTCTGCACCAGGCCGGGCCCGGCGACCTTGACCGTGGCCTTGGCGACGGGGGCGTTCCAGCCGTTCACCGCGAACCAGCGCAGCTCCCGCACGCCGCCGGCAGGCGTCACCGTGCCCTTGACGTCGTACTCGACCGTGGCGGGCGCGGTCACCGCCAGCACGTCGCCGGACAGCTTGCCGCCCTTGACGTTCGAGATCTGGTACAGCCGGTCGTCGGCGTCGTCCTGGCGCGTCCTGGTGAGGAACGTCCGCTGGAGCGCGCCCGTGGCGCCAGAGAGCTTCTCGGAGACGTGCAGGGTGCCGTCCTTGCGGAGGGTCATCGTGATCTGGTCGATGATCCCCGCGCGGGCGGCCTGGGCCGGGGCGGGGGTGGTCGCGAGGAGCGCCGCCGCCAGGGCGACCGATGCCAGAACGGCGGCGCTCGTGGCGGCCGGCGCACGCCTGAATCCCGTCATGGCCGGACATCGTAGCGGCAACCGTCGCGCCGCTTTCGCGGTGATCAGGGGGATCGGATCAGCGGTCGAGGGAGATGGCGGTGGCCGCCCGCCGCACGCTCTCGTCGGAGGCGCCCTGGCCGGGGTTCTCCGTGGCCAAATCCTGGTTGAGCCGGACGAACGGCCGCATCCGCTCCTCGTACCGGTCGAACGCCCCGTCCCGGTCCGCGCCCAGCTCCTCCGCCAGCACGTACGCCCCCACCATGGCCAGGCTGGTGCCCTGTCCCGAGAGCGGCGAGGCGCAGTAGCCCGCGTCGCCCAGCAGCGTCACCCGTCCCGTGGACCAGCGGTCCATGTGGATCTGGGCCATGGCGTCGAAGTAGAAGTCGTCCGCCTCCCACATGGCCTTCATCAGCCGCGGCGTCTCCCAGCGCAGCGCCGAGCAGTGCTCCTCGACCAGCCGCTTCTGCGCCTCGACGTCGCGGTGGTCGTACGCGATGGGCCCGGCGCCGAAGCCGGCGTTCACCCGGATCGTGGCGTTGCCGGGGGCGCTGTAGACGCCGTAGCCGGCGTCCCCCTCGCGGTGCCAGACCTGCCAGCGGTCGAGGTCGAGGAAGTTCGGCGCGCTGTAGATGGAGACGTACATGCCGAGGTGGCGGACGAACCGCGCCTCGTCGCCGAACGCCAGCGCGCGCACGTTGGAGTGCAGGCCGTCGGCCCCAACGACGTAGCCGAACCGCCGCCGCCCACCGCGCTCGAATGTCACGTCCACGCCGTCGCCGTCCTGCTCCAGCGCGGTGATCGAGTCGCCGTGAATTGTCTCGGCGTCGCGGGCGGCTCCGGTGACGAGGGCGACGAGGTCGTCACGCATGATCTCCATGTCGTCGCCGTCCAGCCGGCCGCCGCTGACGGTGTACTCGGTGGTGCGCGTGGTCTCGTTGCCGTCGCCGTCCACCATGGACATGCCGCGCATGTCGGTCTTCAGGGCGAGAGCCTGCTCCAGGATGCCCATCCGCTCCGCGACGGTGACGGCGACGCCCCGGAGGTCGACGGCCTGGCCGCCCCGGCGCGGGGCGGGCGCGCGCTCCACGATCGTCACGTCGAAGCCGTACCGGCCCAGCCAGTACGCGAGGACGGGGCCGCCGATGCCGGCGCCGGAGACGAGGACGGTGTTCATGTGATCCCCTCAGCTGTATGGACGCTGTACGCGGCTGAATGTACGCCGTATTTTCAGCACGTACAACCAGTTTGCTGCGCTACTCTGTACTAGTACAGCTATGACCAGGAGGTTCGATGTCGGCTCCGCCGTACCTGCGGATCGTCGAGGACGTGAAGGCCCGCGTCGCCCGCGGTGAGCTCAAGGAGGGGGACCGCGTGCCCTCGACCCGGCGGCTCGCCCAGGACTGGGGCGTCGCGCTCGCCACGGCCGCCAAGGCGCTCACCACGCTCGCCCAGGAGGGCGTGGTCAGGGCGGAGCCGCGCGTCGGCACGCTGGTGACCTCGTGGCGGCCCGGAGCCGCCCAGCGGGGCCCGGTGCCGCCCGCCCGGCGGTCCGGTGGAGGGGAGCACGAGCTGACGCGCGAGCGTGTCGTCGGCGTGGCCGTCGAGATGGCCGACGCCGAGGGGCTGGCCGCCGTCTCCATGCGGGGCATCGCCGGGCGGCTCGGCGTGTCCACCATGTCGCTCTACCGCCATGTGCGGAGCAAGGACGACCTCGTCGGGCTGATGACCGACGCGGTGATCGCGGAGTTCCCGCTGCCCGACGAGCCGCCGCCCGGCTGGCGGGCGCGGCTGGAGGCGTCCGCGCGCCTGCAGTGGGCCGCCTGCCGCCGGCACCCGTGGCTGGCCTGGGTCACCTCGCTCACCCGGCCGCGGCCCTCCGACGGGCTGCTCCGGCACACCGAGTGGGCGCTGGCCGCCCTCGACGGCCGCGGCCTCGACCCGGTCACGATGATGCAGGTGCACATCCTGCTCTACAGCTACGTCCAGGGCATCGCGGCCAACCTGGAGCTGGAGCAGCAGGCGCAGGCCACCACCGGCCTGACCGACGAGGAGTGGATGGACCGGCACGCCGGCTACCCGACGCTGATCGAGTCGGGCCGCTATCCCACGTTCACCCGGGTGGTCGAGGATCTGGACGGCGACTTCGAGCTGGACCTCGACCGGCTCTTCGAGTTCGGGCTGCGCCCGCTGCTCGACGGCCTGGCGCGGGTCGTCGAAGGGCGTTGACGCGGCGGGAGGAGGTCAGTGGAGGATCTCGATACGGACGCGCCGGAAGGAGGTCAGTCGCAGATCTCGATACGGACGCGCCGGAAGCCGCGCCCCTTGCTCTCGATCTTGGCCACCCGCAGCCGGCCGATCTGCCTGGTGGAGGCCACGTGGGTGCCGCCGTCGGCCTGCGTGTCCAGCCCGACGATGTCCACGATCCGGACGTCGGTCACCGACTCCGGCACCAGGTTGGACGCGGTGCGGATGATGTCGGGGATGGCGAACGCCTCCTGCCGGGGCAGGACCCGCACGTCGATGCGCCGGTCGGCCTGGATCTCGGCGTTGCACGCGGCCTCCACCGCGTCGCGGAACCCCGGCGGCACCTCCGGCAGGTTGAAGTCCATGCGGGCCACGCCGACCGTGCCGCGCTCGGGCACGATCGCGGGCTCCATGTTGCCGCCCGTGACGAGCGAGCCGTAGTCGCGGAACACCACCCCGCACAGCACGTGCAGCCCCGAATGGGTGCGCATGAGGGCGGAGCGGCGCTCGTCGGCCACGGCCGCCCGGACGGTCGTGCCCGCCGGCGGGATCGGGTCGCCCTCGGCGGGGACGAGCTGGAGGTCGTCGCCCTTGCGCACGCCGGCGATCCGCGTCTCCACACCCTGCCAGAGCAGAACTCCGTGATCGGCGGGCTGGCCGCCCCCGCCCGGATAGAATGCCGACCGGTCCAAGACGATTCCGTCGGGCGTCGCTTCGAGGACGACCGCCTCGAAGTCGCGAAGGCTCTGGTCGGACAGTTCCAGCCTTCGCGTGCGTCCATGGAGGTCGATGGTCATGGCGGCAGCCTAGAGCTCCTGAGGTGGCGATGCGCGACCGGGTGCGTTCCCCCCTGACCGCATCGGCCGCGCTGCTCCTGGCGATATGTCCAGTGATAGCGGGATGCGCGACTTCTGCGGAGTCGCGTGACCCCACGAGCTCGCTCAGGGCGTCGCCAGTCGCTTCGTCCGTGCGCCGCACGGCCGCGTCCGCACCCGCCCCCGCACCCCCACCACGCCGCGAGCCCGGCGCGGCCCCGGTGATGATGGTCGTGGGCGACAGCTTCACGGTCGGCTCCGGCCCGGTGCCGCAGTGGCGGGCCTACGCGTGCCAGGCCGCCCGCCTGCTCGGCTGGCAGCCGGTCGTCGCCGGCGCGGGCGGCACCGGCTTCCTCAACCGGGGGCGCGCCGGGCGCACGTTCCAGCAGTCGTACGAGGACGAGCTGTCCTGGCGCCCGGCCCCCGACGTGCTCGTCGTCTCCGGCGGCCACAACGACCAGCGCTGGACCACCGGGCAGCTCGGCCGGGCGGCCACCACGCTCGTGCGCGACGCCCGCGAGCACTGGCCCGCCACGAGGATCGTCGTCGTCGGCCCCATCTGGCTGGGGAAGGTCCCGCCCAAGGCCCTGCGGGTGCGCGACACCCTGGCCGGGGTCGCCCGGGAGGAGGGCGTGGAGTTCCTCGACCCGTTGCGGAGCCGGTGGGCCGGCGACGACCCGGCGGGCGTGGTGCTGCCCGACGGTGTCCACCCGACGCGGGCCGGTCACCTGATGCTGGCCCGCTGGCTGGCCCGCGCGCTGCGCAGCTAGCCGCCCCGGCGCGGACGGCCCGGGGTCACCAGGGTCCGTAGGGGCCGCTGCTGCCGCCGCGCCCGCCCATGCCCTTGACAGCCGGCTTCACGTCCACGATGTAGACCACGGCGGCGATCACCGCGACGATCGAGAAGAAGCTGACCGCGCCGAGCCCGATGAACTGCAGCCCGCCGACGAGCAGGAACGCGTTGAGGAACGACCACGCGCCCGCCAGCGAGAACAGCGTCGCCAGCGCGAGGATGATCAGCCAGATGTTCTTCTTCAGCTTGCCCGCGGCGACGAACGCGGCCGGCGGCACCCGCAGCGCGTGCAGCAACCCGTAGGCCGACATGCCGAGGATGGCGACGGCGAGCAGCAGGAAGAGGAAGTTCAGGCCGCCGTTGACGATGTCCATGTGTGCGCTCCGCCTCACGCTCGCGATGAATCGGGCCCCAGCCTAATAGCCGGGGCGGCCCGCCGAGCACCCGCGCGACGGTCACCGCTTCGGAACTGGCGCCGCGGCATGCGAGAGGCCCGCCCCCGTGACGGGGACGGGCCTCAGGCGGCGAGCATCAGGACTTGGCCTTGGGGGTGGTGCGGGTCTTCTTGGCCGGGGTGACCGGGGTGGCGACGGGCGGCTCGGCGGCCTCCGACACCTCCTCCAGCTCCAGCGCGGCCTCGCCGCTCACCTTGCTGACGGCCTTGCGGCCACGGGAGGCGAAGTCCTCGTAGGCCACGGTGGCGCGCTGGGTGAGCTGGTCGGCGTAGACCCGGGCCTTCTCCGGCAGCTCCTTGGCGAAGCCCTCCGCCTTGTCGGCGTAGGCGCGGGCCAGCTCGGGCAGGTCCTTGCCGAGCTCGGGCCGGCGCGCCTGCAGCTTCTGGAGCTGCTCGGGAAGCTCGCGCAGCTTCTCGACGGCGTAGTCGCCGACGCCCGCGACGGCGTAGAACGGCTTGGACTCGGTGAGCTTCTTGACCTCGGTGGCGAGCGTCATGGGTTAACCTTCCTTGGTTTCCTGGGTGACGGTGCCGTTGTCGGTGGATGCCGCGTAGGGCTCAAGAGCGGCGAGAAGCTCCTCCGGCAGCGGCTGCTCGTCGTCCGTGACGGAGTCGCTCCGGGGATGAGCTTTCTGGGAGGTCTGCTCATCTCCGGCGCGCTTCTCCTTACGGAACGACTCATAGATATCGATCAGCACCTGGCGTTGCCGCTCGGTGAGATGCGTGTCGGCCCTGATGGCGGTGACGACGTCGCTCGGGGTCTCACGGTCCTCGATGAGGCCGGCCTGCACGTAGAGCGCCTGGGCGGAGATGTGCAGGCCCTTGGCGATCTGGTTGAGGATCTCCGCGCTCGGCTTGCGCAGGCCGCGCTCGATCTGGCTGAGGTAGGGGTTGGAGACCCCCGCCGCCGCGGCGAGCTGACGCAGCGAGATCTTCGCCTGGGTCCTCTGCTCGCGGATGTACTCGCCGATCGAACCGACCTTCGGTAGTGCCATGCCTCTATTGTGCGTCACTCTGCTTGCAATTGCAAACGGAATGGCTAACACCAGCAAGCACTAGAGCTGGTAGATCCACAGGAGCGGAGTGGACGTGACCAACGTCACGGACAGCGCGACGGCGCCGTAACGGACGCTCGCCGGAAGCTCCGGCACCGGCTTGAGCAGCCGGTCGACCCGGGCCATGAGGTTCTGGGCGCCGACGCCCAGCATGCCGCTCGGCGTCGGCATGGCCCCGGCCGTGCCGAACCTGAGCAGCGCGGTCGCGAGCCGGCGCGGCGAGCAGTAGCGCCGGGCGCGGTCGTCGGCGGCCATCTCGATGAGCAGCTCCACCTGGGCCTGCGCGTCGCAGACGACCTTCGACCAGGGCAGCGCCCTGCGCAGCGCCCCGAACGGCAGCAGCACCAGGTCGTGCCGCTCGCGCACGTGGGCCGCCTCGTGGGCGAGCACCGCGGCCAGCTCGTCCTTGGACAGCAGGCTCAGCGCGCCCTGGCTGACGACCACCTGCGAGCGCAGGCCCGGCACGCAGTAGGCGGCCGCGCTCGGGTGGTCGAGCACGCGGACGCCGGGCAGCACCGGGTCGTCGTGGGAGATCAGGGCCAGCAGCATGCGGTGCCGGCGGCGGGCCCGCAGCGCCTGCACGCCCGCGGTGAGCAGGACCGCGACCAGCACGGCCAGCGCGGTGAGACCGGCGACCATCGCCACCACGTGCAGCGCGTCCCACGGCTCGCGCGGGGACCGGCCGGCGGCGAAGGAGACCAGCCCGTGCAGCACGCCCTCGCCGTACGGCTGGACGGCGAAGGCGAGCATCGAGCCGGTGGTGGCCATGCCCCAGGACACGCCAAGGGCCTGCCAGAGGAGGATCGCGGTCTTGGGGGCCCGGGAGGTCCAGCGGGCCGTGGTGAAACGCCAGGAGCCGAGCCCGCACGCCGTGGCGAGCGCTGCCAGCACCGCTGCCGTGGTCACTCGTCCTCCAGCTCCGTGAGGGCTCTTCGCAGGATCTCCGCCTCCGGGCCGGACACGGCCTGGGCGAAGCGGGCGAGGGCGGCCGAGCGGTCGCCCGTCATGTCGAGCGCCTCCAGCATAAGCTCCGCGACGTACGCGTCGCGGGTCGCCGCCGGTTCGTAGCGCCAGGCCCGGCCGTCACGGGTGCGCTGAAGGAACCCCTTGCGGGTGAGACGGTCGAGGACGGTCATGACCGTGGTCGGGGCGAGGTCGCGGTCGGCGATGAGCCGGCCCACCTCGCGGGCGGTCAGCGCCCCGCTCTGCGCCCAGAGGATGTCCATGATGCTGCGTTCCAGCTCGCCTAGACCCTTCACACTCTCCAGCGTAGTACTACGACCTGTCGAGCACACATCCGATGTCGTGAGACCTCCGGCACACCGGTCCACGATCTTCTCGCCCGCAGGCAAGGATCATGTGGGGACGGTCAGCGGGGCCCCGTCACCGGCGCGACGGCCTGCCACGGCAGCGTGACCTCGCCCAGCCGCCACCGCGCCGCCCCGCCCAGCGGCGCACCGCGCGGGATGGGCCACGTCCGGCTCAGCATGCCCACCGCCGCCAGCCACCGCTGCCGCAGCCCGTGCACCCCGTACGGCGCGCAGACCGCCCAGGCGTGGTCGAAGTCGCGCAGGAAGGCATGGATGCGCTCACCCGGGACGTTGCGGTGGATGAGCGTCTTGGGCAGCCGATCGGCCAGGTCGGAGGGCCGCTCGAAGGCGTCGAACCGGGCCGACAGCGTCAACGTGCGCGGCCCCTCGGCGCTCAGCCCGGCCCAGACCGCGCGGTGGCCGACCTCGGACGAGGTGCCCTCCACCAGGACGCCCCCGGGGGCGAGCCGGCCGCGCAGCAGGTCCCAGTAGTGCCACGCCTCCGCCTCGTCGTACTGGCGCAGCACGTTGAAGGCGCGCACCAGCACCGGCGGGCGCGCCACGGGCAGCTCGAACCCGCCGAGCGCGAAGCTCAGCCCCGGCCGCTCGTACGGCTTGGCCAGCGCGACCCGCGCCGGGTCGATCTCGATGCCCGTGACCTCGACGTCGGGCCGCACCCGGCGCAGCCGCGTGAACAGCTCCAGCGTCGTCACGTGGGAGGCGCCGTAGCCGAGGTCCACGACCAGGGGCCGCTCGGCGGCGCGGAGCAGGCCGCCGTGCGCTGCGGCGATCCACCGGTCGGCCCGCCGCAGCCGGTTCTGCCCGGTCGTGCCCCGGGTGATCGAACCGACCGGCCTGCCCGCCGAGCCGGCCGGCCTAGCCACTGACGCGGTGGACCTTGTGCTGGGCGGCCTGCGCGCGGGGGCGTATGACGATCCGGTCGATGTTGACGTGGGCGGGCCGGGTGACGCACCAGACGATCGCGTCGGCCACGTCGTCCGCGCTGAGCGGGTCGGGCACGCCCTGGTACACCCGGGAGGCGGCGGCCTCGTCGCCACGGAACCGGGTCACCGCGAACCCCTCGGTCCGCACCATGCCGGGAGCGATCTCCACCACCCGTACCGGCTGCCCGACCAGCTCCAGCCGGAGCGTGCCGGCCATGGACGACTGGGCGTGCTTGGCCGCGACGTACCCGCCGCCGCCCTCGTACGGCGTCAGCCCGGCGGTCGAGGTGAGCAGCACGAGCACGCCGTCACCCGACTCGACCAGCTTGGGCAGCAGCGCCTGGGTCACGCGCAGCGTGCCGAGCACGTTCGTGTCGTACATGCTCTGCCAGTCGTCGAGCCGCGCCTCGGCGACGGACTCCATGCCGAGCGCGCCGCCGGCGTTGTTGACGAGCACGTCGCAGCGCTCCAGCGAGGCGGCCAGCTCGTCCACCGACTCCTGCGAGGTCACGTCGAGTGTGACGGGCCTGATCGAGGGCACCTCTTCGGACAGCCGCTCCAGCCGCTCGCGCCGCCGGGCGCCCGCGACCACGTCGTAGCCCTCCGCGGCCAGCCGCCGCGCCGTCGCCTCGCCGATGCCGCTGCTCGCACCGGTCACCACAGCCGTTCTCCTCATGGGCACATCCTGCCAGCCCCTTCACGACACCCTGCTGTGACCACATGTCGGGAATGCCGGAAAGACCTGGAGAGTTATTTGCCTTTTGGAGGTGATGTCGGGTGAGGCGACGGCCGGTCAACCGGGTCGCGACGATCAGCATGCACACGTCACCGCTGGAGCAGCCCGGCACGGGCGACGCCGGCGGCATGAACGTGTACATCGTCGAGTCCGCCAAGCGGCTCGCCCAGCTAGGCGTGGAGGTGGACATCTTCACCCGCGCCACCGCCGGTGACCTGCCACCCGTGGCCGAGGTCGCCCCGGGCGTCCTCGTCCGCCACCTCACCGCGGGCCCGTACGAGGAGCTCGACCGGGCCGACATGCCGGGCCAGCTCTGCGCGTTCCTGTCCGGCGTCCTGCGGACCGAGGCCATGTACGAGCCGGGCCGCTACGACGTCATCCACTCCCACTACTGGCTGTCGGGCCAGGTCGGCTGGCTGGCCAAGGAGCGCTGGGGCGTGCCCCTCGTCCACACCATGCACACCATGGCCAAGGTCAAGAACCGCCTGCTGGCCCGCGGCGACAAGCCGGAGCCGCAGGCCCGCGTCGTCGGCGAGCAGCAGGTCGTGGACATCGCCGACCGCCTCGTCGCCAACACCGCCGACGAGGCCCGCGAGCTCATCGAGCTGTACGGCGCCTCCGAGGACCGCGTCGCGGTCGTGAACCCCGGCGTCAACCTCACCGTCTTCCAGCCCGCCTCCAAGGGCGCCTCCCGCCACCGGCTCGGCCTGCCGCAGGACGCCCACGTCCTGCTGTTCGTCGGGCGCATCCAGCCGTTGAAGGCCCCCGACGTGCTGCTGCGCGCCGCCTCCCGCATGCTCATCGAGGACCCGTCGCTGCGCGAGCGCCTCGTCGTCGCCTGCGTGGGCGGCCCCTCCGGCAACGGCCTTGCCAGGCCCTCGATCCTCACCGAGCTGGCCGCCGAGCTGGGCATCGCCGACGTGGTGCGGCTCGTGCCGCCCGCGCCGCAGCAGGAGCTGGCCGACTGGTACCGCGCCGCCGACGTCACCGTCGTGCCCTCCTACAGCGAGTCGTTCGGGCTGGTCGCGCTGGAGTCGCAGGCATGCGGCACGCCCGTCGCGGCGGCCGCCGTCGGCGGGCTGCGCACGGCCGTACGCGACGAGGTGTCCGGCGTCCTCGTGAACGGCCACGACTCCCACGAGTGGGCGCGCACCCTGCGCCGCTTCCTCACCTCGCCGCGCTGGCGCGAGGGCCTGTCGGCGGGCGCGCGCACGCACGCCGCCGCCTTCGGCTGGCAGGCCACCGGCTCCCGCCTCAGGGACGTCTACGCCGAAGCCGTCGGCCATCTGCACCCCGTGTCCCTGGCCGTCAACTCGTAGGGCCGTCAACTCGTAGGGTGTACGGCATGCGCGATGTCGTCGAAGCCGCGCTCAAGGCCGCGGACGTCTCCTACGACGAGCCCCGGCCCGGAGCCTTCCTGGTGAAGCTGCCCGGCCAGCACAAGCTGGCCACCATGACCTGGCTGATCGTCGGCGAGCAGGCGCTGCACGTCGAGGCGTTCTTCTGCCGCCAGCCCGACGAGAACCACGCCGAGTTCTACAAGTGGCTCCTCGGCCGCAACGGCGGCATGTACGGCGTGCACTTCTCCGTCGACCCCGTGGGCGACGTCTACCTCGTGGGCCGGGTGCCGCTCGCGGCCGTCAGCGAGGAGGAGGTGGACCGCGTCCTCGGCTGCGTGCTGACCTACTCCGACGACTGGTTCGACCGGGCGCTGGAGCTGGGCTTCGCCTCGTCGATCCGGCGCGAGTGGGAGTGGCGGGCCAAGCGGGGGGAGTCGCTGGCCAACCTCCAGGCGTTCGCCCGCTTCGCCGACCCCGACCGGGCGCGGACCTGACCCGGCGACGTTTTGGCGGGGGCCCCTAGGATTGGCGGCATGGCGACTTTGGTGCTGCTGCGGCACGGCGAGAGCGACTGGAACGCTAAGGGCCTGTTCACCGGCTGGGTGGACGTCAGCCTGTCGGCCAAGGGCGAGGACGAGGCCCGCCGGGGCGGCAGGCTGCTGGTGGAGGCCGGGCTGCGGCCCGACGTGGTCCACACCAGCCTGCTGACCAGGGCCATCCAGACGGCCCAGTTCGCGCTCGGCGAGGCCGACCTGCTCTGGCTGCCGGTGCGCCGCTCCTGGCGGCTCAACGAGCGCCACTACGGCGCCCTGCAGGGCAAGAACAAGGCGCAGACGCGCGAGGAGTTCGGCGAGGAGCAGTTCATGCTGTGGCGCCGCTCCTACGACGTGCCGCCGCCCCCGATCGCCGACGGCGACGAGTACTCCCAGGCCGGCGACCCCCGCTACGCGCTGCTGCCGCCGGAGCTCATGCCCCGCACGGAGTGCCTGAAGGACGTCGTGGACCGGATGCTGCCGTACTGGTACGACGCGATCGTCCCCGACCTGGCGGCCGGTCGCACGGTGCTCGTGGCCGCGCACGGCAACTCCCTGCGCGCGCTGGTCAAGCACCTCGACGGCATCGGTGACGAGGAGATCGCGGGCCTCAACATCCCCACGGGCATCCCGCTGCGCTACGAGCTGGACGAGTCGTTCCGTCCGCTGCGCCGGGGCGGCGAGTACCTCGACCCCGACGCGGCCGCGGCGGCCATCACGGCGGTCGCCAACCAGGGCCGCTGAGACCGGCCTCACCGGTAACGGAAAAGGTGCCGGCCCGCTCGGCGGGCCGGCACTTCAGCGGATGGGACTCAGGCCGGACGCGAGCCCGTCACCAGGTAGACAACGGCCCCCGCGACGCGCACCGCGTGGTCGGCGTACCTCTCGTAGTAACGGCCGATGAGCGTGATGTCGATCGCCGGCTCCACGCCGTGCGCCCAGTCCTTGGCCAGGATCGTCCGGAACAACCTGCGGTGCAGCCTGTCCATGGCGTCGTCGTCCTGGTCCAGCTCCAGCGCCGAGTCGACGTCGCGGGAGGCGATGCAGCTCCCGGCCTTGGTGACCAGGTTCTCGGCGATCTGCCCCATCTCCAGGATGGTGGAGCGCGCCTCGGCCGGGATGGCCGACTCAGGGTGGCGCAGCCGCGCCACCTTGGCCACGTGGACCGCCAGGTCGCCCATGCGCTCCAGGTCGGTGCCCATGCGCAGCGCGGTGATCACCATCCGGAGGTCCACCGCGACCGGCTGCTGGCGGGCCATCAGCTCGAAGATCGACGCCTCGACGTCCTCGAAGATCGCGTTCACCTCATGGTCGCGGGAGATGACGCTCTCCGCGAGCTGGAGGTCGGAGTCCAGCAGGGCGGTCGTGGCCCGGGAGATGGCCGAGCGGACAAGCCTGGTCATCTCGACGAGCTTGTCAGTCAGGGAGTCAAGTTCCTCATGGTACGCGTCGCGCATGCCGTCACCGTACGTGCGCGTCGATGAACGAACCCCTACCGCCAGATGAACTTTCCGGGAAAGCGGCATTCATCCCCAGGTGAGAGGTCTGTCGTCGGATGCCGGCCACCTACCATCGAAGGCATGAGTGAGATGGCCATGAGCTTCGCGGCCCTGGCGGGCTTCGTCGTGGGGGCCTTCGCGATCTTGTTCTATCGCAACCAGATCGAGGCGCCGCGCCGCGCCGCCGAGCCTGAGGCGCCCGACCCCGGCGCGCTGCCGCAGGGCGTGGCGTCGGTGCTGGCCGTCCTGCCCTCCTCGGCCGTGGTCCTCGACGCGCACGACCGGGTGCTGCGCGCCAGCTCCGCCGCGCGCGCGTTCGGGCTGGTCAAGGGCGACAGGCTGATGGCCGCCGAGCTGCTCGCCCTGGCCCGGCAGGTACGCAGGGACGGCGAGATCCGGGAGACCGAGATCGACGTGGCAGGCCACAAGTTCGGCCAGGAGACCACCAGCTTCGCGGTCCGTGTGGCGCCCCTAGGCTCCTACGGCCAGGTGCTGGTGCTCGCCGAGGACCAGACCGAGCGGCGCCGGGTCGAGGCCGTGCGCCGCGACTTCGTCGCCAACGTCAGCCACGAGCTCAAGACCCCCGTGGGGGCCTTGAGCCTGCTCGCCGAGACTGTCCAGGACGCCGCCGACGACCCGGTGGCGGTCACCCGATTCGCCGGCCGCATGCAGCACGAGGCGGCCCGGCTCACCTACCTCGTCCAGGACCTCATCACGCTGAGCCGCATCCAGGGCGCCGAGCCCATCCCCACCCCCGGCCAGGTGGTCGTCGACGATGCCGTCCACGACGCCATCGACCACTGCAACACCCGCGCCAGCGCCAAGGACATCACCCTCGTCACCGGCGGCGCCGAGGGACTGCGCGCCTGGGGCGACGACGAGCTGCTCGTCACCGCACTGCGCAACCTCATCGACAACGCCATCGCCTACAGCCCCGAGCACACCCGCGTGGTCGTCAGCGTCAGAGCGGCCGGCGACTCGGTCGAGATCAGCGTCAGCGACCAGGGCATCGGCATCCCCGAGGAGTCGCTGGAGCGCATCTTCGAGCGCTTCTTCCGTGTCGACGCGGCCAGGTCGCGCGCGACCGGCGGCACCGGCCTCGGCCTGGCGATCGTCAAGCACGTCGCCGCCGCCCACGCCGGCGAGGTCTCGGTCTGGAGCAAGGAAGGCTCCGGCTCCACGTTCACGCTGCGGCTGCCCGCCTTCGGCGGCACGGCAGTGCCCGTACCAACCGCTAACCCCCTGGAGGCGGCCCGATGACCCGAGTACTGGTGGTGGAGGACGAGGAGTCCTTCTCCGACGCGCTGTCCTACATGCTGCGCAAGGAGGGGTTCGAGGTCTCCATCGCGGCGACCGGCCCCGAGGCGCTCGAGACGTTCGACCGCAACGGCGCCGACCTGGTGCTGCTGGACCTCATGCTGCCCGGCCTGCCCGGCACCGAGGTGTGCCGCTCGCTGCGCCAGCGCTCCAAGGTGCCGGTCATCATGCTGACGGCCAAGGACAGCGAGATCGACAAGGTCGTGGGCCTGGAGCTGGGCGCCGACGACTACGTCACCAAGCCGTTCTCCTCGCGGGAGCTCGTGGCGCGCATCCGCGCCGTGCTGCGGCGGCAGGGCGACCCCGTGGAGGAGCTGGAGACCGCGGTCCTCGCGGTCGGACCGGTCCGCATGGACGTCGACCGGCACGTCGTCGCGGTGCGGGGCGAGCAGGTGCAGCTTCCGCTGAAGGAGTTCGAGCTGCTGGAGGTGCTGCTGCGCAACGCCGGCCGCGTGCTGACGCGGGGACAGCTCATCGACCGGGTCTGGGGCGCCGACTACGTGGGCGACACCAAGACCCTGGACGTGCACGTCAAGCGGCTGCGGGCGAAGATCGAGGCGGACCCGTCCGACCCGCGCTGCATCCTGACGGTGCGGGGGCTCGGCTACAAGTTCGACGCCACCGACTCCTGAGCCGCAGCCGGTGCCTGGGTGGGCGCCGACTCGTGAGCCGCCGCCGGCGCCTGGGCGGGCGCGGGCGGCCGCTCAGGCCACGGCGACACGCCCGGCGGCGCGCCTGCCGTCCCGCAGCCGTCGTCCGGCGCCCGTCGTCAGCATGGAAAACCCCGGCCCGCCTCACGGCGCGGACCGGGGTCTCTCGTTGTGGAGCGTCAGTGCGGACTGATCAGTGGGCGGCTTCGCTCTCCGTGGCGGAGGGCGTCGGCGTGGGCGTCGGGGCCGCCGTGGCGCCGGGGGCCGGCGGGTAGTCCTTGAACTCGCGGCTGCGCGTGACCACAGGCACGTTCAAGGACACGACGCCGGCGTTGGCGAAGGTGAGGTCCAGCTTGACGCTCTCGCCGCCCCTGAGGCTCTTGGAGAGGCTCTCCAGGATGAGCTGCGGCGTCGGCTTGCCGGTGTTGACGAGCTGGTTGCTGGGGAGCTGGATCGGCGTGGCCACCTTCACGGTCCCGAGCGACCCGGCGGAGACCGCCGTGAGGGTGTCGGGCGCGCCGGCGGTGTTGATGATGTTGAGGTAGATCGGGGCGGAGCCACGCCACGCGAGCTGAGCCCCCGAGTCGGGGCCGAGGACGAACGCCTGGGGGATCTGGATGCCACGCGCGCCGTACTTGCCCTGCTCGATGAGGACGCCTGCCTCGTTGGGTGCGTACGGTTTGGCGGTGTTGGCGCCGAATCCAGCCGAGCAGCCGGCAAGAACGGGAGCTGCCAGGAGCGCGGCGGTGGCGACAATCCAGCGACGGCTGGTCACGGGCGGGTTCTCCTTGTATCGCGCATGCGTGATGGTGCAGCGCCTACCATATCGATCGATTCCATGGTCATTCCCGCGCCCCCGCAGGTCATTAGCCGTGCGGGCATATGCGATTCATACAGTTGACGGGTTGTCAACCCCTAATATGCGGCTTTGACCTGCAGTTATGGTGATTTCACTGTTCCGGGAGGCTGTGAACGCGTGGTACCCTGGAGTACAGCGGAAGGGGTACTTGTCACATGACTTTCCAGGTCGGCGACACTGTCGTCTACCCCCACCATGGGGCTGCTCGGATCGAGGCAATCACCAAGCGATCCATCAAGGGTGAGGAAAAGACCTACCTGGTGCTCAAGGTCGACAAGGGCGACCTTACCGTCCAGGTGCCAGCCGAAAACGCCGAACTCGTCGGCGTGCGTGACGTCGTAGGCCAGGAAGGCCTCGAGCGGGTTTTCGACGTCCTCCGGATGCCGCACACGGAGGAGCCGACCAACTGGTCCCGTCGTTACAAGGCAAATCTCGAGAAGCTCGCGTCGGGGGACGTGAACAAGGTCGCCGAGGTGGTCCGCGACCTGTGGCGGAGGGACCGCGAGCGCGGCCTGTCCGCCGGTGAGAAGCGCATGCTCGCCAAGGCGCGCCAGATCCTGGTGAGCGAGCTCGCGCTCGCCGAGAAGACCAACGAGGACAAGGCTGAGGCCCTGCTCGACGAGGTCCTCAACTCCTGAGCACGAGCATCCCCCGGGTGGGCGTCGGAGTCGACGTCCACCCGTTCGCATCCGGGCGCGAGCTGCACCTCGCCGGCCTGCACTGGCCGGGTCAGACGGGCCTCGCGGGCCACTCCGACGGCGACGCCGCCGCGCACGCGGCCTGCGACGCACTGCTGTCCGCCGCCGGACTCGGCGACCTGGGCGGCCTGTTCGGCACCGCCGACCCCCGTTGGGCCGGCGCCTCGGGCGTCGTCCTGCTGGAGGAGACCGCCCGCCAGGTGCGCGCCGCCGGGTTCGAGATCGGCAACGTCGCGCTCCAGGTCATCGGCAACCGGCCCAAGCTCGCGCCACGCCGCGCCGAGGCCGAGAAGACACTGTCGGCCGCACTCGGCGCGCCCGTGAGCGTCAGCGCCACCACCACCGACGGGCTCGGCCTCACCGGCCGGGGCGAGGGCGTCGCCGCCATCGCCACCGCGCTCGTCGTCAAGCTCTCCGCCTCTGAGGGCGTCTCCTGACGGGTCGCCGTCGAGCGGCGCCCCGGCGGGCGCCGCCTCCGCCTGCTGCGCCGACCGGGGAGACGGTCCGTCACCGGAACGGTACGGACCGTAGCCTATCGGTGGGAGTAGTGGTGGATTAGGCCGGGTACGCCCCCTTATGACATGTGAACGTCTCGGGGGGAGTACACATGATCGGCGCCATCGTCTCTGCCGTCGTCATCGGTGCCATCATCGGTGCGCTGGCAAGGCTCATCGTTCCGGGCAAGCAGAACATGAGCATCGGGCTGACGCTCATCGTCGGCATCGTGGCCGCTCTGCTCGGAACGCTCATCGCCCAACTCGCCGGCTGGGCCGACACCAAAGGCATCGACTGGATCGAGCACATCCTTCAGCTGGTGCTCGCCATCGGAGGGGTGCTGCTGGTGTCCAGGATGAGCACCGGGAGAACACACGGCCCGGGTACTACAGGCGTCTGACCAGGGCCAACGTAATTTCTACGCATAATCGTGCGGGCCTGGGTACTGATCTCACCGTGAGAGAGTGAACGGCTCACCCTCATGGGGAGGTTTCGTACCATGACAATCCAGTCCATCCTTGGCGCGATCGTCATCGGCGCCGTCGTCGGCGCTGTCGGCCGTCTGCTGCTTCCCGGCAGGCAGGCCATCGGGTGGATCCTCACCGTCGTCGTCGGCATCGTGGCCGCCCTGCTGGGCACCCTCATCGCGCAGGTTCTGGGCGTTGAGACCACTCCGGGCATCGACTGGATCGAGCTCGTGATGCAGGTCGTCCTGGCGATCGTGGGTGTCGGCCTCGTGGCGGGACTGCGCCGCGGCAGCGGTTCGCGGAGCATCTAAGACCACGACCCCGCCTCTGAGAGGGGCGCGGCACACGGTATATGCGGAAAGACCCGCTCGGTTCGCCGAGCGGGTCTCCGTGTTGCCTGGGCTTGTCGTTCCCCCTTGAGAGGGCCTGTGGGCCTTTCAGGGGCTCTGTGGGGCGTGTCCCGTGTCAGTCCTCGGGTGGGAGCGGCGTGCTGCGCATGCGGCCCGCAGGGGCGTCGTACGCCTCGGCGGGCTCCTCGTGGACGACGGGATGGGGGGCGGTGTCCACCATGGACTCGTCACGCTCCCCGGAGAGCCCGCGGGGGGCGGTGGGGTCGCCGTGAGAGGCGTCCCGGGGGTCCTGTGGATCCTGGGTGTCGTCCTGGGTGTCGTCCGGTGCGGCCTCTGGAGCGTTGCCCGGCGCGGCATTCCGCGCGGTGGACCGGGCGGTGGACCGGGTGGCCGACCGGGACTCGGCCGGGTCGGCGGCCTCGCGGCCGTGCGCGGGATCCGGCGTCCCTTCCCCCGCAGCCTCGGCAGCGGGCCCAGTCGCGGCCCCAGCGGCGGTCCCTGTGGCGGCCTCTTCGGCGGTCCGGGAGGCGTGCTGAGGTGCGGCCGTCCCGGGGGCGGCGGTGGAGCGGGAGCGGACGGGGGCGGCGTCGTCGGAGAACACCTGGACGGGCTGCGTGTCGGCGTCCTTGCCGGCCGGAGTGCGGGGATGGACGAGCACGTCGGTGGGCCTCACCCGATCCCCCCAGCGCACCGGACGCCGCGGAGCCTCCTCCCGGGGTGTGACCTCTTGGGGCGGGACCTCGTGGGGCGGGACCTCCTCCCGAGGTGCCTGCTCCCGGGGTGCGGCCTCCTCGTGGGAGACGGCATGGGCCACGGCCTCCTCCCGGGGCCCGAAGTCCTCCTGGGGCACGGGCTCAGCACGAGGTACGGCCTGTTCCCGGGTCGCTGTGTCCTCGCGGGGCGCGGCTTCCCGCCTGGGGGCCTCGGACTCGCGGGGTGCGGCCGCCTCATGCGGCGACTCCGCCGGCTCCTCCTCCTCTGGTGCGACCCTGCTCAGGGGCGCGGCCGTCTCCAGACGTACGGCAAGCTCCCTGGTGCGGTCGGTGCGGTCGGTGCTGCGCTCGGAACCGCCGGTCTCGCCTGGACGGCCGGTTCCGCCGTCCCCGCCGGTCTCGCCGGGGCGGTCCGAGGCCGCCGGCTCGGGTGTCGGCCAGCTCGTGACGCGCTCAGAGATCGGCGGCGTCTCGGGCGCCGGGGTCGGGCCGACGACCGGCGTCGGCTCCAGCACCTGCTGCACCGGCTCGGTGAGTGGCGGCGTCTCCGAGAGAGGCGGCGGCGTGTCGGCCGCGCGACCCCGGGGGAAGGGGACGAGATCCGCCTCACCACCCTGCTCCCCGTCGTCGGCCCGGTCGCCGTCGCGTGCGGAGTCGCGTACGGAGCGGCGATCCTGGACGTGCTTGATCAGCAGCAGCCACAGCCACAGCGCCACCGCGAGCATCACCCACGGCGCCAGGGCCACGCCGACGGCGGCCTGCCGTACGTCCGGCTCCAGCCGCAGCGCGGTCGAGACGTCGGTCGCGGCGGCGGCCACCAGCAGCACGACCAGGACGATCGCCGTCTGGAGCCGCACGAGCAGCCGCGCCGAGCGCAGCAGCAGCAGGCTGATCAGCGCGACCGCGAGCACCGCGTCGAACGCCGCGGGATAGAGGTAGGCGAGGTCGGCCCGGGCCTCGCCACGTAGGGCCAGCGAGCGCAGGTCGTCGAAGGAGAGCGCGCACGCGGCGCCGGTCAGCGCGGCGACCGCGACACCGGCCAGGGCGATGCCGAGGCGGCGGAGCGTAGAGGGGGGAGTCACGTCCATGGCGCTGTCGAGCCTACAGAAGAATGGCGTCCACGACTGATCGAGGAGAGACCATGGCCGAGCTTTCGGATGGCGTGCGCGAGTTGTTCGACGGACCGAACTACGCGACGGTGACCAGCCTCAACGCGGACGGATCACCGCAGAACACTGTGGTCTGGGTGCGTACGGATGGGAACGACGTGCTGTTCTCGACCGCCGCGGGGCGCGTGAAGCCCCGCAACTTCGAGCGTGACCCGCGTACCAGCCTGCTGGTGATCGACCCCGCGAACCCCTTCAGATACGCCGAGGTGCGCGGCCGGGTGACTCTGGAGGACGACCCCGAAGGCAAGTTGATCCAGGAGCTCTCGCACAAGTACTCGGGGCAGCCGTGGGTGGACCAGCCGGGGGTTCGGCGCCTGATCGTCAGGGTCACTCCCGAACGCGTCATCCTGCGGGGGTGATTTATTCGGCATGTGAGCGTGGCTGAGGCGTTAGCCTTTCCTTCGTGAGCCTGCACTTGTACGACACCAGCACACGCGCCGTTCGAGAATTCGTTCCTGTGGAACCCGGCCGGGCGTCGATATACCTGTGTGGCGCAACCGTGCAGGCTCCGCCGCATATCGGTCACATCCGCTCAGGCGTGAATTTCGACGTGCTGCGGCGCTGGTTGCTGCGCTCCGGGTACGAGGTGACGTTCTGCCGCAACGTCACCGACATCGACGACAAGATCATCAGGGTGTCGGCCGCGGAGGGCGTGCCCTGGTTCGTGGTGGCCGAGCGCAACCAGCGGGCGTTCACCTGGGCGTACGACACGCTCGGCTGCCTGCCCCCGACCGTCGAGCCGCGCGCGACCGGCCACGTGCCCGAGATGATCACGCTCATGGAGCGGCTGATCGAGCGCGGCCACGCCTACGCCTCCGGGGGCGACGTCTACTTCGACGTGGTCTCGTACGCCGACGAGTACGGCAAGCTCTCCAACCAGAAGGTGGAGAACATGCGGCCGGCCGCCGACACCGACGACGAGACGTGCAAGCGCGACCCCCGCGACTTCGCCCTGTGGAAGGGCGCCAAGCCCGGCGAGCCCACGTGGCCGACGCCGTGGGGGCTCGGCCGTCCCGGCTGGCACCTGGAGTGCTCGGCGATGGCGACCAAGTACCTGGGGCCGACGTTCGACATCCACGGCGGTGGCATCGACCTGATCTTCCCGCACCACGAGAACGAGACCGCCCAGTCCCAGGCGGCGGGCGACGGGTTCGCGCGCTACTGGATGCACAACGGCATGCTCAAGATCGGCGCCGAGAAGATGAGCAAGTCGCGCGGCAACTCGCTGCTGATCCCAGACATGGTGCAGAAGGTACGCCCGGTGGAGCTGCGCTACTACCTGGCGGCGCCGCACTACCGTTCCTCGATCGACTACTCGGAGGAGGCGCTGCTGGAGGCGGCGGCCGCCTACCAGCGCATCGAGGGGTTCGTGACGCGGGCGGCCGAGGTCATCCACGACGTGGACGCCGACGCGCCGCTGCCGCAGGCGTTCGCGGACGCGCTCGACGACGACCTGGGCACGCCGCAGGCGCTCGCCGTCGTCCACGAGGTCGTGCGCGAGGGCAACGTGGCGCTGTCGCGCGGCGACAAGGAGGCCGTGGCCCGGCTGCTCGCCGAGACGCAGAACATGCTGGACGTCCTCGGCCTCGACCCGCGCTCGCCCCAGTGGCGTGAGGCCGGCTCCGACCTCAAGCCGGTGGTGGACGCGCTGGTGGCGGTGGCGCTGGAGCAGCGTACGGCGGCACGGGCGCGCAAGGACTACGCGGCGGCGGACGCCATCAGGGACGGGCTGGCGGCGGCGGGCATCACGGTCGAGGACACCCCGCACGGCGCCCGCTGGGAACTGACCCGCTGACCGAACCCTTCGCCGGGCTCCCTCGCGACCCGGCCGGGTCCGTCCCAGGAGTCCGGCTGGGGCGGCTCCACGGCTGTGGCACGTGGCCGCGACGCACGCCGCTGGAGCGTGTCGGATCACCTGGCGATGGGTCCGAACACCCGTCGCTCCAGCCGCACGTACGCGCGCGCGGACAACACCCGCAGGAGCCGCCTGCCGATTCCGGTCTCACGCATGAGCCGGCGTCGTTCCTCTCGGGTCGCCAGCCTGGCCGCCCAGGGCAGCACCAAGGGCACGCGGTCCAAGGAGATGGTCGAGCGCATCCGCCGGGAGGCCACCGCGTAGTCCTTCGCGGAGACGTACCGTTCGATGATGGGCAGCACGTCCTGCTCCAGATGGTGGACGTGCTCGTCTACCCGGTCCCTGACCACCCGCAGCAGGGCGGCGAGCAGCGCCGCCCCCGACTCGGGGGCGGCGGTGAACTGGTCGGCCGCCGCCCGCAGCCCCGCCAGGATCGGCGTCAGCAGCTCATGGGTCTCCCGGTACGGCCGTGTGTCGAGGGCGGCTCCGGCGGACTCGGCGACGAGCGGCCACAGGATCCGCGCCGCGCAGTCGTGATGCCGGTCCATCTCCTCGCACAGCAGGGTGACGTAGTCCCGCACGGCCTCGGCCCGCCGCCGGGACATCAGCGCCACGTCCGGATGTCCTCCAGGGATTCTGAGCTCGAACGCCCCGAGCCGATACGACCTGCTCCCGGACCCTTCTCCGCCGCCTGACGGCGTAGTCCAGGAGTCGGTCCCGGTGTCGGCCACCACTGTGGGGATGGGCGGCACGGCGGACGCCTCGACGGTGTCCGCCAGGCCGCTGATCAGCTCGGTCAGCCTGTGGAGGTCGTCGCGCAGGGACCGATGAATGAGCCGCAGGACGGTGAGGTCCGCCTCGCCCCGCTCGTTCGGCCTCCGCACGGTCCCCACCTCGCAGCCCTCGGGCACACCGGCATGCACACCCACCGCCGGACGACGACCGGGATCCACCCGCTCGCCCCGCGCCCGCGCGCTCACGCGGGCCTCGCAGACGCAGGGTGGCGTTCGACCGTGAGCGGCGAGCCGTCCCGCGCGTGGCGCGTGACGCGTCCGCCGCCGTTTCTGTGGTTGTACGTCATGAGTGACCTTCCGTTCGTCTCGTCTACCGACTCCTCCTGCTCGGAGTGGGATGAGTGAAGATTTCGTAATATTCAGCGCATTCGCCATCGCCGGCACGCGGCGATGCGCGTACGTGGGAGTGGCGCGATTCTTCCGGCGCCGTGTGGTGCGATTACGGCACAATCGCCGCATTGACCAGTCGCGGGCTCTTACTGGCTCTTACTGGTCAGCGGCTTCTTGGCTTGATCTTGGGCCCGTGGGGGGCACGAGTACGTAGGCCGAGAATGGAGTCCGTGGGGGCCACAAGTACGTAGGCCGCCTGTCGTGCCCCACCTCGGAGCCGCGGCACTTGCCGGTCAATGCCGGACGTTTGACGAAAAGCCGGGTGGTCGTCAGCCCGCTCGCCGACTCACAGCCGCGTCGCCGTCAGCCGCCCGGCCTATGACCGCTTCCTTCTCGAACGGCGCGTGACCTGCAGTTTGTTCCCGCCGACACAGCTTCCACCGCAATCATCCCGGCGAAGGACGAAAGCGCGCCCCACCCCTGCGACGCCGCGGAATTCCCTTATACAGCGACCCCATTGGCGCTCAGTGCCACGTCGATGTTCCCCCGCGTCGCGTTCGAGTACGGGCACACCAGGTGCGCCGTCTTGACGAGCTCCGCGGCCTTCGCCGGGTCCGTCACGGACGGCAGCGTGACCGCCAACTCCACGCCGAGCCGGAACGTGCCGTCGGCGTTGGGGATGAGCATCACCGACGAGTCCACCGCGACGTCGCCTGTCTCGACCCGCTCGCGTCGTCCGAGCATGCTCACGACGGTTGAGAAGCAGGCCGCGTACCCGACCGCGAACAGCTGCTCAGGATTGGTCCCGTCGCCGTCTCCGCCCAGCTCCTTGGGCTGGCGAAGCACCACGTCGAGCATCCCGTCACTGGTCCTGCCGTGGCCGTTGGCGCGTCCGCCGGTGACGTTGGCCTTGGTGGTGTAGAGCGGCTCAGTCATGTCAGTCCTCCGGTCTGGGGTCTTCCGTTTACCTGATGATGAATCGTAGACTTCAAAATCAGGAAGTCAACCATTCAGGATCAACCTGTCTCCAGTTCTGGAGCCACCCACCAGAGAGCGAGGGGAACGCATGGACGAAGCAGCACCCGAGGACGCCGGCGCCGAGTTACAGATCGGCTACCTACTGCCGACCCGTGACTGGGTCGTCATGGGCGATCGCGACCTCCCATCCCTGATCGGCCAGGCACGGCTCGCGGAGGATCGCGGGTTCGACTCCGTCTGGGCGGGCGACAGCCCGGTGACACGTCCACGCGCCGATCCGCTGCTGGTGCTGGCCGCCGCGGCGGCCGGCACCGAACGCGTCACGCTCGGCACGGCGGTCCTGCTGCCCGCCTTACGGCACCCGATCCTGCTGGCTCACCAGTTGGCCACGCTGGACCGCATGTCCGGGGGGCGACTGGTGGCGGGCATGGGCGCCGGCTTCCCGCACCCGAGGACCGAGGCCCAGTTCGAGGCGGTCGGCGTCGGGTTCAAACGCCGGGTCAGCCGCATGGAGGAGTCGATCGCCGCGATGCGCCGCCTCTGGAGTGAGGACGAGGTGTCGTTCCAGGGAGCGCACTTCGCCTTCCACGACGTACACCTCGCTCCGAGACCCGCACAACGCGGAGGTCCGCCGATCTGGCTCGCGGGAGGCGGCTCTGACGCGGCCCTGCGCCGTGTGGCCAGGCTGGCGGACGGCTGGCTCCCGTACCCGCCCGACCACCGGTCGTACGCCGGCGAATGGACCTCCATCCTGCGTACCACCGACGCCCACGGCACCGCGGCGGTCACCGACCACCCCGACGCGCCCTGCCGGGCCGACCACCCGGGCGCGCCCTGTCGGGCCGACCACGCTGACGGGGGCGTTCCGAGTACGGGCCCGACACCTGCCCTGTACGCCACGATCTGCCTGGACGACGACCCCGAGCGGGCCCGCTCCCGCCTCCGTACCAGCATCGAGCGCTACTACAACGCCCCCTTGGAGGTCGTCGAGAGCATCCAGGCCATGTTCGCCGGAACAGCAGCGGACGCCGCCGGGTGGCTCCAGGGATACGCGGCCGCAGGGGCGCGGCACGTGGTGATCCGGCTGGCCGTCGACGACCACCGCGCGGCGTTGGAGGAGTTCGCCGCCCAGACCCTGCCCCTGCTACGAAACGGAGCACAATCATGACCACGTTCGTCCTCGTCCCCGGCGCCTGGCACGGCCCCTCGGCATGGGAGCGTGTCGTCCCCCTGCTCGAAAGGGCCGGCGCCCGTACCGTGACGCCCGACCTCACCGCCACCCCCGAGACCGGCCTGCACGACCACGTGGACCAGGTCGTCGCCGCGCTCGACGCCGTGGGTGAGCCGGTCGTGCTCGTCGGCCACAGCTACGCGGGCCTGGTCGTACGGCAGGCGGCCGACCGCAGGCCCGAACACGTAGGGCACGTCGCCCTGATCGACGGCTGGGCCGGGCCGGACGGGGCGGGGATGTTCACCCTGGCGCCCGAGGCGTTCGTCAGCAGGATCAGGGCCGCCGCGGACGAGAAGGGGCTGGTGCCCGCCCCCGCACCAGCCGCGTTCGGCATCGACGACCCCGACGACGCGGAGTGGCTGCGGCCCCGCCTGCGCCCCCACCCGCTCCGAACGTTCACCGACACCACCACCCTCACCGGAGCCGTGGACCGGATCCCCGGCACCGCCCTCTGCTGCCGGCCCCGAACCATGCCCTTCGACGAGCTGGCCGAGAAGGTCGGCTACCCGACGGTCCCCGTAGACGGGCCGCACAACGTGATGCTGGCCCTTCCGGAAGCCGTGGTCCGCTTCCTCCTCGGCATCTCTGAGGTTCAGAATCGAGAAGTGTGAAGACTACAGTGGAGAAGTGGACCAGCGGACGTACAACCAGTACTGCGCGACGGCGCGAACCCTCGACCTCGTAGGGGAGCGATGGACCCTGCTGCTCGTGCGCGAGCTGCTGACCGGGCCCAAGCGGTTCGGTGACCTGCAGAGCAGCCTCCGCGGGCTCGGCACCGGGCTGCTCGCGGCACGGCTGAAGCACCTCGAACGCGAGGGCCTGGTCCGCAAGGTCGTGCTGCCGCCGCCCGCCCGCACTCCCGCGTACGCCCTGACGCGGGCGGGCGCCGAACTGGGCCCGGCGGTCATGGCGCTGGCGCGGTGGGGGATGAAGTGGGCCATGGGGGAGCGCCGGGAGGACGAGGCGTTCCGGGCCGGCTGGGCCGTGCTGGGACTGCGGGCCTGCTTCGACGCGGAGGCGGCGTCGGGCGTACGGGTGGTGTACGAGTTCCGGATCGCCGGCGAGGTCTTCTACGCGCGCGTGGACGACGGGACGATCGAGACCGTGCTGGGGGCGGCGCAGCAGCCGGACGCCGTGATCGAGATGGACGACGCGACGCTGGTGGAGCTGGCCGCGGGGGAGAGGACGCTCGCGGAGGGGATCAAGGACAGGGACATACGGGTGTCGGGCGACATGAAGGCGCTGGGCCGGCTGCACTCGCTGTTCCACCTCCCGCGCCCGGAGTCCCGGCAGGGGACGCGACAGGCGTGACGGTCGGGCGGCTCGTAGTGGACCGTCCGCCACCGAGGCGGATTCGAGTCATTCGAGCAATCCGAGCAATTGGGGCGGAGCGGCCACGTGGGCGCCGGCCGTCGGCGGGCATGAGTGGGTGGCGCTCGCCAGTACCCTTGAAGGCATGGCAGCTGGTGGTAGAGCGTCGGGCAGGCCCGCGAAGAAGAAGGGCCCGGCCAAGGGCACCGGAGGGCAGGTTCGCCGGGGCCTTGAGGGCCGGGGCGCGACCCCGCCCGCCGAGATGCGCCACTGGTACAAGGACAAGGCGCGATCCGAGCGCGTCGCCCGCGAGGAGCGGGGTGGTGGCGCCCGGCGGCCGGCTCAGGCGCGTCAGAGGCGCTCCGAGGACGCCCCCGAGTACATCGGCGGACGCAACCCCGTGCTGGAGGCGCTGCTCGCCGGAGTGCCGGCCAACGCCCTGTACGTCGCGCAGCGCATCGACAACGACGACCGCGTCCGCGACTCCATCAAGATCGCGACCGAGCGTGGCATCGCCCTGCTGGAGTCGACCCGCGACAAGCTGGACCGTCTCACCGAGGGCGCCGTACACCAGGGGATCGCGCTGCAGATCCCGGCTTACGACTACGCGCACCCGTCGGAGCTCGTCGAGCTGGCCCATGACGCGGCCGAGCCGCCGCTGATCGTCGCCCTCGACAGCGTCACGGACCCCCGCAACCTCGGCGCCATCGCCCGCTCGGCCACCGCCTTCGGCGCACACGGGCTCCTCGTCCCCTCGCGCCGCTCGGCGGGCGTCACCGGCGGCGCCTGGAAGACGTCCGCGGGTACGCTCGCCAACCTCCGCGTCGCCCGCTCCGCCAACCTCACCGCCGCGCTCCGCGAATACCGCGACGCCGGCCTGTTCGTGATCGGCCTGGACGGCGAGGGCCGCACCGACATCGGCGACGTCGACCTCCTGACGGAGCCACTCGTGATCGTCGTCGGCTCTGAGGGCAAGGGCCTGTCCCGCCTGGTACGCGAACACTGCGACGTGGTGGCCCGCATCCCGATGCACGCCGCGGCGGAGTCGCTCAACGCGGGGGTGGCGGCCGGCGTGGCACTGTACGAAGTCGCTCGTCACAGGCGTCGCTAGGCCCTACACTGGTAGGCCGTGCCGACGTAGCTCAATCGGCAGAGCATCTGTCTTGTAAACAGAAGGTCAGGGGTTCGATTCCCCTCGTCGGCTCTAGCCCTAAACAGGGAAAACGCCCGGTCGTAGATCACTCCGGCCGGGCGTTCCTTGATCGAGTGCGACGAGAGTGCGACGAACGCACCAAGTGCGATGAGTGCGACGGGCCCGCTACTCCTCGCCAACCGCCAGCGAAACCACGTCACCGGCCGCCGAGAACGGCGCCACCGGACGCCGCTTCCCCTCCCGGAACGGCGCCAGCAGATCGTCGAGCACGGCGACGGGGGAGTGGAACGAGAACCACGCCCGCTCGGCGAGCGCCTGGTTCAGCACCTCTTGCAAATCCTTGCGGAGCTGGGTGCGCCACTCCTTGGCGATGTGGGTGTACCGGCGGCGCATGTCGCCGCGCCGCATCCCCGGCGATGCGTGCCCCATCCGGTCATTCCGCAGCCGCACGGGCGTCCCCAGGCCGTCCAGGAGCGTGGAGTGGCCGTGCCGCATACCGTGCGGGGTCAGCCCGTCCCGCACTGGCAGCCACGACGCCACCCCGCTAGGGGCGGCACGGCGGTGCGGATGAACCAGCCGCACCAGCAGCTCCTGGCGCGTCATGGCCTCGGCCGCGGCCTGAGGCATCCCCTGCGAGACGGCGAAATCCACCAGCTTTGCCTTCGGCGACGCGGCGTTCACCCCAAGCACGGCCGGCCGCCGCTCGCTGCCGCGAGAGGGCGGCGGCTCGAACGATGAAGGCGGCCCGGGTCTTGGCGGATCGAGGGGCCGCCTTTCGCGTGTCTGGCGTGAGTCGTCATCAGACCGTGGCGTTCTTGCGCACCTTGGCGAGCCAGAGGGCCGCGTACTCCTCGAAGCTCATCGGGTCCCCGGTGGCGACGACCTCGGTGAGGAAGCCGTTGACCAGCGCGCTGGAGATGCCGCGCGCTCGGCCGAATCGGGTTCCGGGGATGCTGCCGTTGCGAAGCCCCTCCGGTCGCAGATCGCCTCCGGAGACCTGCAGGTAGGCGACCCCATTCCCTCCACCACCGAGCTCACAGAGCGTTACGGCTACTCCGTCACCGTGGTCCGCAAGGCAGTCGAGGTGCTCCGGAACGAGGGCTTGGCCATGGGCCAGCCTGGCAAGGCCGTGTACGTGCAAGCCACGCCGGCTCAGCTCGACGCCGAACGCGTGAGCGTCGACGACCTTGCCCGGCAGGTGGCCGAACTCCGCAGCGAAGTACGTGACCTCGCCGAACGCCTCGACGCCGGAAGCCAGGTCAAAGAACTCATGGCGGAGATCGCCGACCTCCGTGGAACCGTCGAGCAGCTCTACATCCGGCTCGGCCACGCATACCCCAGCAACGACACCGGCTCGGCCCAGCCGCGCCACCGCGAGACAGGCAGCTGACCCCTACGAGACGAGAGCGCCGCCGATGGTCGAACCAAGCAAGGTCATCGATCCGCAAGGGCCTCGGCCTCACGCACGGCGAGTTCGCCGAACTGCTCAGCCCCCTGGTCGGCTGGCCGGTTTCCCCCGACGCGGTCAAGGCATGGGAAACCAACCTCGTGCCGCCCGGGGACGTGCTCATCGCCGTCAGCACCGTCACGCCGGCCGCCGGCGACAGGGTCGGGCTACGCTCCCACAAGTTCATCGCCGGGTACGTCGGCGAGGCAGCGGCGCGCAAGCTGGCAGAGACGGCGATACCAGCGGGCAGCGACCACCACGCACTCCCGCTAGAACACCCTGGCGGGCCGTGCCATCTGCACGCCTGGGCGTACGGCGTCGTGGTTTTTCACCTGGTGGAGGAACTCGACATGCCGAACCTTGCGCACTTGGCGGTGTGGCGCTATCAGAGCTACGAGCGCGACCTCGAATGGGCCACACGCCAGCTCGGCACCCTCACCGGCCAGGACACTGCGGCTTCGTACGTGCTCAGCCTCTACTGGCTGCACAGCCCCAGCTGTGTCGGGCAGATGCTCGACACCGCCCTGCGAATCATCTGCACCCCCCGCATCCTCGTAGACCGGGAACAAGCAGGCAGCGACACTTGTGTCACCGCCGCTGAGCAGGCCGAGCGAGAGTTACTCGCCTCAGGCTTCCACCACAACGAGATGCGCAGCTTCGGTCTGGCCGGCGTGTCCCTCGGCTACGCGTCATGGTCAGGAGTCGCCTACCACCCGCTCGACGCTGCCCGGTGCCTCGCCGAGGAAGAGCTAGTCACGTGTGAGCTGGCGACGCAGGCGATCTGGGCGTACTGCGAGTGGATCAACGGCCAAGTCGAGCAGGGGCACGACCCGGCCATCGCCGAAGGGTACGGGTGGCGGTTTCTGCGGGCCGCCCGGTCCCGACTGACCAACCCCCGGCCGCGGGAAACGGGCCAGCACCGCTCCATGCGAGACGCCATCGTGGAGACCAGCGGACTCGCTGGACATCTTGACCAGGCAATCGAGGTCCTCAGAGAGGCAGGCAGACAGTGAGCAACTCCACCAGAGGCATGTCGGTGGTCGTGGTCGTCGACGTGCAGCAGCATTTCGTGCGCGAAGCGTCGGCTCACGTCGTTCCGGTGATCGTGGATCTCGTCGCCCGGTGGCAGGCCGCGGGTGGAGACGTGGTCTTCACTCGCTACATCAACTATCCCGGCAGCCCTTTCGAGAGACTCGTGGGCTGGTCAGAGTGCATGACGTCCCCGCAGATCGACATCGTCGACGAACTCCAGCCGTACACCGCGCACGCGTACGTTCTCGACAAGAAGGGCTACGGCTTGTTCGCCGACCCGGCCAGCGCCGCGCTCGTGGCCGAGCAGGGGTGGCAGGACATCTACGTGTGCGGTATCGCCACCGAGTCATGTGTCTTGGCGACCGCGCTCGGCGGTTTCGAAGCCGATCTCACTCCTTGGCTGATTGAGGACGCGTCTGCGAGCCACGCCGGCCAGCAGGTCCACGAGGCGGGCATCCTGGTGACGCAGCGGTTCATTGGCCAACGCCAGATCATCAAGGTCGCTGACATCCCCGCCGATCTGACCACGCCCGCCCATGAACGCTGTGGTGCCTGAGCCTCAGCCGGAACGAGCACGTCGCACTAGGCCGAGGATCGCGTCCGCTACCAGACCAGGTTGGAACCGATGTACGTAGTGGCCAGACTGCTCGGCCACCAGGTGCCGGGTGTCCTTCGACAAGGCTGCGAGTTCGACCTGCATCGGATACCAGATCTTGTACATCGCTCGCCGCTCTGCGATCTGCGCTGGTGTGACGTAGTCGCTGGAGAGTTCGCTCGAAGACACGACCGTAAGAGGGATATCGCCGAGCGACGGAGCCCTCATCGCAACCTGCTTGGCAAGACGAGGCCACGTGAGAAGTTCTTGCAGGGAGGCGCGGCGGTGCCGGTCGCTGAGCTCGATTGCTGCCCACGTCCGCGTCCAGACCTCTGGGCAGCGTTGACGAGCCTGCACCTCGAGAGAGTCGCTCAGGTGCAGGTCGTGGGCCAGCCGGATGAGACCGTAAGGCCGGACTCGTTCGCTGGCATACCGGCGAAGATTTCCGGCGCCGTAGTTGGGAAGGCGGTGGAACTGGTCGTGGTGACTGGAGTCGAGAAGGACTACGCCTGCGACCATCTCCGGATGGTCCGATGCGAACAGGCGGACGATGTATCCGCCGATCGAGTGGCCGACCAGCACGTAGGGTGGGCGGATCCGGGCGCGAAGGAGCGCACGATAGAGGTCGGCCGCGGCGTCGAGAAGCGCCTGAGGACCCTGAACTGGGTCGCTCCAGCCGAGCCCCGCACGGTCGAAGATGACCACCGGCTCGTCATCATCAGCCTGGAGAGCAGGTCTCAACCCGCCGAAGTCCAGGCACGAGGTGCCGAGAGACGGGACGATCACAGTGGTCGGCCCTGGGGAGTCGATATCCCATGCCCAGAGATGGATGCGACGCCCTCCGATGTTGATCAATTCGCCGGGTGGCAGGAAGCGCAGCCGGTCACGTAGCGACCCCCACGTCTGGTAGCTGGCGCTGGCGAGCCCGATCGCGCCAGCTGTGGCGCCGATCGCTGTAAGAGATCTTCCTAGGGTGCGCACGATCTCCATCAAAGCAGCGGCGCGCCTAACGTCCAGGGATCTCTAGAGTCACATGCGCCTATCGAATTGCGATCGGTAGCCGAACTGAGCCCTCGGCGAGATGGGTTGCCGACGGAGCGGTTGTCCCGCACGCTGGCTGTCATGGCGGCCTGGTTGGTGTGCGAGGACCCGTACGGGTTGGTGCGGCTGGACAGCGTCGTGTCGGTGACGGCCATCCCCCTCAATGATCGCGGCGATCCCCGCTGGGACGAGATGTATCCCGACCGGCAGATCCGGGAAGCACGCCGGGTCCGCATCATGGTGGCCGGCCCGGGCGGCACTCAGGCATGCGCGCTCACGTGTCCTGGCCCGTCCGTGCAGCACGCGATCAGCCAGCTCGTGGCGTCCGTTGAGAACCCGCCCGGGGCAGGGGAGAAGCGGAGCCTGTACGTCCATGGGCATCGCCGCTCTTGGGGCGGCAACGCCCAGATTTGGCGGATCGCCGAGCAACTCCCCGACCCGGATTGGCCCGCAGTGCGCCCCTGACTCGCCCGGTGAACGACAGCCGCGCACGCCGGCATGTGGTGGTGGGCGTCTTACCCCGGAGTGTCATGACGGCTAACAAGCAGCGGCGTAGCGTCAAGGTCGTGGCCCACGATCACGGCGAGGGGACTGGACCATGACGCGACGAACGGCAACAGCGGTGCATGCTCAAGACGTGGACGACCGTAGGTCTCGACTGGGTGAAGGCCGAGACCGGCTGCAGGGCGAGGCATATCGTCGGGGGATGCCAGCCTCAGCCCATGACATCGCAGCAGCGTTCCGAGAGCGGCAGCCGAAGCTTGGCGCCCGGAAGCTGCAGGCGCTGCTGTACTACGCCCAAGGCCACCACCTGGCGTTCTTCGGCCGGCCTCTGTTCGGGGACGCGATCTGTGCGTGGGACAGCGGGCCGGGTGTCGATGCGCTGTGGGACGAGGAGGCGGGTGGCGCCCTCGGCGAGCCGGGCGGGCTGGGCGAGGCCGAACTGAACACCGTCGGGTACGTCCTCAGCAGGTACGGCAAGCTCAGCACGCAGGAGCTGGAGGATCGCGTCCAAGCTGAGGCGCCGTGGCAGCGCGCGGACGCCGGGCGTGTGCCAGGTGGCAGCGCCCTTGTCGAGGTGAAGTGGATCAGGGAGTTCTTCGCTGCCCAGGCCGCGGAGGAAGACGACCTCGGCTTGGATCCCGCCGAGGTGAAGAGGATGCTGCAAGCCGCTGCGCGGCGCAGGGACGAGCCGCGACGCACGGACAGTCTGGAGGACATCCGCGCGTGGCTGGCTGCCCGTGCCTGACAACGGGAAATGGAAACTGACCGGCTTCATCGAGGCGCTCCACACCCTGAAGGAGACTCAGCCCACCTGGGCGGCGCTCGGCCACATACGCGCCGCCCTTGACCGGTGGGCTGACAGGTGCGCCCACGATCCGTACCTGGGGGCGTATCGAGAGCCGGGCTTCGACAATCTCTGGCACACGGCCGTACCAGGAACACTCCACGACGGGCACAAGATCTGCTGTGTGTACTGGATCTGGGAGACGACG
The DNA here is from genome assembly GCF_040654215.1 of Nonomuraea sp. NPDC050733. Classification (NCBI taxonomy): domain Bacteria; kingdom Bacillati; phylum Actinomycetota; class Actinomycetes; order Streptosporangiales; family Streptosporangiaceae; genus Nonomuraea; species Nonomuraea sp. NPDC050733. Next base: position 63,888 of record NZ_JBFAHO010000003.1, on the reverse strand, counting down.
CGCACGGTCAAGGTCGACATGATGCAGCCGCTTCGGTTGCCGATCGCGAGTGCGCCGTTGGACGACGGTGAAGCCGAGGCCGAGTTGGCGTGATCTTTGAGTGCGACGAGAGTGCGATGATGTTGTGTGAATAGCAGCGGCCAGCACGACGCCGTCGCCGAGGGTGTCGATGGCGGTGAACCTCAGGTCGAGATCGGTCAGCGGAATCTCGCGGATCTCGGCCCCGTCGCAGATGACGGCGGTCGCGTCGTAGCGCGGGGGCGGCCGAAGTGCGGAGAAGTGCGGGATGGGGGTGAAGCCCTGGGCAGGGTCAGCAACCAGGGCGGCGAGCCGGCCGCGGTGGTCGATGGTCGAGGCCAGGACCTCATGACGGGCGTAGCGGTCGGGTAGCGTCGCGTGCAGCGCGAGCCGGTGGTCAGCGACCATGGACCTTTCTCGTTGTCATCCATCGATGATCGCATACGACGTAGCGCCGAGTTGTCGAGAACGCGCGAGGCGCGGGAGGTGGCTGACCTGGTGGCCGAGGTCATGACCGTTGCGGCCATGGGCCGACTTCGCCGGCCCTTGCCACCGAACCTGGCTCGCCCGTGCGAAACACCACGAGTGCTTCTTCGTACCATTCGGAGCTGTCGCCGGCCGGAGGCAGTTCGACTCCCGCACGTGCGGCCGGGGCCGAGAACTGCCGCCGAAGCTGTTCTGCGAGCTGATCGGCCTGCCTGAGCGTTTCCGGCAGGTCGTCGGGGGCGTCGACGCTGAGACCGAGGACGACCGCTCCGTCACGGGTGAACGTAATGATCGCCTGGTAGTGGTCGCGAGCCCTGAGGTAGAGCGTGAAAGCGCCGTCTCCGTCGAGGGCTTTCTGGTCCGCGTCATTCGCGGTGCCCAGGACGTGAACCCGAACGAAAGCGTGGAACCGCTCGTCACCGGGGTCTTCCACATTGACGTAGCTGTCAATGAATCGCCCGAGGAGTTCGGAGTCGCGCTCCGGAATCCATACGTAGACGTCGAGACACGGCGGCATGGCCCCAGCGTAGGCCTGCGTGCAGGCAGTTCTGGAGGTCGAGGCTGCCGGGCGGCTACGTTACGGGGGTGCCGTCCCGTCCCTGGCCGGAGCTGTCCGGTACGAGTGGCAGGAGGATCTCATAGAGGCCGCGAAGCTGGTCAGCGTCGACAGGGGGAAAGACGACAGTCGCTCCAACCGCGAGCAGGTAGGGCAACAGGGCCGCGGTCCGCGCCTCCTCGTCACTGGCGACGGCTGATCGCCACACCCGCTGGAGTGCGGCCAATCTGGCTTCGTCAAGGCGAGTCTGCACGGCACGCACATCCGCGTCCCATGTCGCCCACGCCCGCAACGCGATATCGAGCTCTGGACGGTAGAGTCCTGTGCTGGCAGGACGGATGAGTTTCGTCAGTCGGGCGAGGATCGCACGGGCACCGGCCGACTCGCCGATATCGGCAATTGCATTCTCGAGCATTTCGATCGATAGGCGCTCGAAATGCGCCAGAAGCGCTTTCTTGTATCCCTCGGCGCCATCGAAGTGATGGTGGAACGACCCTTTCGACAGATTGAGTCGGGCGGCGATCCGGTCGATTCGAATCCCTGCTGCGCCTTCTTCTGCGAGAACCTTCAAGCCTTCGTCCAGCCATCGGTCCCGTGCCGTGCTCATCCCGCAAACATACCATCGGGTATGGGGCGGCCCTCGCTCGCCGGGGAGCATGCGGGCTTCATGCGATGAAGCTGTAGACGCCGACCGCGACGCAGATCAGCAGCATGACGGAGGCGTTGAGGAAGAGGTTGCGGCCGAAGTCGCGAGCCGCGATGTGCATCGCGATGGCGACCATGAAGTAGAGGACGAGCGCCGCACAGGTCACGGCGCCGAGATACGGCAGCCAGCTGCCCAGGATCAGGCCTGCCGCGGCGGCGAACTTCAGCGGTGGCATGATCCACCAGTAACGCCGCGGCCAGTTCACGTCTTCGAAGCACCGGGCGATGAACGGAACGGGCTTGATGCACATGACGGCGTCACCGGCCTGGATGATCGCCAGGGCGACAGGCGGCCATGCCGGATCAGGCAATGCTGACATCTCTCTCCTCGGACGATTAATTGCTAGCGACGTGCCATTACCGTACCATACGGTATAGTATGGTCCCTGAAAATGGACAGGGATCACTTCGGCGATGTTGTCCAAGATCTGACACGACTGATCGTCGGCGGTCCGATAGAAGGCTTCTGGTCTTGACGGTGCAGGTTGTGACGATCAACCCGTCCACCGGGGAGCTTCTTCACGTCATCGGCCGGCCGCGAGCCGGATGTGACAGCCGGCGACAGCTATCGCCATAGGAAGGACGATCGGTGCGGCTTTGAAGACTGGGCGGCCAGATCAGCAGGGCGGTTTCCGAACTTCGACCTGTTCGCCTTTGATCCGCGAGAATGCCCGTGTGCGCATCTTGTTCAGGTCGGCCTTGGGGGGCTCCGCAGTGGCGGTCTCCTGGCTGTTCCTCTTCCGTTACTGGCCGACCTACGACTCGGATGGCGAGGTCTATCTGGTGTCGGTGCTGCTGCTGGCGCCCTTCCCGCTCAGTCTGCTGGCCGCGCTGCTGGCCCGGCTTCCGGGTTGGCCAGCCGTCGGGCTGGTAGCGCCCTTTGCCATACTGGCGGTCTTCTTCTTTCAGCCGACGTACGAGTCGTGGCTGCCCAATGAGAGCCTCGCGCTCTACATCCCTTGGGCGGTCTCCGTCGTGGCCGGCTTCATGCTCACGGCCATGATCTGCGCGCTGATCGTCGGAAGGATCCACAAGTCCGTCGAAGGAAGATGAGGCGTGAGGCCGGTCGCCGGGCTACATGCGTGCAATGACCATGGCCCTCATGGAGGCAAGACAGGGTTGTGCCGGAGGTGGAGGGCCATCTCTGGGCGGTGACGGTCATGCGCTGCAAAACTCACCGGACCAGCCGCCGCGCCCCGATGGCGGACGCGGCCGGCCATGCGCTCGCTCGTTGAAAGGACTTCACGGTGCGAAGGATGATCGCGTGTCTGTCCCTGGTGCTGCTCATGTCCTCCTGCGGAGGGTTGCAGCAGGACGGAGGGTCCCACGAGTCTGACGAGTTCGAGAGGCGCGCCCGGGAGGTGGCGGAGCGCTGGCAGGGGTCGGCCGAGGATCGAGCCTGGCGCGAAGGGTTCGTCGCGCTGGAAGTGCTGAACCCGTATGGATGGGCCCGCGTGGGCGACATCCCGGCATGGGTGAACAGAAGCTCGCACAACGGTGCCTGGCGGCTGGCCGCCAAGCTGCCTGCCGGCTCCCCGGCCCGTGCCGACGTGCGATGGCCGGACGGCGAGGTCACGCAGGTGCCGCTGATCACGGCGGCGAGGGCGTACGCGGAGTTCAGCAAGCCGGCTGGCCTCATCGAGGAGGAGTGCCCGGCCAAGGGATGCCGCCCGCTCAGGGTGACCGGCGCGAAACTCGGCGAGGTCCCGCTGGAGACCAGCCGCGGCACGATCCAGGTGCCCGCCTGGCTGTTCACCGTCGAGGGAGTCGAGCAGAAGAAGACTCACGTGGCGGTCGACCCCTCGGCCGTCACCGCCCGCCCCGAGCGGGTGCAGGGGAGCAGCGAAGAGGTGGATGCGTTCGACCTCGTCGCCGGCAAACCGCACGAGCTGCTTCTCCGGTACGGCTACGGCACCTGCGACACCGTTCACGGGGTACGCGCCTACGAGACCGACCAGCTGGTGGTGGTCGACGTGGACAAGGAGAACACCGGCGCCGGCAAGGTATGCCCGGCCGTGCTCGGGTCGGCCAAGAGCACCGTCACACTCGCGAGACCGCTGGGCGACCGCCTCGTGCTCGACTCCGGTACGGGGCTGCCGGTGCTGCGGGGACTCAACAGGCGCTGACGGCCGGCGACGAAGCGTCCCCACGGCTCACGGCAGGACGACGATGCGCCCGCGCGGGCGGTGCGGATCGGCGCCCTCCTGGAGGAGGTGGGACCGGGCGGCCTCGGTGAGCGGCAGCCGCGTCCCGATGCGGGAGACCAGGGTGCCGCGGGCCAGCAGGTGGTTGATCGCTGTGGCCGCCGACGCGAGCTCGGCCACGGTGGCGTTGCTGATCGCGAAGCCGCGGAGGCTGGCGTTGCGCGTGTAGAGCTGCCCGACGGGGAGCACGGGGGCGGCGCCGAGACCCGCCATGATGATCATCCGGCCGCCGGTGGCGAGCAGGGGGACGGTCTGCTCCAGGTGGTGCCGGCCGGAGTTGTCCCAGAGCACGTCGACTCCGTCGGGAGCGAGCTTGGCGATCTCCGCGTACATGTCCGGGTCGTGGTAGTCGACGACCTCGTCGGCGCCGCACCGCCGGCACCAGTCGAAGTCGTCCCCGCGCGCGGTCGCGATGACCCTCGCCCCCGCCGCGGCGGCGAGCTGGACGGTGGCCGTGCCCACCCCGCCGCCCGCGCCGCCCACGACGATCGTCTCCCCGATCCGCAGGCCGGCCTGCTCGAACAGGCCGAGGTACGCGGTGGCCGCGGTGTGCAGGGAGGCGACCGCGGTCTCCGGATCGACGCCGCCGGGCAGGTGGTAGAGCCGGTCGGCGGGTACGGCGGCGTACTCGGCGAAGGACCCCTGGCGGCCGTCGTGCCCCAGGCTGTTGCACCACACCAGGTCGCCGGGGGCGAACCCCGGCGCCGCCGTGACCACGCTGCCTACCAGGTCACGCCCGATGACGAACGGGTACGGCAGGCGGGTCAGGTAGGCGCCGGAGCGGACGAAGGTGTCGACGTGGTCGACGGCGAGGGCCAGCGCCTTCACCAGGACCTCCGACGGGCCGGGCTCGGGCACGGGGAGCCGGCCGATCCGGATCTCGTCCGCGGGACCGGGCCGCGTGATGTACGCCGCGGTCATGGTCCCCCGGTCGCTCATCGTTCCTCTTCGAGATCGGCGAGGTACGTCCGCGCCCACGCCTGTCTGAGATCGTCCTCGCCGGCGCCGCCGAAGGTGTAGGCCGGAGACAGGATCGGCAGCGCGCTCTCCACGTGCACCAGGATCGCGCGATGGGCGGGGTAGCCGGGACCGTTCAGGTTGAGCAGCCAGAGGTGCAGCCACTCGTACACGGGGTCGCCCGGGTCGTGGAACTCCGCGGTGCCCTTGAACCGGTAGCCCCGCCTGCGGAAGAAGTCGATCGAGTTGATCTCGATGCGTGGATCGCGTTCGAGGTTGGCGACCGTGCTCGGGGACGCGATGTCCATGAACGCGATGTGCTCGTCGTCGTACACGCGCATCGAGCCCTTGGGCGAGAGATTGGGCGAGCCGTCGGGGCACACGGTGGCCACGAAGGACAGCCGCGCGCTGTCCACGATCAGGCGCATGTCGTCGTCGATGGTCTTCATCGGCTCTCCTTCGGCGGGGCCGGGCTCCGGCCTCTTCGGCCTGTCCGGTCTTTCCGGTCTGGAGGGAGAAGGGCGACGGCGTCCAGCTGCGCGGCGCCGTGCCGTACGCGATCTCACGGCGTTGCGGACGTGAGCCGGGCGACGCCCTCGATCTCGGCGCCACCCGCCTGCCGACCAGCGTACATGGGGCGCGAGCGGCGCCCTCAGCGGCGGTGAGACAACCGTTCCGCCAGTATTCGGGCGCGAGCGAGCTGGACCTTGCGCGCCTGCCCCGCGGCGAACCCGGCCAGGAGCCACGGAGCCGTCAGGTCGAGCCGGTCGCTCACCCGGGTGCCGGTGCCGTCCGGCTCAAGGTCGAAGCGGTAGGCCATGCGAATGCGTCCCGGGCTGCGCACCTCGCCGTGGACGGACAGGCCGTCGGTGTGGAGTGCCACCCTGATCGGGTTGTCGTACGTGAAGATCCGCAGGAAGCGGAAGCGCTCGACCGCTGTGTACCGGATCACGCCAGGCTCGGAGCGGTCCACCTCGCTGACGGCGACCACGAGAGGGGACAGGCCGATGTAGCTCTCCGGAGTCGTGAGGTGGTCGAACACCTTCTCCGGGGCGACGTCCACGTGGAATGCGTGGGTCAGCACCCTGTTCGACACCCGGCCTCCCGTACTGCGTGCTCTGTCGCGGAATTCTCGCAGATCCCCTGGTGCCGGGAGGCTCGGAATGATCACGAACGGGGGTGATGCGGTGCGGCTCGTCGGCTGAAATGATCAGGCTGATCTCTGTCACCCCCTGAGCATTGCGGGAGCACTCGTGTTCAAGCGCCGTGGTTTGACCTTGTCCGCAGCCCTGGCCGCGCTGCTGATGGCCGCCGCCGTTCCCGGCGCGGCGGCCGACGACGTGACGGACGATCCCACATCTCCGGGGCCGGTTTACCGAACGGTCACGAACAAGAGCGGGATGCTGTCGTTGCAGACCAATGGGCGGCCGGACGGGCATGACATGGTGTTCCGGATCTCGGGATCCGTCTACGCCAACATCGAGGGCAACGCCTACGACCCGCGGCTGCGCCATGGCCAGAAACTGTTCAACATCGAGGGTTACAACATCCGGCGGCTGTACCGGGTGCCCGGCACCACGCAGCTCTACCAGCTCTCGCGCGAGATCGTCTTCTACACGGACCCCGCCGACCCCACGAAGATCGTGCGGGAGTGGAAGAACCCGATCGACCTCAAGACCTACCCGGTCGTCCCCATCAACAACGACGCCGTGAACTTCGGGCCGTTCAACGTCACCCCCTCCTACGCCGGCCCGCCCCTGCGGCAGATGCACGACGAGACCGAGTGGACGAGCGACATCCCGGTCCGCACGGACCTCAAGACCACGCTGGGCGAGCCGTTCGGCCTGGTGAACGGTGTCTACGCGGCTCAGGAGATGTTCGACTTCTACGTAGACGAACGCGAGGTCGCGGCCCGCACGGTCGTCGGCACCGTTCCCAAGGGCGCGATGAAGACCAAGATCAGCTGGTCGAGGACGAGCCCGTGGGCGCCGTTCATGTGCCTGCCGGAGACCGACGTCCGCGGGCAGCTCACCTACCACGCCCGCAGCTGGTCGCTGGGCTCCTACCTCGACATCGAGCCGTGGCTGCGCGCGGAGATCGACGCCGCTCACCCGCTCTACAAGGCCGCGCCCACCGCTCCCGGCCCGAGCGAGAACTCCTGGACCTCCTTCTACAACAAGCAGCTGGGCAAGGGCGCCACCACGTGGACCGGCTGGTGCGCCGCCAACGGAAAGGCGTGACGGCGTTCACCTGACGACCGACGTCTCACGATCTTCTGGTGGTGGGAGATAGGGACGGAAGCGGTCGGCGACGATGTCGGCGACAGCGGCGGCGTCGCGGGTCCCATCGACCTCGATCACGCTGATGCCCAGGCGCCGGGCGGTCCGGACGGCATCGTCGGCGATGAGGCGGTCTCGTTCGAGCCGGTTGCGCTGGGCCCGTGCGGGATCGCTGAGGTCGTGTCCGAGGGTGGCGGCCCGGGCGAGGGTGCGTAGTTGCCGGTCGCGGAATTCCTCGGTGGGCACCATGACGACCATCTGCCGGGGCGAGCCGGTGACGGGTACGACCAGCTCGGGGCGCAGCCCCCAGCCTTCGGCGATGATGGGGCGTCCGGAGACCAGAGCGCGCAGGTCGTCCAGTGCCCATGCGAACCGGACGGGGAAGCCTGCCAGCGTTTCGGCGGCCATCTCCTGCGGGGTGGTGTCCACCCAGGTGGCCTCGGGGTCCGGGTCGTCAGGGGACTGGCCGAGCCGGACACGGCGAGTGATCCGGCGATCGTTGTGGCCACGGGCGTCGTGGTAGTCGTAGTGATAGGCGGTCAGTCCGTATCGCTGAGCCAGCAGCCGGGCCACGGTGGACTTGCCGGCCCACTGTCCTCCGCCGATCCACAGCACCCGGCCGAGCGTGCCGAACGGATCCCACACTTGCGTCTCATCTGTGGACACAGGCCTCCCTGTCGGCTGCCGACGGCTGATCGCCTGCCGCCATCACGCCATCTTCGCAGCAGAACCCGGGTTCCGGCCGGCGGGACCTCGTATCCCATCCCGGTAGGTTCGCCGCTCCGAGTCGGGATGCCTTACGGGACATTTCGGTCAAGAGCGAAGGATTCCGGCCCTAACGTGGGGCCCATGAGAACCTCCTCCGAGTCCCCGTGGGCAGCGATCGCGGCGGCCGGTGTCACCGTCGTGCTGTGGGCCTCCGCCTTCGTGTCCATTCGCAGCGCCGGCGCCGCCTACTCCCCGGGAGCGCTGGCCCTCGGGCGGCTGCTCGCCGGGGTTCTGGTGCTGGGCGCCATCTGCCTGGTACGGCGGGTGGGATGGCCGGCGCGGGCCGCGTGGCCGGGCATCCTCTGCTCCGGCGTGCTGTGGTTCGGCGCGTACATGGTGGCCCTGAACTGGGGTGAGCGGGAGGTCGACGCGGGCACGGCGGCCATGGTGATCAACGTCGGGCCGATCCTCATGGCGTTGCTGAGCGGGTGGCTGCTGGGCGAGGGGCTGCCGCGGCGGCTGCTGGCCGGGATGGGGGTGTCGTTCGCGGGGGCGATCGTCGTGGGGGTCTCGGTGTCGGGGTCCGGGCACGCCTCGGTGCTCGGGGTGGTGCTGTGCCTGCTGGCCGCCGTGTCGTACGCCGGGGGCGTCGTGGCGCAGAAGCCGGCCTTGAAGCACGCCGGCGCGTTGCAGGTCACCTTCTACGGGTGCCTCGTGGGCGCCGTCGCCTGCCTTCCCTTCGCGGGTGTGCTCGTGAGCGAGGCGGCCCGGGCTCCGCTGTCCGCGACGCTCAACATGGTGTACCTGGGCGTGTTCCCGACCGCGCTGGCGTTCACCACCTGGGCGTTCGCCCTGGCGCGGACGACGGCCGGGAAGATGGGGGCGACCACCTACGTGGTGCCGATGCTGGTCGTGCTGATGTCGTGGGTGGCGCTGGGGGAGGTGCCCGGGATCATCACCCTGGCCGGCGGGGCGCTCTGCCTGGCGGGGGTCGCCGTCTCCCGTCGTACGGGCTCCAGAGCGGCCGCGACTCCCGCGGCCGGGGTCAGCTCCCGGTGAGGTCGCGTTCGAGGGTGCGGGCGTACGACTCGACGGCGGTGACGATGTCCACGGCCTCCGGGTCCAGCAGCCACTGCGTCTGCAGCCCGTCGAGCGTGGCGATGATCTCGGCGGCCTTGGCCTCCGGGTCGAGGCCGGCGCGCGTCAGTCCCGCCTCCTGGGCCGAGCGGATGGTGCCGGCGACGATGGCGCGCATCGCGCGATAGCGGGTCACGAAGTGCTCGTGCCCGGGCGCGTCCGGCTCCAGGCTCTCCGCCACCAGCACCGTGAACAGCTTGGCGAGCCCCGCCCGGTCCTTGTTGCGCCGGGCGAACTCCGGCAGCGCCCGTAGCCGCGCGGCCGGCTCCATGCCGAGCAGCTCCAAAGCGAACGCCTCGCCGTCGAGGTCGCGGCGCTCGATCACCGCCAGCAGCAGCCCGGCCTTGTTGCCGAAGTGGTGTAGCAGTCCGGGCTCCGTGATGCCGGCGCGGGCGGCGACCTCGGCCAGGGAGGTGCCCCGGTAGCCGCGCTCGGCGAACAGCTCGGCGGCGATCACGATGATCTCCTCGCGCCGCTGCCGGGCCCGCTCGCGGCGCGTCGGCGCGGACGGGGAGTCGCGGAGGGGTTGATCGGCGGGGCTCACGGTGTTAAACCTAGCGCATTCGCTTACCGAGCACTAAGTAAGTCGAAGGGGCCGGCGCATGGCGGGACTACTGTTACGAACGGGGGTCGTCGCCCTCGCGGCGGCGCTGAGCACAGGCCTGGGAACGGGCCTGGGTACGGGCATGGGGTCGGCGACGGCCATGACCCGGTCCGTCCCGGAGCCGGTCATCCTCGTCCACGGATGGAACGGCACGCCCGACGCCTTCGCGCCCATGAAGACGGCCCTGGAGCAGGCCGGGCATCCCACGTACGCGATCGACCTGCCCGGTGAGGAGAACGTCGCGAACGCCAGCGCCATCGCCGCCCTCGTCGAGCAGGTACGGCAGACGCACGGGGCCGACAAGGTCAGCCTGGTGGGCCACAGCATGGGCGGCCTGTCGGCCCGCCACTACCTGAAGTCCCTGGGCGGCGCGGCCAAGACCCTCGGCTACGTCTCCATGGGCACCGGTCAGCGCGGCTACTGGCCCGCCTGCCTGCTCCCGACGGCGCAGGGCGGGCAGATGTGCCCCACGAGCACGTTCATGAGGCAGCTCAACAGCGGCGACCCCACGCCCGGTGCGGTCCGCTACACCGTGCTGGCCAGCTCGCTCGACGAGACGCGCGCCGACACCATCGACGGAGTGGCCTGCACGGCGGAGCTGCCGGGCGTGCAGCACGCCGACGAGCCCGGGAACCAGCTGTTCATCGACGCGGTCCTGACCGTGCTCGACGGCCGGTGCCCCGCACCCTGACGGGGCGTCAGCCGCGGACCGCGCATTCATGGGCCCCAACTCCAGCTCCCCGGGTGCGGCCGGGGAGCTGGAGCCCGTTTCATTCAGCGACGGTCCGCTCCGCCTCCGCGCGGAGGGCGGCCAGTCGCTCCGCCTCGTCGTGCAACGCCGCGATCAGGAGCAGCTCCAGTCGGAGCTCCTCAAGGTCCGGCGTCGCGAGGCCGTCAAGGACGCTCATGGCGGGCCTCCCTTGGCAGGAAGACGCCCCACCGGTCACACCGGTTTACCGCTCCGCGGATATCGGTCCCAGCGAAATCCCGCCCAGGGGGACCCGGAAGGCGTCACTCCCGGAACCGCTCCCACGCGGACTGCCGGGTCATGCCCAGCGAGGCCCCGATGCGCTCCCAGCTCACGTCGCGGGTGCGCAGGTGCCGTACCCAGTCGTGCAGGTTGTCGTCGACCTGGACCTGCACCGCGGCGATCTTGGGGAGATGGTCGAGGATCTGCTCCTCGGTCATGGTCTCCCACATGGGCAGGCGCGGCTCGGTGGAGGCGGCGAGCCGCTCCTGCTCCAGGATCTCGGAGCAGAGGCCGACGCACTGGTCGCAGATGTGGACGCCGGGGCCCGCGATGAGCTTCCCGACGTCCGCGCTCTTCTTGTGGCAGAACGAACAGTGGAGATTCTCTTTCCAGTCAGGCATGCCCTGACACTAATCCGTCAGGCGATGCCTGACAACATCCATGCGGGTCCGGATGATCTCCTGACGTTCCTCGCTGATCCTGCGGCAGATCGTCACGTACGCGTTGACGACCTTGCAGTAGGCCTGGCGCGCCTCGTCGAGCTGGGCGGTGAGCGCGACGATCCGGTCGAGGTCGCCCCGCAGCTCGGCCTCCGTGAGAAGGACGCGCGTCTCCTCCATGATCTCTTCGGCCCGCAGCCGTGTGCGGCGGAGCAGTGCCGAGCACTCGGAGAGCTCCCTCAGGCGCGCCGAGGAGACGATCAGCTCCGCGGCGCGCACCGCCGAGCCGGTTTCCCCGTGTCTGCGGAGATCAGATGCCACTCCCGCCACCTCCCCGGTCGAGATTGCCTAAGCGTAGACGCGTGAAAGGGTGCGGCGGATCACCGTGGAAGGCCCTGGGGTACGGCACTCCTACCAGTGGGAAAGTTCTCTACCCACGGTGGAGAAACCCGCTCCTGAAAGTAATTCGGTACTGACAAATAGTGACCGCTTGGCACTATTAGCTGGGCTTTTCTGAAATAGGCGAAGAATTGTCGGAGTCGAGAGGGGACGGGAAAAAAGCGTGCGGCGAAGTCGCCGATCGCCCCACGCGCCCACCGGCCTTCGTCACATACTGAAACGAGGTGAAGGCGGACTGTAGCGGCGAGGGGCGCGGCTGTGGCTATCACGACATCGGCGAAGGACGGGGAGACGGTGGACGTCAGCATCGTCATCCCGGCCCGCGACTGCCGGCCGTACCTGGACCGGTGCCTGACCTCGGTCCTGGTTCAGCGGGTGCGCAAGGAGATCGTCGTCGTCGACGACGGCTCGACCGACGGCAGCGCGGAGCTGCTCGACCTCTACGCCGCCTACCACAGGGCCAGCATCAAGATCGTGCGCCTGGAGGGCGCGGGAGGAGGGGCCGGGCGCCCGCGCAACGTCGGTCTTGACCACGCCACCGGCCGCTACGTCTTCTTCTGCGACGCCGACGACTACCTCGGGCCCGAGGCGCTGGAGCGCATGGTCGCCATGGCCGACCGCAACGGCTCCGACATCGTGCTCGGCAAGATGGTCGGCCACGGCCGCCGGGCCCCGGTCTCGATGTTCGCCCGCGACGCCGAGCACGCCGACCTGGGCGCCAGCGCGGTCTACAACAGCCTGTCGTGCTTCAAGCTGTTCCGCCGGGACATGCTCGAACGCCACCGCATCCGCTTCGCCGAGAGCCGGCTCGTGGGCGAGGACATCTACTTCACCGTCCACGCCTACTGCCACGCCGGCGTGATCTCCGTGGTCGCCGAGCACGACTGCTACCACCTGGTCGCCCGCTCCGACGGCAGCAGCATCATGCAGCAGTCCGGCAGCCGCGATCCGCTGGGCTGGCTCGCCATGATCCGCGGGCCGGTCCAGCTCATGCTGGAGCACATCCCTCCCGGCCCGCTGCGCGACCACCTGCTGCTGCGGCACTTCAAGCTCGACGTGCTGGCCCAGCTCGGCGTGCCGTTCCTGGAGTCCGGCCAGGTACGGCGCAAGGACATCGCGCAGGAGGTCGCGGCGCTGTGCGACGAGTGGCTGACGCCGGGGGTCCACGCGCGGCTCGGCCGCATGGGCCGCCAGCGGATCGCCTCCCTCGACGACGTCGACCGGCTGGGGCGGCTGGCCGACATCGAGGCCGCCGCCGTCCGCCGCCGGCTGACCACGCTGCGCTGGGAGGACGGCCTGCTCGTGGTCGCGGGCACGGCCGGGCTCGACGGCGTCCACCTGCCGTACACGATGTCGCTGGTGCTGCGCGAGCGGCACGACGCGGGGCGGGAGCTGGTCGTGCCGGCCGCGTGCGAGGGGGACCGGTTCACGGCCCGTGTGGACGTGTCGGAGCTGGGCTCGGGCATCTGGGACGCGCGGATCGCCATCGAGCTGGAGAACGTGCTCCGGACGGGCCGGCTGGGGGCCGACCGTGACGAGGACGTCGCCCGCCCCGCCGCCCGGCTCGTCGGCGAGGCCGTCGTCATCCCGTACTTCACCAAGGACAACGGCAACCTCAGCGTGGACGTCGGCGGGCACCTGATGGCAGTGCCGGGCTGCGTGCGGGTCACCCGCACCCGGTGGGCGCTGGGCAACCGGCTGGCCATGGACGGCGAGGTCACGGTCGGCGGTTCGGCCCCGGCCGAGTCGGCGCTGCGCCGGCTGATCTGGCGGGAGCGGCGCACCGGCGCCGAGCGGTCCGAGCGGGTGGTGCCGCTGCCGGAGGGAGGGTTCACGGCCCGGCCCGCGGTCGGCCGGCTGACGCCCGGCACCTGGGACGCCTATCTGGAGGTCGTGGTGGGCGGGCCGCCGGCACGGTTCCGGGTGGAGATCGACGCCGAGACGGTGGCCGCGCCGCGCCGCCTGTGGGGCGGGGCCGTGTTCCGGAGTGTGCGGCCGTACGCGACGCCGGGGAAGGGACGGTTGAGCGCCGTCGTCCGGAAGCTCACCGCTCGCACCGTGCTTCGGAAGATCCTGCCGTAATTGCCACCTATGTGCAGGTGCAAGAGAATGTCCTAAAGTAGGGCATGTTGTGACGCCCCAGCTGAAGGATGTGCCGTGCACGTACCCGATGGCTTCTTCGACGCCGCCGTGTCCGTCTCCGCCGGAGCCGTGGCGGCGGCCGGCGTGGCGGTGTGCCTGCGCGGAGCCCGGCGGGAGCTGGACGACCGCACCGCTCCCATGGCGGGGCTCGTCGCCGCGTTCGTCTTCGCCGTGCAGATGCTGAACTTCCCGGTCGCGGCCGGCACCAGCGGGCACCTGCTCGGAGGCGCGCTGGCGGCGATACTCGTCGGCCCCTACACAGGGGTGTTGTGCATGGCCGTGGTCCTGCTCGTGCAGGGCGTCTTCTTCGCCGACGGCGGACTCACGGCGCTGGGCGTCAACATCACCATCATGGGCATCGTCACCGTGCTAGTGGGCTGGGGCGTCTTCCGGCTGGTCACCCAGCTCGTCCGGGGCAGGGGCGGGGTGACGGCCGCCGCGTTCCTCGCCGCGCTGGTCTCGGTGCCCGCCGCGGCGCTGCTGTTCACGCTGCTGTTCTGGATCGGCGGCACGGCGCCGATCGAGGTGACGGCCGTGGCCGCCGCGATGGGCGGCGTCCACGTGCTCATCGGCATCGGCGAGGGCCTGATCACCGCGTTCACGGTCGGCGCGGTCCTCGCGGTCCGGCCCGACCTGGTGTACGGGGCGCGCGGGCTGGCCACGTCACTGGTGCTGCGCGGCGCCGACGGCACCACGACGGTCGAGCCGGCCCGGCCGACGCCCTCGGGAGTGCGGCCGCGACCGTTCCTGCTCGGCGGGGTCGGGCTGACGCTGCTGCTGGCGGGCGTGGTGTCGTTCTTCGCCTCCTCCAGCCCGGACGGCCTGGAGGCGGTCGCCGAGAACAAGGGCTTCCTCGACCAGGCGACCGACCACCTGATGAGCTGGTCGCCGCTGGGGGACTACGGTGAGGTGGGCGGCATCCCCGTGGGCGTCGCCGGGGTCATCGGCGTCGGCATCGTGCTGCTCGTCGCCGGGGCCGTCGCCTACGTGGCCCGCGGCCGGTCCACGGGTGACGAGGCCCGCGGTCAGGACCCAGACGCCGGACATCGGGTCCACATCTAGGGAAGGCGCGGAGTACGGATGGGTGCGGGGCACCACCACCAGCTCTACCTGCCGGGCGGCTCGGTGGTCCACCGGCTGCCGCCGCAGTGCAAACTGCTCGCCGTCTTCGTCTTCGCCGTGGTCGTGGTGGCCACGCCGCGCGAGCGGTTCTGGGCGTTCGGCCTGTACGCGGTGCTGCTGGCGGCCGTCGCCTGGGCCGCCCGGGTGCCGCCGGGGCACGTGCTGCGGCGGATGGCGATCGAGCTGCCGTTCGTGCTGTTCGCCTTCCTCATCCCGGTGATCGGCCTGGGGGAGCGGACCACGGTGCTCGGCCTCTCGCTGAGCGTGCCGGGGCTGTGGGCGGCGTGGAACATCCTGGCCAAGGCCACGCTGGGCGTCGTCGCCTCCATCCTGCTGGCGGCCACGACCGAGCCCCGGGTGATCCTGCTGGGGGCGCAGCGGCTGCGCGTGCCGTCGCTGCTGGTGCAGATCGCCATGTTCATGCTGCGCTACCTCGACGTGATCCTGGACGAGATGCGGCGGATGCGGGTGGCCCGCGAGTCGCGCGGCTTCGAGGCCCGGGACGTCCGGCAGATCCCCGTGATCGCCCGCTCGGCCGGGGCCCTGTTCATCCGCTCGTACGAGCGGGGTGAGAGAGTGCACCTGGCGATGCTGAGCCGCGGCTACTCCGGCCGTATGCCGATGATCGGCGAGGTCTCGGCGTCGGCCGCGCAGTGGGGGACCGCACTCCTGCTGCCGGTTTCGGCTCTGGCGGTGTTGGGACTGTCCCTGTGATCGTGAACTCTCTCGAAGTCAGCCGGCTGGCCTACGCCTACCCGGACGGCACGCAGGCCCTGTTCGGCGTGGACCTGACGATCGGCCGGGGCGAGCGGGTGGCGCTGCTCGGCCCGAACGGCGCGGGCAAGACCACGCTCGTCATGCACCTCAACGGCATCCTGACCCCCGGGCACGGCACGGTCACCGTGGCCGGCACGCCCGTGCGCAAGGACACGCTCAAGGACGTCCGCCGCCGCGTCGGCCTGGTCTTCCAGGACCCCGACGACCAGCTCTTCATGCCGACCGTCCGCGACGACGTGGCCTTCGGCCCGGCCAACATGGGGCTGACCGGCGAGGCGCTGGAGCACGCGGTCAGGGGCGCGCTGGACCGGGTCGGCATGTTGGAGGCCATCGACCGGCCGCCGCACCACCTGTCCTTCGGCCAGCGCCGCAGGGTGGCCGTGGCGACCGTGCTGGCGATGGAGCCGGAGATCCTGGTGCTGGACGAGCCGTCGTCCAACCTGGACCCGGCCGCCCGCAGGGAGCTCGCCGAGATCCTGCGCTCGCTCGACGTCACCGTCCTCATGGTCACGCACGACCTGCCGTACGCGCTGGAGCTGTGCGAACGCTCGCTGATCCTCTCCGACGGGGTGATCGCCGCCGACGGGCCCACGCGCGAGCTGCTCTCGGACGCCGAGCTGCTCGCCGCCCACCGGTTGGAGCTCCCGTACGGCTTCGCCATTCCAGCTCCGGCCGAGCCGGCCTGAGCCGCGCCACAGCACCTCCAGGCGAAGTACAGTGGCTCATCGAGGAGGGGCCCAATGAAGCTGCGGCTTGCGCGACACGCCCTCGGTGACGCCGTGGTGGTGGCCGTGGAGGGTGAGCTCGACCTTTTCACGGCGCCCTTCCTCCGGGACGAGGTGCGCGACGCCATCAAGCAGGACAGCGCCCGGCTCGTCCTCGATCTCCAGCAGCTGTCGTTCATGGACTCCAGCGGTCTGTCGGTGCTGATCGAGGCGTGGCGGCTGGCCACCGGGGAGGGCGGCGGGGTGTCGCTGGCGGCCCCCCAGGCGCCGGTGGCGCGGATCCTGCGCACGACGGGCCTCGACCGCCGCATCAAGGTGTACTCCGACGTCGACAGCGCCGTGGGTGAGATTTAACCCACCCCGAGTAGAACTTCATTCGGTCGGCGGGTTAAGGTCCCCGATATGGACGTGAACGGATCTGCAGCAATCATCTCCGGCGGCGCCAGCGGCCTCGGTGAGGCCACCGCCCGTGAGCTGGCGCGGCACGGCGCGACCGTCGTCGTCGCCGACCTGAACGAGGAGCGCGGCAAGGCCGTCGCCGACGAGCTCGGCGGCGTCTTCGTCCGCACCGACGTGTCGGACGAGGACCAGGTGCAGGCCGCCGTGGAGGCCGCCGTCGCCACCGGCAAGCCGCTGCGCGTCGTGGTCAACAGCGCGGGCATCGGCTGGGCCGAGCGCACGGTCAACCGCGACGGCGCCCCCCACAGCGCGGCCTCCTACCGGAAGGTCATCGAGGTCAACCTGATCGGCACGTTCAACCTCATGCGCATCGGCGCCGCCGCCATCGCCAGGACGGAGCCGGTGGACGCCGACGGCCAGCGCGGCGTGGTCGTCAACACCGCGTCCGTCGCGGCCCTGGAGGGGCAGACCGGCCAGCTCGCCTACTCGGCCTCCAAGGGCGGGATCGTCGGCATGACCGTCCCCGCCGCCCGCGACCTCGCGGCCATCGGCGTCCGGGTCAACACGATCTGCCCCGGCATCATCGACACCCCCATCTACGGCTTCAACCCCAACGCCGACGAGTTCAAGGCCAAGCTGGTCGCGCCCGTCGTCTTCCCCAAGCGCATGGGACAGGCCGGCGAGTTCGCCCACCTGGTCCGCTCGCTCATCGAGAACGACTACATGAACGCCGAGGTCATCCGCTTCGACGGCGGCATCCGCTTCCAGCCCAAGTGAGGTCCCGTGTCTGACGACGTCCTCGTCGAGGAGTCCGGCGGCGTCGCCGTGCTCACGATCAACCGCCCGAAGGCGCGCAACGCGATCAACGGCGCGGTGGCCCGGGGCATCGCCGAGGCGCTGGACGCCCTCGACGGCCGCCCCGACGTGTCCGCCTACGTCCTGACCGGCGCGGGCGGCACCTTCAGCGCCGGCATGGACCTCAAGGGCTTCCTGGCCGGCGACTTCCCCGTGGTCGAGGGGCGCGGGTTCGGCGGTCTCACCGAGGCGCCGCCGCGCAAGCCGCTGGTGGCGGCGGTCGAGGGGTACGCGCTGGCGGGCGGCTTCGAGCTGGCGCTGTCCTGCGACGTGATCGTGGCCTCCTCGGAGGCGACGTTCGGCCTGCCGGAGCCCAGGCGCGGGCTGGTGGCCGGTGCGGGCGGCATCATGCGGCTGCCGCGTCGCATCCCGTACCACGTGGCCATGGAGATCGCCCTGACCGGCGACCACTACCCGGCCTCGCGCCTGTACGAGCTGGGCCTGGTCAACCGGATCACCGAGCCCGGCGCGGCCCTGGAGGGGGCGCTGGAGCTGGCCCGCAAGATCGCGGCCAACGCGCCGCTGGCCCTCGCGGCGACCAAGAAGGTGATCATCGAGTCGGCGGACTGGCCGCTGGAGGAGATGTTTCGCCGCCAGGGCGAGATCATCAACCCGGTGTTCGGCTCCAAGGACGCCATGGAGGGCGCGGCGGCCTTCGCCGAGAAGCGCGCCCCCCAGTGGAAGGGCGAGTAGCCCGTCCGTCCGCCCCCTCCCCTCCACGGGGAGGGGGTTTCTTTCCTCACGCGCGCATGACACGCCCTGCGTACGGTAAAGGAGAGGACGTCTGAGCGGGAGGGCGTATGAGCGGCTATTCCGGGTCGAGGTACGAGTCGGTCAAGCGCGGAGCGGGCACGTTGCTGACCGGCGCGCTCAGCGCGCTCGTCGTGATGGTGCTGATCCTCGGCGTGATGTGGGGCGTCGAGATCGTCGACTACCTGTTGAACGGCAGCCTCGACCAGTACGGAATCGTCGGCTTGGAGCCTGAGGGGCTGGTCGGCATCCTGTTCGCGCCGTTCCTGCACGTCGGCTTCGGCCATCTCATGGCCAACTCGCTGCCGCTGCTCGTGCTCGGCTTCCTGGCCGCCGTGCGCGGCCTCGGCAAGTTCCTGGCCGCCAGCCTGCTCATCGTCCTCGTCGGCGGCATCGGCACCTGGCTCACCAGCCCGGACATCATCACGGTGGGCGCCAGCGGGCTGGTCTTCGGCTACTTCGGGTACGTCGTGTGCCGGGGGCTGTTCGACCGCCGGGTCCTCGACATCGTCCTCGGCATCGGCGTGGCCGCCGCGTACTACTCGATCCTGTGGGGGCTGCTGCCCAACCAGCAGGGCATCTCGTGGCAGGGCCACCTGTTCGGCCTGCTCGGCGGAGTCGTGGCGGCCTGGGTGCTGCGCCTCAAGCGCTGACCTGACCCGGCGCCGGGGGTTCCCGGCGCCGGACCAGGCCGTCCGGATCAGGCCGTCCGGATCAGGCCGTCCGGATCAGGTCAGACGCGCTCGACCACGTAGTCGATGCACGCGGTCAGCGCCTCGACGTCGGCCGGGTCGATCGCCGGGAACATCGCCACGCGCAGCTGGTTGCGGCCCAGCTTGCGGTACGGCTCGGTGTCGACGATGCCGTTGGCGCGCAGCACCTTGGCCACCGCCGCCGCGTCCACGTCGTCGGAGAAGTCGATCGTGCCGACCACCTGCGAGCGGAACTCCGGCGCGGCGAACGGCGTCGCGAAGGACGCCTTCTCGGCCCAGGAGTAGAGGCGCTGCGCCGAGTCGCCCGTGCGGGCGGTCGTCCAGGCCAGGCCGCCGTTGCCGTTCATCCAGTCGAGCTGGTCGGCCAGCAGGAACAGCGTGGCCACGGCCGGGGTGTTGTAGGTCTGGTCCTTCGCGGAGTTGTCGATGGCGACCGGCAGGCTGAAGAACTCCGGCACGTAGCGGTCGGTGGCGGCGATCTCCTCGACGCGGGCCAGCGCGCGCGGCGACATCAGCGCGATCCACAGGCCGCCGTCGGAGGCGAAGCTCTTCTGCGGCGCGAAGTAGTAGACGTCGGTCTCCTCGATCGACACGGGCAGGCCGCCCGCGCCGGAGGTGGCGTCCACGAGCACGAGCGAGTCGTCGGAGCCGACGCGCCGGATCGGCATGGCGACGCCGGTCGAGGTCTCGTTGTGGGTGAGCGCGTAGACGTCGACGCCGTCCTCGGCGACCGGCGTCGGGTAGGTGCCGACCTCGGACTTGATCACCGACGGCTCGCCCAGCCACGGCGCCTTGCGGGCGACGGTGGCGAACTTGGAGGAGAACTCGCCGAACGACAGGTGCTGCGAGCGGTCGCGGATCAGCCCGAAGGAGGCGATGTCCCAGAACGCGGTGGTGCCGCCGTTGCCCAGGACGACCTGGTAGCCCTCGGGCAGCGAGAACAGGTCGGCCAGCCCGGAGCGCACGCGGCCGACCAGCTCCTTGACCGGCTTCTGGCGGTGGGAGGTGCCCATGACGCTCGCCCCGGCGGAGGCGAGGGCGGCCAGCTGCTCGGTGCGTACCTTCGAGGGCCCGCAGCCGAAACGGCCGTCGGCGGGCTTGATGTCAGCGGGAATCACGATGTCAGCCACCCGACCAGGTTACTGAGCCGCTCGGGATGACTTGGCCCGGGTCCGGATTGTGAGATGTGCGCGTCGCTGGTCGCGGCTCGTGACGATCACGTACGCTCGGCGTGGTCAGGTGAGTCTCGGGGGAGCAGTCGAGTCCGGAGGCCGGTTCGATCATGCCCGACAGCCCGGTGTACCAGGTGATCGACGAGGCCGTGCGGCGGCCGTCGCCTCTGTCGAAGGAGCGCGGGCTGCCGATCCTGGTGCTCACCGGCGATCCGGCGGCGGCCGGGCAGGCGGCCGGCACGGCGGCCCGGTTCGGCCGGCGGGTGCCGTACGCGGAGATCCACGCCAAGGGCTTCACGGACGTGGCGGCCATCGTCGAGCGGCTGGCGGGCGCCCAGGGCATGCTGTCCACCTGGGCGCGCGGCACACTGCTGCCGCCGCCCCGGTTCCCGCTGACCCTGTTCGCCCTGTGGGCCTGGAGCCGGCGCGGCGCCGAGGTCCCGGGCGCGGGCACCCCGCCGAACCCCGTGGTGAAGCGGCTGGTGTTCCGGCAGTGGCTGATCGAGTGGCGCAAGGAGCGGGCGCGCACCGGCCGGGTGCGCAGGGCCATGGCCGACTACGTGGGCCGCGCCATGACCGCCTGGATCCCCGCCTCCGGCCTGGCCGCGTACGGGCTGCAGAAGCTCGTTGACGGCATCAGCCTGCTGGTGTGGGGCGCGGGCATCGCGGTCGCGCTCGTCGGCGGACTCGTCCACGCCCTGCTGCTGATCCGCGGGCCGATCTTCTACCGCTGGTTCCGCCGGGCCCCCTACTTACGGCGCGGGCGGGACGAGAGCGTCATCGAGTACGCGGTGCGCGTCAGCGAGGCGCCGCCGGAGGAGGTCGAGCGGCTGCTGGTCGCCGCCCTGCTGGAGGACCTGCGCCAGGCGTACCAGCGCCGGGTCATCCCGTGGCCCGGCTGGGGCCGCGACACCTATCCCGTGCTCCAGCTCAGGAACGCCGACCCCGGCACCGCCAGCCGCCGGTTCATGGAGCTGCTCAACGAGGTCAGGACCGTCGCCGGGCAGAAGGGCCCGCTGTTGGTGGTCGCCTCCACCACGGTGGCCCCCGGGACCGAGCCCGTGGAGCCGCCCAGCGGCCCCGAGGCGGACGCGGTGCAGCTCTTCCACGACTGGCGCAATCGGGTCCGCTGGGTCCGGCCCAGCCCGTACCTGCTGATCGAGGCGGAGGCAGAGGCGGAGGCGCAGGCCGGGGCCGGCGGGGACGAGCGTCACAGGATGCTGCCCGTCCGGCCGCTGGCGTACTGGCTGGCGGTGGCGGCGCTGCTCGTGCTGCCCCTCACCGGGGCCGTCGTCGCGACCGCGGGCTGCGGCGCCGAGCTGACCAGGGTGGCCGACCAGTGCGTGGGCCTCGGAGCGCTGGAGAAGATGGGCCCCCACCCCCTCGTCCAGCCGGTGCTGAGCCGCATCGAGCGGCAGAACTCGCAGATCCCGTTCGCCGCCAAGGTCTTCACCGTCGCCTACCTCGGCCCGCTCACCACGCAGCCGGGCGCGGCGTTCAAGGACGGCCAGATGGCCGCGGTGGCGGGCGAGCTCACCGGCATCGGCGCGTACCAGGACAGCTACAACCGGAGCAAGTCCGACTGGAAGATGAAGGTCGTCTTCGCCAACACCGGCCAGGACTTCCTCAGCGCCGAGCTGGCGGCCAGGGACATCGAGGACCGTGCCCGGCGCGACCCCTCGCTGACGGCCGTCGTGGGCTTCGCCTGGAGCCGCGAGGAGGTCAGGCGGGCCGTGAACGTGCTGACCGGGGCCAACCTGTCGATGGTCAGCACGGTGAGCACGGTCGGCCAGCTCGCCGGGGCCGGGCAGCAGCGCTCGGCGTACCTGTTCCGGCTCGCGGTCGTCGACGAGCTGCAGACCAGGGCCACGGTGGAGTGGCTGGCCACGCTGGGCCTGGGCGAGGGCGTGGCGCCGAAGCCGAGCGTCGCCGTGGTCTGGCAGCGGCAGCCGGGCGAGCTGTACAGCGAGGACCTGAAGAACCTGTTCCTGCGCGACTATCCGGGCGAGAAGTCCGAGCACTCGTTCAGCGACGACGCCTCGCTCGGCGCGGCCATGGAGGAGGCGTGCGGGAGCGGTGCGCGGGTCGTCTACTACACGGGCCGGGCCGACTTCCTCAGTGGCCTCAAGCGGGCGTGGGGAGCCTCATGCGAGCGGCGGCAGGTCAGGCTGGTCGTCTCGGACGACCTCACGGGCGCCGTCGCCAACGACGTCGCCTCGAACGGGCGCGGGCACGACACGACCCTGTCGTTCGTGTCGCTGACCGACGTGCGCGACGCCTCGCTCAACCAGGGGCAGAAGACGCTGCGGCAGTGGGCGGGCACGTCGTTCGTGTTCTCGTTCGCGCATGCCTCGTTCGGCTACGACGCGGCGCAGGCGGTGGCGATCGCGGTCGACGCGTACCGGACGCAGAGCGGCGCGGAGGACATCCGTGACGGCGTGCACTACAACCTGAGGGGCCTGCGCTTCGACGGCGCCACGGGGTCGGTGGCCTTCTCCGGCGACGCCAGGAACCACGACGCGCAGGAGCGGGAGGTATGGCTCATGTCCGTCGAGTCGGGGCAGCCGATCCGGGCCCGCTGGGTGTGCAGGCCGACGGCTGAGGTGGCCGGCTGCGGAGCTCCGCCCAAGTGAGGGAGTCCGGGGAGCGGCGAGCTGTGCCGCCCGGGTGACGGGCACCCGGGCGGCGAGCCGGCCGGATCGGCGCCGGGTCAGATGGTGCCGGCGACCTCGGCGGCCCCGGGCACGTCGCTGAGCGGACGCGAGGCCGGGCCGATGTAGTTGGCGCTCGGGCGGACCAGGCGGCCCGTCCGCTTCTGCTCCAGGATGTGCGCGGCCCAACCGGCCGTGCGGGCGCAGGTGAACATCGAGGTGAACATGTGCGACGGCACCTCGGCGAAGTCGAGGACCACGGCGGCCCAGTACTCCACGTTGGTGGCCAGCACACGGTCGGGCTTGCGGGCGTGCAGCTCCTCCAGGGCCGCCTGCTCCAGCGCGGCCGCCACCTCGTAGCGCGGCGCGTCGAGCTCCTTGGCGGTACGGCGGAGCACGCGGGCACGCGGGTCCTCGGCGCGATAGACGCGGTGGCCGAAGCCCATGAGCCGCTGGCCCTTGTCCAGCTCGCTCTGCACGTACTTCTTGGCGTCGCCCATCTGCTCGACGCCCTCGATCATGTGCAGCACGCGGGCCGGGGCGCCGCCGTGCAGCGGGCCGGACATGGCCCCCACGGCGCCGGACAGAGCGGCGGCCACGTCGGCGCCGGTCGAGGCGATCACCCGGGCCGTGAACGTCGAGGCGTTCATGCCGTGCTCGGCGGCCGAGGTCCAATAGGCGTCGATGGCCTTGACATGCCTGGGGTCGGGCTCACCGCGCCAGCGGACCATGAACCGCTCGACGATGGTCTTGGCCTCGTCCACCCGGCTCTGCGGCACCATCGGCAGGCCGAGGCCGCGCGCCGACTGCGCCACGAAGGACAGGGCCATCACCGAGGCACGGGCGAGCTGGTCGCGCGCCTCCTCATCCGAGATGTCGAGCAGCGGCTTGAAGCCGTAGGCCGGGGCCAGCATGGCCAGGGCGCTCTGCACGTCCACCCGGATGTCACCGGAGTGGACGGGAATGGGGAACGGCTCCGCCGGGGGCAGGCCCGGCTGGAACTTGTTGTCGACCAGCAGGCCCCAAACGTGTCCGAAGGGGACACGGCCGACCAGCTCCTCGATGTCGACGCCGCGGTATCGAAGGGCGCCCCCTTCTTTGTCCGGTTCCGCGATCTCGGTCTCGAAGGCCACGACGCCTTCGAGGCCGGGTTTGAAGTCGGACATTGTTGGCCGCCTCCCTTTCTTGCCATGTTCCGGCAATGCTGCGTGTACGGTCGCGGCCGCTTCGGGACTCGTCGGCATTGTTGCCTCGCTCTCTCGCCCCGAGCTCCACCGCTCTGTTGATGTCGAGATACCGGCGGGTCAATTTAACCCCCTGCCGAGTCATGCTCGGTCTCCGGACCCGTTGAAACGCCATCGCCCCAGGTCGGGGGCTCAGTATGGGGTCCGCGGCCGGGCGCGCAAGAATACCGTCTCGTGGATGCCACCTCGCGCCCGCCCTCGCTGGCCGGGCTTCGCCGCACGTATGAGGGCGAGCCGCTGCTCGAATCCGACGTCTCTCCCGATCCGATCACGCAATTCAGCGTGTGGTTCGAGGACGCGCTGCAGGCCGGCGTGCCCGAGCCGAACGCCATGGTGCTGGCCACGGCCTCGGCCGGCGGCCGGCCCAGCGCCCGAACCGTGCTGCTCAAGGGCTACGACCAGAGCGGCTTCGTCTTCTACACCAACTACGAGTCCCGCAAGGGCCGCGACCTGGCCGAGAACGCCAGGGCCTCGCTGCTGTTCCCGTGGCACCCCATCCGGCGCCAGGTGCGCGTGGAGGGCTCGGTGGTGCGGCTGCCGCACGAGGAGTCGGCGGTCTACTTCCGCTCCCGGCCGTACGGCTCGCGCGTCGGCGCGTGGGCGTCGCGGCAGAGCGCGGTGGTGCGCTCGCGGGAGGAGCTGGACGCCCGCTACGAGGAGCTGGCGGCGCGCTGGCCGGACGATCCGCCGGTGCCCGACTTCTGGGGCGGCTACCGGGTCGTGCCGCTGGAGGTGGAGTTCTGGCAGGGCCAGCTCGACCGGATGCACGACCGCCTCCGTTACCGGCGAACCGGAACCCGGTGGGTCTTGGAGAGACTCGCCCCTTAATGTGCGTCAAGTGGCAATCGGGGAGCTCGTCAAACGTCACTTACTGGACACCCGGCCGCTGGCCGTGCCCGCGTACCGGCGGATCTGGATCGGCCAGACCGTCTCGCACGTGGGCAACGCCGCGACTCTCGTCGCGGTCGGCCAGCAGGTCTACGTCCTCACGCACTCGTCCTTCTGGGTCGGCCTGCTGGGCATGGCCAACTTCGTCCCGCTGGTCGCCTTCGGCCTGTGGGGAGGCGCGGTCGCCGACGCGGTGGACCGGCGCCGCCTCCTGCTCGCCGGCTCGGCCATCTCGTGGACGGGCACCCTGTTCGTCCTGCTCCAGGCGCTCCTCGGCCTCGGCAACGTCTACGTCCTGCTGGCCGCCGTAGCGGTGAGCGCCACCGGTTTCGCGATCAGCTCGCCCACCCGGGGCGCGATCATCCCCCGCGTCCTTCCCCCCGACCTCGTGCCGGCGGCCAACGCCCTCAACTCCCTCGTCCACAGCCTCGGGGCCATCGCCGGGCCGATGATCAGCGGCCTCGTCCTCGCCTGGTCCGGCTATCCGGCCGTCTACGCGCTCGACGCGGTCCTGTTCGGCGCCGGCCTGTACGCGGCGCTGCGCCTGCCGCCGCTGCCGCCGCAGGGCGAGGTGCGGCGCCCCGGTGCGCGGGCGGTCGCCGAGGGGCTGCGGTTCATCCTCGGCAGCCAGGTGCTGCTCATGTCGTTCGTGGTGGACATCATCGCGATGGTGCTCGCGTACCCCCGCGCCCTGTTCCCGCAGGTGGCGGCCGAGCGGTTCGGCGGCGACCCCCTCGCCCTCGGCTGGCTCAACGCGTCCATGGCGATCGGCTCGTCCGCCGGGGCGCTGTTCTCCGGCTGGGTCGGGCGGGTCACCCGGCAGGGGATCGGGCTGGTCGCGGTCATCGCCGTGTGGGGGCTGTCCGTCGCCGCCGCCGGGCTCGTCCACCAGTTGTGGGCCGTGGTGGCGTTCATGGCCGTGGGCGGGGCGGCCGACGTGGTGTCGTCGGTGTGGCGGCAGTCCATCCTCCAGCTCCACGCGCCCGACGAGATGCGCGGCCGCATGCAGGGGGTCTTCCTCGTGGTCGTGGCCGGCGGGCCGCGGCTGGGCGAGCTGCGGGCCGGCGCCACGGCCGCCGCGTTCGGGCTGGGCGCGGCCTGGGTGGGGGGCGGGCTGGCGTGCGCCGCCGCCGTCCTGGCCGTCGGCCTGTCGGCCGCCCGCTTCAGGAACTACCGCTCCGGCGACCGTACGGACGCGTAGCGAGGCTCAGGCAGTCGTACGGGGGCCGAACAGTCGTACGGAGGGTCAGGCGGCGCCCCTGACGGTGCCCGCGGCGACCCTGAGGTCGGCCAGGAAGCCCGCGTAGGCCGCGTCCCGGTCCGGGGCGCGCAGCACCGCCGACGGGTGGATCGTCGCGACAGCCAGCGCGTCTCCCAGCGGCACCGGCTCGCCCCGCTGCCGCGTCACCCGGAACGCCGCCCCCAGCAGCGACCGGGCCGCCGTGGCGCCCAGCACCACGACCACCTCCGGCTCCACCACCGCCAGCTCGGCCGTCAGCCACGGCCGGCATGCCTCCACCTCGGCGGCCGTCGGCTTCTGGTGGATGCGCCGTTTGCCGCGCATGACGAAGGAGAAGTGCTTGACCGCGTTCGTCACGTAGACGTCGTCGCGGTCGATGCCCGCCTCCTCCAGCCCCCGGTCCAGGACCCGCCCGGCGGGCCCCACGAAGGGCTCGCCCTTGAGGTCCTCCTGGTCGCCCGGCTGCTCGCCCACGAGCATGAACCTGGCCCGCGCCGGCCCCTCGCCGAAGACCGTCCGGGTGGCGTTCCGGTAGAGGTCGCATCCCTGGCAGCCCGCCGACGCCTCCCTCAGGGAGTCCAGGTCGAGGTGGCCGGGAAGGAACCGGGCCGCCCCGTTGTTGCCGTCCTTTGCCATCGCCGGTCCTTGTCCGCAAGTGAAGAGGTACGCAAGTAAGGTTTCCTCTGACTTGTGTGCCCGAGGCGGACGGGCTCAGTCCCTGCCATGACCGGCGTAGCATTCCAGATGGGAGGAGCCTTGACCGCACACGGCCTGATCGACACGACGGAGATGTATCTCCGGACGATTTACGAGCTCGAGGAGGAGGGCATCGTCCCCCTCCGGGCCCGCATCGCCGAGCGTCTCCAGCAGAGCGGCCCCACCGTGAGCCAGACCGTGGCCCGCATGGAGCGCGACGGCCTGGTCCGCGTGGAGGGCGACCGGCACCTGTCGATGACCGAGTTGGGCCGCACCCTCGCCACGCGGGTGATGCGCAAGCACCGCCTCGCCGAGTGCCTGCTGACCGAGGTGATCGGTCTGCCGTGGGAAGAGGTGCACATCGAGGCGTGCCGCTGGGAGCACGTGATGTCGGAGTCCGTCGAGGCCCGCCTGGTGACGCTGCTGCACAACCCGACGACGTGCCCGCACGGCAATCCCATCCCCGGGCTGGGCGAGCTGGGAGCCCAGGAGCCGGCTGACACGAGTGTGTCCATCTTGACGTCGATGTCCGCCCTGGCCGGACCGAGGGACATACCCGTGGTCGTGCGGCGAATTAGCGAACAAGTGCAAAGCGATCCCGCCGTGATGCTTAAACTCAAGCAAGTTGGGATACAACCCGGACGCGAGGTCACGCTCGCGGCGAGCGACGACGGTGTACGGGTGACAGGTGACGGTGACGCGAACAACATTCCCGCGGAGCTACCGCGCGACGTTGCCGCGCACGTTTTCGTCTCCAAGCGCTGACGCGCGCGCTGCTGCTTGGTTGAATCCCTCGAGGGAGGCCCTCCACTCCCTTCCGGTCAAGACTGTTGCAGGAGCGTCCGTGGTTCGCTTTGCGCACATGCCTCCCCTAGGAGTGGTCTCCGGATGAAGCGCTGGGGGGATCTCTCCGAGGACGCGGCCGACCAGCTCGCCGCGGAGTCCGTCCTGGACCACGCCGAGATGGCGGTCGTGGTGACCGACCGCTTCAGCAACCTCCTGTACTGGAACCCGTTCGCGGAGAAGCTGTTCGGCCGGCCCGGCAAGTCCGTGGCCGGTGACACGTCGGTGCTGTCCCTCGGCATCCTCGAGAAGGACCACCCGCTCGCGGTCGAGCTGGCCAAGCACGTGCTCAAGGGCGGCGTCTGGGAGGGCACGTTCGACGTCCGGCGCGGCGACGGCACGATCGTCTACGTCCGAGCCCAGGCCGTGCCGCTGCGTCACTCCTCCGGCTCGGTGACCGGCATCGTGATCACCGCCCGGGAGGCGCTGCGCAGCAACGAGCGCGAGAAGGACCGCTTCGGCCTGCTGGAGCGCATCGGCGAGCGGCTCGCCGGCTCCCTGTACGTCGAGGAGACGCTCAAGCGGGTCGCCGAGATGCTCGTCCCGCAGTTCGCCGACCACTGCTTCATCGAGCTGATGGAGGGCGACCGCCTGGTGCGCCGGGTGTCGCAGCACGTGCAGGGCTGGACCCCGCCGCCCGGCACCTGGAAGCCGGTCGGCGCGGAGATCCGCTACCCTCCCGGCCACTACGCCGACGTCGCGATGCGCCGCCAGGAGACGATCCTCGTCGAGGACTTCGCGGTCAACAGCTTCCCCAGCCCGAGCGAGAACAGCGCCAAGCTGTGCGGCGAGGTCGGCATGACCTCCGCGATCGTGGCTCCGCTGTGCGTGCGCGGCGAGACCCTCGGCCAGATGTACCTCGGCCTGTCCAACCTGACCGACCGGCGCAGCCCCCACTACGACGCGTTCGACCGTGACTTCGTCGGCGCCATCGCCACCCGGGTCGCGCTCGCCATCGACAACGCGCTGCTGTTCGAGGAGGAGCGCCACACCGCCGAGTCGTTCCAGAAGCACCTGCTGCCGAGGGCGCTGCCGCAGCTCGACGGGCTGCAGATCGCGGTGCGCTACTACCCGGCGGCGCCGCTCGCCTCCCACGGCCAGGGCATCCAGACCCAGGTCGGCGGCGACTGGTACGACGTGATCCCGCTGTCGGCCGGCCGGGTCGGCATCGTCATCGGCGACGTCGAGGGCCGGGGCGCCCGCGCCGCGGCGATCATGGGACAGCTCCGCGCCGCGCTGCGGGCCTTCGCCCAGGACGACAAGTCGCCCGCCGACATCCTCGCCCGGCTCGACGAGTGGACCCGCATCATCGCCACTCCCGAGAAGGACGACAACGGCGCCGACATCAGCGTCCCGCCCATCGTGACCTGCCAGTACCTCGTCTACGACGCCTGGTCGCGCACGTTGTCGTTCGCCAACGCCGGCCACGCGCCGCCGCTGCTGCTGGTCGACGGCGAGTGCGTCGAGATGGACATCGAGGAGGTCGGCCAGCCGCTGGGTGTGCGCGCCAAGGGCCTGCACGCCGACCTCGTCTACAAGGAGCAGACCCGCGTGCTGCCGCCCGGCGCCGCCCTGCTGCTCTACACCGACGGCCTGGTGGACCGGCGCCCCAGCCGCGACGGCCAGATGGCGAGCGACGAGGAGACACTCGGCGTGCTGTGCGAGAAGCTCGCCAAGTACGCCGACGCCGAGGTGGAGCGGGTGGCCGACGCCGCCACGGTGGCCGTGCCCGGCGAGATCGACGACGACATGGCGATCCTCGTGGTCCGCTCCGCCCAGGCCGACCTGGACGTGGAGGAGCGCACGTTCCCCGCCCAGCCGATCATGGTGGGCGAGGCGCGCCGCATGGCGTCCGAGGCGTTCGACGCGTGGAACGTACCGGAGGAGCGGGCCGAGCTGGCCTGCCTGCTCGTGTCGGAGGTCGTCACCAACGTGGTGCTGCACGCGGCGACCGCCACCGTGCCACGCCGCGAGCTGACCGTGGACGGGCCGCTGCCGTTCGACGAGTCGTGGGACGTGCCGGGCTTCGAGGACGAGGTCGTGGGCGAGAAGGAATTCACGCTGCGGCTGCGGCGGGGCGACGAGGCCGTCTGGGTCGAGGTGTTCGACCAGGACCTGCGGCTGCCGCGCATCCGCAGCGCGGGGGAGAACGACGAGGGCGGCCGCGGCCTCTATCTGGTGGACCAGCTCGCCCGGCGTTGGGGCTCGCGACCTACCAGGGAAGGCAAAGCCGTCTGGTTCGAGATTCCCACCCGTAGCCGCTGAGTGGTTCACTCGTCGGCATGGAGCTGGCCTTCGAGCGGCGTGGCACCGGCCCGCCGCTGATCCTCGTCCACGGCATCGGGCACCACTGGCAGGCATGGCTGCCGGTGATGGACCGGCTGGCCGCCTCGCGCACCGTGATCGCGCTCGACCTGCCGGGATTCGGCGTCTCGCCGCCGCTGCCCGCCGGCACGCCGTACACCGCGGAGTCGCTGGCCGACGCGGTCGAGGCGTTCTGCGACCTGCTCGGTGTGCGGGAGCCGCACGTGGCGGGCAACTCGCTGGGCGGCTACATCGCGCTGGAGCTGGCCTCACGCGGCGTGGTCCGCACCGCCACCGCGCTGTCGCCGGCCGGCTTCTGGTCACGCTCCGAGCTCCTGTACGGCCGGACGGTGCTGCGCGCCATGCGGGCCGCGGCCGGCGCGATGCCGCCGGAGCAGGCGGTCCGGGCCGCCTCCACCCCGGCGGGCCGGGCGCTGACCGCCGGTCTGCTGGTCGCCCATCCCTCCAGGCTCTCGCCGGAGGCGCTGGTCGCCGCCTCGCAGGCGCTGGCCGCGGCGCCGGGGTTCGAGGAGACGCTGGAGTCGTTCGCCGGGATGATGCCGCCCGCGCCGCCCAAGGCGCCGATCACGATCGCCTGGGGCGAGCACGACCGGCTGCTGCCGCGCCGCCAGGCCGTGCGCGCGGCCCGGTGGTCGGGGCAGCGGGTCAGGCTGCTGCTCGGCTGCGGCCACGTGCCGATGAGCGACGATCCGGAGCTGGTGGCGCGGGTCCTCCTGGAGGGCAGCGGCGGCTAGGGCGGTGCGGCCGGGCTAGCGGAACGTCTGGCCCCAGAGGAGCAGCATGACGATCACGAAGACGATCATGATGCCGGCGTAGCCGACGGCGCCCAGGCGCAGCGCGCGCCGCACGCGGTTCAGGGCCCAGGCGAACAGCAACGCGAGGAACACCAGGAGGATCAGGCCGCTGTCCATGGTTGCCAGTATGCGCCGCCATGAGGCCCGGCGTGCGCCGGACGACCGGGTCTCTCTAGAACCCGAACGACCGGCCGATGATCTCCTTCATGATCTCGGTGGTGCCGCCGTAGATGGTCTGCACCCGGCTGTCCGCCCACGCCCTGGCCACCGGGTACTCCGTCATGTAGCCGTAGCCGCCGTGGAGCTGGAGGCAGCGGTCGATGACCTTGTTCTGCAGCTCGGTGGTCCACCACTTGGCCTTGGCCGCGTCCACCGCCGTCAGCCGCCCGGCGTTGAGCGCGAGCACGCACTTGTCGACGTAGTGGCGGGCGATGTCGGTCTCGGTGGCGAGCTCCGCCAGGACGAACCGGGTGTTCTGGAACGACCCGACGCTCCGGCCGAACGCCTGCCGGCCCCGGCAGTACTCCACGGTCTGCTCCAGTACGGCCTCGGCCGCGGCGACCGCGGCCACCGCGATCGACAGGCGCTCCTGCGGCAGGTTGCGCATGAGCTGGAAGAACCCCTGGCCGTCCTCCGGGCCGAGCCGGTTCGCCACGGGCACGCGGACGTTCTCGAAGAACAGCTCGGCCGTGTCCTGCGCCTTCATCCCGATCTTGTCGAGGTTGCGGCCCCGGCTGAACCCCTCCATGCCGCGCTCGACCACGAGCAGCGTGATGCCCCGCGCGCCGGCGGCGGGGTCGGTCTTGGCCACGACCACGACGAGGTCGGCGTTGACGCCGTTGGTGATGAACGTCTTCTGCCCGTTGACCACGTAGTGGTCGCCCTCGCGGACGGCGGTGGCGCGCACGCCCTGCAGATCGCTGCCGGCGCCGGGCTCGGTCATCGCGATCGCGGTGATCAGCTCGCCGCTCGCGAAGCCCGGCAGCCACCGCTGCTTCTGCGCGTCGTCGGTCAGCTCCACCAGGTACGGGGCCATGACGTCGTTGTGCAGGGAGAACCCGAGGCCCGTGGCGCCGTGGCGCATGATCTCCTCGACGATCACCGTGTTGAACCGGAAGTCGGTGACGCCCGCGCCGCCGTACTCCTCGGGGACCGAGAAGCCGAACATCCCGAGCTCGCCTGCCTTCTGCCAGACCTCGCGCGGGACGATGCCGTCCTTCTCCCAGCGGCCGTGGTGCGGGACCACCTCGCGGGCCATGAACTCGCGCACGGTCTCGCGGAAGAGCAGGTGCTCCTCCTCGAAGAGGTCTCGCTCCATCGGTCTCCTCCAGGCAGGCGTGAACGGACGCCAGAATACGATTCTGTTACCCCGAGGCATACCCGGTCGGGCGCCGGTTTTCGTGGCGCGGACACGGCTTCATCACAAGTGCCGAACATCGCCTGATTGAAAGTGGTATCGACCTTAAGATCTACCTTCGGTCTATGTGTGAGCGGAGTGTCCGGTGAATCGGTGGCGCAAGGCGTTGATCGCCGCAACGGTCGGCATGGCCGCGTCCGCCGCCTTCGTGGTGGCATCCCAGCCAGGACAGGCTGAGGCGTCTCTCGTCGCCAAGTACTTCTGCACGGGAGGCGTCGCCGGCGCGACGGGCGGTGTGCAGGTGGAGGCGCTCGTCACCCCCCGGCTCACGTCCGGGGGCATGCTGGACGTCGGGTGGTCGATCAAGTATCTGGGCGGCAAGCAGTTCGGCTCGCCCGGCTTCTTCCCGAAGGGCTCCACGCTGAACCTCGAAGGCACGGTGGACATCACCGGCGCCTGGTCCGGCCAGCTCCGGCCGAAGGGCTCCCAGGACCAGGCCGAGCTCGTACCCGGCGACTTCCTCAAGCTGCCGTCGGGCCTGTCCGACGCGGGGTCCGTGCAGCGCTCCGGCACCATCCGCGTCAAGCCGGCCGGTCTGGTCGTGCGCTTCAAGCCCGCCAAGGGCGAGGTCATGGTCAACGACAACAGGCTGGTCACGTACTCAGGAGGCTGGTATCACCAGCAAACGCCTGAGCAGTACGCGGATCACATCTACGACCTGCACACGACCACCGAGAAGGACGCTGTCGCCAAGCTGGAGTTCAAGGGCACCCAGGTCGCCTACATCGGCAGGCGCGAGCCGGGGCTCGGCCCCGTGCGGATTCTCCTGGACGGCGACACGGTCACCGACCCGCTGGTCGAGCCGGGCAAGGACCGCAACGGCGAGCCGATGACCGGGACCAGGTCCAAGGAGGTCCTCTGGGAGTCGCCGGAGCTCGAGTACGGGCCGCACACGATCGAGGTCGTCAACGTCGTCGACGGTGACGACAAGACCGCGCACGTGGACGCGTTCCGGGTGAGCACCGGTGAGATCACCGAGCCGCCCTCGCACAACGAGGCCACCTGCACCCTCCAGGGCGACCCGGGGGCCATCGAGGTGAACGTCCCCGGCGCCACCCCCACGAGCCCCACCCCCACGACCTCGGACCCGACGACGCCCCCGCCGACGTCTCCGACCACCCCGTCCACGAGTGCCACGCCGACCACCGGCAACACGTGGCACTACACGCCCACCCCCGGCACGAGCCACGTCAGCGTGGTCACCGGAGGCGTCAGGACGGCGACGGCGACGGCCACGGTGACCCCGACGCGGTCGCCCAAGCCGACGACCACCAGGTACGTCAAGGCCCAGGTGGCCAAGACTCCCAAGGGCGGGGTGGACACGGGTGAGGCGCCGGAGCCCGCGAGCTCCTCGTACGGGCTGATCGCCGGCGGTTCGCTGCTGCTGATGGGAAGTGCCACGGGCGGGCTGCTGCTGCGCAGACGGCAGGCCGCGCACGCCGGAGGAGAGCGCTGATGACCGAGCACACGAACGCCCAGCCGGACGAGCAGCCGAACCCCCAGCCGCCCGCGCTGCCGCAGGCGCAGGTGGATGAGCGGAAGCAGGCGCGCCGGTCGGCGCTGAACAGGGCCATGCCGGCGCTGCTGGTCGCCGGCTCGCTGGGCGGGGTGGGCGCCATCATGGTCGGGCTGCTCTCGCTGATCCCGGCCGTGGACGACGGGTCCGGCCCCGTTCCGGGAACGGTGGCGCAGGCCGGGCCGAGCGCGGTGCAGATCCAGAACGCGGCGGGCGCGTTCGTGCTGTCGCCGACGGTCGGACCGGGCGGCAAGAACGTCCCGCTGACCCCGGCCCGCCCCGACGCCCCGCCGCCCCTGGCGGCGGCCCCGGTCGTCGCGCCGATCCCGCCCGCCAAGACCACGGCCAAGAAGAAGCCCGCGCCGACCCGCATCAAGATCCCCAAGATCAAGGTGAACGCGTTGGTCGGTTCCGTCACGGTGGACCTCAAGGGCAACCTGACCACGCCGCCGCTGACCAAGCCCAACCTGACGGGCTGGTACCGCTTCTCGCCCGTGCCCGGTGAGCTGGGCCCCTCGGTGATCAACGGCCACGTGAGCACCCGCAAGGGCGCCGCCGTGTTCTACCGTCTGCGGGAGCTGGCCAAGGGCGACGCGATCTACGTGTACCGCTCGGACAAGAAGGTGACCAAGTTCACGGTCAGCGGGATCGAGCAGGTCGGCAAGAATGCGTTCCCCACCAGCCGGGTGTACGGCAACACGGCGAACGCGCAGCTCAGGCTGATCACGTGTGGGGGCGTCTTCAACAAGACAGCCCACTCCTACACGGACAACATCATCGTTTATGCCACCCTGTCCAAGAAGAAGGGCTAGAGCCCGACTTGCACGGGTTTCCGGGTTTACAGGAGATTTACAGGGAGTGTTCGTAAGATCTCAATCTAACCGTGACCAATGGCTGCCAGTCTGGTACGCCTGTTGAACCTGTGCCGAAACGGAGAAGGACAGTGCTGACGTCCAAGGCGCGGCGCCGCCTCGCCCTCAAGACATCCGCCTTAGCCGCAGCAGGTGCAGGTATCTTCGGTGTCATCCCAGCCGTGGCCGCCCTGGCGACCCCCGTCGAGCGGCAGTATGTCTGCACGCCTGCCACCGGGGCCGGTGTCCCCGCTGCTGCGCCGACCATGACGGTGCCTTTCGGCATGGAGATGGTGACGCCCGGGGCAGCCACGCCGCACGCGACGGTCACGGTCAACTGGCGGATCGTGCAGCCCAGCACCGGAGCCCTCACTGCGCCGGCAGCGATCACCCCCACAGCGACCATCGTCGCCGACGCCACGGTGACGCCTAGCGGCTCCCCGGCTCCTTCCTTGCCCATCGTGGCCTCGGGAGCCGTCACCCCCTACAGCACGGTCACCGCCGGCTCGCCGCTTCCGATCCCGACCATGAACATCGTGGTGACTCCGACGGCGACGGGCACGATAGCCGTCAAGGGCGACGCGTTCGCGCTGAAGGTGAACAACACCACCTGGTACAACTGCGCACCTCATACCGCGGGCGGTGGCCCGTCGATGGCCTTCGTCGTCGGCACCGGCACGCCCACCTCGACCTCCACCTCGACGTCGACCTCCACACCCACCACCACCCCGACCACCCCCACCCCCACCCCGACCCCCACCAAGACGACCGCCACCCCCAAGCAGACCAAGACCAGCTACGTCACCGTGGTCGAAACCCCCACGAAGCGGTCCTCCAAGACGCCCAAGGCCGGTGCCAACACCGGTGCCGGTGGGGAGATGGGCCCCGACGGGCGGATGTTCGTGCTGGTGGGATCGGCGCTGATCCTGGCCGCGGGCGCCGGTGGGCTGGCGATGCGCCGTCGCGGCGTGACCCGGGGCTGACGGCGCCGTGGCACCGCACTATCCCTACGGCGAGCCGCCCCAGGACCCGGGCGGCAGGGCTCTGCGGACCGTCCTGATCCTGGCCGCCATCGCCGGGGTGATCACGGTGGTGGCCGGCATGCTGATCGTCTTCAACTCCCCCGAGGAGTACGGCCTGGCCGCGCAGCGCGACCAGCTCCCCCTGGGCGCCCAGTCCGACGGCAAGGCCACCGGTCAGCCGGCGCAGGCGCTGTTCAAGGCCGCCCCGACCGTGCCGCCGCCCCTTCCGCTGCCCGACCCGGCGCCGCCGATGATGCCCTCCAGCCCGGTCCGCATCGTGATCAAGAAGCTGGGCGTGAACGCCCCGGTCAGGTCGCTCGGTCTGGCCAAGGACGGCACGATCCAGGTCCCGCCGGCCAACAACCCGAACCTGGTGGGCTGGTACCGCGAGATGGCCACCCCGGGCGAGGCCGGCGCCGCGGTGATGCTCGGCCACAAGGACACCTACACGCGCAGTGCGGTGTTCAGCCGCCTGCACGAGTTGCTCAACGGCGACACCATCGAGGTGAGGCGCCAGGACGGCATCACGGCGGTCTTCACCGTCGGCGGCGTGGAGCAGGCCAGCAAGAAGACCTTCCCCACCGAGCGCGTCTACGGCAGCCGGGAGAACGCGCAGCTTCACCTCATCACCTGCGGTGGCTCGTACAACCGCACGATCGGTCACTACACCGATAACGTCATCGTCTACGCGACAATGACGAGCTCCTACCGAAGCTGATCGCGGAGGCGCGCATGGGCTGGATGGCGAAGCGGAGACTGCGTACTGGCCCGACGGCGGCGTTGCCCGCCAAGCCGGCCAAGGGCGAGCTCCT
This sequence comes from Nonomuraea sp. NPDC050733, assembly GCF_040654215.1. NCBI lineage: Bacteria > Bacillati > Actinomycetota > Actinomycetes > Streptosporangiales > Streptosporangiaceae > Nonomuraea > Nonomuraea sp. NPDC050733. The sequence goes on along the minus strand of NZ_JBFAHO010000003.1, from coordinate 27,471 downwards.
GCGCCTGGTACGACTGGCCGATCCCGACGCCCGCGAGGACGGTGAGGACGTCGTGGCGGCCGACGTCCGGGTCCACGCGCCGGTGGAGGCCGAGCCCGACCTGGTGGGCGGCATGCTGGAGCAGGTCTGGGCGGTCCGGGTGTCGGCCGAGGGGCCGCTGCCCTTCGACTTCTTCGACCGCTACCTCGCCGAGGGCCTGGCGTTCCGGCTGGGCGGGCTCGCGGTGTGCAGGGGCGAGGTGAGCGACCCCGCCGACGAGGAGGGCGGAGGCCCCGCCGTGATCGTCCCCGTACGGCCGGCGGACGACGAGCTGCTGCCCCGGCTGGAGGCCGAGCTGGGCGAGGTCGAGCAGGAGGAGGAGTTCGTCCACACCGGCGACGGGGTGCGGGTGCTGGTGGTGCCGCAGAAGGGCCGGCCGCCGGCCGTTCAGGAGCTGCTGCCGTTCGCCTCGGACCTGACGGCGATCGAGCTGCGCGGCGAGGACGCCGAGCGGCTGGGCGTGCTGGCGCTGCGGCTGGCCGAGGCGCTGAACGGCCTGGTGGTGGACCGGTGGCGGTTCCGGGTGGACGCGGCGGCGGATCTGCTGCCCCCGGCCGGGAAGGCGTAGAGCATCGTTCTGTTGTAGTCTCTCCCTATAACCGAATAATGCTCGGTTTCAGGAGGCACTGTGGCAGAGGCGTACATCGTCGGGGCGGTCCGCACCCCGGTCGGCAAGAAGAAGGGCGGCCTGTCCACCGTCCACCCCACTGACCTGGCCGCGCACACGCTCAAGGCGCTGATCGACCGCACGGGCGTCGACCCCGCGGCGGTCGAGGACGTCGTCATGGGATGCGTGATGCAGTTCGGGCCGCAGAGCATGGACATCGCGCGCAACGCGTGGCTGTCGGCGGGGCTCCCCGAGACCACCGCCGGCGTCACGATCGACCGGCAGTGCGGCTCCTCGCAGCAGGCGATCCACTTCGCCGCGCAGGGCGTGCTGTCCGGCACCCAGGACCTGGTGGTGGCGGCCGGCGTCGAGTCGATGAGCATCGTGCCGATGGGCTCGTCGATCACCGCCGCGCTGGAGAAGGGCATGCCGTTCCCGTTCGGCGACAAATGGGTCGAGCGGTACGGCAAGCAGGAGATCTCGCAGTTCCGCGGCGCCGAGCTGATGTGCCAGAAGTGGGGTTTCACCCGCGAGGAGCTGGAGCGGTTCGCGTTCGAGTCGCACCAGCGGGCGGCCAAGGCCGTCGCCAACGGCTACTTCCGCGACCAGATCGCGCCCGTCAACGGCGTCGAGGACGACGAGGGCCCCCGGCCCGACACGTCGCTGGAGAAGATGGCCTCCCTGAAGACGCTGAAGGACGACGGCCGGATCACCGCGGCCACGTCGTCGCAGATCTCCGACGGCTCGGGCGCGGTGCTCATCGCCTCCGAGCAGGCCGTACGCGAGCACGGACTGACGCCGCGCGCCCGGATCCACCAGCTCGCCCTCATGGGCGACGACCCGGTCTACATGCTGACCGCGCCGATCCCCGCCACCCGCAAGGCGCTGGACAAGGCCGGCCTGTCGATCGACGACATCGACGTGGTGGAGATCAACGAGGCGTTCGCGCCGGTGCCGCTGGCCTGGATCAAGGAGCTGGGCGCCGATCCGGCCCGCGTCAACCCCAACGGCGGCGCCATCGCCCTCGGCCACCCGCTGGGCGCCACGGGCGCCGTCCTCATGACCAAGCTGCTGCACGAGCTGGAGCGCACGGGCGGCAGGTACGGCCTGCAGACGATGTGCGAGGGCGGCGGCCAGGCCAACGTCACCATCATCGAGCGGCTCTGACGGACGACTGATCCACGAGGCGGTCCAGCGCGGCGCCCCGGCCCCACGTGGAGGCCGGGGCGCCGCGGTGGTGTGCGGGGGCCCATGGCGTACGGGCCGCGCGCCGCACTCACCACCATCCCGGTAGTGGTCTAGCGCCCCTTGGGCGGGATGCGCCGAGGCGGGGCGATCGGCCGCTGCGGCTGCTTGGGCATCCGCCGCGGGACCGGCGACGCCGGGGTTCCCGGAAGACCTGGGGCCTTCTTGTTCCGCTTGTTGCCTGCGTGTACTCGCATACGAAGCTCCTTCACGTGACTCGCGACGCGGCATGGAAAGCCGGTCGGCAAGCAGCTGCCGCGTCTGTAACGGACTCGCCGGCGGGCATGGTCACCGCACGGCTGATGGGCTGCCAGAGGGCCGGGCCGATCGAGGTCGGCCCCGCCGAATCACAGGTAAAGGCGCATGTCCTAGACGGTAGAGGGCGCCGCGGAACGGGCGCAATCGATTATTCGCCCGCTATCCTCCCGCGGTATGGACGATCGGCGCATGGTGCGCGTGTCGAAGTACCTGTCCAGGCATCTACGGCATGATCCCGGCCGCATCGGCGTCGAGCTCGACCCGCACGGCTGGATCGAGGTCGACACGCTGCTGACGGCCGCCGCCGCGCACGGGTTCGCCATCACGCGGGCGGAGCTGGAGCTGGTCGTGGCGGGCAGCGACAAGCAGCGGTTCGCGCTGCGCGACGGCCGGATCCGCGCCAACCAGGGTCACTCGGTGCCGGTGGACCTCGACCTGCCGGTGGCCGTGCCGCCGCCGTACCTCTACCACGGCACCGTGGCCAGGAGCCTGGCCCCGATACGGGCCGAGGGGCTGCGGCCGATGGGACGCCACCACGTGCACCTTTCGCCGGACCGTGAGACGGCCACCCGGGTCGGGGCGCGCCGGGGACGGCCGGTCGTGCTGGGGGTGGACGCCGGGGCGATGCACGAGGCCGGGCACGCGTTCAGGGTCAGCCCCAACGGGGTGTGGCTGGTGGACACCGTGCCGGTGGCCTACCTGCGGTTCCCCGGCTAGTCCTGCGGGTCGGGGAGGCGGGCCGGCGCGGTGTCGTGGACCTGCTGGAAGATGACCGAGGTGCGGAAGCCGGCGATCTCGCGCCGCTTGCTCAGCCGGTCCAGCAGGAACGCGTGCAGGTGGTCGAGGTCCTGCACCGCCACGTGCAGCAGGAAGTCGTCCCCGCCCGCCAGCACGAACACGCTGAGCACCTCGGGCAGCTCCGCCGCCGACTGCTTGAACGCGTCGATGACCGCCCGGCTCAGCGGCCGCACCTGCACCGAGACCATCGCCTGGACGGAGCGGTTGAGCGCCGCCGGGTCGATGTCGGCGTGGTAGCCGCGGATCACGCCCCGGCGGGTGAGGGAGCGCACCCGCTCCAGACAGGTGGAGGCCGCCACGCCCAGCTTGCGGGCCAGCTCCCGGTTGGACTGGCGCGCATCTGTTTGGAGAAGCCGCACGATCGCCGAATCAAGTTCGTCCATGACGGTAGTCTGGCACCGCTTCCGGCCGTCCGTTCGGTGGGAACCCCGACAAGGCACTCGAATGACTAGTTTTCCGGTCATGAGCGGTACGACGGGACAGAAGACGGGTCGGCTGGGGGCCGTGCAGGGGACGGCGCTGCTGGTGGGCGCGGTGCTCGGGCCGGGGATGCTGGTGCTCCCGCACCTGGCGGCAGCGGCGGCCGGGCCCGCCTCGGTGCTGGCGTGGACCGCGCTGCTGCTGCTGAGCGTGCCGGTGGCGCTCACCTTCGCCGCGCTCGGCTCACGCCATCCCGACGGCGGGGGAGTGGCGAGCTTCGCCGGGCTGGCGTTCGGGCGGCGCGCCTCGGCGGTCGTGGGCTGGTGGTTCTACGGGGCCGTCCCCGTGGGCACGGTGGCCGGGGCGCTGGTGGGCGGCGAGTACGTGGCCGCCGCCGTCGGCGCGGGCTCCCGGACCGGGACCTGGGTGGTGGCCGGGGGACTGCTCCTGCTGGCGTTCGCCTCCAACGCCGCGGGGCTGCGCACCTCCGGGCGGTTGCAGCTCGGCATGGTGCTGGCCCTGGTGACGGTGCTGGCCGTCGCCGTGGTCACGGCCGCGCCGCACGCCGAGGCCGCCCGCTTCACGCCGTTCGCGCCGTACGGCGTGGCGGGGGTCGCGGACGCGGCCGGGGTGCTGCTGTTCGCCTTCGTCGGCTGGGAGGCGGCGAGCCACCTGTCGGCCGAGTTCGCCGACGGCCGCGGGCTGACCAGGGCGACCGTGACCACGCTGGCCGTCGTCTCGGTCCTGTACCTGGGCGTGGCCTTCACCACGATCGGCGTGCTCGGCCGGGACGCGGCCGAGACCCCGGTGCCGCTGGCCGCGCTGCTGGAGACCGGCGTCGGCGCCGCGGCCCGGCCGGTCGTCGGCGGGGTGGCGGTGCTGCTCACGTTCGGCGCGATCAACACCTACGTCGCCGGCGCCTCCCGCCTCGGCGCCGCGCTGGCCAGGGACGGCGCTCTGCCCGCCTGGTTCGCGGAGGGCGGCGGTCCCGGCCGCACGCCGTACCGCAGCCTCGGACTGCTGGCCGGGGCGACCGGCGCGGTGACGGTCCTGGCACTGGTCTGGACCGTGGACCTGGACACGCTGATGCGGGCCACGTCGGCCTGCCTGGCGGCGGTGACCGCGGCGGGCACGGCCGCGGCGGTGCGCGTGCTGCCCCGCGGGCGGCTGCGGGCCACGGCCGCCACGGCGACCGTGCTCGCGGTGGTCGCGCTCGCCTGCTGCGGGCCGTACCTGCTGGTGCCGGTCGCGCTGGCGCTGGCGGCCCTGGTCGTGACGCGCGCCGGCGCCCGCCGCCCGCTGCCGCGCGTGCCTGTTTCCTGAGCCGGCATCCGGTGGCAGGCGTGACGATCTCTTGGGATGACCCCGCCGGAGCGCCGGGTACACAGGCATCTCCAGGGAGCGTAACGTCGGCGGGAGGATGCCATGAGCGAGTACGCGAAGGCGAGAGAGCTCGGCGAGCAGGCCCGCGAGAAGGAATGGACCCGGCCGAGCTTCGCGAAACAGCTGTTCCTCGGAGACTTCCGGCTGGACCTCGTGCGTCCGGCGCCGGTGCCCGGTGACGGGCCCACAGCAGCCGGCGCCGCCAAGCGGGGCGAGGAGTTCGTCCGCGCGGTGCGCAGGTTCCTCGACGCGCACGTCGATCCCGCCGAGATCGAGCGCACCGCGCAGGTGCCCGACGAGGTGGTCAAGGGGCTGGCGGGGCTCGGGGCGTTCGGCATCACGATCGCCGAGGAGTACGGCGGGCTCGGCCTGCCGTACCTGTACTACTGCCGCGCCCTCATGCTGGTGGGCTCGTACTGCCCAGCGCTGGCCACCCTGCTGTCGGCGCACCAGTCGATCGGCGTGCCCCAGCCGCTCAAGCTGTTCGGCACCGAGGAGCAGAAGCGCGAGTTCCTGCCCCGGTGCGCGCGGGGCGAGATCTCCGCGTTCCTGCTGACCGAGCCGGACGTCGGCTCCGACCCCGCCCGGTTGTCCACCACCGCGGTGCGCGACGGCGACGCGTACGTGCTCGACGGCGTCAAGCTGTGGACCACCAACGGCGTCGTCGCCGACCTGCTCGTCGTCATGGCCCGCACCGGGGAGAAGGTCAGCGCGTTCGTCGTCGAGGCCGACACCCCCGGCATCACGGTCCAGCGGCGCAACAGCTTCATGGGACTGCGCGGCATCGAGAACGGCGTCACCGAGTTCCGCCAGGTCAGGGTGCCGGCCCGCAACCTCATCGGCCGCGAGGGACAGGGCCTGAAGATCGCCCTCACCACGCTCAACACCGGCCGCCTGTCGCTGCCCGCCACCTGCGCGGGCAACGCCAAGTGGGCCGTGAAGATCGCCCGCGAGTGGGGCAACGCCCGCGTCCAGTGGGGCCGCGGGATCGGGCGGCACGAGGCCGTCGCCACCAAGATCTCCTTCATCGCGGCCACCGCGTACGCCCTGGAGGCCGTCTGCGACCTGACCAGCCGCATGGCCGACGACCGGCGCAACGACATCCGCATCGAGGCCGCCCTGGCCAAGCTGTACGCCTCGGAGATGGCCTACCAGGCGCTCGACGAGCTGGTCCAGATCAGGGGAGGCCGCGGCTACGAGACCGCCGAGTCGCTGGCCGCCCGCGGCGAGCGGGGCGTGCCCGCCGAGCAGATGCTGCGCGACTCCCGCATCAACCGCATCTTCGAGGGCTCCTCCGAGATCATGCGCCTGCTCATCACCCGCGAGGCGGTGGACGCCCACCTGTCGGCCGCCGGCGAGCTCATCGACCCCGGCGCCTCCCGGCAGGCGCGCGCCCGCGCGCTCAGGCGGGCCGGCGGCTTCTACGCCCGCTGGCTGCCGACCCTGGTGGCCGGCACGGGCGACCTGCCGACCTCGTACGCCGACTTCGGGCCACTGGCCCCGCACCTGCGGTACGTGGAGCGGACCAGCCGCAAGCTCGCCCGGTCCCTGTTCTACGGCATGTCCCGCTGGCAGGGACGGCTGGAGCACCGGCAGGCGTTCCTGGGCCGGATCGTCGACGTCGGGGCCGAGCTGTTCGCCATGACCGCGGTCTGCGTGAAGGCCGAGGAGGACGAGGCGGACCTGGGGCGCCGGCCGTACGAGCTGGCCGACACCTTCTGCCGGCAGGCCAGGCGGCGGGCCGACGCCCTGTTCGCCAGGCTCTGGGACAACAGCGACAGCGCGGACGTCCGCCTGGCACGGTACGTGCTCGACGGCCGCTACACGTTCCTGGAGGAAGGGGTGCTGGACCCGTCGGTCGAGGGGCCGTGGGTCGGATCGCCCGAGGGCGGGGAGAACGTCCGCCGGAAGATCACCTGACATCCGGTCTAGACCGGAGGTGAGCGCTTTCCGGTCCAGATGTTGTCGAACCGAGACGAGCCGGTATAGACCGCCCAGCAAAACCGGGCTTACGCTGACGCAAACGCGTGGAGCGGTGGCTCACGCGCCCCCAAAACCCTCTGGGCGGGGCGACGACTGGTACGGACCAGCGGAACCCGTCCGACGAGAAGGCGGTACACAGGTGAGAATCAAGCTTGCGGGCGGCGCCGCTCTCGGCGTGGCGGCCATGCTGGTCCTGTCCAGCTGCGGTTCGGAGTCAGGCTCGGCCGGCGACCAGAAGGCCTCCGAAGGGGGCCAGGTCACGCTGAAGATGGTCGCCGCCGACTACGGCGACGGGCCCGGCAAGCCGAACTCGGGTGAGACCTTCTGGAAGGGCGTCACCGACGAGTTCACCAAGGCCAACCCGAACATCAAGGTCGACGTCCAGGTCATCAACTGGAACGACATCGACAAGCAGGTCGCCACCATGGTCCAGAACGGCCAGGTGCCCGACATCCTGCAGACCGGCGACTACTCCGGCTTCGTCAAGGACGGCCTGCTCCACAAGGCCGACGAGGTGCTCTCCCCGAACGTCTCCGGCGACCTGCTGCAGAAGTTCGCCGAGTTCGGCAAGGTCGACGGCACCGCGTATGGCATCCCGTTCGTCTCCTCCGCCCGCGCCCTGTTCTACAACAAGGAGCTGTTCACCAAGGCCGGCGTCGCCGAGCCGCCCAAGACCTGGGACGAGCTCAAGGCCGCCGCCGAGAAGCTGAAGAAGGCCGGCGTCAGCCAGCCGTTCGGCCTGCCCCTCGGCCAGGAGGAGGCCCAGGGCGAGTCGTTCCTGTGGATGCTCGGCAACGGCGGCGGCTACAAGGACGCCTCCGGCAAGTGGGCGATCAACTCCCCGCAGAACGTCGAGACGTTCACCTACCTCAAGGGCCTTGTCGACGCCGGCCTGACCACCCCGAACCCCGGCACCAAGGACCGCAAGACGGTCTGGGAGGACTTCGGCGCCGGCAAGGTCGGCATGGTCAACGGCGGCCCCATGTCCATCCCGATCTTCGACGCGGCCGGCCTGAAGGACAAGTACGGCGTCGCGCCCATCCCCGGCAAGAGCGGCCCGCTGGACACCACGCTCGGCGTCATGGACTGGATCATGGCGTTCAACAAGAACGGCCACGCCGCCGAGATCAAGAAGTTCTTCGACTTCTTCTACACCGGCTCCGCCGCCCAGAAGATCAGCGACACGTACAAGCTGCTGCCCGTCACCACCAGCGGCATCCAGAAGCTGTCGAGCGACGAGAAGCTCAAGCCGTTCCTCGACGGGCTGCCCAACGCCAGCTTCTACCCGTTCCAGGACCCCAAGTGGGCCGAGGTGAACCCGGCGATCAAGCAGACCATCGGCGGGGCCGTCAAGGACGACCCGGCCAAGGTCCTCGGCGAGCTCCAGAAGACCGCCGACGCCAGCTGACCCCTCGGGGGCACTGTACGGCCGGCGTCTCGCAGCCGGGACGCCGGCCGTACCGTCATGGAAGGTAGTTCATGAGAAGGTTGCGCGCCCTGGAGCCGCTGGCCTGGATCGGGCCGGCCACCGTGCTCATCGCGGTCGTGGTGCTCTGGCCCGTCGTCGAGATGATCCGGTCGTCGTTCCTCAAGATCAGCCGGTTCGGCGTGGTGCAGGGCTCCAACGGCTTCGCCAACTACGAGAAGCTGTTCGGCGAGAAGGACTTCGCGGACATCATGCTCCGCAGCGTCATCTGGGTCGTCGCCGTCGTCGCCCTGACCGTCCTCGTCTCGCTCGCCCTCGCCCAGCTGTTCAACCAGCGCTTCCCCGGCCGCCGCCTCGCCCGGTGGGCGCTCATCGCCCCGTGGGCCGCGTCCGTGCTGATGACCGCGATCGTCTTCAAGTGGATGCTCGACCCCGAGGTCGGCGTCATCAACCAGATCCGGGTCAAGCTCGGCCTCATCGACGCGCTCGGCGGCGCCTCGGCCGACCAGCTCGGCGACGCCTCCACCGCCATGCCGTGGCTGATCTTCGTCGCCGTGTTCGTCTCCGTGCCGTTCACCACGTACGCGCTGCTCGCGGGCCTGGCCACCATCCCGGCGGACGTCTACGAGGCGGCCAAGATGGACGGCGCGTCCAGGCTGCGCACGTACTGGTCCATCACGCTGCCCCTGCTGCGGCCCGCCCTGACCGTCGCCGCGCTCATCAACGTGATGAACGTCTTCAACAGCTTCCCCATCATCTGGGCAATGACCCACGGCCAGCCCGGCTACTCCACGGCCACCTCGACGATCCTCATGTTCATCCTCAAGGGCTCGAACATCGGAGAGTCCGCGGCCATGTCCGTCGTCAACTTCGGCATGGTGCTGGTCCTGACCGTGGTCTTCCTCAAGGTCTCCCGCTGGAACAAGGAGGTGGCCTGATGGCCGTCACGACCGCGCCCCCGGCCACCGCCCAGCAGCGCACCAGGCAACGGCCCACTCCCAGCCGGGCCCTGCCCGCGCTCAAGACCACGGTCACCGCGGCCGCCGCCTACGTGATCGCGTTCATCTTCGTGTTCCCGTACCTGGTGATGCTGCTCACCTCGCTGCGATCCCAGGACTCGCTGCGCGAGGCCACCCTCCTGCCCACGACGTGGGAGTGGTCGAACCTGGCGAACTTCTGGAGCAGCGGCCTGGCCGGCAACCTCATGGTCACCCTCAAGGTGGCCGGCGGGTCCACGATCCTCGTGCTGCTCGTGGCGCTGCCCGCCGCCTACTACTCCGCCCGGCACAACTTCCGGGGGCGCACCGCGTTCCTCATCCTGGTCCTCGTCACCCAGATGTTCCAGCCGACCGCCATGCTCGTCGGCATCTACCGCGAGTTCTTCCAGTTCGGGCTGGTCGACTCGATCTGGTCGCTCATCCTGGTCAACGGCGGGTTCAACCTGGCGTTCGCGGTGTGGATCCTCAACGCGTACTTCTCCTCGATCCCGCGCGAGCTGGAGGAGGCCGCGTTCATCGACGGCAACGGCCGCTTCGGCGCCCTGTTCCGCATCACGCTGCCGCTCGCCATGCCGGGGGTCATCACGGCGCTGATCTTCACGTTCATCGCCGCCTGGAACGAGTTCGTGGTGGCGCTCACCCTCACCACCACGCCCGAGAACCAGCCGCTCACCGTGGCTCTCAACTCGTTCATCGGCCAGTATCAGGTGGACTGGCAGAACCTGTTCGCCGGCTCGGTCATCGCCACCATCCCGGTGATCATCCTGTTCGCGCTGATCGAGCGGAAGGTCGTCGGCGGCCTGACGGCCGGCTCCATCAAGTGACCGGACCGGCCGCGGGGCTGCTCAGCCCGGGACGCGGGCCACGCAGAACACCGTCTGGCCGAACGGCGGCGTGACGAACCGCTCGATGAACCGCGTCGCCGGCACCACGGTGCGGTCGTAGATCTTCACCAGCCGCGGGTCGGGGTAGCCCACCCCGCCCCGCCGCACCGCGGCCCACCAGGCGATGCCGCCCAGGAAGTTGATCGGCTTGAGCACGTCGACGTCGAGCCCGGCCTTGGCGACCGTCGAACGCAGCGTCTTGGGCGTGTAGCGCTGCACGTGGCCCACCTTGCGGTCGAAGTCCCCGTACAGCTGCATGTAGCCCGGCACCCAGATGATGATCCGCCCGCCCGGCAGCGTCACCCGCGCCAGCGAGCGCAGCGCCTCGGCGTCCTCCTCGATGTGCTCGAGGACGTTCATCATCACGACCGTGTCGACCTTCTCCTTCAGCGGGATCTCGGTCGGCAGCCCGAACTGGAGGACGTCGATGTCGTCGCGGCCCGCGAACCGCTTGCGCAACTGCTCGACGCAGTAGGGGTCGAAGTCGCTCACCACGAGCCGGTCGAGCCGCGGCAGGAACTGCTCGGCGAAGTGGCCCAGACCGGAGCCGATCTCCAGCATCGACCGCCCGACGTGCGGGGCGACCATGTCCAGCTCGTACTGCCGGTAGTTCTTCGCCTCGTCGCCGCCGAGGTGGTTCTCCAACGCCTCATCGCCGGCCGCCGGTTGCACTACACGGTCATACCCTGAAGACATAGTCCCGTTCCTTTAAGGGCTCGCGGATTGGCCCGAGTCTAGTGCCCGGCCGGGCCCGAAGGTCACATGATGCGCCCAACGCCCTTCCCAGCCCGTCCCGAATACGGTGGAATCTGACACGCCCATGGACGACGACGAGGCCATCGCCCGCGCCCTCGCCGGCGACCTGACCGCCTACGAGGCGCTGGTCGCCCGGTACAGCACGCTCGCCCACCGCACCGCCGCCCTGCTCGGCGCCGCCGACGAGGCCGAGGACGTGGTGCAGGAGGCGTTCATCAAGGCGTACCGGCATCTGCCGTCGTTCCGGCGCGGCTCCCCCTTCCGCCCGTGGCTGCTGCGGATCGTGGCCAACGAGACGCACAACCTCACCCGCTCGCGCGGTCGCAGGAACGGCCTGGCCGCCCGGCTCGGCGCCGTCGCCGACCCCGTCGCGCCCGACGACCCCGAGGGCGCCGCCGTGGCGGAGGACCGCCGCGCGCGCCTCCTGGAGGCTGTGCGCGCCCTGCCCGGCGGCGAACGCGACGCCGTCGTCTGCCGGTACTTCTTACAGCTCACCGAGGCCGAGACCGCGCAGGTGCTCGGCCGTCCGGTGGGGACCGTCAAGTCCAGCACGCACCGCGGGCTGGCCCGGCTGAGGGAGGGGGTGGGCGGTGAGCTCGCGTGAGCCCCACGACGACGATCACGACGGTCGGGACGATCACGACGGTCCGGACGGTGTCGATGGCCTGGACGGTGTCGATGGCCTGGACGGTCTCGATGGTCTTGACGGCCTCGGCCGCCTCGGTGGCCTCGAAGCCGAGCTGATCGCCCTCGGCGACTCCCTCGACGTGCCCGCCCCGCCGCCCGCCGACGTCGCGGCGCGGGTCCGCGCCCGCCTGGGCGGCGAGGGCGTCGAGGCGGCCCCCGGCGTCCCGCGGCGCCGGCTGGAGCGCAGGCGCAGGTGGGCCGTCATCGCCGCCGTCGTGCTGGCCGTGGCCGCCGTCACCGCCGCCACCCCGCAGGGCAGGGCCGCCGTGACCCAGATCCTCAGATACGCCGGGATCGAGCTGCGCCTCGGCGGTGCGCCCGAGCCCGTCCTCTCGCCCACCCCGCTGCCCGGCGAGCGCGTCGTCACCCTCGACCGGGCCCGCGCCCTGGTCCGCTTCCCCGTCAGAACCCCCGGCGCCCTCGGGCCGCCGTCCGCCGTCACCGTCTCCGACGGCGGGCGGGTCGTGTCCATGCTGTGGGCCGGTGGCCTCCGCCTCGACCAGTTCGACGGCACCATCAGCCCGTACCTGTGGAAACAGCTCGGCCCGCCCTTCCCCGAGCAGGTCGAAGCCGGCGGCGTGGAAGCCCTGTGGATCGGCGGCGCCCACTCCCTCGGCTACATCAAGCGCGAGGACGGCACCTCCGTGCCGCTGCGGCAGGCCGCCCCCACCCTCATCTGGGAGTCGGGCGGAGTCGGCCACCGCCTGGAGGGCGCCGGCGACAAGGCCCGCGCCACCCGCATCGCCGGCTCACTGCGCTGACCTCCACGGTCCGGTCCGCGGCGCCGCCAGCCAGTCGTCGATCTCCTTCAGCAGGTCCTTGCGTGTCGCCTCCGGCGCGGCCGACGCCCGGACCGATTGCCGCGCCAGCTCCGCGAGCTCCGCGTCGCTGAAGCCGTACACCTCCCGCGCCAGCTCGTACTGCCGCGCCAGCCGCGAACCGAACAGCAGCGGGTCGTCCGCGCCCAGCGCGATCGGCACCCCCGCCTCGAACAGCCGCCGCACCGGAACGTCGGCCGGCCGCTCCACCACCCCGAGCCCCACGTTCGAGCTGGGACACACCTCGCAGCAGATCCCGCGCGCCGCCAGCCGCTCCATCAGCCGCTCGTCCTCGGCCGCCCGCACGCCGTGACCCACCCGGTCGGCCCGCAGGTCGTCCACGCACTGCGCCACGCTGCGCGGCCCCAGCAACTCGCCCCCGTGCGGCACCGCCAGCAGCCCGGCCCGCCGCGCGATCCGGAACGCCCGCTCGAAGTCGCGCGCCTGCGCCCGCCGCTCGTCGTTCGACAGCCCGAACCCCACGACCCCGCGCCCGGCGAACTGGCCCGCGAGCCGCGCCAGCGTGTTGGCGTCCAGCGGATGCCGCGTCCGGTTGGCCGCCACGACCACCGCGATCCCGACGCCCGCGTGCTCCGCAGCCCGGTCCACCGCGTCCAGCACCAGCTCCATCGTCGCCGTCAGCCCGCCGAACCGCTGCGCGTAACCCGACGGGTCCACCTGGATCTCCAGCCACCGCGACCCCTCGGCCGCCTCGTCCTCGGCCGTCTCCCGCAGCAGCCGGTAGACGTGCTCCGGCCGCGTCAGCACCGACCGCCCGATGTCGTACAGCCGCTGGAAGCGGAACCAGCCGCGCTCGTCGGTGGCGCGCAGCCGCGGCGGCCAGTCCTGCTCCAGGGCGTCCGGCAGGTGCAGGCCCTGCTCCCGGGCCAGCTCGATCAGCGTCGAGTGGCGCATCGAGCCGGTGAAGTGCAGGTGCAGGTGGGCCTTGGGGAGAGCGTCGAGCGGGCGTGCCATTTCCCTATGGTGCCACTCAACCTGACACGGCACTCACGCGTTGGGAGGGGCGAAAGGGGACCCCCGCTCATGACCGATGAAGACGAAGCGGCGTTCGACGAGTTCCTCGCCGCCAGGAGCACCTCGCTCATGCGTACCGCGATCCTGGTCTGTGGCGCCACCAGCCACGACGCCGAGGACCTCGTCCAGCACGCGCTGGAGAAGGTGTACCGGCACTGGCCCAGGATCCGGCGCGACAATCCCGAGGCGTACGCGCGCAGGGTCGTCGTCAACGCGGCGATCAGCAAGGCGCGGCGCCGCCGCCTGATCCAGGAGATCACGTTCGCGCGGCCGCCCGAGACGGCCGCGCCCTCACCCGACCTCGACCTGCGTGACGCGCTCTTCGAGGAGCTGCGCAGGCTCCCGCCCAGGATGCGGGCCGTGCTCGTCCTCCGCTACTGGGAGGACCAGTCCGAGGCGTCGACGGCCGCCCTGCTCGGCTGCTCGCTCGGCACCGTCAAGTCACAGGCCGCCCGCGGCCTCGCCAAGATCCGCGAACGCATGAACGTCACCGAAGGAGCGCTGTCATGAAGGTCGAGGACGCCCTCGCGGAGGCCATGGAGCGCCAGGTCGCCCACGTGCAGGCGCCGCCCACGCTGGGCCGGGCCGTGCGCCGCCGGCACCGCGCCCACGTCATCAGGCTCCGCACGGCCGGCGCCGCCCTCCTGACCGCCGCCGTCGCCGTGGCCGTGCCCGTGGCGCTCAACGCCGGGCGGCCGGCCCCCGCCCCCGTCGCCACCTCGCCCGCCGCCGACCCCGCAACGGGCCAGGACAAGGTGGTGGTCGAATCCGTCACCGTCCCGGACGTCACGGGCCTGACCGTCACCCGCGCTCTCGACCAGCTCAAGGCGGCCGGACTGGTCGTGGACGATCCGGAGACGCTCGGCGCCGAGGAGACCGACAAGGTCGTCCTCCAGCAGAAGCCGGCCGCCGGCGAGCAGCTCGCCAGGGGCGGACGCGTCATGCTCACCCTCGCGTCCCCCGCGCAGGAGCCGCAGGACCTCGGGGACCTGGGCGACGGCCGCACGTTCGGCGGGATCCACATCGGCTACCTGCCCGACGGCCTCGCCTGGGACAAGTGGTCCGGCAAGAACGGGTTCGGCAAGAAGAGCTACACCACCTCCTTCTCGCCCGGCGGGGACGGGTCCCAGGGCTACGGCGTCCAGGTCGTCGTGTACGAGGGCCAGGCCACCCAGCGGGTACGGGACCGGATCGGCGCCCTGCCCTCCGTCGAGGTCGGCGGCCGCGAGGGCTACCTCGCCCACCTCACCGAGGGTGGCGAGGTGGCGCAGAAGGCGGCGGACGACACCACGGCCACGGTCGGCTTCTTCGTCCGCGACCGGCTGGCCGTCGAGGCGTACATCAGCCCCGTGTACGCCAAGAAGGTCGACGCCCTGGCCGAGCTGAAGAAGATCGCGGAAGCGATCGAACCGGCCAAGTGACCCGCGTGCCGTCGCCGGCCGTGCCGTCCGTTCGTACGACTCGTGCCGTCCAGTCGTACGAACGGGACCACGGACGGCGGCGGACCGGGGATCCTACGGTCATGACCCCTGAGGCGACGACCCCGCGTCTCCGGCACGACGCCTCCCGCCGTGACGCGCACTCCGGGCAGGACGGGCGCTCAGTGCATGACGGGCACCCCGGGAATTCCGGGCGAGAGGGACGCTCCGGGCGGGACGGGCATTGGTGGCGGGCTGCGCTCGCGCTCGGCGCGTTCGGGGTGGCGGCGGCCGCCGTCTACGGGATCTTCTCCTCGGGATTCGGCCGCCCGCCCCGCGCCGCCGCCCTGTCACCGGCACCCGCCCTGTCACCGGCACCCGCCGTGTCGTCGCGCCCCTCCGCGTCCCCGCGATCGTCCCCGCCCCCCGCGTCCCCGAAATCGTCCCCGGGATCGTCACCGGGGCCGTTCCCGGGGCCGTTCCCGGGGCGAGCCGCGGCCGCGAAGGTGCCGCCCGTCCCCGGGCGCGTTCCCGCTCTCGCCGTCGTCTCCGACGACCTCTGGCTCACCCACCTGCCCCCGGGGCTCGCCCGGACCGGAGGGGGAGCGGTCGAGGCCGGGCCCGGCTCCCGGGCCGTACAGGCACTCTTCGGCTCCGGCGACAGGTTCGTGGAGGCCCGCGTCGACTACGGCGCCGTCGCCGCCGGCTGGGCGGTCTATCGGCGCACCGCCCCGCCCGGTGCCCGCGAGACCACGGTCCGCGGCCGGCCCGCCATGGTCGGGCGCGACCCGCGCGGCGGCCGGACCATCGTGTGGCTGGAGCGGCCGGGCACCGGCGTCCGCGTCCGGGTCGGCGAACCTCTGGCCGGAGAGCTGCTTGCGGTTGCCGCCTCCGCGCGCACTCCTGTAGGAGACTGGGGAGGTTTTCCCTGAGTCTCCACAAGAAGTCATGGGGGATGGATGCGCGGCCGCCTGGCCTCGGCGATCATCATGCTGGCAGTGGCCGGCTGCGGCTCCGGCGCGCCCGTGACGCACACCGCACACACCACGCCCGGCCACGCCACCGTCCACGAGACGCCGCACCCGAGCCTCACCTGCGGTGACGGCCCGTTGACGATCACCTACGTGCCGTCCGGGCTCGACCCCGGACCCGCGTTCGAGCGGATCAAGTCGCTGACCCGACGCCTCGACGTGCGCGGCCTGTCCTGGCGCGGCAGCGGCGGCGAGCAGTTGCTGGTCGCCGTGGTGTGCGGCGTGCGCTCGGCCGAGACGTTCGCCACGCTGGTCAGCAGGTCGGGGCTCGGCGCGTACCAGGGCATGCCGGCACTGCGCTGGCGCACACGCGGCGACATGCGTAACTTCATGTGGCTCCAGCGGCCCGGTGTCGCGGTGTACGTCGCCACGACTCCGGGCCTCGCCGACGAGGTCGGCGAGGTCGCGGCCGGCATCGTCCCGGACGGCTGACCGGCCGCGACAGCGCCCCGAACGGGCCTCAGCGCGCCTCGGACAGCAGCTTGGCCATCCGGCTGACGCCCTCGACCAGGTCGTCGTCGCCGAGCGCGTACGACAGCCGGAAGTAGCCCGGCGTGCCGAACGCCTCGCCCGGCACCACCGCGACCTCCGCCTCCTCCAGGATCAGCTCGGCCAGCTCCGCCGACGACGCCGGCCGCCGCCCGCGCAGCTCCTTGCCGACCAGCTCCTTGATCGACGGGTACGCGTAGAACGCCCCCTTCGGCTCCGGGCACACCACGCCCGGGATCTCGTTGAGCATCCGCACCATGGTCCGCCGGCGCCGGTCGAACGCCTCGCGCATCCGCTCCACCGCCGACAGGTCGCCCCGCAGCGCCGCCAGCGCGGCCATCTGCGAGACGTTCGCCACGTTGGAGGTGGCGTGCGACTGGAGGTTCGTGGCCGCGCGCACCACGTCCGGCGGCCCGATCAGCCAGCCCACCCGCCAGCCCGTCATCGCGTACGTCTTGGCCACGCCGTTGAGCACGACCACCCGGTCGGCCAGCTCGGGGACGGCCGTGGCGATGCTGGTGAACTCCGCGCCGCCGTACACGAGGTGCTCGTAGATCTCGTCCGTGACCACCCACAGGCCGTGCTCGGCGGCCCAGCGGCCGATCTCCTCGGTCTGCTCGCGCGTGTGGACGGCGCCCGTGGGGTTGGACGGCGAGACGAACAGCAGGACCTTGGTGCGCTCCGTGCGCGCCGCCTCCAGCTGCTCGACGCTCGCCAGGTAGCCGGTCGTCTCGTCGGTCACGACGTCGACCTGGACGCCGCCCGCCAGCTTGATCGCCTCCGGGTACGTCGTCCAGTACGGCGCGACGACCAGGACCTCGTCGCCCGGGTCGAGCAGCGTGGCGAACGCCTCGTAGACCGCCTGCTTGCCGCCGTTGGTGACCAGGACCTGCGTCGGGTTCACCCGGTAGCCGGAGTCGCGCAGCGTCTTGTCGGCGATCGCCAGCTTCAGCTCGGGAAGGCCGCCGGCCGGCGTGTACTTGTGGAAACGGGGATCGCGCGCCGCCTCGATCGCCGCCTCGACGATGTAGTCGGGCGTGGGGAAGTCGGGCTCGCCGGCGCCGAAGCCGATGACCGGGCGGCCGTCCGCCTTCATCGCCTTGGCCCGGGCGTCCACGGCGAGCGTGGCTGACTCGGAGATCGCGGAGATCCGCGTGGAGATGCGAGGTCGCATGGACATGGCTCCATGCTCCCATCTCCTCGCCGCCCAGGACCGTCGGCGGGCCTCTGACCTGCGAGATCGGAATGGGTTCGACGGAACGGGGATCCACCGATACACTTTCGCCTGGTCGTGCCGCCGCATGTCGATGTGCGGTTCGGTCCAGGCAGTGAGCCGATCAGGGTAGTGTGGTTGGCGACATAGGGCACTGGCGCAATTGGTAGCGCACCGGTCTCCAAAACCGGCGGTTGGGGGTTCGAGTCCCTCGTGCCCTGCGAGTGCGGTCCGCGCAATAATGGGCGTGTAATGCGCGCCGCAAACTGCGTCGGATACGACAGATTCAGGTGAGGACTGTGGCGATCGACACGCGCGGCGAGACCGCAGGCAAGCCCAGTGGTGAGAAGAAGTCTCGCACTACGCCTGCCCTTTTCTACCGGCAGGTCGTCAATGAGCTCCGCAAGGTCATCTGGCCGACACGCAAGGATCTCATCACCTACACCACGGTCGTTCTGGTATTCGTTCTGATCATGGTCGCGATCGTGTACGGGCTCGACAGCGCCCTCGGGTGGGCCATCCTCCGCGTCTTCGGCGGAGCCTGATCCGACGCCGCCGGTATCACCTGACGGAGTCGCCATACGATTCGACGAAATTCGACGGAAGAGGAAAGTCACCGTGTCCGAGTCTTCAGTGCCGGCGGAGGAGTCCCGCAGCGAGTGGGGCGACGAGCCGGAAGAGGCCGTCGAGGCCGCTGAGGAGACCTCCGGCGCCGAGCTCGCTGACAGCGACGAGGCCGCCGACGACGAGGTCGTGTCCGCGACCGACGAAGACGGTGACGCTGAGTTCGACGACGACGAGGACGATGCCGACGAGGTCGACGTCGCCGAGTCCGAGGTCGAAGAGCCCGACGTCGATCCCGTCGAGGAGTTCAAGAGCGGCCTGCGTGGCCAGCCCGGCGAGTGGTACGTGATCCACTCCTACGCCGGCTACGAGAACCGCGTGAAGTCCAACATCGAGAGCCGCAACGTGTCGCTCAACATGGAGGACTACATCTACCAGGTCGAGGTGCCGACGCACACCGTCCAGGAGTTCAAGAGCGGCAAGAAGGTCCCGGTCAAGGAGCGGGTGCTGCCCGGCTACGTGCTGGTGCGCATGGAGCTGACCGACGAGTCCTGGGCCGCCGTGCGCAACACGCCGGGCGTGACGGGCTTCGTCGGCCTGTCCAACAAGCCGAGCCCGCTGAGCCTGGACGAGGTCGCCAAGCTGCTCGCCCCGGAGCCCACCGAGGAGAGCAAGAAGGCCGCCGCCAAGACCAGCAGTGGCCCGACGGTCGAGTTCGAGATCGGCGAGTCCGTCACGGTCATGGACGGCCCGTTCGCCACGCTGCCCGCCTCGGTGAGCGAGATCAGCCCCGAGTCGCAGAAGCTCAAGGTGCTCGTCTCCATCTTCGGTCGCGAGACCCCGGTTGAGCTGTCGTTCAACCAGGTCTCGAAGATCTAAGACGATCACTTACACTTAGACGTTCGGCCGGCCGCCTCTCGCGAAGGGCGGCCTTCCGACATGTCCGGCCGCACCCGCGCCCGGACAGCATCACGATCAGGACCCGGAGAAGGACTCATGCCTCCGAAGAAGAAGATCGCGGCGCTCGTCAAGGTCCAGCTTCCCGCTGGCCAGGCCACGCCCGCCCCGCCGGTCGGTACCGCCCTCGGTCCGCACGGCGTCAACATCATGGACTTCGTCAAGCAGTACAACGCTGCGACGGAGGCTCAGCGGGGCAACATCATCCCCGTTGAGATCACCATTTTCGAGGACCGCAGCTTCACCTTCGTCACGAAGACGCCTCCGGCCCCCGAGCTGATCAAGAAGGCTCTGGGTCTCGACAAGGGCAGCGCGGTCCCGCACAAGGACAAGGTCGGCAAGCTCAGCCGCGAGCAGCTCCGCAGCATCGCCGAGACCAAGATGCCCGACCTCAACGCCAACGACATCGAGGCGGCCGAGAAGATCATCGCCGGCACCGCCCGGTCGATGGGCATCACCGTCGCCGACTGAGACCTTTCCCTACCCCGTGGGAGGGCCCGGAGCTGGCCCGCGGACCACAAGGAGACATCATGCAGCGCAGCAAGGCGCACAAGAACGCCGCGGCGAAGATCGACCGCGACAAGCTCTACTCCCCGGCCGAGGCGGCGAAGATCGCCAAGGACACGTCGACCACCAAGTTCGACGCGACCGTCGAGGTCGCGGTGCGGCTCGGCGTCGACCCTCGCAAGGCCGACCAGATCGTGCGCGGCACGGTCAACCTTCCGCACGGCACCGGTAAGACCGCCCGGGTCCTGGTCTTCGCGACCGGTGACCGTGCCGAGGCCGCCCGCGAGGCGGGCGCCGACATCGTCGGCGCCGACGAGCTGATCGACGAGATCGCCAAGGGCAACCGGCTCAACGAGTTCGACGCCGTGGTCGCCACCCCGGACCTCATGGGCAAGGTCGGCCGTCTGGGCCGCGTCCTCGGCCCGCGTGGTCTCATGCCCAACCCCAAGACCGGCACGGTGACGCCCGACGTCGCCAAGGCCGTGACGGAGATCAAGGGCGGCAAGATCGAGTTCCGCACCGACCGGCAGGCCAACCTGCACTTCATCATCGGCAAGACGTCGTTCGACGAGCGCAAGCTCATCGAGAACTACGCCGCCGCGCTCGACGAGGTGCTCCGGCTCAAGCCGTCGGCCGCCAAGGGCCGCTACGTCAAGAAGGTCACCTTCTCGACCACCATGGGCCCCGGCGTCCCGGTCGACCCCAACGCCACGCGCGGCCTCACGGCCGAGCTCGACGCGTAGGCGACGACCTCCGCGCCTCCGGCTCACCCCGGGACGCGTGACGTCCTGGGCGCCTGTGAGGCACTCCGAGGCGCGTGACGTTCCGCGCGTCTCCGAGGCACTCCGGGACGTGTGACGTCAGCGCCTCGGGCGCTCGCCGGCACAAGCGCACACCGAACGGCCCCCGCCCCCACCGGGCGGGGGCCGTTCGCGTTGTGCGGAGAGGCCGGCGGCAAAGGACCCGTCCGGGACGACCCTGGGTTTTCCCCGAGATCTCCGGGGAAGTCGGCAATTCCGGCTACTGACACGTAGGGTCAAAACATGCTGAAGCGCAGGATCTCTCTCGCCACTACCGCGGCGGGCGCCGCCTTAGTGGCGGTCACGCTCACCGGTTGCGGCTCGAACGCACAGCCCATCCAGGTGAACCTGGCCGCCTCCGAAGTGCTGGCGCAGGCCGCGCAGAAGACCGCGGAGGTCACCAGCTACACCGTCGACGCCGTCGTCGACGTGTCGAGTCCTGAGGACAAGGGCAAGGTGCAGGGGCGGATGCTCTACCAGAGCAAGCCGCAGCTCGCCGTGGACCTCACCCTCGACACCGTCGACCTGGGCGAGCGCGGGCTCCCCGGCGGGGTGCGGGCCGTGCTCCAGGGCGACACCGTCTACGTCAAGGTCGAGGCGCTGAAGGAGCTCGTCGGCGCCACCAAGCCGTGGATCAAGGTCTCGCTCAACGACATCGGCGGCTCCGACCAGGTCAAGCAGACGCTCGGCCAGATCCAGCAGTTCGACCTGGCCAACGTCACCAAGATGGTCACCACGTCCCAGGACGTGAAGTCCGTCGGCACGGAGACCGTGGACGGCACGGACGCCACCCACTACAGCGGCACGTTCCCGACGGACGTGGCCGTCAAGCAGCTGCCCGCCGACGAGCAGGAGCAGGCCCGCAGGGGCCTGGCGGAGCTCAAGGACGTCAAGTTCGACGTCTGGGTCGGCTCCGACGGCCTGCCGCGCAAGCTCGCGCTGAACGGCAAGGAGCAGGACACCACGCTCGACGCGACGCTGCTCTTCAAGGGCTTCAACGAGCCCGTGAACATCGACGCGCCGCCCGCCGACCAGGTCGGCGAGATGCCCAAGCCCACCACCAACTGAGCGACGGTTCCAGAGAGCGATTTGGAAACTCGGCGACCAGCACGTACTCTGGTCGTTGCCGAAGACCGCCGGTCGTCGTCAGGTGCCTCAAGACCTGACGACCGAAGGATCCGCTCAAGCGGACGGCCCGCGCAGGTGTGATGCGAGTTTCCCGCATGGTTATCCATGTGTGAGCCCCGTGTGCGCCCCTGCGCCCGGGGCTGTTCTCTTTTCTGGGGTGCCTTCACCGGTGGCACATCTGGAAGGAGGCCCATGGCGAGGGCGGATAAGGCGACAGCGGTTGCCGAGCTCAAGAACGAGTTCGAAGGCAGCGCTGCCGCCGTTCTGACCGAGTACCGCGGTCTCACCGTCGCCCAGCTCAAGCAGCTGCGCGTTGCTCTTGGTGAGAATGCGAAGTTCGCCGTGGCGAAGAACACCCTGACCAAGATCGCGGCCAACGAGGCCGGCGTGACGGGTCTGGACGACCTGCTGATCGGCCCGACCGCCGTCGCCTTCGTCAAGGGCGACGTCGTCGAGGCGGCCAAGGGTCTGCGTGACTTCGCCAAGGCCAATCCCCTTCTGGTGATCAAGGGTGGCGTTCTCGAGGGCAAGGCCCTCGACGCCGCTGAGATCACCAAGCTCGCCGACCTCGAGTCCCGCGAGGTTCTCCTCGCGAAGCTTGCCGGCGCGATCAAGGCGAAGCAGAGTGCTGCTGCCGCGATGTTCGCCGCGCTGCCCACCAACATGGCTCAGCTGGCCGAAGCCCTTCGCGCGAAGCGCGAAGAGGCGGGCGAGTAACTCGGGGATTGCCGCACCACCCGCGGTCCCGTTCCTAAATTTCGCAAGTCTCATACGGAGGAAACCATCATGGCGAAGCTCAGCACCGACGAGCTGCTCGACGCGTTCAAGGAGATGACCCTCCTCGAGCTCTCCGAGTTCGTGAAGCAGTTCGAGGACGTCTTCGACGTCAAGGCCGCCGCCCCCGTGGCCGTCGCCGCCGCCGCTCCGGCCGGTGGCGGTGCCGCCGCCGCCGAGGTCGAGGAGCAGGACGAGTTCGACGTCATCCTCGAGGCCGCCGGCGACAAGAAGATCCAGGTCATCAAGGAGATCCGCGCCCTCACGTCCCTCGGCCTGAAGGAGGCCAAGGACCTGGTGGACGGCGCTCCCAAGCCGGTCTTCGACGGCAAGGTCAACAAGGAGCAGGCGGAGAAGGCCAAGGCTGCCCTCGAGGGCGCCGGCGCCACCGTCACCGTCAAGTAACACCCCTCTCCGGGCGCCCTCGGGGCGTCTCGCGGAGGTCGTTCGTCCAGAAGGGGCGGCCACACCCTGGTGCCGGGTGTGCCGCCCCTTCTGCGTGTCCGGACCCGGCGCGACAAGGCGACCCCGGGCACTAACGAGATTCTCATGCTCGTCTCATCGCCGGCCGAGGGGCCGTTCCTAGCCTGCGAGGGTGACCACTACGCATGCCGGCACGCGATGGGCGCCGGCCGGGCTGCTCGCCGCCACCGCCGCGCTCTACCTCTGGGGGCTCGGCTCCTCCGGCTGGGCGAACTCGTTCTACTCGGCCGCCGTCCAGGCCGCCAGCCAGAGCTGGAAGGCGTTCTTCTTCGGCTCCTCCGACGCCGCCAACGCGATCACCGTGGACAAGACGCCCGCGTCGCTGTGGCCGATGGAGCTCAGCGCGCGGCTCTTCGGGCTGAACTCGTGGAGCATCCTCGTACCGCAGGCGCTCATGGGGGTGGCGACCGTCGCGGTGGTGTACGCCACGGTGCGGCGGCGCTTCCCCGTCTGGGCGGGGCTGCTGGCGGGGGCCGTGATGGCGCTGACGCCGGTGGCGGTGCTGATGTTCCGGTTCAACAACCCGGACGCGCTCCTGGTGCTGCTGCTGACGCTCGCGGCGTACTGCGTGGTGCGGGCGCAGGAGCGGGCCGTCACCCGCTGGCTGGTGCTGGCGGGGGTGTGCCTGGGGTTCGCGTTCCTGGCCAAGATGTTGCAGGCGTTCCTGGTGCTGCCGGGGTTCGCGCTGGTGTACGTGATGACGGCGCCCACGGGGGTGTGGCGGCGGATGCGGCAGCTCGCGCTGGCCGGGGTGGCCATGGTGGTGTCGGCCGGGTGGTGGCTGCTGGCCGTGGCCCTGGTGCCGGCGTCGGAGCGGCCGTACATCGGCGGCTCGCAGACCAACAGCGTGCTGGAGCTGGCCCTCGGCTACAACGGCATCGGGCGGCTGAACGGCGCCGACTACGGCGGCCTCGGCAACCTCAACCAGGAGGCGGGGCCGTTGCGGCTGTTCGACACGGAGGCCGGGGGCCAGATCTCGTGGCTGCTACCCGCCGCGCTGATCCTGCTGGCGGCCGCGCTGTGGCTGACGCGGGGAGCGTCTCGCACCGATCCGGCCCGCGCCCAGTTCGGCGTGTGGGGCGGATGGCTGGCGGTCACGGGGCTGGTCTTCAGCCTCATGCAGGGGATCTTCCACGCGTACTACACGGTGGCGCTGGCGCTGTGGTCGTACGTGCTGCTGACACGTGACGAGGACTGGAACCCGTGGCTGGGGCCCGTGGTGCTGGTGGCCGGGCTGGGGCTCGCAGCGGCTCTACTGGCGGGCAGCCGCTTCACCGCCCGGCCCGAGGCTCCGGCCCCGGCCCCGGAGGTCCTGGAGCCCGTACGGCGGCGGATGCCGCGATGGTGGGGCGCGGTCGTCGCAGGGGCGATCGCGGTGTCCTTGGCCGGGCCGGCCGCCTACGCGGTGGACACCGCGGCCTCCCCGCACACCGGAGCCATCCCGACGGCCGGTCCGTCCACCGGCGGGTTCGGTCCGGGCGCGTTCCGGGGCGGCGGGGCGCCGGGCATGGGCCGCATGGGCGCCCAGCCGGGGCCGGGCCGGCCCGGGGGAGCGCCGCAGGGCATGGGTCGCGACGGCATGGGGGGCGGCATGCGCGGCCGGGCCGGCGGCATGGGCGGGCTGCTCGACGCGGCCGCCCCGTCGGCCGAGCTGACCACGCTGCTCAAGAGCGGGGCCGCCTCCTACACGTGGGCCGCCGCGACCGTGGGCTCGAACAACGCCGCCGGGTACCAGCTCGCGACCGGCCTGCCGGTGATGGCGGTGGGCGGGTTCAACGGCACGGACCCCGCACCGACGCTCGCCCGCTTCAAGCAGTTCGTCGCCGAGAAGAAGATCCACTACTTCGTAGGCTCGGGCATGGGGATGAGCGGCCGCGCGGCCCCCTCGGGCGGCGGGGGGAGCGACGACGCGGCCCGGATCGCGACCTGGGTCCAGGAGACGTTCACGGCCACCACAGTGAGCGGGGTGACGGTCTTCGACCTGACGACGGGCTGATCCGCTGACCCGGCTGACGTGCTGACCGTCCGCCCGGGCGTGCCGCCCTCCCGGATCACACGGCGGCGGCGCGTACGCCGCCGATGGCGCCGGTGTCCATGTAGTCACGGGTGTGGACGATCAGCCCGCCCCTGATCCGCAGCACCAGCAGGCCGGGGACGGTGATCGGCCGGCCGTTGACCGTCACGTCGGTCTCCTGCTCCACCACGACGACCTCGGCGTCGGCCCCGGGGTGGAGCGCCACGGTGCGGACCCGTTCGACCTCGGCGGGCGTCGTGGACCAGGTGGCGCGGTAGCCGGCGCGGACCTCCTCCCGCCCCCTGAGCGGCGGCAGGCCACCGAACGGGAACTCGTGCAGGCCGTCCTCGGCGTACAGATCGGCGAGCTCGTCGGCGGACTTGCGCAGCATGGCCCGGTGGTAGGCGGCGACGACCTCTTCGGCGACGAGAGGCTCTTCGGTGGACACAGGCTCTTCGGTGGACACAGGCATATCCCATTCCCTCGGCGGACGTTGGCTCAACGAGCGTAGAGCGAAAAGGCAGAGTGGGTCAACGCGTGTAGAGTCGGAGCCGTGACCGAGCCAGCGCTCACGCGCGCCGAGCGCCGCCGCAGGACCGAGCGGCGCATCCTCGACGCGGCACGCGAGCTGTTCGCCGAGCGCGGCTTCGAGCGCACCACGATCCGCGCCGTGGCGGGGGCCGCCGAGGTCGATCCCGCGCTGGTCATGCAGTACTTCGGCAACAAGCAGCGGCTCTTCGGCGAGGCCGTGCGCGTGGCCCGCCCCACCGAGCCGGCGACGGGCCCCGACGAGGCCGTCGAGCACCTGCTCGGCACCCTGGGCGTGAAGATGAGCCTGCCGCCCGCCTCGCTGGCGATGCTCCGGTCGATGCTCACGCACCCGGAGGCCGCCACGACGGCTCGCGAGTCGCTGAGCCGGCAGGTCGAGCAGGTGAGCGCGTCGCTGCCCGGAGAGGACGCCCGGCTGCGGGCGGCGCTGATGACGACGATCATGCTGGGGCTGACCGTGGGCCATCAGCTTCTGGAGTTGGAGGAGCTGCGCGAGGCGTCCCGCGAGGAGATCGTCGCCGCCCTCCGTCCCGCGCTGCGTGCCCTCGCCGCCCCTGAGGCTCACTGACCGATCCATACCGTCTCGTGCCTGTCCGGCCGATTGCCGTCCTGCCGCGGTGACCTCCGCGTTATGATCCGGCGACCGGCGAAAGGGGCGAGCGGACGTGACGAATCTCTCTCTCCGGCTCGGCCGCCCGCTGATCCTCGTGCTGTCCGGGCTGCTCGTCCTCCTGGCCGTCGCGGGTCTGTGGATCGGCGCGCAGGAGCGGGACGCGCAGGCCAGGGCCGACGAGCGGAGAGCCGCGCTCGACGCCGCGGGCGCGCACGCGGTGAGCCTGCTGTCGCTCCACTACAAGACCGTGGACGCGGACGCGCGGCGCATCCTGGACACCTCGACCGGGGCGGCGCGCGAGGAGTACGAGGCGAATCTGGGACGGCTCAAGAGCACCACGGTCGCCAACAAGGTGGTGCAGGACGGCGTGCTGCGGGCCACCGGGCTGGTGTCGCTGACCGGCTCGGCGGCGAAGGTGCTGGTGGTGGCCGACGTGGACATCCGCTGGGAGGGGTCGAAGACGCCGCCCCAGGACCGGTTCTACCGGTGGTCGATGGATCTCACCAAGGTCGGCGGGGTCTGGCTCGTGTCGAAGGCCGTACAGGTGTGAGTGCCGTACAGGTGTGAGGTCCCGGACGGGTGTGAGACGCGGACGGGCGCCGAAGGCCGTACAGGCGTGAAGGAGGCGGGTGTGAGGGTCGTCATGGCCGCTGTGCTGGCCGTCGCCGTGCTCGTGCTGGGCGCGGTCGTCGGCGTGATGTGGGCCGACCTGCGGGCCCTTCACGACGCCGACGCGGACGCCGTTGAGGCCGTGGCGGCGGCCCGTACGGCCGCCCCTGAGCTGATGTCGTACGACTACCGCACGGTCGAGCGTGACCTGGCGCGGGCCAGGACGCGCACCACCGGCGCGCTGGCCGGCTACTACGGCGAGCTGGCCAGGTCCCTGACCGGCAAGGCGAAGGCGCAGAAGACCGTGCAGACGGCCTCCGTGGCCGCGGCCGGAGTCGAACGGGCCGAGCCCGGGCGGGTCGAGGTGCTCTTGTTCGTGAACACCGGTACCGTCAGGGAGGTTCCGGGGGAGGCGGCCCCTCAGCGGCAGATCAGCCAGAACAGGGTCAGGCTGGTCATGGTCCGCGGTGACGCAGGGTGGTTGGCGGCGGACCTGTCCACGCTGATCGGGACGGCCTGAGCGGTCTGGGCGCGGCGGGACCGTCAATTGTTACCAAAAAAGAGGTTTGGCGAAGGTCAAGGACGGGGTACCTCCTTCACGACCACACCGGTCGCCGGCATGGGTTCGTCCCTCGGCGTGACGGAGCGTTAACCGTCCCCGTTCGCGGGTATCGTCTTGGGCCTGACGGTTGGCGTCCGATCACGCAGGGGAGAAAACCCAGCGTCCGGGCCCTGGGTCGGCGGAAAGTCCGGCTTGTGGGCTTGACGTTTTCGCTCGAACGGGCGATGCTGCGACCAACGTGAAGCATGCAGCGAGAGCAAAGTGGACAGGCGTGTGCCGTTCGGCTACACTGCCCCTTTGCGCTGCCCTTTGACGACCCGCTCCGCTTGCTCACGTTGCGAGGTTGTCTGGCGTGCGTGTAGTCAGTCCGCCGCGAGCCCTCGGAAGGACATCTGTTGGCAGCCTCGCGCAACGCCTCCGCCG